>JAAXWS010000014.1 GCA_013334865.1 Chlorobiaceae bacterium
TTTTACGGCGACTATTTCCCTGGTGATCACCTCTTCCCATTCCGAACAGAGTAGTTAAGCCCAGGAGAGCCGATGGTACTGCTTTATTGCGGGAGAGTAGGTCGTCGCCGAGTTTTTATACAGAAAAGCCCGCAGCAGTTTCGCGGGCTTTTTTGTTTTATGACCCACCGCACCCTGCTTTACGCTGTATCCTTCCTCCTCGTTCACGTGAACTACACGCCCCTTTTTGCCGTTGTTCTTAGTGTCCTCCATTCGGTTGTACCTGTTCCCCCTGCAACGACTATCCTCGGAGGTGCATCATGAAACGCGAATCGACTGGTATTCCGGCTGGACTGCTCAAAGAGCATGACTCCCCCTGCATTTCAATCTTCATGCCTACAGGCAGGCGACATCCCGAAAATCTTCAGGACGCGCTCCACTTCAAGAACCTGGTGACCGAAGCCCGTGAGAAGGGGATCGCACTTGTCGGCAAGCGCGGCATCCAGTCGTTGATCGACCGGTTGACGCCGATGATCGACGACCACGATTTCTGGATGCACACGCTCGACGGGGTTGCCGTATTCGTGTCCCCGGACCACTTCCAGGTCCTGCACCTGCAGGAGCCGGTGGAGGCGCAGGTCAGCGTATCGGAAAAAGGAAAATTCCACATCAAGCCCCTGCTCCGTCTTTTCCAGAGTGGAGACCGGTTCCAGGTGCTTGCCGTTACCAGGACCGATGTCCGGCTGTTCGAGGGCAACCGGTTCAGGCTCGAGGAAATCAGGCCGGCAGCGGGAGTCCCGAAAACACTTGTCGATGCGCTGGGATTCGAGACGACTCCGCCCCATCAGACCGTTGCCTCTTTCGGCGTGGCCGGAAGCCCCGGCTCCATGCGGCATGGGCACAGTTCGCGCAGGGACGAGGAGGAGCTGGATATCGAGCGCTTTTACCGGGTTGTCGACCGGGCGGTCACCGAGTGGCACTCGATGCCGTCCGGGCTGCCCCTCATCCTGGCGGCCCTTCCGGAACATCAGAGCGAGTTCCGGGCGGTGAGCCACAATCCTCACCTTCTCGAGGAGGGGCTCAGCATCGACCCTCGTCTGGCAGGAAGCGAAGAGCTGCGCTTGCTGGCATGGGAGCTGCTGGAGCCGCGATGGAGCATGAAGGTTGATGAGATGCTGGCAAAATATGAGGAGTACTATTCGAAGCAACTTGGCGACGACGACCCGTACGTGATCGCCAAGGCGGCAGGGGCCGGACGCGTATGGACCCTGCTGCTCGACAGCGAGCGGCGATACCCGGGCTCGCTGGAGCCGGCGACCGGCAGGATCGTGCCCGCAAAGGCCGGCGACGTGTCGGCGGGCGACGTACTCGAGGATCTCGCCATGCTGGTACTCGACAACGGCGGCGAGGTGCTGGTGCTTCCTTCTGAAAAGATGCCGAGCCTGACCGGGGTGGCGGCACTTTACCGTTATGCTTGAACCGACCGACGGGAGCTATCCGTATTCACGCCCCATGCGCTATATTCAGGATTGAACCGGCCGGCGCAGGACCCAGTAGCAGGTAGTGCCGGACAGGCTGTCGATGTCAATCCTATCGGGCGGTATGCAAGAAAGCAGGGAGATTTTCTGGAATGTCGGTAGCGGGGCGGTTCCCGTGATGTACCTGCTGTCGCTGGCGGCGGCGGGCGCCATGGTCCTGGGGTTCCGCAGGCTGGTCGGCGTCTGGCGTCAGGGACGCCCGCTCGACCGGTTCGACCGCCGCCGCGAGCGTTTCACCAGGTTTATCTCAGAATCCCTGACCCAGCGCAAGGTATTGCGTGTGCCTGACGGCGGCGTGTTCCACTCTGGACTGTTCTGGGGATTCTCAGCGATGTTCGCCGGCACCCTCCTGGTGATGCTCCAGGCGGACATTCTCGCCCCCCTGTTCCACGTCAACCTGCTTACGGGTCTCTTCTACCGGCTCTTTTCCCTGGTGCTCGACCTTGCCGGCATCACGGCGATCCTGGCGCTGGGCGGCCTGTTCGTCCGGCGTTTCGTCATCCGGCCGGACGGGCTTGAAACGACCCGTGAGGACGGGCTTGTCCATGCATTGCTGTTTTCCATCCTCCTGACCGGCTTCCTGATCGAGGGAAGCCGTATGGCCGTCACTGAAGTTCGTGACAACCACGGCCTTGCTTTCTGGTCTCCGGTCGGCCTGCTTGCCGCCGGCCTGTTCGCCTCCATGGATGACGCCACGGTCCGGTCGCTGCACCGTGGCCTCTGGTGGCTCCATCTCCTGCTCGGACTCGGTTTCGTGGTCATGATACCCCTGACCAAACTGCGCCATCTCTTTACCACGAGCGGGAACAGCTTTCTGGCACCCCTCGAGGGACAGGGCGATGTCGCCACGATAGATCTCGAGGATGAGCGCATCGAGCGGTTCGGGGCTGCGAACGCCGCAGAGCTTACCTGGAAGGACCTGTTCGACGCCGATGCCTGCACCGCCTGCAAGCGATGCCAGGAGCGCTGCCCGGCCTGGGCCACCGGAAAGCCACTGTCGCCGATGAAGGTCGTCCGCCAGATCGGGCTGGCCGCTGCGCAGTCGCCGTCGGGCAGCATCGTCGACGACGTGACGAGGGACGCACTATGGGCCTGCACGACCTGTGGGGCCTGCCAGGAGATCTGCCCGGCCGATATTGAGCATGTGGTCAAGATCATCGGGATGCGACGCAGCCTTACCCTCATGGAGGGCGAGTTCGCAGGCGACGAAGTGCGCAAGGCTACCACGGCGATCGAGGTGAGCGGCAACCCCTTCGGGGTGGCCCCGGCGTCGAGGGGGAGCTGGGCTGTAGGCCTGCCGGTCAGCGTCATGGCGGAGGAGCGCAATGTGGATATCCTCTACTTCGCCGGCTGCTACGCGTCGTTCGATCCGCGGAACCGGAAGGTTGCCGAAAGCTTCGTCCGCATCTGCGCCGCTGCCGGCATCAGGGTCGGCATCCTCGGGGCCGAGGAGCGGTGCTGCGGGGAGCCGACGAGGAGGATGGGCAACGAGTACCTCTACCAGGCGAAGGCCCGCGAGAACATCGCCGCCTTCAGGAAATACGGAGTGACGCGGATCGTGACCGCCTGCCCGCACTGCTTCACGATGCTGGGGCGTGAGTACCGCGACCTTGGCCTCGAGGTGCCGGTCGAGCACCACTCGACCTTCATCGCCGCGCTCGTTGAGCGGAACCTGCTGAAACTCGCACCGGAACCGTTCGGCTGCACCTGGCACGACTCCTGCTACCTGGGCCGCCACAACGGGATCTATTCGGAACCCCGGGGCCTGCTGAAGGCGGCGGGAGGAGCGCTCTCGGAGATGGCGCCTCACGGCCCGGACAGCTTCTGTTGCGGCGCAGGTGGAGGGCGGATCCTTGCCGAGGAGCGCACCGGCCGGAGGATCAGCGCCGAGCGGGTGAAGATGGCCAGGCAGACCGGCGCCGGGACCCTGGTCTCCGCCTGCCCGTTCTGCCTCTCTATGTTCGAGGATGGACTTGCCGCAGATGGCCCGGTTGCCGGAATGAAGGCGCAGGATTTGGCTGAAATCGTCGCCGCAAGGATCCGCGGGTAGTTGGCAGCATGGGTCCGGAAAACGTATCTTGTCGAATACCGTGAAGCAGTCCGCTTTCCGGAACTCCAGAGAACCTACAGGGAATGCAATGCCTTCAGGAACGGGTCCGCACAGTGCCGGCCTTGTCCCCTTGCCCCCGCATTTTCAATGATCTGAACCATCAACGCCAATGCTGACTCGAAACGAATCGTACCGGCGCATCGTGCGCCTCCAGGAGCGGCTTGCCGGCCAGGGGGTGCATGCCGCCCTGCTGCTCATGCCGATCGATATCTACTATTTCACCGGCACCCGTCAGAACTCGGCGCTCCTGGTCCCCGCCCAGGGCGAGGCGACACTGCTGGTGCGCAAGAGCCTCTCGAGGGCGAGGGCCGAGAGCCCGCTCGGCGATATCCGCCCGTTTCCCTCCAGCAAGGAGCTGCCGGCGGTGTTCGGGGATGTGCAGGCCACCATCGGCCTGACCTTCGACGCCGTGCCGATCCAGCAGCAGGCCTACTACTCCAAGGTGCTGCCCGGCCGGAATTTTGTCGACATATCGATGATGGTGCGGGAAATCAGGTCGGTCAAGTCCCCGGCCGAGATTGAACTGCTTCGGAAAAGTGCCTCCCTCCTTTCGTCGGTCATTGCACAGGTACCGCAGTTCCTGAAGGCAGGCATGCGCGAACTGGACCTGGCTGCCGAGATCGAGTATCGGCTTCGCAAGGCCGGTAATGAAGGTATTCTCCGGATGAGGGCATTCAATCAGGAGATTTTTGCAGGCATGGCGGTTTCCTCCGGCGCTGCGACATACGGTTTTTTTGATGGTCCCGTGACGGGAAAAGGGCTTTCCAGTGCTTCGCCCCAGGGCGCATCGCTTGAGCCGGTGCGCGCCAATGAGCCGGTGCTGATCGATGTGCCATGCGTCCTCAACGGATATATCACCGATATGACCCGCATTTTCGTGGTCGGATCACTCGATCCTGAATTGCAGCGTGCGTTTGACATAGCTCTCGAAATCCAGGAGGCGGTGCGGCGGGCCATGGTGCCCGGTGCGGTCTGCGAGGAGATCTACCTGCAGGCGGCGGCGATTGCCGAAAAAGCCGGTCTCGGCGGCAACTTCATGGGCATGCCCGGGGAGCAGTCACGGTTCGTCGGCCACGGCATCGGCCTTGAGGTCGACGAGCTGCCGGTGCTCGCGCAGGGGTTCAAGATGCCGCTGCATGCCGGCCAGGTGATCGCCGTCGAGCCGAAGTTCGTGATCCCGGGCAAGGGTGCCATCGGCATCGAGAACACCTTCGTTGTCACCGAAGAGGGCGGCGAACGGCTGAGCGACTTCCCCGACGACATCGTGTTCCTGAGCGCATGAAGATCCTCGTCTGCGTCAAGCAGGTCCCCGACATGGAGGGCCGCTTCAACCCGAACGCCGCCGGTACCTGGTTCGACGAGGCCGGACTGGCGTTCCGCATGAACGATTACGATGAGTTCGCTGTAGAGGAGGCCGTCCGGCTGAAGGAGCGGCTCGGCGGGGAGGCTGAGGTTACCGTGCTCTCCGTGGGCCCCGACCGAGTCATCGAGACGATCCGCAAGGCCATGGCCATGGGGTGCGACCGCGGGGTCCACGTCAGGGACGAAGGGGCGGCGGAGCGGGATCCCTGGCAGATCGCCTCGATGATCGCCGGATATGCCCGGTCACGGGCGTACGGCCTGGTCTTCACCGGCATGCAGTCGCTCGATCGGGGCTCGGCGCAGGTGGGGGTCCTCGTGGCGGAGCTGCTGGGCCTGTCCTGCGCGACCACCGCCGTTGGCTTCTCCTGCGACGGCGGCACGGCGACCGTGGAGCGTGAGCTCGAGGGCGGGGCGAAGGCTGTCGTCAGGCTGAAGCTCCCGGCGCTGGTCACCTGCCAGCTCGGGCTCAACAACCCGCGCTATCCGACCCTGCCCAACATCCTGAAAGCGAAAAGGAGGGAGCTGGTCATCCTCACTCCCGACGAACTCGGTATTGAGGCTCCGCTTGTCGCAACGGCAGGGTTTTCCCGCCACGAGCGAAGCGGCGCCTGCACGGTGCTCGAAGGCGAGCTCGACGGGCTTGCCGCACGGGTCATCGATCTGCTGGACGAGCGGACGGCCGTACTGCGCCGGGGAGGTGGGCGATGAAGAAGGCATTGCTGGTCGCGGAGTGCCGGCAGGGGAGGCTCGTCGCAGATTACGCCGAACTGCCCGGCTTCGCCCGGGCCCTCGGTTCCGAGTCATCCATGGTGCTCGTCGGCTATCCTGAAGAGTTGCCGCGGTTCGACGGAAGGCTCCATTTCGCCGATGCCCGCGAGTACGGCGAGTACAATCCAGACGTGCACAAGCGCCTGGTGCTGCGGGCCGTCGAGGCCGAACGGCCGGATTACGTGGTTTTCATGCACTCCTCGTACGGCTGGGACCTGGCGCCGAGGGTTGCGGCGGCCATGAGGGCGGCGCAGGTGTCGGAGGTTTCCGGCATCGGCGATGGCGGTTTCGTGACAGGCTGCTGCAACGGCAAGATGCGGCGGACGGTCAGGCCGCTGACACCCTGTGCCGTGCTGACCCTCCGGCAGGGGGCGTTTCACGCTGAACGCGGCGGCGAACCCCGCTGCCTTCCACTCGAAGCGGAAAAAGCGGCTTCCGTCCAACTGCTCCGCTACGAGCCTCCGGCGGGCGGAGGGATCGACCTCTCCAGGGCGGAGGTGGTCGTCAGTGCAGGACGTGGCGTCGGGCGGCAGGAGCATATAGAACTTGTCAGGGCGCTGGCCGAAGCCCTCGGCGGCGAAGTGGGGGCCAGCCGCCCCGTGGTCGATGCCGGCTGGCTTGAGCATGGCCGCCAGATCGGCTCTACGGGCCAGACAGTGGCGCCTTCGCTCTATGTGGCGTGCGGTGTCTCGGGAGCCATCCAGCATGTCGCCGGCATGAAGGGCTCAGGCTTCGTGATCGCGATAAATACCGACCGTGACGCACCGATCGCGGAGGTTGCCGACCTGCTGGTGGCGGCCGACCTGGAGCAGTTCCTGCCGGTACTTATCTCGAAGCTGCGCTCCTGACAGGACTGGGCGCATTTCTTCTTCACGGCGATGGATGTTATTTTGTCCGCCACGGAGATGGCAGCAACCTAAACACGGGTCAATGAACCAGGATCGATACGCGTTTTCGTACGAGATGGAGGTGCGCGACTATGAGTGCGACATGCAGGGAATCGTCAACAACAGCGTCTACCAGAACTACCTCGAGCATGCGCGGCACCAGTACCTGAAGACGGTCGGCATCGATTTCAGGGAGTTCACCGAGAAGGGGATCAACCTCGTGGTGATCCGTGCCGAGCTCGACTACAAGTATCCTCTTCGGAGCGGCGACCGGTTCGCCGTATGCCTGGACATGGTGCGCGAGTCGTCCCTCAAGTTCGCCTTCCATCAGGAGATCCTCCGCCTGCCGGACCTGAAGACGGCCGTGAAGGCGAAGGTCATCGGCACGGCGCTCAACGGCCGTGGCCGTCCCGAGCTCCCCGACGAGCTGGATCGATTGATGCAGGTCCGGGAACCCTGACCGGCTTCTGACGCTGGATGGCATATTGTTCACTTTACGATGTTGCGTATATGAAACCATTGAGAGAGGTCGCTGAATCATACATGGCGCTCGCCGATGCGCAGCGGCGCCTGCTCGAAGGCGCTTACGAAGAGGCCGCGGCCGACTGCCGCAAAGCCATGGACTCCTCCCGGAGGATGCCACCGGAAGAGGCGTTCGACCATGCCGGGTTCGACGCATTCTGCCATGCAGGGCTCGCCGAAGCCCTCGCCCGGCTCGGGTCATACGATGAGGCACTCCTGTCTGCCGACCTGGCTCTGAAGTATTTCAACCGGCGGGGAGAGCTCAACCAGGATGAAGGGAAGCTCTGGATCATGACGGTATTCAGCAGGGCGCTCTCCCTCGACGGCCTCGGGCGCGACCGGGATGCCCTTGCCGAATACCGCAAGGCCTCCGAGATGCTCGCCGAACGCAAAGGCGAGACTCCAGGCAGGGAAACGCTGCTCGCGGAGGCCGCTGGCCGGATTGCGGAGCTGGAGCGTTCGGCCAAACCCGAAAAGCCTGCGGGCTACAAGGCTTGGTGGGAGTTCTGGTCGTGACGGGGGCTTCCGACATCCGGAGTATCCTGGTCGTACGCCTGAGCTCCATCGGGGACGTCGTCCTGACGACTCCGGTAGTGCAGGAGCTGCGCAGGGCTTTCCCCGGCGCGCGCATCGATTTCTGCACGAAAGCGTCCTTCGTGCCGCTGCTGGCCGGAAACCCGGCCATTTCATCGGTCTGTACTCCCGAGAGCCTCATGGGGATCGCCTACGACATTGCGGTCGACCTGCAGAACAACCGCCGCTCCCGGGCATTGCTTCGCGGCCTCGACATCGGGTCGGTCCGGCGGTACCGGAAACGGAACTGGAAAAAGCTGCTTCTGGTGCGCGTGAAGCTGAACCTGTATGGCGACGCCTACCGCTCGGTCGTGCAGCGTTACGGCGAGGCGGTCGAGGGGCTCGTCGGGACCGTTACGGCACCGTGCGCGCTTTTTCCCTCACGTGAGGACCGGGACTTCGCGCTGGGCACGCTCAAAGGTTCCGTGCCGGTGCTTGCCGTCTGTTTCGGGGCGAACCACTTCACCAAGCGCTACCCCGAGGAGCGTTTCGCCGCGGTGATCGAGCGTGTTGCCATGCAGACGCCCGTCCGGGTAATCCTGCTCGGCGGGAAGGAGGATATCGCAGGAGCTGAACGGATCATGGCCCTGCTGCCGCAAGCGGTACGCAGCCGGGTCCGCTCCATGGCCGGCCTGGCCACCCTGACGCAGAGCGCGGCCCTGCTCGAACGTTCGGACCTGGTGCTCTGCAACGATACCGGCCTCATGCACATGGCTTCGGCTTTCGGCCGCAAAGTGCTTGTGCTGTTCGGTTCGTCGGTGAAGGAGTTCGGGTTCCTGCCCTGGGGTACGCCGTTCGAGCTTTTCGAGACGCCAGGCCTCGCCTGCCGGCCCTGCTCCCACATCGGCCGCGACTCCTGCCCGAAGGGCCATTTCCGCTGCATGAATGACATCACTCCCGAGCGGGTCGCCTCGCGCGTCGTTGAACTCGTCAAACAGTGCCGCCGGTGAAGATCGCCTCCTGGAACGTCAACGGCATCCGCGCCCGCCACGAATCGCTCTGCGGCTGGATCGGGCGAAGCCGCCCCGACATCGTCGTGCTGCAGGAGGTCAAGGCGCTCGAAGCCGAGATTCCCGCGAGCGTCACGGGGCTCGACGGGTACCGGAAGTTCTGGAACGGCTCGTCGTTCAGGAAAGGGTACAGCGGGGTCGGCATCCTCCTGCGTGAGGGGGCCTGCCCGGAGCCGGGATGGGAGATCCCGGGGTTCGATGTCGAGAACCGCACGGCGGTGCTCCACTGCGGGCGGCTCACCCTGGTCGGCACCTACGTGCCGAGGGGCGACGGCCCGGAGCACTATGCGGTCAAGCTCCGTTACCTTGAGTCGCTCCGGGAGTACATCGCCGGCCTGCTCGCCGGCGGGCGGGAGGTCGTGCTCGCGGGGGACATGAACGTGGCGCTGCGCGACATGGACGTGCACCGTTCGCAGAACAGGCCGGGCGCCATCGGCCTCAGGCCCGAGGAGCGTGCCGCCATCGATGCCCACCTCGACCTCGGGCTCCGGGACGTCATGCGCGACCTGAACCCCGACAGGAAGGACCTCTTCACCTGGTGGCCCAACTGGAAGTTCGCAAGGGAGCGCAACCTCGGATGGCGGATCGACTGCTTCTACCTCTCCCCGGGCCTGGCGTCGAGGGTTGCCGGCGCGTCGGTCGAGCTCGACGAGCGCAGCTCGGACCACGCCCCGGTGGTGGTTGAGATTCGTGACACGTAACACGTGTCACGCTTTCCGCGTCACGTCCCTCCGTTGGAAAAAAGAAAATAATGTGATACATTTGAGGTCCTAAAAAGCAGGTGGTGTTCACGGGCGACCGTGAAGCCGTGGGCCAGGGATTGCGCAATACCTGTACCCCGCCATTTGCCAGTTTCCCGTCATCACAGAACCATTGCGCTATGAACAAACTGAAACAGTACGAATGTACCGTCATCATTGACGGCGGCCTTCAGGATGATGCCATCGCCTCGGCGATGGAGCTCGTGAAAAACACGATCGCCGGAAAGGGCGGCGTGATCAACAGTGTCCTGGAAGTCGGAAGAAGGAAGATGGCCTACCTCATCCGCAAGTCCTCCATCGGGTATTACGCACACATCGAGTTCGATGCCGCCCCGTCGGCCATCGCAGAGATCGAACGCGTGTTCCGTTATGAAGACAACATCCTGCGGTTCCTCATTATCCAGCTGAGCTCCCCGCTCCTCGAGATGCGCAAGCGAGTCGAGAAGTACAGCGTCATGCTCGGCAGCCCTGAAGACCAGCCCGAAGGCGAAGCCGCAGCAGCCAAGAGCTGACGAGTGAAGATGCACGGTTGTGTATGGACGATGAAATGATCCCATTTGTGAACAAAAAGGAGAAGATGTCATGGCGGAATTGAAGATGCCTGAGATCAACAGCGTCATTATTGCCGGGAACCTCACCAAGGATCCGGTATTCAGACAGACGAATTCAGGCGGAACGCCAGTCGTCAATTTCTCGATCGCGTGCAACCGACGGTTCAGGGACAGCAACCACCAGTGGCAGGAGGACGTCTGCTATGTCGGCGTCGTGGCCTGGAACAAGCTCGCCGAGAGCTGCCGGGACAACCTGAAGAAGAGCTCGGCCGTGCTGGTCGACGGTGAGTTGCAGAGCCGCACCTGGAAAGCCCAGGACGGCACCTCGAGGACCGTGGTCGAAATCAAGGCCAGGAGGATCCAGTTCCTCAACAAGAGGAAGAAAAATGGAGAGGAGGACGAGGAAGGGTTCATCGAGGACGATACGCATGATATCCATCATGGCGGCATCGATGACGATGGGCACCTTTACGAGTACAAGTACCTCTCTTCCGACTGAAAAGAACACAAGCTACAATTATCTTGAAAAGACTCATGAGACAAAAACCATCATCTGCACAGGGCAGCAAGTCTTTGGGCAACGCTCTTGCATCGAAAAAGAAAGTGTCCAAGAACCAGGTGGTCTTCTTCGACTACCGTGACGAGCGCAAGCTGAAGCGGTTCATCAACGACCAGGGGAAGATGATCCCCCGCCGCATCACCGGACTGTCGGCCAAGGAGCAGAGCCTCTTGACCCACTCGATCAAGTGGGCGAGGTTCCTTGCCATCATTCCTTATGTTGCCGACGAGTACAAATAAGTGGTTGTGCACAATTTCAATTATTCAGAACGAGGAAACTGACCGTGAAAATAATTTTAAGAAAAGATGTGGCAACCCTTGGCGATGCCGGCGAAGTCGTCACCGTCAAGAACGGTTATGCCAATAACTTCCTGATCCCGCAGGGCTACGCCATCCGTGCCACCGAAGGGACCATCAAGGCTCTCGAAACCGAGAAGAAGCAGCAGGCGAGGAAGATCGAGTTGCAGCGCAAGAACGCCAGGGATCTGGCCGGCAAACTCGAGCAGACGCCCGTCAAGGTGCTCGCCAAGGCTGGCGAATCCGGCAAGCTGTTCGGCACCGTGACCGCCGGCGACATCGCCGAGGCCCTCAAGCAGCAGGGTGTCGAGATCGACCGCAGGAAGATCCACCTCGAGGCTCCGATCAAGACCCTCGGCAAGTTCGAGGCAGACGTGAAGCTGTTCATGGACGTAACCGCCAGGCTCAGCATCGAGGTCGAAGCCGAAGGCGCCGGCGAGTAATCGCGCAGGCACAGGCTCCGGCCCGCCCGGAACCGATGACATCAAGCCCCGTGGCCATAGTGCCCCGGGGCTTTTTTTATTTCGGCAAGTTGGAAAATCTGCACGTCAGGCGTACACTTTATACTATGGGGTACGCCTCTCTTCACCCCCCATGCCGGCTGTTGCAGTAATCCGTAACCCAAAAGGGAGAGCAACATGAATCAGACCCTCCTCAACGAGAAGTATCCCATCTACATCCTGGAGCTCGAGAAACGCGAGACAAGCTGTCGGAGCGTGGATGACATCATCGCCTATTACGGGAAAAAGATCGAGGCCCATCCGGAAGCGACCTGTATCGGGGTTTTCGACCATTACGCCCATACCTCCGCCCTGCAGGACGGCAGCATCAGCGACGATATCCGCGCAGCGAAGAATATTGTCCTCTGCTTCGGCAAGGACATCATGAATCCGAAGGTCCTGGCCATCCGGCCCAAGTCGATCGGCGTCGCCGAGCTTTCCGGCAGCTTCGTCATCAGCTTCCTGGAAGCACCGAACCCGGCGGCCAACGAAGCCATGGAGACCTGGACCCTCGCGCTCAAGGACCGGTAGGAAGGCGCGAGCCAGGTACAGGCAACGGCAGCTTTTGAGGAGAAGGGACTGCAATGCAGGCAGCAGGGATAAAAAAAAGACGATGCTCTGCAGCATCGTCTTCCTTCGTCCCTAATGTCCCTGATGTCCTTTCAGTCCTTTTTTCTCAAGCCGAGAACTGCGCAAGCATTCTCACGTCGTTCTCGAACAGCAGCCTGATGTCGTCGATCTTGTAGCGAAGCAGGGCCGTTCGGTCCACGCCCATGCCGAAGGCATAGCCGGTCCACTCTTCGGGGTCGATGCCGCAGTTGCGCATCACGTTCGGGTGCACCATGCCGCATCCCATGATCTCCAGCCAGCCGGACTTCTTGCAGACCCGGCAGCCCTTGCCGCCGCAGAGGTAGCAGGTAACGTCCACCTCTGCCGATGGCTCGGTGAAGGGGAAGAAGCTCGGCCTGAAGCGCAGTTTCACGTCGGTTCCGAACATCTGGCGTGCGAATGAATAGATGGTGGCCTTCAGGTCCGCGAACGATACGTTTTTGTCGATATAGAGTCCTTCGAGCTGGTGGAAGACGCAGTAGCTCCGGGCACTGATCGCCTCGTTGCGATACACCTTGCCTGGACAGATGACCCTGATCGGCGGCTTCTGGTCCAGCATGACCCTTACCTGCACGGGGGAGGTGTGCGTCCGGAGGAGCACGTCGCCGCCCTCCTGCCCCCTCGACACGAAGAAGGTGTCCTGCATGTCCCTGGCCGGATGGTTCGGCGGGAAGTTCAGGAGGTCGAAATTGTACTCGTCCAGTTCGAGCTCCGGTCCGGTCGCGATACTGAAGCCCATGGCCGAAAAGATACGCTTCATGTCGCCCAGCACTTTCTGTACCGGGTGTTCGGAGCCGCAGAATGACCGCCTTCCCGGAAGCGAGATGTCGATGGCCGGATGCGCAGGCCCGGCGGTTTCGGCAAAACGCGCATCAGCTTCGTCGGCCTTTGCCTCGGCCGAAAGCTTCAGCGCGTTCAACAGTTGCCCTACGGCCGGCCTTTCGGACGGAGCGACCTCCTTCAGCCGTGCGAAAAGTGCGGCGATGCGCCCTTTCCGCACGGTGAATTCAAGCCTGAATGCTTCGAGTTCTTTCTGGTTGCGGATCTCGAAGCCGTCGATCTCCTGCTGCAGTTGCCGGATGCTTGTCTCCATAGGGGCGTCTTGAGTGGCGTTAATCAAGAGCGCTCTTGACGATCACCGAGAAGGCCGCAGGATCCTTGACGGCGATCTCTGCCAGTGCCTTGCGGTCGATCTGGATGTTCTTCTTGTGGATGGCATCCATGAGGCGCGAGTAGGAGACGCCGTTCAGGCGGGCGGCTGCGTTGATGCGCATGATCCAGAGCGAACGGAAGTTGCGCTTTTTGACCCGGCGGTCGCGGTAGGCGTACTGCTCGGCTTTGTCGACGGCGTGCTTGACGACGGTCAGGACGTTGCCGCGTGAACCCCAGTAACCTTTCGCTTTGTTGAGAATCCTTTTCCTTCTGGCCTTTGAGGCGACCGCGTTATTTGCTTTAGGCATCGTTGTGTCGGTTAGTGTTGTAGTTTCATCGGACCCTTAGGCAAGGATCATCCGCTTGATCTGGTTTTCACGGGTCGAATCGACCAGGGTCGACTGGTGCAGGCGGCGGGTGCGTTTCCTGTTCTTATGCTCGAGGTTGTGGGAGCCGTTCATACGCTCGCGCTTGACCTTTCCGGATGCGGTTGCCTTGAACCTTTTGCAGGCACCGCGATGTGATTTCATTTTAGGCATGATCGTCGGTTTTAATGATAAAAAGTCGTTTCGCTGTAACTTGTCTTATTCTGAATCGTCGTCCTCTTCAGGCTCGGCCGAGATGGGTTCGAGTGGCGGCAGGGGTGCCGACTTGGCTCTCCGCTTCTCGAACTGCTCGATCTTTTTCTTGTCGGGTTCGAAGTAGACGAAGAGCTTCTTGCCCTCGAACTTCGGTTCGCCGTCCCGGCTGCCCACCGTGCCGAGCCTTTCGGTCAGGCGGTCGGCCAGCTCGAGTCCCTTGTCCTTGTAGATGATCGACCGGCCGAGGAACACGATGGTCGCCCTCACGCGGTTGCCCTTGCGGAGGAACTCCTCGAGGTGCGCCGTCTTGAAGTCGAAATCGTGCTTGTCCGTGTTCGGATGGAAGCGAAGCTCCTTGAGCGTGGTGGTCTTCTGCTTCTTCTTGAGGTCCTTCTCCTTCTGAGCCATTTTGTAGATCAGCTTCCCGTAGTTCTCCATCTTGCAGACGGGAGGCTGTGCATTCGGCTGAACCTCGATCAGGTCGAGGTTGCGCTCCTCGGCAGCTCTCCTGGCGTCCATGGTCCGCATGACCTGCATGGTGCCGTCCGGAAAGACGACCCTGACTTCAGGTACCCGGATCTGATCGTTGATCCTGTACGAGAGTTTCGGTTTCTGGCCGGATGTCTTCTGTTTTTTCATTCGATGAATGTTGTGTTTGGGATCAGATTTCCTGACGGGTACCGATCAGGCTCGTTGAGCAATTTCTTCACTGAGTCGGGCTACGATCTCCTGGACCCCCAGGCGGCCTTCGTCCCCCTTGCGGTGGCGGCGCACCGAGACCTCACGGGCCTCCTGTTCGTTCCTGCCGATGACCAGCATCACGGGGATCTTCGAAAGCTCGGCCTCGCGGATCTTCTTGCCGATCTTCTCGCTGCGCAGGTCGATCTCGGCGCGGATGCCGGCCGCCTGCAGCTTCGCGTAGACCTCGCGGGCGTAATCGTGCACGTCTTCGGCTATCGGCAGCACCGTTACCTGCACCGGCGCGAGCCAGAGCGGGAAGTTGCCTGCGGTATGCTCGATCAGCACGCCGATGAAGCGCTCCATAGAACCGAATGGCGCGCGGTGGATGACCACCGGGCGGTGCTTCTGGCCGTCACTGCCGATGTAGCTCAAATCAAAGCGCTCGGGCATGACGTAGTCTACCTGGACGGTGCCGAGCTGCCACTTGCGGCCGATGGCGTCCCTGACGATGAAATCGATCTTCGGGCCGTAGAAGCTCGCTTCGCCGATGCCGATGAAGTACTTGATACCCATGCGGTCGGCGGCCTCCTTCACATCCTTCTCAGCCTGCTCCCAGACCTCGGCGGTGCCGCCGTACTTCGCCTGGTTTGCCGGGTCGTGCAGCGACAGGCGCGTCTCGACCTCGTCGAAGCCGAGGGTGTTGAAGACGAAGCGGGTCAGGTCTATGGCGTTGCATATCTCGTCGACCAGCTGGTCCGGCCGGCAGTAGATGTGCGAGTCGTCCTGGGTAAAGCCGCGGGCGCGTACCAGGCCGTTCAGCTCGCCGGACTGCTCGTGGCGGTAGACGGTGCCGAACTCTGTCAGGCGGATCGGCAGGTCGCGGTAGCTGCGCAGGTCCGAACTGTAGATCAGGTGGTGGTGCGGGCAGTTCATCGGCTTGAGGAGGTACTGCTCCTCGCGGCCGGTTTCGTCCTTGTAGGTCAGGGGCGGGAACTGCGAATCGCTGTAGTACGGGTAGTGGCCGGAGCGCTTGTAGAGTTCGATGTTGCCGATGTGCGGCGTGTAGACCGGCACGTAGCCACGCTTGCGCTGCTCTCCCTTCAGGAAGGTTTCGAGCTCGTTGCGGATGATGGCGCCCTTCGGCAGCCAGATCGGCAGTCCGCTGCCGACCTCGGGGGTCAGCATGAAGAGCCCCAGCTCGGCGCCCAGTTTGCGGTGGTCGCGGCGGCGGGCCTCCTCCAGCCGGGCGACGTGCTCCTTGAGGAGCTTGTCCGACGGGAAGGTGACACCGTAGATGCGCTGCATCGACTCGCGGCTCGAGTCGCCGCGCCAGTAGGATGCGGAGATGTTGGTCAGGAGCACCGCCCTGATCTTCCCGGTGTTGGGCAGGTGAGGGCCGCTGCAGAGGTCGGCGAAGCCGTCCTGGTGGTAGACCGAGACCGTCTCGACTCCCTTGAGGGTCTCCTCGAGGATCTCGACCTTGTACGGGTCCTTGCGGCTCTCCCTGAAGTAGCCGATCGCCTGCTCCCGGGGCATCTCCTCCCGCCTGATGGCGATGTCGCGGCCGGAGATCTCGAGCATCTTCGCCTCGATGTTGCGGAGGTCATCCTCGTTGAAGCGTTCGGGGTAGGCGACGTCGTAGTAGAAGCCCTGTTCGATGGCCGGGCCTGCGCCGAACTTCGCACCGGGGAAGAGCTCCTCGATGGCCTGTGCCATCAGGTGGCTCGAGCTGTGCCAGAAGATCTCCTTGCCGTCAGGGCTGTCGAAGGTGACGATGGATACCCCGGCATTGCGGGTGATGGGTGTGCCGAGGTCCTGGAGCCTGCCGTCGACGATGATGCCGAGCGCAGCCTCTGCCAGTTTCCTGCCGATGGAAGCGGCGATGTCGAGGCCGGTGATGCCGGCCGGGAAGGTCTTTTCAGTACCGTCGGGCAGGGTGATGACCACCTGCTCACGGTTATCCGTTGTCTCAGACATGGAAAGTTCAGTCCATAATCGTGTTTCCGGAAGAGGTCCGTCGACCTGCATTCCGCTCCCGGTCAGGGAGATAATCGACACAGCCTCTTTACGTCAGTATTCGCCGGCCGGGAGGGCTATGTATCCGTAAATGGCAACTGCCATGTTTACCCCGAACCGATAAGAAGACCTGCATTATGCAAAAAAAACGGGAAATATGCAAGAGGAGGGCTTTGCAATAAAGCTCACACCCGGCACCGCGGTGTTTGGCCACGATTTTATGTGGACGTCGTGGACTTGGTGGACGATGTGGACATGCGGGGGGATTGGGTTTGGGCTCTTTTCAGAGGTTCTTGCCCAATCTGTCCGTGTCAGTTCGTGTTACGCGTTACGTGACACGGATTCATCGTCACTGGTCACTCCCCTCACGATACCTGCCCCAGTACCTCGGGGGTGACGGTGTCGAGACCCTTTGCTGCAGCATGTGACTCCGCCTTCTGCTTCAGCTCGCGGCCGAAGGAGATCTGGCTGATGAAGGGGGCCTTTTTCACGATCTGTTCGAGCAGGGCGTTCGCCTCGGGGGCCCATGCCATGCGGACGGTCGGGGCGGCAGGGCCGGTCTGGCGCCTGGTGATGGGGAGGAAGGCGAAGAGGATGTCGTAGAGGGCATTGACGATCTCCTGGATGATCCAGACGGCGCCGCTGTGGCCCATGAAGGGGGTGCCGAGCGCCCGGCGCACGATCGGGCCCGGGAACCCCGCCGGGATGAAACGCGCTTTCGCGTCGATCTCGGCAAGGTAGATCTTGTCGGGCATGCGGCCGAAGAGGAACTGTGGCTGCTTCTGCATGATCTCGTCACGGACGAGCGAATTGTCGGCTTCGGCCGAGTCGTGGCTGAAGAGGCACTGCATGCCCATCTCCCCGGCAAGGAAGCGCTCGAGGCCGCAGGCGTAGGTTCCTGAGGCCGCGACGCCGAAGCGGATGGTCGGGAACCATTCGGACTGCGGGCCGCGCCAGAGGTCCCAGAGGGGTTTCAGGGTGGTTCGCTTCTCTTCGGCGATGAACCGTTCCGCCTGCCCGCGGTTGCCGGTGAGGTCACCGAGTGCAAGCAGGAACTCCGTGGTCTCCCCGAGGCCGAAGGGGGCGAACAGAACAGGTCGCCCGAGCCTTGCCGCCAGCTCCGAGCCGAACTCGCGGTACATGACGACGATCACCTCCGAGTCCTTCAGGCCGGAGACCTCTTCGACCTTCGATTCGAAAGGGTAGACGTGCTTCACCGTGGCCCCCGCGCCCGAGACGAGCCGCTTGAGTTCGGCAAGGTCGGACGGGCTGTTGAAGCAGCCGTAGGTCGGGCCGATGATGCTGACGGTTCCGGGTTCGACATCCGCGGGCCGGCCGTCGTCGAAGCGGTCGAAGAGCCATGCGAGCGCGCGCTCCCGGCCCTGCCACTCGTTCTCGCCGAGCGAGTTGGACGGGAAGAACTTCACCGACGGGTATTTCATCTCGAGCAGGCTGCGGTGGTCGCTGCCGATCATTTCGCTTTCGGCGCTCGAGACGAGGATAAGCTGCCTGCCAGTCCCGTCGATCTGGTCGAGGATCTGCTGCACCGCCTCCGAGCTTCCGGACGAGGCGATCTCCTTTTCGGTCAGGCTGGTCGGGGTGAGGTTCTCGAGGTAGGGGACCGCGTCGGTGTAGTCCATGACGGCAACGCCGACGAGGTTGTAGCAGCCGACGGGTGCGTCAGCCACGACGTGGACGTTCTCGAGGGCGCAGAAGGTGTTGACCGCGGCCCAGTAGGCGCTTGCGGTTGATTCGTCCCTGACTGTTTTTCCCATGGTCGGTACGGCGGTAAGCGGGTTTCGGTGAACGGTGGACGGCATGGCCGGCCGAAGCCAAATCTACGGAATTATCGGCGTAATGCTCAAGGCTTGCCTCCCCGAGCGACACCGGGAGCCTGCCGGCAGGCTCGATCTCGCCGTTGAGCACGCGGACCACAGCACTCTCCGCCCGTTCGCTGGTGCTGTACGCGCAGAGTGCTGTGCCGATTTCAGGAAACCGGGCCAGCAGGTAGGGGGTGCCGAAGGAGACGAAGACGATCGGGGTGCCCGGCGCGACCTTTGAGGGGAGGCTGCGGACGAAATCGACCTGGCGGCCGCTGAGCTTCGAGGGGCCGCTGGCCGGGACCGCCTGGATCTCGGTCGTCAGGATGACCGCCGAAGCGCCGGCGGCCATGCTTGTGGCCTCGATGAAGGTTTTCTCCTGGCTCGTCGGGTCGAGCCGGAGGTGGACGACGGCATAGTTCCTGCCGAGCTTGTCGGCAAAGGTCTTCGCATGCTCATCGCCGGGCTTGTCCTGGATGATGATGTCGAGAACGGGGCCGTTCATCGCCTTGCGGAACGGCACGAAGTTGTCGCGGTCCCTGATGAGCGTGACGGCGTTTTCGGCGATCTTTCCGGCGATCCGGAGACCTTCGGGCTGGCCGACCAGCTCCTGCAGGCGGGTCAGGTCCACCATCTTTCTCCGGTCGAGCTCCAGCCAGTGCTTGAGCTGGAGGATCCTCCGCACCGACTCGTCGATCCTGGATTCGGGAATGGATCCGTTCACGACGGCCGCAGCCACGGCGCTGTGCGCGGCTTCCGGGTCCGGCGGGAACAGCAGGATGTCGTTGCCGGCCTGCACGGCACGGACGTAGACCTCGCCCAAGGGCATGCCGTTCTGGAGCGCCTTCATGTTCAGCGCGTCGGTGACGATCACGCCGCTGAAGCCGAGTTCATTGCGCAGCAGGTCGGTCACGATGGTCCGGGAGATCGATGCCGGTTCCATGGTGCCGGTCAGCTTCGGCACGGCAAGGTGGCCGACCATGACGCTCATGACCCCCTGCTCGATTGCCGCCCTGAAGGGCTTCAGCTCGTACTCGTCCAGCCGCTGCCGGTCCCCCTCGAGCACGGGCAGCGCGTGATGGCTGTCGACGGTGACGTCGCCGTGGCCGGGGAAGTGCTTGGCCGTGGCCGCCACGCCGTTGGACTGGAGGCCGTCGATGATTGCCGACGACATCGCGATGGCCAGCGGGATGCGGTCTCCGAACGAGCGGGTGTTGATGACCGGATTGGCCGGATTGATGTTCAGGTCGACCGAGGGGGCGTAGTCCTGACTGATGCCGACGGCTCGGGCTTCGTTGGCGATGATCCTTGCCATCGATCGGGCGAGTTCGGGATCGCCGGAGGCCGCCACGGCCATGCCGGGGGAGAATTCCGTGGCGCCCTCGAGGCGCATCGCGAGTCCGCGCTCCATGTCCGCGCTGACGAGCAGCGGGATACGCGACACCGACTGGAAGTGGTTCGCCAGCATGCCGGCCCCGAAGACGTCGCCCTTGAGGAACATGACGCCGCCGATCTTTCCCTGTTCGGCAAGGCGTGACAGGAGCAGGTATTCCCTGTCGGTGTTGCTCCGGTACTGCCCCTCGATGCTGGCCACGATCATCTGCCCAACCTTTTCGGGAAGGGTCATTTTTTCCAGCGTCTCTTCGACCCACGGATCCTTCCTGGAAAAGAGGGCCTGCGCCGTGTTCAGCTTCGGCTTGCTCCGGTCGCGCGCCATGGCCGGCCAGGCGCAGGTGAGGGCGAACAGCAGGGAGAGGATGCAGAGGGGGATTTTTATACTCAGGCGCATGGGCATCTCGGGTAACAAGAACAATGTCGCAATCATCGGGGCTCGAAAGGCAATCTATGAAACCGTCTCCTCAGGCCGAAAGGAAAAATCGGGGCCGCATGGCTTGCGGCCCCGATTTTCAGCAGAAGGACGGATTCAGTATGAGCAGCAGATATTGAGCTGGCGCGACGCCTGCGCCTCGTCCAGGCGCCTGACCGGGGTCGTCACCGGAGCGGCGAGCACCTTTGCCGGGTCGGCCGCGGCCTCTTCGGCAATGGCGATCATCGCGTCGGCGAAGGCGTCGAGGGTCTCCTTCGTCTCGGTCTCGGTAGGCTCGATCATCAGCGCCTCGCTCACGATGAGCGGGAAGTATACCGTCGGGGCGTGGTAGCCGTAGTCCAGCAGGCGCTTGGCGATGTCGAGCGTCCTGACGTTGTGCTCCTTCTTCTGGCGGTCGCCCGACAGGCAGAACTCGTGCATGACCGGTTTCGGATACGGCAGCGCGTAGTGGTCAAGCAGGCGGCCAAGGAGGTAGTTCGCGTTGATGATGGCGTTTTCGGAGACGCGCTTCAGCCCTTCGGCGCCGAGCATGCGGATGTAGGTGTAGGCCCTTACCAGCACGGAGAAGTTGCCGTAGAAGTTCATCATCCGGCCGATGTTCTCAGGCCGGTCGGTGTTGAGGCGGTATTTCGTCTCGCCCTCCTCCTCGTACTTCTCGACCACCGGGACCGGCAGGAATTCGACCAGCTTTTCACTCACGCCCACCGGGCCGCTGCCGGGGCCGCCACCGCCGTGCGGAGCCGAGAAGCTCTTGTGCAGGTTGTAGTGCACCACGTCGAAGCCCATGTCGCCGGGCCTGCTGAGGCCGAGCAGGGCGTTCATGTTGGCGCCATCCATGTAGAGGAGGCTGCCGTTGTCGTGCACCATCTTCGCGATGGTCAGGATTTCGGACTCGAAAAGGCCGATGGTGTTCGGATTGGTCAGCATGAGCGCCGCAACTTCGCCGTCGAGCTTCGAGCGGAGGTCGTCGAGATCGGTACGGCCTGCGGCGTTGCTCTTCACCGAGACGGTCTCATAGCCGCCAAGGGCGGCCGAGGCCGGGTTGGTGCCGTGGGCCGAATCGACCACGAGCAGTTTCTTCCGGGGCTTTCCGAGATTCTGGTGGTACTTCTTGATGAGCAGGATGCCGGTCAGCTCCCCGTGTGCTCCGGCGGCAGGCTGCAGCGACACGGCCGCCATGCCGGCGATCTCGCTGAGCATCTCCGCAAGCTCGTGCATCATCTGCAGGGCACCCTGGACGGTCGCCTCCGGCTGCATCGGGTGCAGCGCGGCGAATCCGGGCAGGTCGCAGGTGTAGTCGTTGATCTTGGGGTTGTACTTCATCGTACAGCTCCCGAGCGGGTACATGTTCTTGTCGACGTGGTAGTTGAGGTTCGACAGCCTCACGAAGTGCCGGACCACCTCGCTTTCCGGAATCTCGGGCAGTTCAGCGGCATCCTTCCTCAGGAATTTCAGGGGGAGGAGCTCGCCGGCCGGCTTTGCCGGGATGTCGAGCGGCGAGAAGCTGTAGCCTTTGCGGCCGCTGCGGGAGAGATCGAAAATCAGTGGTTCTTTCATGGATCGGTACGATGCGGGTGACGACAAATGAGTTTCAAATATAGACCGAATCGGGGCAATGCCCAAGAAGGCCGGGGAAAAAAGCTGGCTGTTACATGGCATCCTGACGGTCGAACGGATCGCTCGTTTCGAGCAGTGCCATCGCCTCTTTCGCCGCGAACTGCTCGGCATCCTTCTTGCGGGGGGCGCGGCCCCTGCCGAGGACTATCCCCCTGCAGGATGCCTCGACGGTGAATGTTTTTTCGTGCTCGGCCCCCTCCTCGCCGACGACGCAGTATTGCGGCGGAGGCAGGTGGCGCGACTGGGCGTATTCGATCAGCCGGCTCTTGTAGTTGTGCTCCTCCTCGACGACCCGCTGCAGGTCGATGCGGCCGATCACATGGCTCATGATGAAGCGCTCCGCGCCGGCGATCCCCTGGTCGAGGTAGATGGCGCCGATGAGCGCCTCGAAGCCGTCGGCGAGCGCCGACTCGCTCGTCCGGATGCGCTCCCTGTCCGCGGAATCGCCGATGAAGAGGTGTGGGCCCAGGCCGAGGTGCAGGGCGAAGGCCGCAAGGGATTTCCGGTTGACGATCTTCGAGCGGTTGTTCGACAGATGCCCTTCGTCGCTCGACGGGAACTGCTTGAACAGGTGTTCGGAGACCAGCAGGTCGAGCACGGCGTCACCGAGGAATTCGAGGCGCTGGTTCGACTCGGGGTGTTCGGCATCCTGCGGGAGGTCGTGGAGCACCGATCGGTGCATCAGGGCGGTACTGTAGAGCGTCAGGCGGCGGCAGGCGCGTCCTGTAAGGCCGCCGAGCCAGGCGATGGTCTCAGGGGCGAGCGGGAACTGCTCTGCCGAGCCGTTCCCGTTTCCCGAACTCCCGGAACTGTCGTTGCGGAGGAAGTTGAGGGATGTCAGCTTTTGCCACAGTTGCGACATGGGCGGACATCGGGGTTCACAGTGACGGGGCTTTCTTGAAGATCACGCACCCGTTGTGGCCGCCGAACCCGAAGCCGTTGTTCAGCGCATACTCGATCTTGCGCTCCTTCGGCTTGTTGGGCGTCACGTCCAGGTCGATCTGCGGGTCGAGGTTGTCGCAGTTGATGGTCGGCGGGACCACCTGGTTCTGCAATGCGAGGATGCAGGCGACGGACTCCACGACGCCGGCAGCTCCGAGCAGGTGGCCGGTCATGGACTTGGTCGAGCTGATGCTCAGCTTGTAGGCATGGTCGCCGAACGCTTTCTTGATCGCCTGGACCTCGGCGACGTCGCCCAGCGGGGTCGAGGTGCCGTGGGTGTTGACATAGTCGATCCTGTCCGGGGTGATGCCGGCGATCCTCATGGCGGTGTTCATCGCGGACAGGGCGCCGACCCCTTCCGGATGCGGTGCCGTGAGGTGGTAGGCGTCGGCCGATGCGGCCACGCCGGCGACCTCCGCATAGATCTTTGCGCCGCGCTTTACCGCGGATTCGTAGGTCTCGAGTACCAGGGAGCCGCCGCCTTCGCCCATGACGAAACCGTCACGGTCGATGTCGTACGGTCGGGAGGCCTTCTCGGGCCTGTCGTTCGCCGTCGAAAGCGCCCTGGCGGCATTGAAGCCTGCGATGCCCATCTGGGTGATCGCCGCTTCCGATCCGCCGCACACCATGTAGTCGGCCATGCCCATCTGGATGAGCATGAAGGCGTCCATGATGGCGTGGAGCGAGGTTGCGCATGCCGAGGCGGTCGCGTAGTTCGGCCCCATCAGGCCGCTTCGCATGGAGATCTGGCCTGCGGCGATGTCGGGGATCAGCATCGGGATGAAGAACGGGCTCACCCTGCGGGGGCCGCGTTCCATGTAGGTCCTGAACTGCTGGTCGTAGGTGGTCATGCCGCCGATGCCGGATCCGTGGACGACGCCGATCCTGGTCGGGTCGATCGACTGGAGGTCCAGTCCGGAGTCCTTGATGGCCTGTTCCGCGGCGATGACGCCGTACTGGCAGTAAGGGTCCATGCGGTCGGCGGATTTGCGGTCGATGTAGTCATCGGCCTTGAAACCCTTCAGCTCGCAGGCGAACGTGGTGGCGTAGTCCGTCGTATCGAAATAGGTGATCGGCGCGGCGCCGCTCCTGCCGTTGACGAGCGATGTCCAGAATTCCGTGGCCGAAAGGCCGACGGGGGACAGCACTCCGATACCGGTAACAACGATTTTCTTCAGTTCCAGACCCATCTGCAGTTATTTGGCTGTTGAAAGAAGAACAGGCAGGGAGATCCCTGCCTGTTGCTTTGCAAGATTACTTCTTGTTGACGATGTAGTCGATCGCCTGCTGCACGGTGCCGATCTTTTCGGCATCTTCGTCGGGGATCTGGACGCCGAACTCGTTCTCGAGCTCCATGATCAGTTCGACGGTGTCGAGGGAATCTGCACCGAGGTCGTCGGAAAACTTGGACTCCGGCTTGATCTGGTCCTTGTTCACTCCCATTTTGCTGACGATGATATCGTACACCTTATCCTTGATTTCAGCTGCGCTCATCTTGTTCTCCGGGTTGGTTTGGTTGATGATGAAAATAAAAATGGCGTTTGCGAATATACGAAGAAAAAACAGCGGGCCAAAGCTGGCCTCATTGAGCTTCCCGGAATCCTCCTGATCATCATGAGGGGACGACGTCGGGAAGTGTGAGCAAGGGTATTTTGAAAAGCGTCGTGAGCGGTTCGAGGGCAAGTCGGACGGAGCGCATAAACCGGAGTGTACTGGAGTACACGAGGATTTCGAGCACCGACCAACGCAGCCATCGGATCGCGGAACAGCTTTTAAAATCCCCTTACTGCATGATCATGCCGCCGTTCACGTTCAGCACCTGCCCCGTGATGTACGAGGAGTTGTCGCTGGCAAGGAAGGTCACGGCGTTGGCAATGTCCTGCGGCGTGCCGAAGGCGTTCAGCGGGATGGCTTCCAGCATCTTCTGGCGGACTTCGTCGGAGAGGGCGTCGGTCATCTTGGACGAGATGAATCCCGGCGCGATGGCGTTGGCCCTGATGTTCCGGGACGCCAGCTCCTTGGCCACCGACTTGGTGAAGGCGATCACGCCGCCCTTGGACGCGGCATAGTTTGCCTGGCCGGCGTTGCCCATGACGCCGACGACCGAGGCGATGTTGATGATCGATCCCGTACGCTGCTTCATCATGATGCGGGTCACGGCCTTGGTGCAGTTGAAGGTGCCCTTCAGGTTGACGGTCAGCACGGCGTCCCAATCCTCTTCGCTCATCCTCATGAGCAGGCCGTCGCGGGTGATGCCTGCGTTGTTGACGAGGATGTCGATCCTGCCGTTCTCCTCGGCAATCTCGTTGATGACCTTCTGGGTGGCTTCGGCGCTGGTGACGTCCAGCTCCTTGCAGGTGACGTTCGCGCCGAGCTCCCTGAGCAGGGACTCGGTTTCGGAGAGCCATTCGGCCTTGACGTCGCAGATGACGAGGTCTGCGCCGTTCCTTGCGAGCTCCAGGGCGATGGCCTGTCCTATGCCCCTTGCGGAGCCCGTGACGATCGCGGTTTTTCCTTTGAACATGGTCATGTGATTTTCTTTCGGTTGATAGTTAAGCCTGGGTGATCCTTGCGGCTACCTGATCGGCGGTGTCCACGCCGTCGGTCTGCGCCGCTTTGCTGATCCGCTTGATGAGACCCTGCAGCACCTTCTGGGGGCCGACTTCGAGGAATTCGTCCACGCCGGCGTCCACCATCGCCGTGACCGACTGGTTCCAGAGCACGGAGCTCGTGAGCTGGCTGATCAGGTTGGCGCGGATTTCGGCGGCTGCCGTGACCGGCCGTGCCACGACGTTCATGCAGACGGGGATCTGTGCGTCACGGATTTCCGTGGCATTGAGCGCCTCGGCAAGCTCTTTTTCGGCGGGCTTCATGAGTGGCGAGTGGAACGCTCCGGAGACGACGAGCTCCTTGGCCATGCGTGCGCCCTTCGACGGGGCAAGCTCGACGGCTTTCCTGACGGCGTCGACATCGCCGGAGATCACGACCTGGCCCGGGGAGTTGAAGTTCGCCGCCTGGACCACGCCGTCGGCTCCGGCCTCCTCGAGCAGGCCGTCGAGGGCCGCATCGTCCATGCCGATGATGGCCGCCATGGTGCCGGGGTTCTGCCGGCCGGCATCCTGCATGAGGGCGCCGCGTTTGGCGACGAGCCTGACGGCATCCTCGAAGCCGATGGCGCCCGAGAAGCAGAGCGCCGTGTATTCGCCGAGGCTGTGCCCTGCGGCCATTGAGATCCCGTCACGGCCGAGCAGCATAGCTGCGGCGTAGCTGTGCAGGAAGATCGCGAGCTGCGTGTACTTTGTCTGCCTGAGCTCCTCCTCGCTGCCGGTGAACATGATGTCCGTGATGGAGTAGCCGAGGATCCCGTTGGCTTTGTCCATCAGGGCCCTGGCTTCGGGGTACCGCTCGTAGAGGTCGCGGCCCATGCCGCAGTACTGTGATCCCTGGCCCGGAAATACGAATGCTTTCATATCCTGTCGTTGCAATGGGTGGAGGTTGGAGGTGTTACTGCCATCTGACATAGATCGCGCCCCAGGTGTAGCCGGCGCCGAAGCTGGCGAGCACGAGGTTCGTCCCCTTCTGGAGTTTTTTCTGCTCGTCGAGCTCGGCAAGGCAGATGGGCACGGTGGCAGCGGTCGTATTGCCGTAGTATTCGATGTTCATCATCACCTTCTCCATGCCGATGCCCATGCGATCGGCCGTGGCCTGGATGATGCGCTGGTTCGCCTGGTGGGGCACCAGCCAGTCGATGGAGTCTCCGGTCAGGCCGTTGCGCTGCATGATCTCCTCGGCGACGTCGGCCATGGAGGTGACGGCTGCCTTGAAGACCTGCTTGCCGTCCTGGCGGATGTAGTGCATGCGCTTGTCGATCGTCTCGTGCGAAGAGGGATGGAGGCTGCCGCCGGCCGGCATCAGCAGGTGCTCCCTGCCGTTCTTTCCATCCGAATAGAGCCTTGCGTCGAGCACGCCGTACCCCTCTTCACTGGCCGGCTCCAGGATGACCCCCGCGGCGCCGTCGCCGAAGAGGATCGCCGTCGCACGGTCGGTGAAGTCGATGATGGATGACATCTTGTCGGCGCCGATGACCATGACCTTCCTGCAGTTGCCCGATTCGATGAACTGGGCGCCGGTGTAGAGGCCGTAGACGAATCCCGAACAGGCTGCCGAGAGGTCGAAACCCCAGGCCCGGTTCGCCCCGATGTTGCCCTGGACGAGGCATGCGGTCGCGGGGAAACTCATGTCGGGAGTCATGGTGGCAACGATGATCAGGTCGATCTCCTCGGCCGTGATGCCGCGCTTGTCGAGCAACTGACGGGCGACCTCGGTGCACATGTAGGATGTGGCTTTTTCCGGATCCTTCAGGATGCGCCGCTCCCTGATGCCGGTGCGGGTCCTGATCCACTCGTCGTTGGTGTCGAGCATGCGCTCGAAGTCGGCATTGGACAGGACCTCCTCGGGCAGGTACTTGGCGGTCGTCGTAATGGCAGCTTTCATTGGTATGGTCACGGATTAAAGGTCGAAAACGGGAAGACCGGAACCGGCCTGGCCCGGAGTTCGCATTGAACCTGCCGGGGCGGGAAGGTGGATGCGGGCCGTAGTCCGCCCGCATATGAAGATAGTGTCAGGAAAGGACTTCGGCAATATGCTCATTGACCCGCTTCTCGATCATGTGCTCGGCCATGTAGATCATGTTCTTGATGGCTCGTGCCGAAGATCGGCCATGGCCGACGATCGAGATGCCGTCGACGCCGAGGAACGGTACTCCGCCCCATTTTTCGACGTCGAAGGGTTCGAACAGCCCTTTGAAGGTCTGGCCGACGAGGCCGGCGGTCTTCGGGTCGAGCTGGCCTGATCCGACGAGCTTTTCCATGGCCGGCTTGAGCAGCGAGGAGAGGAAGTGCGGGATGCTTTCGCCGAACTTGAGGATGGTGTTGCCCACGAGCCCGTCGCAGACGACGATGGTCGACTTGCCGCCAAGGATGTCGTGCCCCTCGATGTTGCCGACGAAGTTGATCTTGTGCTCGCGGTGGGCATCCTGAAGGAGCCGCCAGGTCTGTTTCAGGGATTCGGGGCCTTTACCCTCCTCTTCGCCGATATTGAGCAGGCCGACCGTCGGGTTCTCGATCTGGGCGGCGTAGCGCTGGTAGATTGTCAGCATCTCGGCGAACTGCACCAGGTTCTCCGGCTTGCAGTCCACGTTCGCGCCAACGTCGACGATGTTGGTGAGCCCTTCGCCGATACGCGGGAAGTAGGCGTAGATGGTCGGGCGGAGCACGCCCGGGAGGCGGCCGAGGACGAAGAGCGATGCGGCCATCTGGGCGCCGGTGTTGCCTGCGCTCACGAACGCATGGGCCTGTTTGGCCTTGCAGAGCTGCAGCCCCTTGACCAGGGACGATTCCTGCTTGGTCTTGACGGCGATCGCCGGGATGTCTTCCATCGTGATGGCCTCGGGGGCGTGCATGAACCTGAGGTTCATCTGCGAGAGGTCATGCTGTTCGAGCAGGGGCCTGACTTTGTCTTCCTGTCCGATCAGCAGGATCTCGAAGCGGTTTCCGCTCTCGCGGAGGGCTTCGATCGTGCCGTCGACAACGCAGCCCGGTGCGTTGTCGCCCCCCATAGCATCCACGACGATGGTCAACATGGCGGTGCTGTATGATTTGTTGTTACTGCTTAGCCGACGACGATTTTACCGGTCACCTGGCGGCCGCGATAGTGGCCGCAGTGACGGCAGGCGCGATGCGGCAGGGTCGGTTCGCCGCAATTCGGGCAGACGACCGTGACGGCAGCTTTGGTGCGGGCGTTGAACTGTGCACGCCTCTTGTCCCTTCTGGACTTTGACATCTTGGCTTTTGGATTGGCCATAACCTGTTCAGTTTAAAATCAACGGTTAACGATACTTGTTTTTCAATTTCTCGAGCGATTCCTGCCAGGATCCTTCCGGTGCGCTGTCTGCATCTTCTGGCCGCTCCTGCCGGTAGACTTGGCAGCCGGGATTGTCCGTGCAGGTGACCTTCATCGGGACGGACAGCAGCAGCGTTTCGCGGACATCCTCCGTCAGGTCGATCGATACCGTATTCCTGTCGATCAGGCGATATTCCTCGTCGTCCTCACCCTGACCCTGGACCTGCTCGTAGATATAATATGTCCGGTAGGTTCCTTTCAGCTCGAGCGGGACCGGCGCAAGGCAGAGGTCGCAGCTCAGGCCGGCCTTTGCGGTTGTTTCCAGGGAGACGGCGATCTGCTCGTCGTTCTTGTCGACAACGGCCCTTACCGATATCCCGTCCGAAAAACCTGCCTCCTTCACTGCCGAGTCGTTGAAATCAACGGCATCGCAGGTGAAATCGAACTCGTGGATCCCCTGGGAAAGGCCCGCCAGGCGGATCGCGATCAATGCTCTTTCCTTCGGCATAACCACCTCGTTTCCATAAAAGATTGACAATGTACAAAAATAATTATCGAAAAAGAAAATTGCGGAGGGGGCCTCCTGGATGAAAAATGAGGAAAAAAAGCTTTTTCCTGTTTGGATTTTTTTGGCAGGGATTTATATTTGTACCCGCTTCGGTGATGAACCGGGCAGAATTCCGCGATAGCTCAATGGTAGAGCATTCGGCTGTTAACCGAAGGGTTGTAGGTTCGAATCCTACTCGCGGAGCATAAAAAGGAAGTACTTGAGTATCGGTGCTTCCTTTTTTTATTTATGCCTTCCATCAGGTCCACCGTCACCCTCGGATGCTGTGGATAAATCAGGGCCAACTTTCCTCTACATCCTATACTCAGTGACGGGCGATCGGTACTCTGTCGGTATCTCATCGAATCCTCAACGTCGTCTTGAGTATCACAATGCCATAGAGCACGGTTTTACATCTCGTTACCGACCCTGGCGCCTCATGTTTGTCTAGGAGTACCCATCCAAAGCTGATGCCCGGGCTGCCGAGGCCAAGGTCAAGGGCTGGAAGAGCCTGAAGATGATCGAACACTCATTCGGGGAGAGGCATTGGTTTACAACGACTATCTGGACCCGGGAACGATGGATGTGGATGTCCCGTTGACAAGGGGGTTGCAGCGGGCACAGAATTTCCTATATTAACTGAAAGACAATCAAATCGCCGGAGCGGCACGAATACCCGTATGAGCAGGATCAGCAACAATCTTCTTCTAAGCCTAAGGCTTGCTTCAGGGCACTGAGGGGAGGCGTGTTGCGTTTCGTTCCGTAATTGGTCAGGATTACCGTTTCAAAGCCGCCAGCCACTCAGGTTCGGTGGCTTTTTTCGTTTCAAAGCCATTATACTTACAAGAGGACAAAAGGAGATGCAGTTATCATGAAAGCCATGAATTTCAGGAAGTATGTGCCATATCCGGCCGTCGATATCCCGGACCGGACATGGCCCGGGAAGCGGATCACCAAAGCCCCGATCTGGAGCAGCGTCGATCTTCGCGACGGCAACCAGGCGCTCCCGATACCGATGAGCGTCGACGACAAGGTCGCCATGTTCAGGCTGCTCGTCTCCATCGGATTCAAGGAGATCGAGGTCGGTTTCCCGTCGGCCTCGGCCACGGAGTTCTCATTTGTCCGCAGGCTCATCGAAGAACGGATCATCCCCGATGATGTCACCATCCAGGTGCTGACCCAGTCCCGCGAACATCTCATCCGCCGGACCTTCGAGGCGATCAGCGGGGCGAAGAACGCCATCGTGCACCTCTACAACTCCACCTCCCGCCAGCAGCGCGACGTGGTTTTCAGGATGAGCCGCGAGGAGATCAAGGCCATCGCCGTTTCGGGTACCGAGCTGGTGAAGTCCCTGAAGGAGCAGAGCGGCAACCCCGGCATCCGCTTCGAGTACAGCCCCGAGAGCTTCACCGGGACTGAGCTCGACTACGCACTCGAGGTTTGCCACGCGGTCATGGACACCTGGGGCGCATCGGCCGGCAACAAGGTCATCCTGAACCTGCCGTCGACTGTCGAACTGTCGATGCCGAACATCTATGCCGACCGCATCGAGTGGTTCTGCCGCAACATCAGGGACCGCGACGCGGCCATCATCAGCGTGCATGCCCACAACGACCGCGGCACGGCGGTCGCCACCTCGGAGCTCGCGCTCCTGGCCGGCGCCGACCGTATCGAAGGAGCCCTGTTCGGCAACGGCGAGCGGTGCGGCAACATGGATATCGTGACGATGGCCCTGAACCTGCTGACGCAGGGCATCGATCCCGAGCTCGATTTCTCGGACATGCCGAAGATCCGCGAAACCTACCGCCGGTGCACGCGCATGGAGATCCACCCTCGCCACCCATACTCCGGCGAGCTGGTCTACACCGCCTTCTCGGGTTCGCACCAGGACGCCATCAGCAAGGGCATGAAAGCGCATGCCCGGTGCGCCGAGGGGCTCTGGGACGTGCCCTACCTGCCGATCGACCCGCAGGACGTCGGCTGCAGCTACGAGGCGATCGTACGGATCAACAGCCAGTCGGGCAAGGGCGGCATCGCCTACGTGCTCGACAAGGAGTATGGCATCCAGGTCCCGAAATGGATGCAGCCCGATTTCGGCAACGTCGTCCAGGAGGTGACCGACCGCACCGGCGACGAACTGACCCCCGGCCAGATCCACGAGCTGTTCCTGAGCGAGTATATCGGCGTGAAGAGTCCCTATGCGCTCAAGAAGTGCAATATCAGCTGGGATGACGCCGACCCGGATGCCAACGACGAGGTGGCGACCATCATCAGCTGCACGGTGCAGGCACCGGAAGGCGAGACCGTGTTCAAGGCGAAGGGCAACGGACCTCTCGATGCCTTTGTCCGCGGCATGGTGAGCCAGACCGGGCTCGACTTCCATGTCGACGAGTATTCCGAGCATGCCATTGGCCACAGCTCCGACGCCCTGGCCATCGGGTATATCAGGATCTCCTGCACCGACGGGCGCATGGCCTGCGGTTCCGGCATCGATTCCAACATCAGCCTCGCCTCCATCAAGGCGATCGTCAGCGCGCTGAACCGCCTGCGCTGACATTCGTGTGCCTCGGCGGCCCCCTGTGCGGTGGCCGCCGGACGCACCGTAAGTTATCCCCTGTCGTTTCCATTTTGTTGCCTCCCCAGACCTTTACGGTGAACCTCGATCCGAAAGTGCGATGCATGAGAGTTGCGACCGATCCCCGAGCCTGAGCGCTATCCGCCATGGAGGCCGAAGATGGGGGCGGGCTGTTTCCGGCCTGATGCTTCCGTTGCTCCTCATGGTTGTGCTTCAGGCTTGCCGTAGCGGTTCCGGTTCCGGGAAGATGCAGGTCGTTGCCTCCATCGAACCGCTCGCCTACTTCGTGGAGCGCATCGGCGGGGATCGGGTTTCGGTTTCGGTCATGGTGCCTCCCGGGGGCGATCCGCACAGCTACGAACCGACGCCGAGGCAGATGGCCCGGCTGGGTTCGGCGGCCCTCTTCGTCAAGGCCGGCTCCGGGGTCGAGTTCGAACTCAACTGGATGCCGCGGTTCCTCGGCCTCAACCATGCGCTCAGGGTCTGCGACGCATCGGAAGGTGTCCGCCTGATCCCGATGGCACACGCCGACCGGCACGATGCCCCGGCAGGTCGGCAGGGCAGGCACGACCCCCATTTCTGGCTGTCGCCGGCCAATGCGAGAGTGATCGCCGCCAACGTCGAACGTTCGCTTGCCGCGATCGATCAGCCGCACCGCGGTGAGTACGAGGCGAACCTGGCGAAGCTCGACGGGGAGCTGGCGGCTCTCGACGGTCAGATCAGGCAGCGGTTGGACGGGGTGCCGAACCGCAGGTTCATCGTGTTCCATCCGGCCTGGGGCTATTTCGCACGTGACTTCGGTCTCGAACAGATGGCAGTCGAACAGGAGGGCAAGGAGCTTACTCCGGTGCAGATGGCTCGGGTGATCCGGCTCGCGAGGTCTGCAGGAATCCGTACCGTGTTCGTCTCTCCGCAGTTCAGCAGCGCACAGGCTGACGCGATAGCCCACGACATCGGCGGCACCACCGCCACCGTCGATCCGCTGTCGAGGGAGTACCAGGGGAACCTCCGGCGGGCAGCCGAGGCATTCGCGGGAGGCATGCGATGAACGAGGCGGTGATCGTCTGCGACCGGCTCGGGGTGACGCTCGGCGGCATGAAGGTACTCGACGGCCTCTCCATGACGGTCTACAAGGGAGACTTCCTTGCCGTGCTGGGACCCAACGGCGGGGGCAAGACCACCCTGTTGCGGGTCATCCTGGGGCTCGAACAACCTTCGTCGGGAACGGTCACCGTGTTCGGCGCACGGCCGGGACACGCCCCCGGCCGCATCGGCTACGTGCCCCAGCGCCTTTTCTTCGACCGGGATTTCCCGATCAGCGTGGAGGAGGTCGTGCTGATGGGCCGGCTGCCGAGGCGCCGCCTGATACAGCGTTACGGCCGTATCGACCGCGACAGGGCCCATGAAGCCATTGAAACGGTGGGGCTTGCACGGTTGAAGCACAAGCGGATCGGCACTCTCTCCGGGGGCGAGCTCCAGCGGGCGCTGATTGCCCGCGCGCTGGCGGGCGAGCCTGAACTGCTGCTGCTCGACGAGCCGACGGCGAGCGTCGACCCCGACATGAAAACCACCGTCTACGACCTGCTCGACCGCCTGAAGGAGCGCCACACGATCGTCCTCGTCACGCACGATACCGGCACGGTCGGCCACAGCGTGTCGCGCGTCGCCTGCCTGAACTGCACCCTCGACATGCATGGGCCGGCCTCGTCGCTCGGCACCGCTTCCCTCGAAAGGGTTTATGGCCACCCGGTCGAGGTGGTGCTGCATGAGCACGAGCGTCACGACAGCAAACCGGACGACCTGCATGCCTGACTTCCTGCACTTCGAATTCATGCGCAACGCCCTCGTGGCCGCGCTCCTGTCGAGCATCGCCTGCGGCATCATCGGCTCCTACGTGGTCGTGCGCAGGATCGGCTCCATCAGCGGCGGCATCGCCCATACCGCCTTCGGAGGCATCGGACTCGGCTACTATCTCGGCGTGAACCCGCTCTTCGGGGTGATCCCCTTCAGCCTGATCGCGGCCATCGGCATCGGCCTGCTCACCCGAAAGGCGAAGGTAGCCGAGGATACGGCCATCGGCGCGTTCTGGGCGACCGGCATGGCTGTCGGCGTGATCCTGATCGGCCTGACGCCGGGCTACGCCCCGAACCTTTTCAGCTACCTCTTCGGGAACATCCTGACCGTACCGGTTTCCGACCTGCGGTTGATCCTCCTGCTCGACATCTTGATCGGAGGCCTCGTCTGGCTGTTCAGCAAGGAGTTCCTCGCCGTGTCGTTCGACGAGGAGTTCGCCAGGGTTTCCGGACTCAGGACGGTGTTGCTGGATCTGCTCATGCTCTCCCTGATCGCCCTGACGGTGGTGATCATGGTCAGGGTCGTGGGGATCGTCATGGTCATAGCCCTGCTCACGATGCCGGCGGCCGTGGCAAGGATGTTCAGCCGCACGCTCCACGGCATGATGGCCCTGGCCGTGCTGCTTTCCGTGCTGTTCAATTTTGCGGGGCTCTGGCTCTCCTGGGTGTTCGACGTGGCGTCGGGCGCCACCGTGATCCTCGTCGCGGCCATGGTGTTCCTTGCCTCCGGCGCTGCGACGGCACTGGCAGGGAGGCGCAGGCATTGATACCTGCCGTCGCTCCGGCCCTATCCTCGCATTGAGGGAATGGCGTCAAAATGTTACATTTGACATACGGATCCCGTCCATCAAACCAGATTGCGTTATGAAGCCGCTGTACTATATCGTCGCCGCAGGCCTGTCGATCCTGCTGTCGATCTACGTGTTCATCTTCGGCACCGGAGCCAACAGCCAGCTGATCGCGATCTTCATCGGCCTCTGGGCACCGACCATCATCTGCCTCGGCATCTTCAACATCCTCATGAACATCCACGATGAGATGTGCTGCGCCCACAAACGCATCGAGGATCGGCAGAGCTGCCGCAACGAGCCCTGATCCCGGCGACATGCCAACCCCGGAACCTCATCCTTCGCGGAGGACCTCGTGAAGAACGTCATGCTCGTCGGCCTCGGCGGCTTCGCCGGTTCGGTGTTCCGCTACCTTGTGGCCCTCGCCGTGCCGTTCTCGGCGGGCGGGTTTCCCTACGCCACGCTGGCGGTCAACCTCGTCGGCTCATTCATCATCGGATTTGTGAGCGAGCTGGCGCTCACCACCACGATGATCACCCCTGAAACCAGGCTGCTCCTGACGACGGGGTTCTGCGGCGGCCTGACCACCTTTTCGACGGCCATGTACGAGACCATGGGGCTTGGCAGGGACGGACAGGCGCTCTATGCCGGCCTTTACGTCGCGGCCAGCCTCTTCGGCGGCCTGGCATGCATATTTACCGGAACGCTCTGCGCAAAACTCTGGCAATGATGACCTTCACCGAAAGCGAACTGCTCAGGATCTTCGTCGGCGAGAAGGAGAAGCTCCACCACCGGCCGATCTACGAATTACTCGTAAGCCGGGCCCTCGAGCAGGGCATGGCCGGTGCGACCGTCCTTCGCGGGCTGCTCTCCTTCGGCCTGCGCCACAAGGTCCACTCGGCCAAGATCCTCGAACTTGCCGAGGACCTGCCGATGGTGGTCGAGATAGTGGACCGCACCGAAAAGATCGAAAGCTTCCTCCCGGAAGTCGAAAGCCTGCTGCGCGAAGCCGGCGCCGACGCGCTGGTCACCCGCGAGGTGGTGAAACAGTGGACCACTTAGGGCAATTTACGTTTGATTGTCCCTGTCATCCTTTCAGTCCATTCAGTCCCTGACGTGAACCCGCTCGAGTTCAGGATGGACGTGTCGTCGCTCCGGAAATTCTTCGAGGGAACGACAGGTTTCCTGAAGCTTCTCCAATAGGTAATCCGCTTTCTGTAGCGACTCGGTACGGGCTACGTAGTTCCAGATGTCGAAAATATCACTTAGGGCATCGGCGCTCAGATAAATCCGATACTTCATGAGCCTCGTTGCTCTTCAATACGTTTTCTGATCGAATCGAACGCTTTTCCGGCAGGCTTGAACTCTCCCTGGTTGATGCTCGCGGAAGATTGGGGCAGCATCTTGAGCAACGCCAGGCTTTCTTGCGTTTCTTCCTAGACATGGATGTCCTGGACAATCACCTTGGCTTCTCCGTGATGACTTCCGAGGCGTGGGTTTTCAGGTAGCTGACGGGCTTGATCGAGTCGCTGTATTTCATGAGAGGCTCCGTTTCGACTATTATGCCGTCTGAATTATAGTCGGATTTATTGAGACTCAATACGGTCACCTCGAACGATCGTGGCAAAAAAAATGAAAAGGGAGGCTGGTGGGCCTCCCTTTTGCATGTCTGTCGCGCCGTTCCCTTACTGGTGGGCGGCGACCAGCGCGTTGTAGTTCGCCTTGACGGTCTTCTCGAGATCCTCGTCGGAGTGCACGAAGCTGGTGAACATGGCTTCGAACTGCGACGGGGCGAGGTAGATGCCCTGGTCGAGCATCGAGTGGAAGTACTTGCCGTACTTGGCGGAGTCGGCGGTTATGGCGCTCTTGTAGTCGACGACCGGGGTCTCGGTGAAGAAGAGGCAGGCCATGGATCCGACGCGGTTCTGCACGTAGTTCAAACCGAGCTTGTCCATGTTGGCCTTGAAGCCGGCTTCGAGGAAAGCGGCCTTGCGCTCGAGTTCCGGATAGGGGTTCTCCTCGATGAGGATCTTCAGGGTCTCGAGGCCTGCGGTCAGGGCGAGCGGGTTGCCCGAGAGGGTGCCGGCCTGGTAGACCGAACCCAGCGGAGCCACGTTTTCCATGATCTGGCGCTTGCCGCCGAACGCGCCGACCGGGAGGCCGCCGCCGATGATCTTGCCCATCGTGGTCAGGTCGGGGGTGACGCCGTAGTACTCCTGCGCGCCGCCGAGGGCCACGCGGAATCCGCACATGACTTCGTCAAAGATCAGCACGATGCCTTCCTTGTCGCAGAGCTCGCGGAGGGCTACGAGGAACTCCTTTTTGGCGGGGATGACGCCCGTGTTGCCGGCGACCGGCTCGATGATGATGGCTGCGACCTGGCCCCTGTTCTCGTTGACGAGTACCTTGACCGATTCGATATCGTTATAGGTGGCGTTGAGGGTGTCGTTGGCGGTACCCTTGGTCACGCCGGGGCTGTCGGGTGCGCCGAGGGTGAGCACGCCTGAACCTGCCTTGATGAGGAAGCTGTCGCCGTGGCCGTGGTAGCAGCCCTCGAACTTGATGATTTTATCCTTGCCGGTGTAGCCGCGGGCAAGGCGGACGGCCGACATGGTGGCTTCGGTGCCGCTGTTGACCATGCGGACCATCTCGAGCGACGGTACGACCTTGCAGAGCAGTTCAGCGATCTCGATTTCGAGCTCGATCGGGGTGCCGAAGCTGGTGCCGATGTTGCGCAGGGTGTACTCGATCGCCGCGGTCAGGCGGGGATGCATGCTGCCGAGGATGAACGGGCCCCAGGATCCGACATAGTCCAGGTAGGTGTTGCCGTCGACGTCGGTCATGTAAGCGCCCTTGCCCTTGGCCATGTAAATCGGGGTGCCGCCGACGGATTTGAAGGCGCGGACGGGGGAGTTGACGCCGCCGGGAATGAACTTTTTCGCTTTCTCGAAGAGTTCAGCAGATCTGGTGAGTTGAGGCATGTCGGATCGCTCTGTTTGGTTTTATAGAAAGAATGTGAAAAATACTGGGCAAGATAGTAAAAATGTCCCGAACATTGAAAGCTTTCGGGGGACAGGGCGGGATCAGGAGGAGACGAGCCGGGAGACGATGTCGAGATGCTTGCGGTGAGGCATCCGTTCGAGATGCGTGGAGCAGTAGTCCTGCAGCAGGTCGCAGATTGCTGAGAGATCGGCGGGGTCGGCGTCGGGGGTGCCGTTCGCGGAGATGCTGCGGAGGATGCGGTACTGCTCGACCGGCACCGGCTGCAGGCGGCTGTCGAAGGATGTCTGGGTCCCCGGCAGGGCGAACCCGCCCGGATCATGCACGAAATGTAGCTCCCGGAGCCCCCGGGCGTCGATCGACGGCTCGATCTTTTCCCGGCTGAATACGCAGCGGTCGATAGACGGTTCGAAGCCGAGCACGCCGACCAGCCGCAACAGGAAGCGTGCCAAGATGGCCTGGAACCCTTCGCTTGTGCCGCACAGCCGTTCGATGGCCGAGCTGAGCAGCGTGAAGAGCGGGATGTTCTTCTCGTCCGGGCCCGATGAGTGTCGCGCCAGGTCCAGGATCCGGTAGAGCATGGCGAAGCGTTCGAGGTCGGGCTCCAGCGACAGGGGGCTGAGCACCAGGCTCGCATCGCTGGCCAGCTGGATGTCGCGGGTGCTGCGCCGGTATATCACCGCGTCGACGATGTTGCCCGCGCTGAACAGGCCGCTCATCCGGTTTTTCGGATTCCGGACGGCCTTCAGGATGACGGAAACCTGCCCGAACTCCCTGGTCAGGAGCAGGCAGATCTTCGACTGGTCCCGGTACTTGATCTCGCGGAGCACCACCGCGCGGGTCTTGACGATCATCCGGAAACTTTTTTTTGAGAATAAATATAATTATATACGATCACCTTGATTGCACCGCGTTTCCACGACGTGCAACCCCATGAACAACAACATCAGTAAGACAATAGATTCTTAAAGGAGGAATATCATATGCCTACCTATCATTACCGCTGCAGCAGCTGTGGTTTCGAAACCGAAGTGTTCCAGCGCATGACCGAGGACGCCCTGACCACCTGCACCGGTTGCGGCAAGGAGACGTTCGAGCGCGTCATCAGCGCCGAAGGCGGATTCGTGCTCAAGGGGTCCGGATTCTACGGTACGGACTACTGCGGCAGCAAATCGTCGTCCAAGGCGTCGGAGTCCGGCGGCGGCTGTTCGACCTGCCCGCACGCCAAATGACCCCTGTGCCGGGTCCACGGCCATCAGCATAGAGCCTTGCCGAAGCCTTCCCTCACCGGAAGGCTTCGGTTTTCATCTGAAAACCGGTTTCTCGCGTTCGCGCCAGCGGAAATCCGGGAGGTCGATTCCCTTGTCCTCCCGCAGGCTGTTCGGGTACTGTTTTCCCAGTGCATTTCCCGTCGTCAGGATGCGGCTCAGCTTTCCCTCCCTGAAGAACAGGCGCAGCTTGTCGCCGCTCGTGAAGTTCGCCCCCGACGGTTGGTTCGCGTCGTCGTAGGTGTGGTAGAGGGCCCGGGCCTTCGTCGTCACGGTCACTCCGGTCAGGCGCGAACGGTCGTCGAGCGTCACCACCATATGTTCGCCGCTCATCTGGTCGAACAGGGGCCTTCCGGCGGAAAGCGTATCCCTCGATGCGAAGAACGCGTGGCCGTGCACCTGGATTTCATCGGCCCTCTTCTCGCCGGAGACCTCCTTCAGGTGCACCCGGATGACGTCTCCGCTGAGCTGGCGCCCCTGCTGCCAGACGATCGCATCGTCGTACAGCCACAGCTCGTCGCTCTTCTGGTTGAAAACCGAACGGTTCGACTTCGCCACCAGGTTGTCGCGGACGACCCGGCCCCGGACGTTCCCGGAAAGTTCGCCTGCCTCCTCATCCGGATGGTAGATACCCCTGTCGCCGAAGGTTTCGAGCGTGTTGTCCTTGATGAAGATGTTTCCTTCGAGCTCGATCAGGTCGCTTTCGGGGTACTCGACCGCGTGGTCGCACCTGAGGCTCCTGGCTCCCTGAACGAAGACCACGCCCCCGGTCGCCGACCGGAACGGCTGAACCTTGCCCGAGGATTCGGGGGTTTCTCCACCCTCGATGACGTCGGCGTGTTCAAGCACCGTTTTCTTTTTCTCCGCAGAGGCAGTATAATCCGTCAGGCCGGGAGCCAGGATGGCAGGCAGTGCCAGGAAGCACAGCAAGGCTATGGCGGTCGGTTTTCCTGTTCTCATCATGCGAGGTCTCCCGGAGATTGTCGTGTTGTCTGTCAATGTACCATAATAGCTATCGTCAGTGAAAAAAACAGTGTTGGTCGCCCGGGGGCGGTTTGGGTTCCTGAAAATCGCCCCCCTCTTTTCCGCCCTTGAAGGCAACGGGCTCCTCGAACCGGTGCCGGCGCTCGTCGTGCCGGAGGGCGAGCCGGGGCCGGAACCCTCGCTCCTTGCCGCTTTCGGCCTCGAAGACCGGCTCCGGAGGATCCCTGTCGCGGCCGGCACGCCTGTCGGGGAGAGCGCCGGCCTCATGCTCGCCTTTGAAAGCCTGTTTGCCGAGGTCGCACCGGACTTCGTCGTGCCCGGAGGCTACGACAACGCAGCCTTGGCAGCCGCCATCACCGCGTCGCGGATGGGCATCCCCGTCGTCAGCCTCGAGGCAGGCCTTCGCAGCTACGACCGTTCCGAGCCCGAGGAGCTCAACCGGCTGATCATCGATGCGGTCGCGGCGCTCCACTTCGTCAGCGAGCACAGCGGCGTTTACAACCTTATCAACGAGGGCTTCGCAGACGACCGTATCCTGTTTGCCGGAAACCCGTCCATCGACAGCCTCGTGGCGCTCATCGGCGACGCCAACCGCTCGGAGGTGCTCGCCTCGCTCGGGCTGGAGCCGAAGAAATTCGCCACCGTGATGCTCGGCATGCCGCTCCAGCCCGGAGCCGCCGGGAACCACGACCTTCTCTGCAGGGTGCTCGGGTCCATAGCCGCCACGACGACCGTGCTCCTGCCCTTTGGCGTCCTGCCGGACGGCGGCGTGCATGAAGCCTTCGGCAGCATACCCGGCATCAGGGTGATCCCCATGCCCGATACGGTCGACCTGCTGCGGGTACTCAAGGAATCGGCGTTCGTCCTCACCGACAGCGAAGAGTTCGAGTCCGAGCTGACCGTCATGAGCGTGCCGTGCCTCTCCCTGCGCCAGGGCACCTGCCGCCCTTCGACCGTCGAGGTCGGCACCAATGCGATCATCGGCTTCGATGAAGATGATCTCCTCGAGCGCGCGTCGGTCATCCTCTCCGGAAAACCGACAGGCAAGACCCTCATCCCCGAAAAGTGGGACGGCGCCTCCGCGAAACGCATCGCCGAAGTGCTCGAACGGGCAAGTTGACTTCCACCACAGCTGAACCACAACCATCGGAGGATCGACCATATGAGTGCAGGAGAACAACAGCGGGGGGTTGGCATACAGGCGATCCTCGACCGGCGGAGCGTACGCGACTTTACGCCGGAACCGGTCCGGGAGGCGGAGCTCGAGCAGCTCGTGAGGGCTGGCATGGCGGCTCCGACGGCCAAGAACATGCAGCCATGGGCGTTCGTCGTCGTCACCGGTCGCGAGATGCTCGACCGCCTCGCGGAAGGGCTGCCCTACGGGAAGATGCTCGGCAAGGCGCCGGCGGCCATCGTGGTCTGCACCCGGCCGGAGCTGGCCAACAACGGGAGCCTGGAGCTGGCGGTGGTCGACGCCACCTGCGCGGCCGAGAACATCCTTCTGGCGGCCCACGCCCTGGGCCTCGGGTCGGTCTGGGTCGCCTCGTATCCCTATGAGGAGCGGATGGCGCACGTCGGCGGCGTACTGGGGATACCGGGGGAGGTGATTCCCCTGTGCGTACTGCCGGTCGGCCGTCCCGCGGCGGTAAAGCCGCCCATCGACAAGTACAAGTCCGAGCGCATCCACCGCGAGCGCTGGTGAGCGTTTCCGAACAACCCCTATCCGGAGCAGCGGCATGGCCGTTCACGATACCGAAGATACGTTCGACCTGAACAGGATCATCTCGCAGGGCTGGAAGCTCTACCTGCGGAATTTCACTTCCATTGCGGCGACCGTCCTTCTCGTCTCCGTGCCGGTGAACGCGGCGCTGTCGTTCCTGCCCGTCCACCTGCTCCCGGGGCATGGTCCGTATGATGCCTGGGTCATGCGGCTGCTCTCCTCGGCGAAGCTCCTGGTGTTCAACGGCCTGATCGCCATGGCGGTGTCGAAGATCGTCGAGACTTCGGCAACGGGTATCCCGATTTCATGGTCCTCCTTGTTCCGGCATGCCCTTTCGAGACTGGGAGCGGCCCTCTCGCCTGGTCCGCTCCTGGCGCTTTCTGCAATTGGGATGCTCCTGCTCCTGCTCGTGCCACGGGTGGGCGAAGCGATCTACTACGCGCTCTTCACCTTCCACTTCATCGCCGTGTCGCTGCGGGGACGGTCCGGCATGGCGGCGATCGACTATTCGAGGGGGCTTTTCGCGGGCCGTTTCGGCAAGGTGTTCTGGAGCCAGCTCGTCTTTTTCCTCTTTCCGGCGGCATTGACTGCCGCCATGCTGCCCTTCATCCTCGTGCTTCCGAGAACGCCCGCTGTCGCGACCGCCCTCAACGCGCTCCTCGACCTCTTCCTCGCCTGGCCGTTCGCGATGTCGACCCTCTTGTTTCTCGGCCTCGAGTCGCCGGGGATGGATAAGGTGCAGGGAGGCGCCTGAGCCTCAGACGAAGAATTCCAGGTCGTGCAGGGTATTGCCGTCAAGGGAAAGGATCCGCAGGCGTCCGTCGCCGATCTCCACGGTGCCGCAGCAAAAGCATGGCTGCTCGCATCCGCCCGCGAACGCGGGCAGCACGATGAAGTGGATGCCGTCGCGGAGGGCGTAGCCTCCGGGGTGGAAGTGCCCGCTGAAGCAGGCCCGGACGTTCGGGTAGCGGCTGATGAGCGCCGATACCTCCTCGTGGTTCCAGAGCAGGCCGTGCTTCGCGTCGGTGGTCTCTTCGAGCAGCGGAAGGTGCGAGAGCACGATGACCGGTTCCTCGTTGCGCAGGGCCGAGTCGAGCTCCCCGACGAGCCATTCGAGCTGGCGGCTGCCGACCGCGCCGCAGTAGAAGAGCGCCTGGCGCACGTCGCGGTAGTAGGCGAGCAGGTTGCTGTCGGCGGTGTTTTCGGGTTCTGAAAGCATCGACACATCCATGCTGTGCAATACGATGAAGCGGATGCCGCCCGTGGCGAATGCGTAGTAAGGGGCAGGGATTCCCATGATGCTGAAGAGTCGCTCCTGCGGTACGGCGAGGCAGTGGTTGCCGGGCACGTGCACCATCGGCCCCGGATAGCGGGCGAGCATGCCGCGCACCTCGACGAGGTCGCAGAATGCCGCGTCGCCTTCACGGCTGACGAGGTCCCCGAGCTGCACGACGAATGCCGTTTTCTGTTCCTGCCAGCGGTTGATGCACCGGGTCAGGCCGGCGGGAGTCGTGCCGGCCTGTTCATCGGGTGTGTAGTGGATGTCGGTGACGATGCCGAACCTGAGCGGATGGCCTTCGGAAGGAGCCATGGTGCCGAGGTCAGTCGCCGAATTCGGAGAGGTAGCGCTGCATGAACTCGTCGAGGTCGCCGTCGAGCACGTTCTCGACGTCGAACCGCTCGTAATTGGTCCGGTGGTCCTTGATGCGCCGGTCGTCGAGCACGTAGCTGCGGATCTGGCTGCCCCACTCGATCTTCTTCTTCTTGCCCTCGATCTCGCGCTTCTGGGCCTCCTCCTCCTCACGCTTGCGCTGGTAAAGCTGGGCCATGAGCATCTTCATCGCGCGCTCCCTGTTCTGGAACTGCGAACGCTCCTCCTGGCATCCGACCACGATGCCCGAGGGGATGTGCTTGATGCGTACGGCCGTTTCGACCTTGTTGACGTTCTGGCCGCCCTTGCCGCCGCTGCGGAAGGTCGAGAGTTCGAGGTCCTCCTTCCTCACTTCGATCTCCACGTCGGGTGGGGCTTCGGGGTAGGTGAAGACGCTGGCGAACGAGGTGTGGCGCCGTGCGTTCGAGTCGTAGGGTGAGACCCTGACGAGGCGATGCACGCCGTTCTCCGCCTTGAGGTAGCCGTAGGCGTATGGCCCGATGATTTCGAGTGTCGCCGTCTTGATGCCCGCGCCGTCGCCCTCCTGGTAGTCGTCGGTGAAGACCTTGTACCCCTTGCGTTCGGCCCAGCGCATGTACATGCGGTAGAGCATCTCGGCCCAGTCCTGGGCCTCGGTGCCGCCGGCGCCGGCGTGGATGATGATCATGGCATTGCCCGCGTCGTCCTTGCCGGAGAGCATGTTCCGGAACTCCAGCGCGTCGATCTCCTTCTCGAGGCTTTCGATGGTGGCGTCGAGGTCCCCAACGAGGGACTCGTCCTCCAGCTCCGTGGCGATCTCGATCTCCTCGGCGGCATTGTCGGCGGCAGATTTGATCCGGTCGTAGGCCTCGGTCCAGGATTTGTGGTCGTTGAGCTCCTTGAGCAGCGCGTGCGCGGCCTTCTGGTCGTTCCAGAAGTCGGGCGCGGCCGAAACCTTTTCGAGGTCGCTTACCTTCTCTTTTCGCTCATCGATGTCAAAGATACCCCCGTAACTGGTCCATGCGGTGGTTGATGGCGTGGATGCGGTCTTTTTCGGCGTCGAACATGGTGGTAAGGGTAAATAATGAACGGGTTTCCTCGATACTTTTTCCGGCTTCCTGCCGCGCGGCTGCTGCAGGCAGGCTGGTGCCGGCTGCTGTGAATATAAACATTTCGCTCCGGCCATAAAGTGCTCACGGTAATTCCCGGCGTGCCGGGCAGGGTGATTCTTTGCCTGCTTCCATGGTTGATACTCCTGTGGCCGCTCCCGCCGAAGTTTCCCCCTGCATGTCCCCTTTTCGAAACGATGGCTGAAAATGGAGGATGACGATGAACAGGGCTATCGATGACCTTATGCACGAGCATGGCGCAATCCTCGAAGGATTGCGGATCCTGGAAGGCATCGCCGGGCTGATGGAACGTGGCGGTTCCGTCGACGAAGGCGACATCTCCGACATGCTCGGCTTCCTGAAGGTGTTCGCCGACCGTTGCCACCACGGCAAGGAGGAGGCGTATCTGTTTCCGGCTCTGGCGAAGGCCGGCGTTTCCGAGCAGGATGTCTCGCTTCCTGCGTTGCTCTCCGAGCACGCCCGGGGGCGGGAGCTGCTCCGTGCCATGGAGGCCTCGAGCTTTCCGAAGCTCAGGCCTGCGGAGTTCACGGCCGCAGTGCACGGCTACCTCGACCTCCTCGACGCGCATATCAGGAAGGAGAATACGATACTGTTTCCCCTGGCGGACACGCTGCTCACTGATCTCCAAGCTGAAGAGCTCTTCGAGGCGTTCGAGGCACATGAGGCGACGGTCATCGGCAAGGGGAGGCACGAGGAGCTCCACGAGCTGCTTGGCAGGCTGCGCACGAGGTATGCCGGAGCATGAGCGGGTTCGACATCAGGGGTTCATGAGAAATAAGATGCCTCCGTCCGGAAAAAGAGCGCTACATTTCATATTTTGTAGAAACGGCCTGCCCGGGCACGACCTGAAAACCGGCACCTGGCCCCGAAAGCACTACCCGATACCGTGTATGAACCCTGAATTCCTCCTCCCGGCTCCAATCCGCATTGATCAGCCTTTCGATGGCCGCCGGAGGGTCATCATCGACAGGATCTCCCCGGAGATCGATGGCGGGAGATTCCCTGCAAAATGCATCGAAGGCGAGGCCGTCACGGTCGAGGCCGACATCTTCACCGACGGGGCCGACACCATCGAGGCCGAGCTGCTCTTCCGCCGCCGCGGCGACAAGGAGTGGTCCTCCGTGCCGATGGCTGCGCTGGTGAACGATCTCTGGACCGGCTCCTTCAGGGTCGGCGCGCCGGGCATCTATGAATACACCGTACAGGCCTGGGTGGACCATTTCCTCACCTGGCAGAAAGGGCTGAAAAAGAAGATCGACGCCGGACAGGACATCGGCATCGACCTGAAGATCGGGGCGACCATCGTTGAACTCGGGGCGGCAAGGGCCAGGGGCGAGGATGCGGGTACCCTGCACCACCACGTCGGCCTCCTGACCGTCGGCGACCGTGAATCCGCCGTCGAGGCGGCGCTCGGCGAAGAGCTTGCCGCGGCCATGCTGCGCTGTCCCGACAAGTCGATCGCGAGCATGTACGAGAAGGTGCTGCTGCTGCAGGTCGACCAGCGGAAGGCCGGCTTCAGCACCTGGTACGAGTTCTTCCCGCGTTCATGGGGCGGCGAGCCCGGCCGGCACGGCACCTTCAGGGAGTGCATGGCAAAGCTGCCGCGCATCGCGCAGATGGGCTTCGACGTGGTCTACCTGCCGCCGATCCACCCGATCGGCCTGACGAAGCGCAAGGGCCGGAACAATTCGCTGGTGGCCATGCCGGACGATCCCGGCAGCTGCTGGGCGATCGGCGGCCCCGATGGCGGCCACACCTCCGTGCATCCGGAGCTCGGCAGCATGGCCGATTTCGAGGCTTTCGTGCAGGAGGCCGAAAGCCGCGGCATCTCGGTGGCGCTCGACATCGCGTTCCAGTGCTCGCCTGACCATCCCTGGGTGCTCGAACATCCGCAGTGGTTCCGCTGGCGTCCCGACGGCACGGTCCAGTTCGCCGAGAACCCGCCGAAGCGCTATGAGGACATCCTCCCGATCGACTTCGAGACGAAAGACTGGCAGAACCTCTGGAGCGAGCTTCGCGGCGTCTTCCTTTTCTGGGTCGGCAAGGGAGTGAAGATCTTCCGTGTCGACAATCCGCACACCAAGGCCTTCCCCTTCTGGGAGTGGGCGATCGGCACCATCCGGCAGATGCATCCCGACACGGTCTTCCTCGCCGAGGCGTTTACCCGGCCGAAGCTCATGGCGCGGCTCGCCAAGGCCGGCTACAACCAGTCCTATACCTACTTCACCTGGCGCAACTCCAAGCAGGAGCTGCAGCAGTACCTCTCCGAGCTGACCGGGACGGAGCTGGTCGACTTCATGCGTCCGAACTTCTGGCCCAACACGCCGGACATCCTCCACGAGGAGCTCCAGACCGGCAGCCGGGCGAAGTTCATCATCCGCCAGGTGCTTGCCGCCACGCTCTCGTCGAACTACGGCATGTACGGCCCTGCCTACGAGCTGTGCGAGCACGTGCCCGTGGCGCCGGGCAAGGAGGAGTACATCGATTCGGAGAAGTACGAGATCAAGCGCTGGGACCTCGACCGTCCCGGCAACATCAGGGCGGAGATCACCGCGGTCAACCGGATAAGGAGGGAGAACCCCGCCCTGCAGCAGACCCGCAACATCACCTTCGTGCGCATCGACGCCGGGGCGAACCGCGAGCACGACCAGCTCATGGCCTACGTCAAACGCTCGGCCGACGGGGGCAACGTCATCCTCACCGTGGTCAACCTGGACCACCGGAACACCCAGGGCGGCTGGCTCCGCTTCCCGCTCGAACTGTTCGGCCTGCCGCACACCCAGGCGTTCACGGTCGAAGAGCTCCTTACGGGGCAGAGCTTTCACTGGAACGGCGAGTGGAACTTCGTCGAGCTGAACCCGAACGTCATGCCCGCGCACATTTTCAGAGTCATCCTGCCTTCTTAACCAAACGCACCGCAGCATTACCGCCAATGTCTAAAGTAAAAGCCGTGAACAGCTACCAGCCGGAACCCCTCTGGTACAAGGACGCCATCATCTACGAACTCCATGTCAAGACCTTCTGCGACAGCAACAACGACGGCATCGGGGATTTCCAGGGCCTGAAGAGCAAGCTGGGCTACCTTGAGAGCCTCGGCGTCACGGCCATCTGGATCCTTCCGTTCTACCCGTCTCCGCTCCGCGACGACGGCTACGATATCGCCGACTACCTGTCGGTCAACCCGGACTACGGCACCATCGACGATTTCCGGGAGTTCCTTGAAGAGGCGCACCGTCGTGGGCTCAAGGTCATCACGGAGCTGGTGGTGAACCACACCTCCGACCAGCATGAATGGTTCAAGGCTGCACGCAAGGCTCCGGCCGGGTCCCCCGAGCGAGATTACTACGTCTGGAGCGACGACCCGAACAAGTACTCCGAAACCAGGATCATCTTCCAGGATTTCGAGGCCTCCAACTGGACCTGGGATCCGGTGGCGGGGCAGTACTACTGGCACCGCTTCTTCCACCACCAGCCCGACCTGAACTTCGAGAACCCGGCCGTGCACAAGGCGCTCTTCGACGTTCTCGACTTCTGGCTCGGCATGGGCGTGGACGGCCTGCGGCTCGATGCCGTGCCTTACCTCTACGAGGAAGAGGGCACCAACTGCGAGAACCTGCCGAAAACCTTCGAGTTCCTCCAGAAGCTCCGCTCCTACGTGGATACCAACTACCCCAACAGGATGCTTCTTGCCGAGGCGAACCAGTGGCCCGAGGATTCCGCGGCCTATCTCGGCAAGGGGGACATGTGCCACATGAACTTCCACTTCCCGCTCATGCCGCGCATGTACATGGCGCTGGCCATGGAGGACCGCTTTCCGCTCATCGACATCCTCGCCCAGACTCCCGAGATCCCCGAAACCTGCCAGTGGGCTTCGTTCCTGCGCAACCACGACGAGCTGACCCTCGAGATGGTGACCGACGAGGAGCGCGACTACATGCGCCGCGTCTACGCCAACGACCCCAAGGCGCGCATCAACCTCGGCATCCGCCGCCGCCTCGCGCCCCTGATGTCGAACGACCGCCGCCGCATCGAGCTGATGAACATCATGCTGCTCTCCCTGCCCGGAACCCCGGTGCTCTACTACGGTGACGAGATCGGCATGGGCGACAACTACTACCTCGGCGACCGCGACGGCGTGCGCACCCCGATGCAGTGGAACTCCGACCGCAACGCCGGATTCTCGCGAGCAAATCCGCAGCGGCTCCTGCTGCCGGTGATCATCGACCCGGAATACCACTACGAGGCGGTCAACGTCGAGGTGCAGGAGACCAACATGAACTCCCTGCTCTGGTGGATGCGCCACACGATCTCCACGGCACGCCGGTTCAAGGCATTCAACCGCGGTTCGATCGAGTTCCTGCCCTCAACCAATCCCAAGGTGCTGCTCTTCATCCGCACCTTCGAGGACGAGACCATCCTGTCGGTGATCAACCTTTCGCGCAACGCGCAGGCCATCACCGTCGACCTCTCGAAATACGAAGGGTGCGTGCCGGAGGAGATCTTCAGCATGAACCGCTTCCCGAAGGTGCGCAACACGCCGTACATGGTCGCCCTCGGGCCCTACGGCTACTTCTGGCTCAAACTCGTCAAGGAGGATGCAGGCCAGATCGACGGAGAGCGGTTCGACAGTCCTGCCGTCAGCGTCGACGGCTGGGACGGGCTGTTCAGGGGGCGTGCCCTTGAAAAGCTTGAGACCGTGCTGCTTCCGGCCTATTTCAAGGGCGCCCGCTGGTTCGGCGGCAAGGCGAGGAACGTCATCCGGATCCGCCTGACCGACCGCGTGCCGGTGGCCGGCATGGCTGAAACCGAATTCATCTTCACCGAGGTGCACTACCCGAGCGGCGAGAACGAGCGCTACCAGCTGCCGCTCATGTTCATCCCATCTGAAAATGGAGATACCGCCGACACCTCCTTCCGTCGACACACGATCGCACGCGTCGAGGTCGAGGGCCGCGACGGCTTCCTGTGCGATGCGACCTACGACGAGGCCTTCAGGTCCAGCCTCCTCGGCCTCGTCATCCGCGAGTCGGTGTGGCAGGGCGAATCAGGCGCGGTCTCCGGCGAGGCCGGCAGCAGGCTCTCCTCGAGCCTTGGCGGACGGCCCGGCGAAGTCCCGGCCTCGGTACTGCTCGGCATCGAGCAGAGCAACACCTCCGTCAAATATGGCGAGGAGCTCTGCCTGAAGCTCTACCGGAAGATCGACGTCGGCACGGCGCCAGAGATCGAGATGTGCCGGAAGCTGACCGACCAGACCCAGTTCAGGAACCTGCCGTTCTATCTGGGCTCGTTCGACTATTCGAAGAGCCACCGCGAGCGTTACTCGCTCGGCGTGCTGCAGAACTTCGTGCCCAACGAGGGGGACGGATGGCAGCTCAGCCTCGATTACGTGCTCCGTTACTTCGAGGATGTGCTTTCCCGCAGCTCCAGGGGCATCCAGCCTCCGCCGCTGCCGGCCCTTTCAGGTACGCCGCTGCCGCTTCCCGGGATCATGCACGAACTGATCGGCGAGTTCTACCTCGAGATGGTCGAAAAGCTCGCAGAGCGCACGGCCGGCATGCATATCGCCCTCGGGTCCCTCGTGTCCGAGCCCGAGTTCGCGCCCGAGCCGTTCACCACGCTCTACCAGCGCTCGATCTACCAGGCCATGACCGAACAGGTCAAGCGCAGCATGATTTTCCTCCGAGAAGGCATGCCGGGCGTGACGGAGTCGGCCAGGGAGCTGGCGCACGAGCTGCTCTCCCGCGAGAAGGAGATCCTGGACCAGTTCGAGCCGGTGAGGATGGAGAAGATCGATACGGTCAAGATCAGGATTCACGGCGACTACCATCTCGGCCAGGTGCTTTACACCGGCAACGACTTCGTGATCCTCGACTTCGAGGGCGAGCCCGCCCGCTCGCTCTCCGAGCGCAAGATCAAGCGGTCGGTCTATCGAGACCTCGCCGGTATGCTCCGCTCGTTCGACTACGCCGCGTTCAATGTGCTCCTGAACAACCCCTCCATCAGGCCTGAGGACCGGAAGGTGCTCCAGCCGTGGGCGGAGCTCTGGAGCTTCTACGTGGGCCAGCACTTCATCGACGCCTACACGGCGCAGACGATGGACAAGGAGCTCATCCCGGCCGAGGCTCGCCAGCGCGAACTGCTTTTGCGCAGCTACCTCATGAACAAGGCGGTCTACGAGCTCAACTACGAGCTGAACAACCGCCCCGAATGGGCCGCCATCCCGATGAACGGCATCCTTCGCCTGATCGGCGCCTGACCCGCCTGCCCGCAACCGTCCGTCCCCACTGGGGCGGACGGCGGCGCGGCATGAACCTCTACCGCAACCACGCCACATGCAGGAACACCGCCTTCCCGTTATGGTCAGCGGCCGCTACCTCGTCAAGGCCCCCCGGGCGCCAGGCGCCTTTCCGCTGCTTGCCGGATTCCACGGCTACGGCCAGACGGCTGAGCATCAGCTTGACCTTCTGGATAGGATCCCAGGAAGTGATCGCTGGATAAGGTGTTCGATCGAGGCGCTGCATCCGTTCATGAACGACAGGGGGGATGCGGGGGCAAGCTGGATGACGACGCGCGACCGCGAGCTCCGGATCGTCGAGAACGTCGCGTACGTCGATGCCGTGCTCGGAAGGCTCCTGGACAGCAGCCTTTCTTCCGGTACGGTCGTGCTGCACGGTTTCTCGCAGGGGGCCGGCATGGCCTGCCGGGCGGCGGTGCTCGGCTGCCACCGGGTCTCGGCCGTGATGCTCGTCGGAGGCGACGTGCCTCCGGAACTCGAGTGGCTCGAGCCGATGCGCTCGGTGCATCTGGCGCGCGGCGACCGCGACCGGCTGTATACGCAGGAGCGTTTCGCAGGCGACCGGGAGCGTCTCAGGGGAGCCGGGGTGGCGGTGGCGGAAACCGTTTTCCGGGGCGGGCACGGGCCTGAAGCCGGCTACTTCGCAGCGGCGGGATGTTTCCTGGCCGGAGTGGCCTGAGCGGCGCGGCGGGGGTCAGAGAGCCTTTTTTGCCCGGTTCCACAGGGCGTCGAGCTCATCGGCGCTGTACTCCTGCCATGCGCGTCCCGAGGCAAGCACCTCTTGCTCGACCCTCCTGAACCGGTCCATGAATTTGTTGGTCGCTTTGCGGAGCGCGTCTTCCGGGTTGGCGTCGATGAATCGGCTGTAGTTGACGATGGTGAAGAGGAGGTCGCCGAACTCCTCCTGGCGTTCCTGCGCATTCCTTGCATGCCTGAGCTCCCCGATCTCCTCGACGAGCTTGTCCAGCACCCCCTGGTCGCTCGGCCAGTCGAAGCCGACGCCCGCGACCTTCTTCTGTACCCGGTAGGCGCGGAGCAGTTCGGACATCGCTTTCGGAACCCCCTCGAGCAGGCTCTTCCGCCCCTCCTTCATCTTGAGGTTCTCCCAGTTGCCGAGCACGGCCGCCTCGGTCTCCGCGACCGTGTCGCCGAAGACGTGGGGGTGGCGGCTGATGAGCTTGTGGCAGAGCGCCTCGAAGACCTCGACGAACGAGAATTTGCCCGCTTCGTCGGCCAGCAGCACCTGGAAGCAGAGGTGCAGGAACAGGTCGCCGATCTCCTTGCGGAGCTCCGCGTCATCTCCTTCGTCGATGGCGTGCACCAGTTCGTAGCTCTCCTCGAGCAGCAGGTGGGCGAGCGACTCCGGCGTCTGTTTCCGGTCCCAGGGGCACTCGGCACGCAGCACGCGGACGAGGTCCACCACCCGCTCGAAATGCTCGGCGGGGGTTCCGGCCTGATGGTTGAGCACGGCCTCCTTGAGGTCTGCGATCGATGGGCTCTTTTCTGGCTTCATGGTCGGGGGTGGTTGCGTTGCACCAAAGTTACCATTTCCCTGCGAGAATCCTTACCTTTCTGGGGTGCTTGAACCAACGCCAGAAGCAATCATGGAACTTGCCGGAAAAATAGCGGTGGTGACCGGGTCGAGTTCCGGAATCGGCCTCTCGCTGGTGCGTGCGCTGCTCGATGTGGGCGCCGAAGTCTACGGATTGAGCCGCAGTGCAACGCCGGTCGAACATGATCGTTTCCGGTGGCTGCAGGCCGACGTGACCCGCGAAGAGGAGATCGGACGGGCATTCTTCGAGGTGCTCGGCCGGCACGGCCGGGTCGACCTGCTGGTGAACAACGCCGGGTTCGGTTTTTTCCGGGACGTCGAAACCATCGAAACCGGCGAATGGCGGAGCCTCATCGACACCAACCTCACGGCGGCGTTCCTCTGCACCAGGCTGGTCGTCCCCTCCATGAAGGAACGGCGCTGCGGCATGATCGTCAACATCGGTTCGGTTGCCGGCAAACGCGGCATCAGGGGAGGGACCGCCTACTGTGCTTCCAAGTTCGCCATCAACGGGTTCTCCGAGTCGCTCATGGAGGAACTCCGCGAATTCGGCATCCGCGTGGCCTGCATCAACCCGGGATCGGTCATGACCGGATTTTTCGACCACGCCGGCATCCAGCCGAAAAAGTACCTGCAACCCGGTGATGTCGCCCGGCTGATCGTCTCGCTCGTCGAACTGCCGGACGGCATGCTTCCTGACGAACTCACCGTAAGGCCACTCTGAATCGATAGATATGGATTTTTCTGCATCTGCACCGATCATGCCCCTGCCCGGGGAGCCAATCGCGGCCATCGCCACACCCGTTGGCGTCGGTGCGCTCGCGGTCGTGCGAATCAGCGGCGACGGGGTGCACGGGATTGCCGACCGGATATTCCGGAAACCCGACGGTAACGCCGGAACCCTTGCCGGTTCAGCCGGTTACACCGCGCACTTCGGACGGCTGTACGACGGCCCGCAACTCATCGACGAGGTGATCGCCCTCGTGTTCCGTGCACCGCACTCCTTCACGGCAGAGGATATGGTCGAGTTCACCTGCCACGGCGGGCCGGTGGTGGTGCAGCAGGTGCTCAAGCTCCTGCTCGACAGCGGGTGCAGGCTTGCCGAGCCCGGCGAGTTCACCCGGCGCGCCTTCCTGAACGGCCGCATCGACCTGCTCCAGGCCGAGGCAATCGGGGAGATGATCCATGCCCGCTCCGAATCGGCCTGGCGCACGGCCGTCAGCCAGATGAAGGGAGATCTCTCCGAAAAACTTGATGGCCTGCGTGAGAGCCTCCTGCGCTCCTGTGCCCTGCTCGAGCTGGAGCTGGATTTCGGCGAGGAGGATGTCGAGTTCCAGAGCCGTGAGGAACTTGCCCTGCAGGTGGAGGAGCTGCAGGGGGAAGTCGGCCGCCTCGTCGATTCCTACCAGCACGGCCGGATTGCCAGCGAGGGGGTCGCAACCGTGATAGCCGGCCGCCCGAACGCCGGCAAGTCGACGCTGCTCAACACCCTGCTTGGCCAGGAGCGCGCCATCGTCAGCCACATGCCGGGTACCACGAGGGACTATATCGAGGAGTGCTTCATCCATGACAGGACCATGTTCCGCCTCACCGACACGGCCGGCCTGCGAGAGGCGGGCGGGGAGATCGAGCATGAAGGCATCCGGCGGAGCCGCATGAAGATGGCCGAGGCCGACCTCATGCTCTACCTCTTCGACATCTCCTCCGGGAACCTGGATGAAGAGATCGACGACATCAGGCGCATCCATACGGAGCATCCCTGCGCGCGGTTCATCGCCGTCGCCAACAAGACCGACCGCGCAGCTTCGGCCGAAATGGCCATCGGCCGGGTCCATCATGAGTCCGGCGCCGAGGTGATCGGCATCTCCGCGCTTGAAGGCAAGGGGATCGATACGCTCAAGCAGCGCATGGGGGAACTGGTCAGGGACCTCGACAAGCTCCACGAAGCGAGCGTGCTTGTCACCAGCCTCCGCCATTACGAAGCCCTCCGCAACGCCGCAGACGCCCTCCGGAACGCCCGTGAACTCATCGATCATCACGCCGACACCGAGCTTGTCGCCTTCGAGCTCCGCTCCGCCCTCGACTACGTCGGCGAGATCACCGGGAGGGTCGTCAATGAGGAGATCCTCAACACGATATTCTCCCGTTTCTGCATCGGAAAGTAGTGCTAAGGCTCTAAGTCTATATTTTGAAACGGAATAGCTTGTTCGTGCCTTGGTGGCGACTCGGTTCGTGGTCTGATTTTGTTCTTGTTGCCCTATAGGATGTTGACTGTTCCGCAACAACATCTCTTCTTCAAAGCATAAACGCGTTCCCTGTCAGCTCCCGCAACTGCATCAAGGTGTCCGGTGATAAATTGAAGATGCAATAAACTTCTGAAGCTGATTGGGAACTATGATAGGTCAACCGGTAAGACCTTCCGGTTTTTGGATCAAGCAATGTGTATTCGTTACCGGCCTTCATGTCCGGCAAGGCGGAATCCGGTTGCGCCATAAGAACCGCTTGCCCAGATTGCGAGAAGCCCATCAGCGTCAGGTACACGCCATGTGAGCGGGAGGGTTTTGCGGCGGTGACCGTAACCGTGACCGTGTAATCCTGTATTGTCCCATCTTCTGCCGTGACGGTATAGGTTACCGGGCCCGTGAAGTCGTTGGCCGTGGTGCCGCTGGCCTGGGTTGTTGAGCCTACCTTAACCGAGGCCCCTGTCGTGGTGAAGGTGCCTGTCAGGGCAGTGACATCTGTTCCTGATGGGACGGTTAGCGCAATGGTGTGGCTGGTTGCGTTCACTGTGCCAGTCACAGCGGGGTTTGTAAAGCCAAATGCGGTTATTGCCTTGTAGGCACCGGACATCTTTTCAATTCCGGGATTGATCACGGCTGAGGCGGACTGGCTTATGGTAACCGCAGATAGAGACAGGAGCAACATTGCTGCCCTTATTCGGGTGACATATGGTTTTGCCATCGAGTTCATGGGGGCCTCGTGAAAGTTATAATAAGATGACTGGTCGACGATGATTGCGTTGACCGTTGCGAAGGCGCCGGCCGGCTTTGCTGAAGCGCAGCATCCCGGTTACGGCAGATAAATCAGCCTGGGCAAGAAAACCCTGTAGCGTTCGTGCCGGGCTATTCGACACTGATATCCCCTATGAAACTGTACCCGACACCATGGACGGTCTGGATGGGAGGCTCAATATTAAGCCTGGATATTTTAGAGCGCAGACGTCTGACCAGCGACTCCAGTGAGTTGTTGCCCGACTCATTATTGAAGTAACCGAGATGTTTCAGTATATCCAGTCGCCTCGACGGAGTGCTTCTGTCCCGGCAGAGCAGCGTGATGAAGTCAAGTTCTTTGGGTGTCAGGTTTATCTGGCCACCAAAGGTGGTGTGGAGCGTCCATTTGCCGGGCACAAGACGCCATGATACGGGCATTGCCGACTGCGAAACTCCCTGCTGGGCCAGGGGCGGCACTGTTTCTGCACCGGATTCGTTGAGACGACCCACAAGAGATTCTATAGCCATGGCAAGCTCACGAAAATCGACCGGCTTGACCAGATACGTATCGGCGCCTGCCTTATGTCCGGCAATTTTATCATCGATAGAGGCTCGCGCAGTATACATGATGATGCGAGTCTTACTGTTCTTTCTCAGGTATTCGCAGAGCACAATTCCATTCTGGTCAGGCAGGCCGATATCGAGGATAGCCACAGCATAGGTTTGCAGGTTTATTTGGCTGTAAAACTCGACAGCCGACCCTACCCCGGTAACCACATACCCATGAAGGCTCAGATATTCAACCATACTGTTGAGCACCAAAACATCATCTTCCACGATGATGACGCGATGCTTGGGGTTGTTCCTGTTCACTTCCATGGATATGAGGGGTTACTGATTGTTCAGGCTTGATGAATTGACTTCGGCTTGGTCGGCAAGCGGCAGGCGCACCGTTGCCACCACCCCTGAGTCACGGTGTTCAAGTGTCACGCTGCCATTATGCTGGCCGATAATCTGGCGGATCAGCCAGAGCCCGATACCTGCGCCGCTGGTATTGGCGCTGTTGCGCCCGCGTTTGTACTTCTCAAAAAGCACTTCAGGCTCTTCCATGGCCAGGGCTGCCGTCTGATTTTCTATCCTTATCACCGCGTCATCCCCTTCGATACTGCACTTCACCTCTATCGGCGAATCAGGTATCGAGTACTTCCGTGCATTGTCGAGCAGATTGAAAATGGCCGTCTTAAGGTATTGCGGATTGCAGAGGAGGTAATGTTCGCCCTGTGCCTCTGCATGGTTGAAAACAAGCCGTGGCCAGAATATCCGTGCATCAGCGACCTGCAGGGCAAGGAACGGCTCAAGAAGAATTCGCTCAAAGTCGACACCATTTTCCTTATCGGCAATGCGGTTCTGCTCCAGGGAGACATCCATGATCTCGATAAGGCGATCAATGGATATCTGTATGGCGTTCAGGTTGTTGCGATATTTCTCCGGATTATCTTCTTCCATGATTTCAATGATGTCGATATTGCCGCGAATCACGGTAAGAGGCGTCCGATACTCATGGGAGAGCATTTCTATAAGGCGTTGCTGCTGTTCAAGAGTGATTTTCTTGGCGGCAAGTGCCAGTTCAAGCCGATTCTCGCGTTCACGCAGCTGAAGCGTCATTTCAGAGGCCAGCTGCATTGCCTTCTGTTCCGCCCCTTTTGCCAGGTTGACCATCTCCATCTCCGCCATATGCAGGCGATTAAGAAATGCAAGAAACATGAGGACCATATCGACGATGGACACAAAATAGAGTGTATTGATCCACCACCAGTTCATCGCTATCCATCCGAATGCGAGCAGGAACTGCACGGTATAGGCCAGGAACGTGAAAATGTAGGCAATGAGAAAAAACATCCTGCCTGATTCGAACGTGGTTGTTTCCCTGAACTCCGGCCGGTAAACAAAAAACAGCAGGAGAAATGCCGCATTCGAAAAGAAAGGTACAGTTTCACCGTAAGTCGCGACAGGAACAAAAAAAAGAGCGAGCAACGCACCTCCGAGTACCAGCAGTAAGGCGTGGTGAAGGCGTGGCACTCTTTTGGTTTCGAACATCGTCATGGCGAGGGCGATCAGCAGCAACCCTCCGATACCGAGTCCGGCCCCATAGAGCGGCACCAGGATGCGGTGCGAAACAGCCGGCAGGACAAGCGTTATCATGCCCGAGGATGCGAGCGCAGAGCAGAAGAGGGATAAAACCCAGAAGGCGAAGATGAGGTAGATGGAGTCCCTGAGTCTCAGGAAAATAAGGACGTTCACCACCGTCAGCACCAAGGTCATGATGAGGTACCCCCCATCGATGATGGTTATCTTGCTCGTGCAGGAGATGAGGCCGGGCAGCGTGTGCAGGGCACCGGCCAGCATGAGCGTGGTATTGGAACGCACACAGAGGTAGATGGTGCCCGGGCCGTCAGGTTTCAGCACGATCGGCGCCACAAACTCAGGGTGCACCAGGGGTCGCTCCGCAGCAGGCACGATTGCGCCGAGACTGGTGCGGCGGTAGGAAGCGGCCTGCGTGGGATCACTCCCCGTCTGCTCGTAGAGGGTGACGTTTTCAAGGTATGACGGATAGAGCTGCAGCCAGGCCTGCCCGGGAAATGGTGACGTACGCATCACCCTCATCCGCACCCATACCGCCTGATGCCCTTTCCCCGCCTCGACATTGTTGCTGATGGGCACAAAACGCACGGCCTTCCCGGCAAGAAGCCCCTCTAGGGTCATCGTCCCGGTCTCATCGACGAATTGCTCCATATGGCCGGAAATATCATACGATGATCCGCCGGCGAGCACAATCGGCATAACCGTCCCGTCAGCCCTGAATGGCACCAGGGCACAGACAAGAAGCAGCAGCAATCGGGCCGCAGCCGTTATGGACAGCTTTCTGACTTTCAGCGGGGGATATGTTTTATGCTGTTGAAAAACACCATCAATAATCCTGTGACGGCAGCCCGACTCAACTCGACAAAAGACGATGGCTGTAAAATTTACAAGAGGTATAACGTAATAACAAACAGTAAAACTCCGCACTCCGGCTGGGCAATAAACAGGATTCCCTCTCGCATGCTGCTCTAGGACCCTTGTGCAATTCTGACTGAATTCTGGCAATCCGGCAGCTGCAATCTGACAGTTCTGTCAGTCTCCATGGTCAGGTAAAATCAGTATTAATCGGTTGTTCCGAGGCTCCTGCCGAAGGTAGATTACGCGAGTTGTAAAAAATAGCCCAAAACGAGTCCTGTTTTGCCGAAAGGCATGAATAGGGACTTCAATAACTCGTAAATACCTCACCCCGTCACATTCATGCGTATTACAAAAACGATGACGCATCTGGTTGTCGGCACGATCTTTTGCTCTGCGTCGCTGCACGCCGAAGCACAGCAGGAGTCGCCCGACAGCCGGACAACGCTTCAGGCGCTTTCAAAATCAATTGTTTCAGAAGCGCTCTCTGAAAGGCCCTCTTCGCAGCCTTCAGGTGCTGCGACTACTCCCGCCCAGCCATTTTCAGGCGCAGGGGCCGGCAGCCGGCAGGGCCTCTCCCAGCTTGCCGCCAATTTGCCATCGGTTCCGGTTGCTTTTGCCGACGGGGCGGTCAAGACAACGCTCGCTCCCGGCGCCACCGAACTGCGCTATAAAGGCGATAACGCCACGGCATCGGTCAACCTCGGGTTCGGCTATATTAAAGAGCAGAACGCACTTGCTACCGGTGGAGGCAAGGCGGATCTTGCCGTGCTCCCATTTGAGGCGCTTGCCCTCGGCACCAATTTTTCCCACTATGTCAACCGCAACGATGTGGCGGTGAACGCAGTCTGGCAGATTCCAAATTCAGGACTCCGCGTCAAGGCCACCGGCGGATACCTCTGGGGCAACCAGAACTTCGACTTCGCTTCAGGCTCGGCGAACGTCGACCTCCAGCAGCTCGGTTACGTCTTCTCCACCCAGTACATCGTTCCTAAGGCAGACGAGTTGTCCTGCCTGCACTCCATCGGCTTCTCCCTGTGGGGCGCTCGCGCCACGCAGCGCTCGTACGCCGGCGGCACAACAACCTTCCAGACCGAAACGGCAACAGACTACATTATCTCTTCCGACCCGCATACCCTCTCCGCAGGCCGGATGTTCGGTGCATCGGCAGATACCCAGATCGCACTCTTCCAGAACCTGGTGACCAGGGGATCGGTCGGTTACGAACAGGTCCGCTTTCCCTTTGCAGACGGCACAAGCGAACTCAACCGTTCGGCATTCTACAACGTCGACCTCCGTCTTGAGCTCTTTTCGGACGTCACGGTCGGCGCAGGATACAAGAAGGGCGCAGCTGAAAACCTTTTCAGTCTCAACCTCGAGAGCGGCAACTGGCAGCTCAACGCATACCGGAACGACGGACAGAACGGCATAGCCGATAACAAGGGGGTCTTGCTCAGCTACCGCCTCGGCATCGGCGGCAGCACGAAGCACGCACCGCTTGCCCGCCGCATGCAGCCGAGCCGCAGCAACGACGGCGCAGCACTCCTTGCCGCCGCCACCACCCGTCCTGCGCAGCTGCCCCAGAGCTTCCTTGCCAAGGTTGATCTCACTGCGGTAACCGAGTTGTTGAAGATCAGCAAAGCGGGCCTGCCGTCAGGTGCAACGGTCAACACCGAAGACGACGTCTTCGTGACTGTCGGCACCGGAACCCCGACTGTCACAGACGTTACCCGCAACGGTTCGCCGATAGTTTACACTGCCCTTGTCGGCACAACAGTTGACAAGGTCGTCATTCACGGCAAGCAGTTCCCGGCAGCCACAACCAGCGACACCTACCTTATCCACGTGACGGATGGAAATGGCAACCCCTATACCATCACCGTCATCGTCGACTAATCATTTTATCATAACTCTTACGAGACCCCAATGAAACCCATGGCAAAAAAATCTGTCACCCGACTCAGGGCAGCAATGCTGCTCCTGGTTCTGATTGCGGTGACCATAACCCAGTCGGCATCGGCCGTAGTCAATATCCGGAGCATCACGGTAAAAGGTGCCTCGAAGGCAATCACGGCATTCAGATTTACTAACCCGGCAGTCACCGGGACGGTGACTGAATCGAACCATACTATCGCGCTGACGGTGCCATATGGTACAAATGTCCAGGCCCTTAAAGCCACCTTCACCACGACAGGCACATCGGTCAAGGTGGGCTTGGCAACCCAGACCAGCGACACCCCCAACAACTTCACCAACGAGGTAACCTATACCGTCACTGCTGAAGATGGGACGACTCAGGATTACGTGGTTACGGTTACGGTAGCCAGGAACCCGGCAAAGGCAATCACGGCGTTCAGCATATCCGGTCAGACCGGAACAACGGTCATCAATGAGACCAATCACACCATAGCAGTAACCATGCCGTCTGGTTCTGCAGTGACCTCACTGCAACCGAATGTGACCATAACCGGAGCATCGGTCGGCCCGACCAGTGGCACCGCCAAAGACTTCACCAACCCGGTAACCTACACCGTCACCGCTGAAGATGGCACGACACAGGATTACGTGGTTACGGTTACGGTAGCCAGGAACCCGGCAAAGGCAATCACGGCATTCAGCATATCCGGTCAGACAGGAACAACGGCCATCAATGAGACCAATCACACCATAGCAGTAACCATGCCGTCTGGTTCTGCAGTGACCTCATTGCAACCGAATGTGACCATAACCGGAGCATCGGTCAGTCCGACCAGTGGCACCGCCAAAGACTTCACCAACCCGGTAACCTACACCGTCACAGCTGAAGATGGGACGACTCAGGATTACGTGGTTACTGTTAATGATGCGGCCACGGCGTATAACTACGGAACGTTCAAAGTAATCGCTTACAATTATGGACCAACGCTTCCCTGGAATGCCCATCAGCCTTTGACACAAGTGGAATACACTCCAGGCACAGACTCAGTGGCATACGCAACAACAGCCACCGTATGGCCGCAGCACGTTTACGAACTCACCAAAATAGGAACGCAGCTAGTGCAGACAAGTGTTTCAGTCTACAAACTCAACGACAACGGAACCGATAAGTGGTTTCTATATAACTTTGTCGGTACGCAAGGAGCCGAGTACACTATTAGGCCCGGGAACTACTAATTCTAAATTAAAAATGAGATCAGCCGGTTGATTGCCGGCTGATCTCATTTTGGAGTTGCAAGGGAAAAATGGACGCATCAAGAAGCCACAGCCTTCGGGGGAAGACTAGGGGACGTTGTTCAATAGCGTAAAACAATTTAATTTTCATTGATTAAATTGAAACCGAGACGGAAATTCAATCAGGATGACCGAAAGGAGGGAAAATGCCAAGAGGAGCGCGCCTTGATGC
>JAAXWS010000035.1 GCA_013334865.1 Chlorobiaceae bacterium
CTCGACGGCATCAACTTTAAACTGTTTGTCGAACGTGCGACGGTGCCTGTAACTCCCCATGATTCATACCTCCTTTTGTTTGCAAGGTATGGCTTCTTGGACTGTCCATCAAAATGTAGCAACTCCATCCCTACCTTTTATGCAAACAGCCCCTGCATCGGCACGATGGGCAACGCTGTCTGCCGGAGGGACTCCTTGGCCGAGATGGCATTGGCCGCCATGCGCCCCGTGAAGGCGGCCGCCTCCATGAGGAAAACCGGCGCTTCGGTGCCCACCCAGTCACCGGCGAGGAAGAGGTTGGAGAAGGGGGTCTCGACGCCCGGCCGCGAGGCGTGGTCGCCCGGCGCCCAGCGGGAGAAGTTGGACTGCATCATGAAGATCTCGTGAAGGATCGTGGCATTGCGGCTCTCCGGGAACATGTCGTGCAGCTCGCGCAGCATCGTCTCCCGGATCTCCGGCTCGGGCCTGACCTGTTCCGGAGCGATGGCGTAGGCGTGCAGTTCCGCAACGCATCCGCCGCTCTTCCTTGCCCACCCCGCGAACGGCTCCTGGAAGCTCGAGTAGAGGGAGATCGAGTCGGTGTAGGTGTATCCGGAAACCGTATAGAACGGGAACTTCGCCGACTTCAGCGGCCGGTCGAGCCAGACCCTCCACACCGCATAGGGATCGGCCTCGCCGAGTGAAGAGACCTGCCGCCCGAAATCGGGGTTCACGGCCGACACGTCCCGAAGCAGCTCCTTGGTGCCCCTGACGTTGGACGCCACGACACAGTAGTCGCACGGCAGGGCCTCCGGACCGGGGCTGACCACCGGGACGGCCTCACCTGACCCGCGCTCCAGCACCAGAAGCTCGCCATCCTCCCTGACCTGCAGGGCCGCAAGCGGGGCCTTGGGCGGGCCGCCGACGGGACGCCCCTCGTCGTCGAACCGGCCGGCATGGCAGGGGCACAGAAATCCGCCGGCCGTACCGTCGGGCCTGACCGGGCAGCCCATGTGCGTGCAGCGGGCATCGAAGGCTGCCCATCCCTCTCCACGGCGGGCGAGCAGCAGCGGCGTTCCCTCTTCGGACTGCAGTTCGAACCATCCGGAAGGTGGAAGCGTGGCCCTGTCGACCGTCGCGACCGCTTCCGGCTCGCCGCCTGAAGCCCCGTCAAGCCGTACGGATGCCACCCGGCCTCCTTGGAGTTCGAGGCCGGCCACACGGGTACCCTTGATCACTTTCACCCCCATGGCCGCCAGTTTCCGCTCCAGCGGGTCGACGAGCCCGCTCATGCAGTCGCGCCTGGTGATCCTGAAGCCTAGCCCCTCCGGGCTGCCCATGAAATAGAAATGGAAGTAGCGCATCGCCTCGGCCGCCGAAAGCACCTCCATGCGGTTCATGGTGGCGTCTGCGAAGGGATGCAGCACCGTATCGACGAACGCCGGGAGCACCTCGCCGCGCCGGCAGTAGGTCATGAAGTCCATGCCGTCGTAATCCCTGAACGTGCGGTCATAGCGGTAGCGGAACATCTCGATGAGCGACGGGAGCCCTCGGTACTCCTTCAGGAAGGAGGCGATATCGAGGGTGCGCGACTGCCCGACGACCGACAGGATGTTGAGCGGAAAGAGCTTCGGTGTCTGCCCGAACACCTCGAGCGCCTTGCCGTGGAACAGCACGGGGTAGCCCGGCGAGGGGGTGAACACGTCGTCACGCACGCCTGCCGAGGCGAACATCTCGTTCAGGTTGTAGTACTGGTCGAAGAAGCCGTGGAACCCGTGCTCGACCGGGAAGGTCTGACCGAGGGCATCGATGTTCCATCCGGTAAGCTTGCCACCGAGGGAGGCGGATGCCTCGACGAGGGTGACGTCGAAATTCCTTCGCGCCAGCTCCATCGCCGCGCTGATGCCGGCAAGCCCGCCGCCCACCACCACGGCTTTCTTCGGCGTCGTGAGCTTCTCCGCCAGCCCGGAGGTGCCGGTCGCGGAATCCTTCCCGTAGAGCTCCTTGCGTGGCTGGTACCAGGCCACCAGGCCGGCGGAACTGGCGGCGAGGACGCCCGTGCCGATGCCGGCGCTTTTCATGAATAGCCTGATGAAATCGCGTCGCTCCATGGTGCCGATGGAAAGGGATTGATGGCGGAAGGTGCTCTCTACCTATATTTAACAATAATTACCGCATCCGGCAACCGTTCCGGCCCCCCGGCCGGTCATCATCACTACCGATGGAGAGGCTCCAGGCACCGCTCAGGGAATCGATCCGGCAGAAAGCCCTCGAGCTCGGCTTCTGCGCCGCCGGCTTCGCCGCCCTCCGGCCGCAGCCCTTAGCCATGGAGCGCCTGCGTTCGATGGTCGCCGAAGGACGGCACGGCGACATGCATTACCTTGAAACCGGCATGGTGGAGCGAGCAGACCCGACACTGCTGCTCCCTGGCGTAAGAACAGTACTCTCCGTCGCCATTGCCGGCCCTACGCCATCCGCCCAAAGTGATGATTCAGGAATCTTCAGCGCGCACGCCACCGTGCCCGACTACCACCGCGTCGTCAAAGGGTTGCTGCTCGAACTGTTAGATTTCATACGCTCCGTGGCCGAAAGTCCGGTCGTGGGAATCGCCTGCGTCGACGGAGCCCCCGTGCTCGAAAAGCCTTGGGCCGAAGCCGCCGGCATCGGCAGAAGCGGCAAGAACACCCTGCTCATCGTCCCCGGCGCAGGATCCGCCATCTTCCTCGGCGAACTGCTGCTCGACCTCGACATCGAGCCCGACGAACCCATGGATTGGGAGCCCTGCGGCACCTGCGCCGCCTGCCTCGACGCCTGCCCCACCGGAGCGCTCGTCGCACCGGGCAAACTCGACGCCCGGCGCTGCATCTCCTACCTCACCATCGAACTGAAGCGGGAGTTCACCAAGGAGGAAGCCGACTCGACAGCCCCCTGGCTCTTCGGCTGCGACCGCTGCATGGAAGCCTGCCCGCACAACCAGCCCGGCAACACGGAACCGCACCCCGCGTTCGTGCCCTCACCGTCCATGGAAGAGTTCACAGCCGAAAAAGTGCTCGCCCTCACCGGCTCGACATTCCGGAAGATCTTCGCCGGCACGACAGTTATGCGGTTGGGATTGAAAAGGCTGAAGCGGAATGCGAGGGCCGTAAAAAGAGAAAGGACAGCAGGGACTTGAAGGACATCAGGAACAACAATGTGAAGGGGTCTGTTCAGAAAACTGTGTAAACGGTCATTTTCAGAACTGAACCCTGCCTTCAAATTTAATGGAAAACTGATTGATCACGGAACCCCAATTGTGAATAGGCATGGTCCATTTCTTG
>JAAXWS010000015.1 GCA_013334865.1 Chlorobiaceae bacterium
CTGTCCGTCCCTTATCAGGTCATGATGTCAGCAACATCATGACGAATGACTGCAGTTCTCAGCTACACTGCCGTGAAATGCTTCTCTGGACGGTTGTTCTTATTCGGGCAACAGGACAGTTTCGGCGTGGAATTCTGTGCCCGTTCATGCTGGGAACCGGTTCCGATTCCGCATGGTCTTAATGGACGACGTAGTTATATGTCGATATATTAAGACAATTTTAAGAATTCGCAAAGTATTCGATGTAAAATACCGAGTATAACGTCCATAAACAGACCTTGTGACGGCGAACATGGATTGATCGTGAGCAAAGCCGTGGGTCCGTATCGTATATCGTATGTTCAATCTCTTCTGTAACGGAATCACCTCTATGAGGCAACCGGTATGCGGCCCCCACTTGCAACCATGACTGCACCATCGTCAGGACATCAATGCCGGATTTTCTCCATGGGCGGGGCATTATCTCGTCTGTTTCCGATTGGCGCTTCGTACCCGGTAAAGCCTTTCAGTAAATCCCCCTTCTTTCTCAAAATCGGTCGCCTGCCGTTCGACCTGCCGGTCGAGAAGATAGCAGGCAAGGTTGAGGAGTGACAACGCAACATTTGCCGCAAGACAGTCTGAGCTCAAAGACTCACACGGACTTCCACCGACTGGCATGGACCGTGAAAACAACATGTCCCTGCCAGTCCGTGGAAGTCCGTGCCTGTCCTTGTCGATCTGCCTCGCCTCCTGACAAAGCTGCGTTGTTGAACGGAATCTAACGGGTTTTGATCCATCGCTGTAATTTCACCTATTAACCAGAAAGCTGCAAACGGGTACCGGCTGCGCTTGTTATATTTCATCCGAACGGCACAGGCAACAACTTCGTCGATCGTGAAACCCCGAACAACAGGTGACCCAATCCACATCGCAGCATACTCCGCTTCATTTCGTCACCGTCGGCGACAGCGCCCTCCCGGGGATCCTCTTCCTGCACGGATTCCTGGGGTCGGGGCGTGACTGGCTGCCGGTCGCGCGGATGCTTGGGGAACGCTACTGCGCGCGCCTCGTCGATCTTCCGGGGCATGGCAGCGCCGGCATGCCGGAAAGGGTCGATCATGCCGGATTCTTCATGCAGACCGTCGACTCGCTCGCCGACCTCCTGCGCCGTCAGGCGCCGGGCCCCTGCAGCCTGGCCGGCTACTCGATGGGTGGCCGCATCGCCCTCGCGCTTGCGCTTCGCCATCCGGAACTCTTTTCGTCGGCTGTGATCGTCTCCGCATCTCCCGGCCTGCCTACCGAAGAGGAGCGCAGGCTGCGACGCCTCGGCGACGACGCCCTGGCGACGGAACTCGAACAGGATTTCGACGCATTCCTCGAGCGGTGGTACGACCTGCCCCTCTTCGCGACACTGAAGGCCGGCCCTTCGTTCGAAGCGGTGCTCGCAGACCGCCGGTCGGGCGACCCGTCGGCCCTCGCCTCGTGCCTTCGGGCGCTCGGTACCGGCAACCAGCCTCAGCTCTGGGACGACCTCCCCGCAAACCGCCTGCCGATCCTTTTCTGCGCGGGGGAAAAAGACGCCAAGTTCGTTGAAATCGGCCGCCAAATGGTTAATTTGTGCCCCGGATCAGCCCTTGATATCTTCCCCGGCTGCGGCCATACCCTGCACGTCGAGGAGCGCGCCCGCTTCGCCGGTCGCCTCGAGTCTTTCATCAACAACCATCGATTCTCCTGATATGAGCACTGTCAACTGGATACCAGCCGGTGAGTTCACCGACATCCTCTATCACAAGGCGGAAGGCATCGCCAAGATCACCATCAACCGCCCCGAGCGCCGCAACGCGTTCCGCCCGCAGACGGTGGACGAGATGATCGCGGCGCTGCAGGATGCGCGCAACGACCAGGAGATCGGCGTCGTCATCCTGACCGGCCAGGGCGACCTTGCCTTCTGCTCAGGCGGCGACCAGAAGATCCGCGGCAACGCAGGTTATGCGGACAGCAAGGGGGTCAACAAACTCAACGTGCTCGATTTCCAGCGCGACATCCGCACCTGCCCGAAGCCGGTGATCGCCATGGTGGCGGGCTACGCCATCGGCGGCGGCCACGTGCTGCACATGCTCTGCGACCTGACCATCGCCGCCGAGAACGCGCGCTTCGGCCAGACCGGCCCGAAGGTCGGCTCGTTCGACGGCGGCTGGGGAGCCAGCTACATGGCCCGCCTCGTCGGCCAGAAGAAGGCCCGCGAGATCTGGTACCTCTGCCGCCAGTACGACGCACAGCAGGCGCTCGACATGGGGCTGGTGAACACCGTCGTACCGCTGGAGCGCCTCGAGGAGGAGACCGTCCAGTGGTGCCGCGAGATCCTCGCCAACTCGCCGCTCGCCATCCGCTGCCTGAAGGCTGCGCTGAACGCGGACTGCGACGGCCAGGCCGGCCTGCAGGAGCTCGCCGGCAACGCCACGCTGCTCTACTACATGAGCGAGGAGGGGCAGGAGGGCCGCAACGCCTTCGTCGAGAAGCGCAAGCCCGATTTCGGCAAGTTCCCGAAACGCCCTTGAGCCCGATCCATGCCGACATCCGCCGGTATGGCATCCCCTTTTCCGTCCCGGTCCTGATCAGGGGCCTCCGCGTCGAACGGCGCGAAGGCCTCCTGCTCCGCCTGATGACGGCCGACGGCGGAGCGGTCGCCATCGGCGAGGTCGCCCCGCTGCCCGGCCTGCACGACGAGACACTCGACGAGGCCGAACGTTCGCTCACCGCGCTCATCCCGAAGATACCCGCACTGATCGGCTGCCCCGTCCCGGAGCTTCGCGCGCGGGTGGAGGCCGAAGGGCTCCCTCCGTCGGTGGCAACCGGCGTCGAAATGGCCGTGCTGAACTTCCTGGCAGCCCGCACCGGCGCCCTGCCCCCGTTTCCGGAATCGTCCGCGCCGGCAAGCCCGGTCCCGGTCAACGCGCTGCTCGACGGCGCTCCCGATGCCGTGCTCGAAAAGGCTGCCGCCTCTTTTTCCGGAGGGTTCAGGGCGTTCAAGCTCAAGGTACGCCCCGGCCGCACCAGTGAGGCGCTCGCCTGTATCCAGGCCTTCCACCGGATATACCGGGGCAGGGCCGAACTCCGGCTCGACGCCAACCAGTCGCTGGGGCTCGACGAGGCCGTGGAGTTCGGCAGGTCGATCCCGGCGGGCAGCGTCGCCTACATCGAGGAGCCGCTCATGGATGCGTCGCAAATCCATCTGTTCCATGAACGGACCGGAATCCTCTCGGCACTCGATGAAACGCTCTGGCAATGCCCCGGCCTCATGGAAACGATTCCCGCAAAGGCGCTCGGAGCGCTGGTGCTCAAGCCGAACCGCATCGGCGGCCTGATGAAATCCCTGGAGCTCGCCGGACTCGCCGCAAGGCTGGGAATTCCGGCCGTCTTCAGTTCGGCCTTCGAAACAGGGGTGAGCCTCGGGATGTACGCCCTGATGGCCGCCATCAGCTCGCGCGAGCCGGCGGCAAGCGGCCTCGACACCATCAGCTTCCTGGAATACGACCTGCCCGTAGTCGCGTTCTCGACGTCGGGCGGATCGACCGACCCGGTAGCGGCCTGGCGTAACGGGCAACGCCTCCGTGAAGAACTGCTTGAACCGCACGGCTCATGGATATTGTAAGGGAGGCATCGAAACGCTTCGGGGAGCGCCCGGCGCTCATCATGCCCGAAGGAACCCTCTCCTTCGCCGACTGCGAGCGCGAGAGCGGACGCGTCGCGGCAACGCTCGTCTCGCTGGGCATCCGCCGGGGTGATATCGTGGCGCTGGTCGCGCCGAACGGCCCCGAACCGCTGTTGCTCCTGATGGCGCTCCTGCGCATCGGCGTGGTGGCCGCACCGCTGAACCACCGGTTCCCCGCAACCCATGTCGCCGGGATGCTGGAACGCCTCGCCCCAAAACTGACCGTGTACGACCCGCAGGCCTGCCCGGGGCTCACCGCCGAACAGGCCGTAACTTTCGAAACCCTCGAGGGGTTGAAGAAAGCGGCCACGTCAACGTCGTTCGCGGCAGCAGAGGAGATGGAACGACCGGCCTCGGTCATCCACACCTCCGCAAGCTCCGGCAGGCCGAAGGCCGCCCTGCACTCCCTGTCGAACCACTGGCACAACGCCTTGGGGTCGGCCGTAAACCTGCCGTTCGGACCCGGCGACTGCTGGCTGCTGTCGCTGCCGCTCTACCATGTCGGCGGCTATTCGATGCTCTTCAAATGCCTGCTCGGCGGCGGAGCCCTTGCCATCCCGCAACCAGGTGCGCAGATTGAGGAGTCGCTGTCGCAGTTCCCGGTGACCCACCTTTCGCTGGTGCCCACGCAGCTCTACCGGATGCTCAGGGCACCCGGCGGCAGCGATCTGCTGAGGAAACTGAAGGCGATCCTGCTCGGCGGCAGCTCGGCAGGCAGGTCCCTGCTCGAAGAGTCGATCGAAGCCGGGCTGCCGCTCCGCCTGACCTACGGCTCGACCGAGATGGGCTCGCAGGTCTCCACCTCCCGGGGGCCGGTCACCTCGCCGACGATCGACAGCGGCGCCCTCCTGCCCTACCGCGAAGCGGCGATCTCCACGGAGGGAGAGATCCTTGTCAAGGGCCCCTGCCTGTTCCTGGGGTACCTGAAACACGACGGCCTCGATCCGGCCAGGGACCGGGACGGCTGGTTCCACACGGGCGATATCGGAGCGTTGTCGGGCGAAGGGGTGCTTAGCGTGCTGGGGCGGCGCGACAACATGTTCGTCTCCGGAGGGGAGAACATCCATCCGGAGGAGGTCGAGCAGGCGCTGGCCTCCCTGCCGGGCATCGAGGAGGCCCTCGTCGTGCCGCTGCCCGACCGGGAGTATGGCTCGAGGCCGGTTGCATGGGTAAGGGTATCGAAGGAGGTTGTGCTGGACGACGGCAAGCTCTCGAAGATGGCGGCAGCGGTGCTCGGCGGCCTGAAACGGCCGGTTGCGTTCAGGCGTGTCGACGAGTGGATAACGATCCCCGGATCGGCCAAGATCGACCGGAACTGGTACAGGAAGAGGGGTGATAGTTGATAGTTGATAGTTGATAGTTGAAAATTAAACTGCATCAGCCGGAAATAAGGAAGCACCTTCCAGGCTCATCGGTTTAATCAAAGAGCTGTCGGTCCCGAACATCCCTAAAAACTCCCCGTCCATCTCTTCCACTATCAACTATCAACTATCAACTATCAACTTCTTTTAGCCTGCCATTTCAGGATCAGCACGGAGATCCTGGCGCCGACGCCGGCGAAAGGAGCGTAGATCGCACCGGTGAGCAGCATGCTGACCACCAGGTCTGAAACGGTGATCTCCACCGGAGCGGTCACCATGGCGAGCAGCTGCCGGAAGGTCGGAGCCTCTTCGGGAGCCATTCGGGTCGCCCAGTCGATCAGCAGGCGAAGGCTCTCCAGGCCGGGACGGTAACCGAACACCTTGAGCAGGAAATACTCCACGCAGACCGAGAGCACCCCGCCGGCAAGTCCGCTCAACGAGCCGATCACGAAAGCCTGGCGGTAGGTCAGCGGGATCTGGTGCCGCATGATGTAGTACCAGGCAGCGGCGCCACCTGAAAAGATGATACCGGAGAAGAGGAGCGCGTTGACCAGGTTCAGGTAGGGCACCGTCGTCGTGATGACGATCAGCACGGCTCCGAGCAGCACCTCGGGGAGCACTCCCGGGTGTCTTTCAACAGTAACGGGTCCCATGCTTCACTCGGCGAACAGGTCGTTCAGGAAATCGTCCATCGTATAGAAGCCGGGCCGCAGCACGTGGTGTGCGACGAGCCATGCCGCCGCATGGACGGCCCCGGAGGCGAAACCGGTCCGGTTCTTGGCTGTATGGGTGAGTTCTATCGTATCGGCATCGGAGTCGATGAACGCGGAGTGGACCCCGAACACAGAACCGAGGCGGAGCGCCGCCACCTGAAGCTCGTCCTTCCTGATCTTGCGGCCATCCTCGAGCTGCCTCATGACCGATTTCTTGCGAGGGTTGGCTGAAAGGACCACCTCGGCAGCCTTCAGGCCGGTGCCGCTGGGAAAATCGGCCTTGCCGGTATGGTGCTGTTCGCAGAGGGCGATGTCGAACTGCTGGAAGGGCGCGATGAGGCGGGCAGCCTCGTGGAGCGTCCGGAGGAAGATGTTCACGCCCAGCGAGAAATTGGCCGAATAGAGCATCGAGGTGCCTGCGGCGGCAACCTCGTCCCTGATGCGCTCCATGACGTCGTCCCAGCCCGTGGTACCGACGACCACCGGCACGCCCGAAGCGATCATCGCCCTGTAGTTGACGAGAAAAGCGTCACGGACGGTGAAGTCGATGATGACATCCGAACCCGCGAACGCGGGGGCGTCGATGATGTCAACGGCATCGAGCACGCGAAGGACGGTATGCTCCCCGCCGCAGTTGACAATGTCGGCGATCTGTCGGCCCATGCGGCCGTTACCAACCAGAGTGATCTTCATGGTCTCAAACTGTACTAGAATTTCATGGAAACGCTGACGAGCGGCGCAGGGTCTGCCGGAGCGCCGGACGCCCCGACCTTCTCGTCGATGATCCTGTCGAAGTCGTAGAGCTGCGTATCGACGTAGGCATCGACGATGCCTGCGACGTAGGCAATGCACAGCCAGACGATCTGGGTATTGCGCTTCTTGCGGTAATCGTCCCTGCTCGCGGCAGCGGCGGAGCTGTGGTCGGCGAGGTACTGCGAGCGGTAGTCGAGGTACTTGCCGTTGTCGTCGATGGCGTTCTTCGCGAACCAGGTCATGAGGCCGTAGTAGATCGGCAGCTTCCAGGCAGCGTGATTGTATACCTGACCGTAACCGGGAAGGACTGCGGAGATCGCCGCCACCTTCCATGGTGCGAGGCGATTGCCGTTCTCCAGCTCGACCTGGCGGTCGGCAGTGGCAGGCTCGCTGCTCGCAGCCAGGGACTCACGAACCTCCGATGAAGCTGCGGATGCGGAGAGCATCCCGCCGGACGCACCGAGAACGGCTCCGGACGGGATTGCCATGCAAAGGGCCGAAGCCAGCAGCAGGGCCGCTGAAAGGCGTCGGATGCGGGTATGCAGTTCAGTCATTTCCCATCAGGTCAAGGAGTCTTTCGAGGTCGTCATTGGAGAAATACCTGATATGGATCTCGCCCTGCCCCCCTTTCTTCTCGACGACTTTCACCTTGGTGGCAAGGCGGTCCCTGAGGATGCCCTCGATCTCGCCGAGCTGGACATCCCTGGGCGAGGCCTGTTTCGTAGCCTCCTTGGGCGGATCCTTGAACATGTTGTTGACCAGCGCCTCGGCCTGCCTTACCGAAAGCTGGCGTGCGATGATCTGGCGCCACACCTTGAGCTGGAGGTGCTCGTTCGGGAGGTTGATCAGCGTACGTGCATGGCCTGACGATATCTCCCTCGAGCGGATGCTGTCCTGGATCTGGCGGGGCAGCTTGAGCAGCCGCAGGAAGTTGCTGACCGTGGAGCGGTTCTTGCCCACCTTCTGGGCAACCTCGTCCTGGGTCAGGTTGCACTTGGTCACCAGGCTCCTGAGGGCGAGGGCTACTTCGATCGCGTTCAGGTCCTCGCGCTGGATGTTCTCGATGAGGGCGAGTTCGAGCTTGCTGGCATCCTCGTGCGCCTCGATGACGTAGGCGGGAATGAACTTGAAGCCTGCGCCCGTGACGGCGCGGAGCCGGCGTTCGCCGCTGATGAGCTGGTAGCCGTCGCCGTCGCGGCAGACGGTCACCGGCTGGATGACGCCGTTTTCGATGATGGAGTTGCGAAGCTCCTCGAGGGCGGTCTCGTCGAACTCCTTGCGGGGCTGGAACGGGTTGACCCTGATCTTGTCGACGGGCAGGCTGCCGATGGCCCCTTCACGGAGCTTTTCGTTCTCCTCCGCTTTCTCGGCGGCCGCGAACCCCTCTTCGGAGATCAACGCCTTCAATCCCCTGCCAAGTGCTTTTTTCGACATATGTTCCCCGGTTAACCGGGCAGCTGCTGCTGCCTCACGTTGAATTTCCTGATGTTGCCGTCGCGCTCGAAAATCTCCTGGGCAAGATCCAGGTAATCCTTCGACCCGATGCTCTGGGCATCGTACAGAAGGGCGGGCTTGCCGTGGCTGGGCGCTTCGGAGAGCCTGACGTTCCGGCGGATGTAGGTCTTGTAGACCTTGTCCTTGAAGAACTTCTTCACCTCTTCGGCCACCTGGGAGGCAAGGCGCAACCGGGAGTCGTACATGGTCACCAGCACCCCCTCGATCTCGAGCCGCGGGTTCAGGTGCTTGCGCACGATGCTGATGGTGTTCAGCAGCTTGCCGAGCCCCTCGAGGGCGTAGTATTCCGCCTGGACCGGGATGAGCACCGAATCGGCCGCGGTGAGCGAATTGAGCGTGATGAGGCCCAGCGAAGGCGGGCAATCGATGATGATGTAGTCGTACTGGTCCCTGACCTGTTTCAGGGCCTTCTGCATGACGTACTCCCGTTCGCGCATGTTGACCAGTTCGACCTCCATGCCGACGAGGTTCACGTTGGAGGGAAGCACGTCGAGGTACTCGAGGCCGGAAGACCTGATCGCATCGCGGATCTCCCCCCCCTTGACCATGACGTGGTAGAAGGTGTTCTCGATCTCGTCGCCGGTTTCTAGCCCGAACCCGGAGGTGGCGTTTGCCTGGGGATCGATGTCGATCAGGAGGGTACGGAATTCGGATATCGCTATGGAAGCCGCAATATTGACCGCCGTGGTCGTCTTGCCGACGCCACCCTTCTGGTTTGCAATTGCTATGACTCTACCCATGAAAATAGCCGGGGAAATGAAAAATATTCGCGAAGTCCGTCCACCTTTCCGATCTGCTTAATTATAATAGATACGAAAACTTTTGCAAACACATGGGCACCTCAATTATCGATCATGGAGCGTCTTGGTCCTGATTTCTTCGAGCTGCCGACACTTCTGCTGGCCGAGCGCCTGCTGGGCAAGATCTTCGTGCGTCGTGAGGCTCCCGGAAGCCCGCTGCTGAAGGGCCGGATCGTGGAGACCGAGGCGTACCTCGGCGAGGAGGACGAAGCGAGCCACGCCTGGAGGGGCCTGACCCGGAGGAACCGGGCGATGTTCGGTCCGCCGGGAACCCTCTACATCTACTTCTCCTATGGCTGCCACCACCTGGCCAACATCGTCTCCGAACCTGAGGGTACGGCCGGCGCTGTGCTCCTCAGGGCCATGGAGCCGGTCGAAGGCATCGAACGGATGCGCCTGAACCGCCGGACAGAGGATCCCCGCCTGCTCATGAGCGGCCCGGGCAGGCTGACCCAGGCCCTCGGCATCGGCCCCGACCTTTACGCGGAGTCGCTTCTCGGACAGCGATGCTGGATCGAGGACGCTCCGGAAGTGCCGCCGGAGATGATCGGCACCAGCCAGCGCATCGGCATTTCAAGAAGCACGCACCTGCCCTGGCGGAAGTTCGTCTCCGGCTCTGCCCACCTTTCGAAAAGGGCCATCTCCGGAGGTCGGAAAAAGGCTGGCGTCAGGCGGTAAAGTTGAAAAAATTTCCTTTTTTACGGTCTGTCGGGTCAGACGAGGAATCATTCACCAAGCAGCCTCAGGCATCATGATCGGGACCCCAATCTTTCCGGAAATACGCGAGCTGATCGAGAAGCGCAACTTCAGCGCCCTGCAGCGGCTCTTCAACGACTGGCTTCCGGTCGACCTGGCGGAGCTCATCTCCGACCTGCCCGAAAGCGACCAGGCGATCCTCTTCCGCCTCCTGCCGCGGGATGTGGCCACGGAAACATTCGAATACCTCGATTTCGACGCCCAGCAGAACCTGCTCAACGCCCTGACCCAGAAGGATGTCACGCACATCCTGAACAGCATGTCGGCCGACGACCGCACGGCACTGCTCGAGGAGCTTCCCGGCCCGGTCGCCCAGGAGCTCATCAAGCTGCTCAGCTTCAAGGAGTTCAAGATCGCCAAGACCCTGCTGGCCTACGCCGAAGGCAGCGTCGGAAGGCTCATGTCCCCGGACTACCTCAGCGTCAAGCAGGACTGGAACATCGGCCAGGTACTCGAACACATCAGGACCTTCGGCCATGAGAGCGAGACCCTGAACGTCATCTACGCGGTCGACGACCACGGCAAGCTCGCCGGCGAAATGGTGGCCCGCGACCTCCTGCTGTCTGCGCTGGACAGAACGGTGAGCGATATCATTTCCGAAGACAAGCTGATCACCCTGACGGCCTCCCAGGACCAGCAGGAGGCCCTCGAGGAGTTCAAGCGGTACGACAGGGTCGCGTTGCCCGTGGTTGACTCGAACGGGTACCTGATCGGCATCGTGACGGTGGACGACATGCTCGACGTGGCCGAAGAGGAGGAGACCGAGGACATCCAGAAGTTCGGCGGTATCGAGGCCCTCGAAGAGCCGTACATCGACGTGCCGCTCCTGGAGCTTGTCAAGAAGCGCGCCGTGTGGCTCGTCGTGCTCTTCCTCAGCGAGATGCTGACGGCTTCGGCCATGTCCTATTTCGAAGGCGAGCTCTCCAGGGCGATTGTCCTTGCTACCTTCATCCCGCTCGTCATCTCCAGCGGCGGCAACTCGGGCTCACAGGCGGCAACCCTCATCATCCGCTCGCTCTCCCTCGGCGAAATCACCATCCGCGACTGGTGGTCGGTCATGCGCCGCGAGCTCCTTTCGGGCCTCATGCTCGGGAGTCTGCTCGGCCTGATCGGCCTGTTCCGGGTCGTCCTGTGGTCGATGATCCTCGGGCGCTTCACCATGGTCTGGCTGCTGATCGGCATCACGGTCGGCATGTCGCTCGTCGGCATCGTGCTCTGGGGCACCATCACCGGATCGATGCTGCCGCTGCTCCTCAAGCGGGCAGGCCTCGACCCGGCAACCTCCTCGGCGCCGTTCGTGGCGACGCTGGTCGACGTCACCGGCATCGTCATCTATTTCACGGTCGCCTCCATGGTGCTGCGAGGCGTACTGCTCTGACAGGCTGCGGAGATGCGCTTTGTTCCTGTGGAATGGTTCATCGAAATCCACATCGATTTGGATGCCGATTTCGATACCGATTTGGATTTCGATGGAAGGCGTCACAAAACATGACACCACAAAGATGAACGCTCAGCCACATGTCATCGTCGGCCTTTCGGGAGGCGTGGACTCCGGAGTAGCCGCATGCCTGCTCTCCCGTCAGGGTTACCGGGTCACCGGACTGAACATCAAGGTGCTCGACGAGCCGGACCACGAACCGGTGCTCGTCCACTCCCAGCTCCGCGTCAGCGACCACCACGAATTCGACTTCCCCGTGTTCACCCTCAACCTGAGCGGCAGGTTCCGCCGCGAGGTGATCGGCTATTTCCACGACGCCTACCTGGCGGGCAGGACGCCGAACCCCTGCATGGTATGCAACAAGACCGTCAAGTGGTTCGGGCTCTTCGAGGCGGTACACCTCCTGGGCGCCGATCTGGTGGCTACAGGGCATTACGCCCGCACCTCGGTGACCGACGGACGCCATCACCTGTACAAGGGCATCGATCCGCAGAAGGACCAGAGCTATTTTCTCTGGATGCTGAACCGCCACGAAATTTCGAGGACGCTGTTCCCGCTCGGAGGATACACCAAGCCGGAGGTACGTGAGATGGCCCGTTCGTTCGGGGTGCTGGCCGCCGAAAAGAAGGAGAGCCAGGAGATCTGTTTCGTGCCGCACGACGACTACTGCAGCTACCTCGAAAACGCCCTTCCCGGGCTTTCGGATCGGGTGGCGGACGGCGAGATCGTCGACCAGTCGGGCAGGGTCGTCGGACGGCATCGCGGTTACCCGTTCTACACGATCGGCCAGCGGCGGGGGCTCGGCATCTCGACCGGAGAGCCGGCCTACGTCACGGAGATCGATGCCGCCCGAAACAGGATCGTCGTCGGCCCGAAACCGGCCCTCGAGTGCCGTGCCCTCAGGGCGGAAGGCCTCAACTGGATCGGCATCGAGCCTCCCGCGGAACCGTTCGAGGCGTCGGCAAAGATCCGTTACCGCGACCGTGAAAGCCGCTGCACCGTAGAACCGCAAAACGACGGTTCGGCGATCGTCTCATTCTCGGAGCCCAAGAGCGCCGTGGCCGCAGGCCAGGCCGTCGTCTTCTACCGGGGCGACGAGCTGCTGGGAGGCGGCATGATCTCCGGCGTCGTCAAGAGATCGAAAAACTGAACCAACCAATCAATGCTGGAAAAAAGAGAGGACACCATCAACCATCTCGACTACTCCGCCGGAGCCGCCGAAGGCGCCCCACTGCTGATCATGCTGCACGGCTACGGCAGCAATGAAAAGGACCTCATCAGCCTCGCCCCGATGCTCGACCGCCGGCTGCGCGTCATGAGCCTCCAGGCCCCCATCGGCATGGGGTACGAATCCTACGCATGGTTCCCGATCGCCTTCACCGACGCCGGCATCACCGTGGACCGGGAAGCGGCGAAGAGAGCCCGCGACCGCCTGGAGGAGTTCCTCCAGGAAACGATCGCCAAATTCAGGCCTGCAGGGAACAAGGTGTTCCTGATGGGCTTCAGCCAGGGGGCCGTCATGAACTACCTGACCGCTTTCAGCTCACCCGAGCTGCTGCACGGCGTCATCGCCCTGAGCGGACAGCTTCCGGACCTCCCGCCGGAGATCCCGGCTCATCCGGGAGCCCTGACGGCGCTCCCGTTCCTCGTGGTACACGGGCTCTTCGACGACGTCCTCCCGATCGACAAGGGACGCGAGGCGGACCGCTGGCTGAAGGAGAACATCTCGGACCTCACCTACCGCGAATACCCTATGGGACACGAGATCGACGGCGACACTCTCGACCTGGTCGCCGCCTGGCTCCGCGAACGGCTCGACCGCCTTGCATAGCCTGAATTCACGGGCGTGCCGGGCTCCGGCCCGGCGACCGCCCTCCACACCCGGTTTTTCGCCCCGCATTGAGCCCTCCGCAACGGATAATTCGCCGCTTTTTTGTTACCTTGTGGACTGATTTTTCGGTCGCAACAGGACCGGCCAACCAACCCTTAAATCACTGAGCCGCAGCATGAAGGACAATCTTTTCAGCCTGCTCGAAGAGAGGATTCTCGTACTCGACGGGGCCATGGGCACCATGATCCAGAAACATGGCCTTGACGAACAGGATTTCCGTGGCGAACGCTTCGCGTCGCACCCCCACCCGCTCAAGGGCAACAACGACCTTCTCGTGCTGACCCGGCCGGACGTGATCCGCTCGATCCACTGCGACTTCCTCGATGCCGGTGCGGATATCCTCGAAACCTGCACCTTCAACGCGAACCCGATCTCGCAGGCGGACTACCAGCTGCAGCACCTCACCCGTGAACTCAACGTCGCCGCGGCGAGGCTGGCAAGGTCGGCGGCAGAAGAGTACACGGCGAAAACCCCGGACAAGCCGCGCTTCGTGGCCGGTTCTATCGGGCCGACCAACAAGACCCTCTCCCTGTCGCCCGACGTCAACAACCCGGGCTTCCGCGCCGTCACCTTCCAGGATGTGGTGGACAACTACACCGAGCAGCTCGAAGGCCTGCACGAAGGCGGGGTCGACATCCTGCTCGTCGAAACCGTGTTCGACACCCTGAACTGCAAGGCGGCGCTCTACTCGATCGAGGAGTACTTCAACAAAAGCGGATGGCGCGTACCGGTGATGGTCTCGGGCACCGTAGTCGACCAGAGTGGCCGCACCCTCTCCGGCCAGACCACCGAGGCCTTCTGGATCTCCATCGCCCACATGCCCGACCTGCTCTCCGTAGGCCTGAACTGCGCGCTCGGCTCGAAACAGATGCGACCCTTCATCGAAGCCATGTCGAACGTCGCCGGGAGCTACGTCAGCGTCTACCCGAACGCCGGCCTGCCGAACGAGTTCGGCGAGTACGACGATTCGCCGGAGTACATGGCTTCGCAGGTCGCCGGCTTCGCCGAATCGGGCTTCGTGAACATCGTCGGCGGCTGCTGCGGCACCACCCCGTCGCACATCCGGGCCATCGCCCGGGCCGTCAGCACGCTCACGCCAAGAAAACGGCCGGCGAATGAGCACGTGCTGCAGCTCTCCGGCCTCGAGCCCCTCATCGTTGACGAGACCACCGGCTTCATCAACGTCGGGGAACGCACCAACGTCACGGGGTCGCGCAAATTCGCCCGCCTCATCAAGGAGGGCAATTACGACGAGGCGCTCTCCATCGCCCGCCAGCAGGTCGAAAGCGGCGCGCAGGTGATCGATGTGAACCTCGATGAGGGGATGATCGATTCCGAGAAGGTGATCGTCGAGTTCCTGAACCTGATCGCCTCCGAACCCGAGATCGCCAGGGTGCCGGTCATGATCGACTCCTCGAAGTGGTCGGTCATCGAAAACGGCCTGCGCTGCGTGCAGGGCAAGGGCATCGTCAACTCCATCAGCCTCAAGGAGGGCGAGGAGATCTTCAGGGAGAGGGCACGCAAGATCATGCAGTACGGCGCGGCGACCGTGGTCATGGCATTCGACGAACAGGGCCAGGCCGACAGCCTCCAGCGCCGCATCGGGATCTGCAGCCGAGCCTACCGCATCCTCGTGGACGAGGTCGGATTCCCGCCGGAAGACATCATCTTCGACCCGAACGTGCTGACCGTGGCCACCGGCATCGACGATCACGACAACTATGCGGTGGACTTCATCGAGAGCGTCCGCTGGATCAAGGAGAACCTGCCCCATGCCAAGGTGTCGGGCGGCATCAGCAACGTCTCGTTCTCCTTCCGCGGCAACGAGCCGGTGCGGGAAGCCATGCACACCTCGTTCCTGTACCACGCCATCCATGCCGGGCTCGACATGGGCATCGTGAACGCCGCCCAGCTCGGCATCTACGAAGAGATCGAACCCGAACTGCTCGAAAAGGTCGAGGACGTCCTCCTGAACCGCCGGCCCGACGCAACCGAACGGCTCGTCAGCTTCGCCGAGACCATCCGCGACGGCGGCGAGAAGACGGAAGCCAAAGCGGCGGAATGGCGCAGCCTGCCGGTCGAGGAGCGCCTCAAGCACGCGCTCGTCAAGGGCATCGTCGACCATATCGACGAAGACACCGAAGAGGCCGTCCAGCTCTACCCGAACCCGCTGTCGGTCATCGAGGGGCCGCTCATGGACGGCATGAACTTCATCGGCGACCTCTTCGCCGAAGGCAAGATGTTCCTGCCGCAGGTGGTCAAGAGCGCCCGCGTCATGAAACGTTCGGTGGCGGTGCTCACGCCGTACATCGAGGCCGAAAAGGCGCGGTGCAACGACACGAGCTCGAAGGCGAAGGTCCTGCTCGCCACGGTCAAGGGCGACGTGCACGACATCGGCAAGAACATCGTCGCGGTCGTGCTCGCCTGCAACAACTTCGACGTGGTCGACATCGGCGTGCTCATGCCCTGCGAACAGATCCTCGAAGCGGCCGTCCGGGAGAAGGCCGACGTCATCGGCCTCTCGGGCCTCATCACCCCTTCGCTCGAGGAGATGGCCCATGTGGCCAGGGAGATGGAACGCGCCGGCATGAAGATTCCGCTCATCATCGGCGGCGCCACCACATCGAAGGTGCATACGGCGGTCAAGCTCGCCCCGAACTACTCGGGCGCCGTGGTGCACGTGCTCGACGCCTCGAGGAGCGTACCGGTGGTCAGCAGCCTCTGCAACCCGGCCCAGCGCGAGGGCTACGTCGCCACACTGAAGACAGAGCAGGAAGAGATGCGCCGGAGCCACGCCGAGCGGACCTCGGCGAAAAAGTATGTCACGATCGACGACGCACGGAACAACCGGCTCCCGATCGACTGGGAAAGCCAGTCGATCACGGCACCGAAACAGGCGGGCATCACCGTGCTGGAGAACGTCACGGCCGCCGACCTGCGCCCATACATCGACTGGACCCCATTCTTCCGTACCTGGGAACTGCACGGCACCTGGCCCCGGATCCTTGACGACGCAAAGGTCGGCGCCGAGGCGAAAAAGCTGTTCAACGACGCCACCGCCCTCTTCGACCGGATCGCCGGCGAGAAGCTGCTCGGCATCAGGGGCGTAGCCGGCATCTTCCCGGCCAACAGCGTCGGCGACGACATCTTCGTTTACACCGACGAGGGCCGCGAAACGATCAGGACGGTCCTGCACACCCTGCGCCAGCAGCAGGAGAAGACGTCGGGCGAGGCCGACCTCGCGCTTGCCGATTTCATCGCTCCGAGGGAGAGCGGCGCCGCAGACTGGATCGGCTGCTTCGCCGTCACGGCAGGACTCGGCATCGAGAAACTGCTGAAGGAGTTCGCCGACGCCCACGACGACTACCACCGCATCATGACGCAGGCGCTTGCCGACCGGCTCGCCGAAGCATTCGCCGAGATGCTCCACGAGAAGGTGCGACGCGAACTGTGGGGCTATGCAGCGGAGGAGAAGCTCGCCAACGAAGAGCTGATCGCCGAGAAGTACCGCGGCATCCGCCCGGCCCCCGGCTACCCGGCCTGCCCGGACCACACCGAGAAGGCGACCATCTTCGACCTGCTCAACGCCGAAACGGCCACAGGCATCACGCTGACAGAAAACTTCGCCATGAACCCGGCGGCATCGGTCAGCGGCCTCTACCTGGCCAGTCCTGCTGCCAAATACTTCGTGCTCGGCAGGATAGGACGTGACCAGGTAGAGGACTATGCGAACCGCAAGGGCCTCAGCGTTGCCGAAACCGAAAGGTGGCTCGCACCTTCGCTGAACTACGACCCGGTTCAAGGGAAGGACTGAAAGGACAACAGGGGACTACAAGGACGAAGAGGAAGACGGTTCTGCAGAGTATCGTCTTCCTCTTCGTGCCTATTGTCTCCTCAGTCCATATCCTCTCTTACATCTTCCTGAGGGTTTCGGCGATATTCGAAATGTAGCGGTCAATCTTCTGGGCGAAGGCCATCTCGATCAGGGGGGAGAGCAGAAACTGCAGGAAACCCGGAAAATCAACCTGCAGACGCCCCTTGGTGTTGAGCTGCACCTTCGTGCCTGCGGCCGCCGGCGAGAGCGTCCAGCCCCCTTCGACACTGGCGTTTCCAACGCCGTCCACCGGGGTCCAGTCGACCCGAAGCGTCTCCGGGTTGCTCGTGTAGGTGCAGGCGTAGATGGTCTGCTGCAGGGTGTAGTCGCCAATGCCGATCTTCTCCATGACCCATCTGAAGGCGTTACCGCCAAGGTCTTCGAGTTTCTCGACATCAGGGAAGTGGGCGGCAGAACGCGGCACGTCTGCCAGCAGTTCAAAAACCTTGTCTGGAAGCGCCGGGGATTCGAATTGGCGGGTTACCGAGATACTGACGGTGAACGACATGGGAGCAGCGTTTTTTGGGTTTTCTTGACCTGTCAGGCGGCTTATATCATGTGTAATATACGCCGGTATCCCGAAAATAGGGCATCACTTCGGGATGCCCGGCTCACCGGGCGAGTTCATCGACGAACCTGCTGCTGGCCGGGCTCTGGAGCACCTTGAGCAGCCGGGCGTCGCGGTCGTAGACATCGGTCCTGAACTCGACCTGCGCCCCGTCCGCAAACGCCGTCTGGTAGAGGAGGTAGACCGGGATGCTCTTCGGCAGGTTGATCGTCCGGGTCTTGTCGGTATCGATGGCCTCCTGGATCCTGCCCTTGCTCCAGCGGGCCTTGTCCTGGAGGACGATTTCGGCCAGGTCGACCGGCTTGTCCACCCTCACGCACCCGTGGCTGAAGGTCCTCCTGCTTTTCTCGAACAGCTCCTTGGTCGGCGTGTCATGAAGATAGACCGTGAACCGGTTGGGCAGCATGAACTTGATCCTGCCGAGGGAGCCTTCGTCGCCGGAAGCCTGCACCAGACGGTACGGGAACCCTCCGTTGACATACCGTGCCCAGTCGACCGACGACGGGCTGACCGTATGCCCCTCGTTGTCGACGACCGCAAGGTTCTTCCTGTCGAGGTAGGACTCGTCCTTGAGGATGGTTGAAATAATCTTGTCCTTGACGATGATACCGTTCGGAATCACCCAGTGGGGATTGAGGATGATGTACTGCATCTCGGCCCTGAAGACCGGCGTCTGGGTATCCGGCTTGCCGACGATGACCCTCGAGTTCCACCTGCGGATGTTGTTCTGCACCAGATCGACCGAGAAAGAGGGGATGTTGACCATGATGTAGTTCGGCCCCCTGCTGTTCAGGTACCAGCGGTAGCGCTCGAGGTTGATCCTGATCTGGTCGATCCGCTGGCCGACGGAGACGTTCATGGCCCTGACGGTCTCGTTGCCGACGACGCCGTCCGTCTCCAGCCCGTGGCGTTTCTGGAAAGCCTTGACGGCGTCGAAAAGCTCCTGGTCGTAGATCTGGCCGTAATCCGCGGCCGGCTCCGGAAGCGAATCTGCCAGGGCCTTTGAATCCCCGGCATCCGAGGAGTCCGCCCGCGCATTCTGCTCTTTCTTCGCCGGTGCTGCCGGAGGCATGACATAGTCGCCGGAGGCGGCAAGGCGCCGGCGGATATCCGGGATACGGGCGTCGACGGCGCCGACCTTGTCGATCGGTCGGCCGGAAGGCACGCTTTCCCAGCCGCCGGAGGCGGCGATCGCCTTCATCCTGACCAGGCCCCTGCGCAGGGCCGAATACTCGGGCGATGACGGCCGCAGTTTCTGGATGATCTCGGGGAACCGGCTGCCCATGACCGCGGACATGATCGTGCGGTCGTAATCTGCGCCCGGCTCCGGCGGTTCGATGTTCCAGTCGGATTCGATGGAACGGGCATAGACCTTCCCGGAACGCATGTGCGACATGAGGGTCAAGACGGCATCGGTCATCAGCAGGTCCGCCCTTGCCCTGAGTTCGGGCGATTCGGAGGGGTTCTGGTAGAAGCTGCGGATCTCGTCGAGATGGTAGTCGGAAGGCAGAAGACCGTCGTTAGCCGAATCCTCAAGAACCTCGATCAGGCGGGCGACCGCCTGGCGGTTGGTCCAGGCGGGCCGATACCCAAGCGCCTCGTAGAAGCGCTTCGTGTGCCTGATGATCGAAGCCCGGTCGGGACCGGTCGTCCCGATGCTCAGCCGTTCGAGACGGGCGAGGTACTGACGCAGGACGCCGCTGACCTGCGTTCCAGAACCTGCGCGCTCCTCCACCCTGCGGCCATTGTCAGCGTCAGCCAGGGAGGAAGATGGTTGCATGGCAGGGAGAAGGGCGAACCAGAGCAGGAAGATCGGGGACATGAATAGTACGGAATGATGTTAGGCATGGCGCGGATGGCGACCGCTCCTGAAGGCAGTCCTGTGATGGCGCACGCCGGGCTTCGAGGCGTACGCGTTGCCGGCATGGTAGATGAAGAGGCAGGTGCCATCCTTGATCGTGTCGATCAGCTGCTGGCAGTCGTCGAAAGAGATGGCCGGACATCCCTGGCTCCTGCCGAGCCGACCGTACCTCCTGATATAGTCCTGGGAAACGTAGTCCGCGCCGTGGATCACGATGCTCCGGCTCTCAGCCTTGTCGTTGACTCCCTGGTCGAGGCCCTTGAGCACCAGGGAATAACCGTTCCTTCCGGAGTAGGTCGTCTCGGTCAGGTACAGGCCAAGGCTGCTCGAGTTGGAGCCCGGCCTGTTGGAGAACCTTGTCGCCATGATGTCTCCGCTGCCCTTGCCATGAGCTACAAGGGCCGACTGGAGCACCGTACCGTTGTTGACGTCGATGATATAGAGCCGCTCGGTGACCGACGGCTTGTCGAAATCGATCAGGGTGAGGATCCCCTCGCGCTTGAGGAGCCCCTGGCGCTTGAGGTTGAAGTATCCCCGCATGGCGAGGTCGAGCGCCCTGGGGTTGATGTCGCCAGCCAGGCTCCCGGTCTGCGGAAGGGATGGCTGCTGGTTCCTTTCGTTGAAATCGGAAAAGGTGATCGAACGGCTCGAGACCGGAGATGTCAGTATCAGAAACATCGACAGAAGAAGTCCGGAGACAGCTCTTTTCATATGCATCGTCCTCGTTTGGGGAGAAACCCCGTTTCACGACAGGTTGCCTGTCGTTCCTGCCGGATGAAACCGGCAAAGGGGTCGCCCGGCAGACCCAAGCGACCTGCATCGGGCACCGGAATCAGCCGCTGGCCTGGAAGGCCGGGCTACCGGTTGTCCATTCATGAAATTGTGGTAAGATAACCCTTTTTTTCTTGGGGCAAAATCCCCCTCGCCGGATCCGGAAGCCCGCTTCGGACAAGCCGGGGAGGGCGCGACGGCTCACCGGCAGGGAACGGCGGGAAAAGCCCGGCCATCCTGCATCAGGAGTTAAGCTCATGGTTCACCACTCGCCGTCATGCTCCCCGACGACACCCCGATAGGCGACGGCCATCGCGCAGGAGGTCACGGGGATGGACACCAGCATGCCGATGCCGAGGGCCAGAAGGCCGAGCAGATTGATGACGATGAGCACGAGCATGAAGCCGAACAGGCCGAACCAGTGCTTTCCGATGAGCCGCCTGCTGATCTCCATCGCCTGCCAGAACTCGACGCCGTAATCGACCACGATGGCGCTGGCGAAAAGGTAGGAGACCATGAAGTAGATGCCTGGCACGATCAGGAGCAGGAAGCCAGCGCCTACGATGCATCCCGTGGCAAGCCCCGCAAGGAGAAGCGGAAGGAAATGGTGGAAACCGGTAAACAGGTCGTTGAAATGAAACTCCTTTCCGGCCATGATCCTGAATGTCGCGATGATGAAACCTGCGGAGAGCGGCGAGAATATGGCCGAGACGATCAGGGACCCTGCGTTCGAGAACAGCGAGGAGACCGCAGAAACCAGGAAGAGGATGATGGTAAAACCGATGAACTCGCCGGCATGCTCCCTGAAAAGGCGCCATCCCCCTTCGATGGCGGCCCGCATGTCAAGGTGGTACTCCCGGCCCACGAGGGCATCGAGCGTTACCTGGTCAAGTTTCCGGCCGAAATCGAAGGCTGCCATAGGTTCAGGATTTTGCGCCCTGGATCCGCGGCGCATTGCAATAGCATGATGTTTGACGCCGCCGGGCACCCTTTTCGTGAAGGGCACGGCATCGGCAGCCGCCTGAAATATCAATCAGCGACGTCGAAAAACCAAAACAGGTGTGACGGATACGCAAAACAGCCGCTTGGTCGGGGCGCGGCCGGTATGTATGTTATGGAAAAGCCCCCCGTCCCGAAACCCGGACCCGCATGAACACATCCTGCACCACCGGAATCATCGACGCGGAAGCGATCGCCACCGTCAGGCTCCTGGCGGTCGACATGGTAGAGCAGGCGCGCTCGGGCCACCCGGGGCTCCCGCTCGGCGCGGCCCCCATGGCCTACACGCTCTTCACGAAGATCATGCGTCACAACCCGGCCGACCCCGCATGGCCGGACCGGGACCGTTTCGTGCTCTCGGCGGGCCACGGCTCGGCGCTGCTCTACGCGCTCCTGCACCTCTGCGGCTACGGGCTCGATCTGGAGGAGCTGAAGTCCTTCCGCCAGTTCGGCAGCAGGACGCCCGGACATCCCGAATACGGCCATACCCCTGGCATCGAAACCACGACCGGGCCGCTCGGCCAGGGGATCGCCACCGCGGTCGGCATGGCCCTGGCCGAACGGCTGCTCGCCTCGCGCCTGAACCGCGACGGGCTGACGATCATCGACCACCACACCTACGTCATCTGCAGCGACGGCGACCTGATGGAGGGGTTGAGTTCTGAAGCATCCTCCATTGCCGGCCACCTGAAGCTCGGGCGGCTGATCTGCCTCTACGACGACAACGGCATCTCCATCGAGGGGCCGACCGGCCTCGCATTCACGGAAAGCGTCCGGCGGCGTTACGAAGCTTACGGCTGGCATGTTGACGAAATCGACGGCAACGACCCGCAGGCGGTCGAAAAGGCGGTGCGTGCCGCGAAGGGGATCGCCGACCGCCCCTCCATGATCATGGCCCGGACGACCATCGGGTACGGAAGCCCGCACAAGGCGGGCACGGCCGGCGCCCATGGTGAGCCCCTCGGCCCGGAGGAGGCCCGGCTGGTCAAGGCGCGGTTCGGATTTCCGCCGGACGCATCGTTCACCGTATCCGAAGCGGTACGGGAGCATTTCAGGGTGGCCATGGCGCGGGGGACCGCCCTCGAGGAGGCGTGGCATGCCCGATGGAGGCGATTCGAAGAGGAGGATCCGGAGAGGGCTTCGGCCCTGGCCCTCCTTCGTCACGGCACGTTCCCCGAAAAGTGGCTGCCTCCCGAAGAGCTCTTCGACTCCTGCAGGCCCCAGGCCACACGCGTAGCGTCGAAAGCGGTACTCGGCGAACTCTGCGGCAAAATGCCCTTCATCGTCGGGGGATCGGCGGACCTCGGCCCCTCTACCGGCACGGCCCTCCCCGGAGCCCTCGACATCGGGCCAGGACGCTTCGACGGCTTCAACATCCATTTCGGGGTGCGCGAGCATGCGATGGGCGCCATACTGAACGGCATGGCCCTGTCGGGCATGCTGGTCCCGTATGGCGGGACGTTCCTCGTCTTCGCCGACTACATGAAGCCTGCGATCCGCCTCGCCTCCATGATGCGGCTGCCGGTAACCTGGATCTTCACGCACGACAGCATCGGCCTCGGGGAGGACGGCCCGACCCACCAGCCGGTCGAACAGCTGGCCATGCTCAGGTCGATCCCGGGGCTGACGGTGATCCGCCCCGCCGACGCCGTGGAAACACTCGCCGCCTGGCGGCTCGCCCTCGCCCGCCGGCGCCCTGCGGCGCTGGTACTGTCAAGGCAGACGCTTCCCTGCCTCACCGCGGAGCGGAGCCGTGTCATGGAGGGCACGGCGAAAGGCGCCTATGTCCTGTCGGACTGGCCGGATCCGGAGTCTACGGCGGCAAGTCGCCTCCTGGTGGTCGCGACAGGCTCGGAGGTGCATCCTGCGCTTGGGGCAAAGGCCCTGCTTGAACAGGAAGGGGTCGCCGTCCGTGTCGTCTCGATGCCGTCGCGCGAGTTGTTCCAGGAGCAGCCGGAGGAATACCGCAACGAAGTCATCCCCGCCGGTGTCCGGGCTCGGTTAATCGTCGAGGCGGCTTCGCCGTTCGGATGGGAGGGTCTCGCCGGCCCGGGAGGAACCGTGCTCGGCATGGACCGCTTCGGGGCTTCGGCGCCCGGCGAGCGCATGGCGGAAGCATTCGGCTTCACGGCCGTGCAGATCGCCGAAGCCGCAAGGAATCTTCTGGAACCGGGAACCTGACAGACCAGGATGGGGCAGAAATGGAACAGATGGATCACCGGCAGCGAACCGGAGGTCGTCGAAAGGGCCGCGGCATTCATCACGGAAGCAGCCTACCGGGCGGTGGACGCGCGAGGCCGGTTCACCATGGCGCTCGCCGGAGGCAGCACCCCGCAGGAGCTCTACGCCCTGCTTGCACGGGGCATTCCTGAATCGAGGCTCGCCGGACTCGGCTGCGAGGTGCCGCACGATGCCCGCAGGTCTCCGGCGGCCCCCGGGAAGATCACCCTGCCCTGGCTCCACACCCTCCTCTTCCAGGGTGACGAACGCTACGTGCCCTCCACGCACCCCGACAGCAACTTCGGCATGGCGAGAAGGAGCCTCATCCGCCACAGCGGCATCCCGCCGCGGAATATCGTCAGGATGCCGGTCGAGTCGGGGGATGCCGCCGGTGACGCCCGGCGCTACGAGTCGCTGATGAGGGACCTGTTCGGCAAGGATGGGGAGAGTTCGGCGGAGGGGTTGCCCGTATTCGACCTTGTCATGCTCGGGCTCGGGGACGACGGCCACACGGCATCGCTCTTCCCGGGCGACCGGGAGGCGATCGAAGAGCGTTCGCGATGGGTCGTCGCGGTCGAGGCGCCTGATGCGAAACCGCCCGGCACGCGGCTCACGCTCACCCTGCCGGTCATCAACGAGGCCGCGGCCGTGATGTTCCTCGTGCCGGCAAAACGGCACGGCCTGGCCCGTTCGATACATGAGGGCCTTCACCCGGAGCTGCCGGCAGGAATGGTTCGGCCGCGCCGTGGGCGCCTGGTCTGGTTCGTGGCTGACCATAGTTAGGCGACAGACAAATAGATTGCCCCAATCGAAATCGAAGGAAGAGGTCTGGCAACTCGTTCAGCCCGGGGTTTCGTAAATCCTCCCTGCCGAGTCGGGCCCCCAGGAGTGGACCGGGTAGGAGTCCGGAATGGTACCGGCGAGCGACTCCCTGATGCTGTCGACGATCGACCAGGAGCGCTCCAGGCTGTCCCTCCGGATGAAGTTCATCTGGTTGCCGTCGACCGCATCGAGCAGCAGGCGATGGTAGGGGGTCAGCCCCTCCTCGGCGAACGATTCATGGTAGTCGAACTTCATGAAGACCGGGTCGGTCACCATCTCCTCACCGGGCCGCTTCGTCCCGAACCTGATGGCCACGGTCTCTTCGGGCTGGATTCCCAGGATGACCTGGTTGGGCGTGCATGCAGCCGTGCCGCGCTCACCGTAGAAGTTCTGCGGGGGGCACCTGAAGGTGATCACGATCTCCGTGACGGTGCGCCCGAGGGATTTGCCCGCCTTCATGAAGAAGGGCACGCCCGACCAGCGCCAGTTGTCTACCATGAACCTCAACGAGGCGAAGGTCTCGACGTTCGAATCCTGCGCGACCCCCTTTTCCTCACGGTACCCGTCATACTGCCCGAGTACCGCCGAACCGTGCGCGGTTTCCCGGTCGAACAGCCTGATGGAGCGCAGCACCTTGGACTTCTCGTCCCGTATGGCGTCCGGGCTGAGCTCGACGGGGGGCTCCATGGCGACGGCCGCCAGCAGCTGCAGTCCGTGGTTCTGCACGATGTCGCGAAGGAGGCCCGCCTCTTCGTAGTAGGCACCCCTGCCGCGGATGCCGAACTCCTCGGCGATGGTGATCTGCACCTGCGCGATGTACTGCCGGTTCCAGAGCGGCTCGAACATGCCGTTCGAGAAGCGGAAGACCATGATGTTCTGCACCGGTTCCTTGCCGAGGTAGTGGTCGATCCGGTAGATCTGGTGCTCGTCGAACGCCTCTTCGAGCAGCGAGTTCAGCTCACGGGCACTTTGCAGGTCGTGGCCGAACGGCTTCTCGACGATGATCTTGCGCCAGCCGGGGCACGCCTGCCCACGGCCGCCGAGGCCGGCCAAGACCAGGTTCCCCACGATGGCCGGTGCGAGGCTTGGCGGGGTCGAGAGGTAGAAGAGCAGGTTGCCGCAGCCCGCCTCCGCACCGCGGGTACGCATGATCTCCCCGTGCAGGACGGTATATCCTTCGGGCCGGTCAAGCTCAGCGTTGACGTAGAACAGCCGCTCGCAGAACCGTTCGAAGTGCTGACGGTCGTCGACGGAATCGGGCGACAGCTCCATGACCCGGTCGAACACGTACCGCCGGAAGCGCTCATGGGTATGACCGGCCCTCCCGACGCCGATCAGCCGCCACTCCTCGGGCAGGTGTCCCCACCGGAAGAGCTGGTAGATCGAGGGAAAGAGCTTCCTCGTCGCAAGGTCGCTGCCGGCGCCGAAGATGACGATCGTGAAGTTGTCCGGGCGCCCGCTCATGACGATGCCTCCCCGCCCTCAGCCGGAGTAAAGCCATGGCCCCCGAATTCGTTGCGGAGAGCTGCGACCACCCTGTCGGAAAAACTATCCTTCGAGCGTGAGCTGAACCGACGGAACACCGATCCCGCGATCACGGGGATGGAGACCCCGCGTTCGAGCGCGGCCTCGACCGTCCAGCGCCCTTCGCCCGAATCGGCGATGGCTCCGGTCAGGTAGGAGAGCCTGCCGTCCTTGGCGAAGGCATTTCCGGCGAGCTCCATGAGCCAGCCCCTGATGACCGAACCGTTCGACCAGACCCGTGCAACCGCTTCGTGGTCGATTCCGTATCCGCTCGATTCCAGGAGATCGAACCCCTCGCCGATCGCCTGCATCATGCCGTACTCGATGCCGTTGTGGACCATCTTCACGAAATGTCCCGAACCGGAAGCCCCCATGTAGCCATAGCCGTCCTCGACGCAGAGTTCGCGCAACAGGGGCTCGACCGCATCGTAGGCTTCACGGGGGCCTCCGACCATGATGCAGGCGCCATGACGCGCCCCTTCGAGCCCACCGCTGGTGCCCGCATCGAGCATATGGACGCCCGACCCGGCGAGCCGCGAGGCGCGGGAAACCGTATCGGCGTAATGCGAGTTTCCGCCGTCCACGACGATGTCGCCGCCGCTCAGGCAAGGGGTCAGGCCGTCGAGGACCGCATCGACCGCATGGCCGGCAGGAACCATCATCCAGACCACCCTCGGCGCCCGGAGTTCGTCGACGAGATGATGCAGCGAGCGGGCCGGGACCGCCCCCCGTCCGGCCAGCGCCCCGACCGCATCGGCTGACAGGTCGTGCACCACGACCCGGTGGCCGCTCTCGAGCAGGTGCTCCACCATGCCGAACCCCATTTTTCCCAGTCCGATGAATCCGATCTCCATATCCTTGCCCTTTCATGATTGAGGTTTATCGCCGAGCCAGCCTTTCCGGGCCAGTTCGATCCTGAGAAGACCGAACTGCTGTACAAGCAGAGGTATCATCGGCCCGGCCGCGTCGGGCCCGCCAGACCTGACGGCCTTCTCGACGGCCATGGCGCACCTGCTCAACCGGACGGCGCCGATCGTGGCCGAAGCTCCTTTCAGGGTGTGGGCAAGCAGCTGCATCCTTGAGGCATCCCCCTCGGCGAGGGCCGAGGAGAGGCCGGCGATCTGCGATGGAGCGTCCCCGATGAACTGGTTGATGATATCCCTGACGATGAACTCGTCCCCGTCCAGCCTCCGGAGCACATCCTCTTCGTCGAAGAGCGCCCCGTCACCAGCTTCGCCGGCAGCTGCCGCTCCGGATTCATCCTGCAGCGCATGAATCGGAACCGGATGAAGCAGGTATTTTTCGATCATCCGGAGGAAATCCTTCTTGCGAACGGGCTTGGCGATATAGTCGTCCATACCGTTATCGATGCAGCGCTTCCGGTCGCCCACCATGGCGTTGGCCGTCATGGCCACGATGGGCATCGAACGGTTGGCATCCCCGGCCTGGCCGGACCTGATGAGGCTGGTCGTAGCGAAACCGTCGAGATCCGGCATCTGGCAGTCCATGAACACCAGGTCGAAGCGCCGCTTCCCGAGCACTGAAAGCGCCTCGATGCCGTTTGCGGCCACCTCCGGTTCAAACCCGGCCTTCCGGAGCATCGAGACGGCGACCTGCTGGTTGACGATGCTGTCTTCGACGATCAGGATCCTGGCGGCGGGAACCCGCGGCTCCTCGTGCCTGCCGGATGAGGGACGATCCCCGGATTCGGCCTTGGTCCGCGGCGCCGGGACGTCGAGTGCGTCGAGCAGCTCCTTCCTGCGCAGCGGCTTGCTGATACAGAGTTCCGCCGCGTACTCGAGCGACATTGACGTCGTGCGGCGGCGTCCGAATGCCCGCATCACGATGATCCGAATCTCGCGGCCTGCAGCTGCGAGCCGGAGCCTCCGGCACAGCTCCGTCAACGGCATGTCTTCGATAGTATCGTCGATCACGGCGAAAGCAGGCGTATATCCTTCTTCCATGCCGGCTCCGACCATAGCGAGCGCTCCGGCGCCGTCAGAAGCGCCGATACAGCTGCATCCGAAGGATCCGAGAAGTTCGGTGAGCATCTGCCTCCTCAGGGGATTGCCGTCGACCAGCAGCACGTTGCGGCCAGTCAGGTCCGGAGAGTCCTCGACGGCGCCGGCGGCAGCCGTCTGCTGCCTTGTGAGCCGGAACCGGAAAACGAAGGTCGATCCTTCGCCCGACACACTGCTCACCGTAATGCTTCCGCCCAACCTGCGGGCCAGATGCGCCGAGATGGTCAGGCCGAGCCCTGTCCCCCCATACTTCCTGATGGTCGATCCGTCACCCTGGGTGAAGGGGGCGAAGATAGAATCGATCTGGTCTGCCGGTATGCCGATGCCCGTATCGATGACCGAGACCCTCATGGTGAGGCCATCGGAAGTTTCGGTTTCAACCTCGGCCCGGACGACGACTCCTCCTGACGACGTAAACTTGATCGCATTGCCGATCAGGTTGATCATGACCTGCCTGATCCGGGAAGGGTCCCCGTTGACCATCAGCGGCAGTGCGGGGTCCGGATAGAGGGTAAGGTCAAGCCCCTTCTCATGCGCCTCGAGGCCGAACATTTCGGCGACATCCTCCAGCAGTAAAAGCAGGTTGAAGTCGATGGCATCCAGTTCGAGGCGGTTGGCCTCGATCTTCGAGAAGTCGAGAAGGTCGTTGATGATACGGATGAGGTTCCTTCCGCTGGAAACGATCGTTTCTACGTATTTCTGCTGCTCGGCGGTGAGATCGGTTTCGAGCAGCAGGTCAGACATGCCGATGACTCCGTTCATCGGCGTCCGGATCTCGTGGCTGACGTTTGCAAGGAACTCGCTCTTGGCTGCGTTGGCCGTTTGGGCTTTCTTGGCCATGCGGCGCGCGATGGCAATGGATTTCTCAAGCTGCAGGTTCATCTCCGTAAGGGCATTTCGGGCCTGGCTCGCATCCTCTACAAGGTTCAGAAGGGCTTCGCGCTGGTCTTTGCCACCGTACGGCTTGGCCGCGGCCTCCTCAAGCTGTCCGGGCGTCGTCGCCCCCCCCTGCCCGGATGCCCGCATGGCGAGGAACCGCTCAAGCTCACGGGCATCGTCCTCGGGCATCCGGTAGACAGGAGGCTTGCCGAGCTCAGCACACAGGCGGTTGACCTCGGACTTCAGTTCGATGGTCCGTTTTTCGCGCCCCACCATGAGGCTGTTGAAGCGCTCAAGCTCATGAATGGAGTCACGGACCTCGTCCTCTATCCGCTTCCGTCCGGTAATATCGGTCACCATCATCACCAGCAGCTCCAGGCCGTCAACGATGCCAAGGCTCAGCCGGGACTCGAGCCAGAATTCGGTCCCGCTCCCGGAAACGAGGCGCTCTTCGAACCGCGCCGGGCACCCGGTCCGGAAGACGGCCTCGACCGTCGACCTCATTTCGTCGTGGCCGGATTCGCCGAACAGCTCGAACAGGCTCCTGCCGACAGGATCGAAGGAGGAGTGCCCCGGAAGCGGGTGGTTCATGTAGACGATCCGCCCATTCCGGTCGATCGTGATGATCGTGTCGGGGTTGTTGGCCATGATGGAGGCGAACAGGACGCACACTTCGGGCCGTCCTCCCTCAATCGTCCGGATGCGGGCCTTGATGCAGGATCCCGGCTCGGGCCGCACGCCGGTCATCGACCGCAGGGCCGATTCGAGCTCGGCTATCCTGGTCTGCAGCTCCTCGTGCGAAAGATGTTCACTGGACATGGACGTAAGGAATGGGTGGATTTACGGTAGCTCCGCCATCGTGATCCGGCAGTAGGGATGTCACGAAAATAAGGTCGGACGGAATGGATTCAGTTCCTTCCGGATGGAGCTGAATCCATCTGCCGATACCGTTCGATCAAGGCAGCGTTGACTGCGGACCATGATTTGCCGTCTGCGAATTCGATCCCGAGGCCACGCATCGAATCATAGCCCTCCCGGTTCCGCATGAGCTGCAGGCAGGCCGCATGGAAGCTTTCGGCATCGCCAGCCCTGGCGACGATGCCGGCTTTCGACCTCAGGACAAGCTCCATGCAGCCGCCGGCATCCGAAACCACCGCAGGCAGTCCCGAGGCGAGTGCCTCGAGCACGACGTTGCAGAACGCCTCCGTCGTCGAAGGGAACAGGAAAACGTCACCGCTCGCATACGCTTCAGGCAGGGCATGTCCGTTAAGATAGCCGGTGAACACCGCTTCGGGCATCCGTTCCCGCATCCGCCCCTCCTCGGGGCCCGAACCGATCATGACGAACCTGACCCGATCGCCATATCCCTCATCCATGAAGCGCCGGTAAATCTCCATCACCACCTCGACATCCTTGTACAGCACGAACCTGCCGGTATAGATGAAGACGCTCCTGCCCTCCGCGCCCCAGGAGCGCCGCAGGGACTCCGACCGCCGTAAAGGGTTGAACAGCTCCTTGTCCACCCCCCTCGACCAGAGCTCGACCTTCATGACTCCTTTCGATGAGAGCTTTTCGCGGACGATCTCGTTCGGAGCCAGCACAACGTCGCAGGCGTTGTAGAACTTCACCAGGTAGTCCCAGGCATGCTTTTCGGCAAAGCCCAGATGGTAATAGCTGAAATAGGACGGGAAATCGGTATGGAATGCCGATGCGACCGGAATACCCTTCCTCTTCGCATAGCGGAGGAACCTGTTGCCGACGATGTCGGGCGTCGAAATATGGATGATATCCGGTGAAAACAGGTCGAGCTGCCTTTCGGTACGGGTGGTGTAGAATCCAAGCCGGTAATCGGGATAGACCGGCACCGGCACCGACGGCACCCGGTTGACCTCCTGCGAACCGGCGTCCTGCGGGGAAACGTCGGGCGACCAGACGGCAACCTCATGCCCCGATTTCCTCATCGACGAGACCAGCTGGTAGATCGAACGTACCGCGCCATCCTTATCCTTGACATACGATCCCGAATAGATAGCTATCTTCATATTGCGTCAACAGATCCTGAAAACGTGACATACATTCCCCTATGCAAGCCGAACACTCCTTCATGTTATTTTCCAACAGGACGAGACTCAGTCAAAAGGTAACATTTCCCGATCAAAAAGCCACACCGGCGTCCGTGCTTCAGAGCTTCCGGGAGAGCCTCGCAACCAGCGGATTGACCAGTCGACGGTAATCGGGCCACGACATCCTGAGCAGTTCCGTGTGGGCCCCTGCGTTGAAGGTGATCTCTTCGGCTTCGTCCAGCTCGTCATCCGCATACACCTCCATGCCGTAAAGGTTTCCGAAGGGCGGCATGGCGCCGATCTCGCACTCGGGAAAGAGTCCGCCGAACTCCTGTTCTCCGGCCAGCGCGACATCCCTGGTGCCGCACAGTGCGCGAAGCAGGTCGAAATCGAGCTGCCTCGATGCCGGCATGACCACCATGGCCATCCTGCCTTCGACCGAGACCATGACCGTCTTGGCGAATGCCTTGCCGGAAACATGGGCCGAAGCGGCGATCTCCTGAGCCGTATAGGCGGGGGAATGGCTGATGACAAAATACCTGACCTGATGGCTGTCCAGATAATCCCTTAACCTTCGCATGGGCATAATCGCCTCCTTTTTTTCAGTTGTGCAGGCAGTCCGTCGTTGCGGACGGATGAAACGTACGCCGGAACACATGGCGGAAAGGACGGTACACAGGGAACAGCATGATGCCGGTTGGGAACGGATGACCGGCAATCGTCCGGCGGCAGGTGGAGGCTCTCAGAGAGTGCGGCCTCGCCGGAATCAAAGGGGTAACGGGATTTTACGAAAACCGGACTTCAGGAACAAATATCCGTGAGGGCCTCCGTTTCACGACCTGGCGGGCCGCTCTTGCCCGATCCATGCCTCGAGCAGGGGATAGGCTTCGGCATAACCGGCCGCCAGGATCGCCGGCACGGCCGACATGTCGACCATGCTGAATCCCGACAGGTCGGGAGTGATGACCAGGTCGGCGTTCCTGATCTGGAGCTCCGACAGGGTGCGCAACGCGCTGTAGAACGCGTTCATCAGCAGGGTCGCCAGATGCTCGGGCCTGTTGAATGTGTGGCGCCCGAGCAGGTCGACGCAGAGCACCTTCCCGGCCCCCATCTCCCGCAGCGGCGAGATCGGCACGTTCTCGGTAAGCACTCCGTCGACCAGCAGCATGCCCCGATACTCCACTGGACGGAAGATGCCTGGAATGGATGAGCTGGCCATGACCGCCGTCGCGACGTCCCCGTCGCGGAACACCACCTTCGAGCCGGTGCTGATGTCGGTCGCGACGATGGCCAGGGGGATCGGGGCGTCCTCGATACGGCAGGATCCGAGCAGGCGGTTGACCAGGGTGCCGAACTTCCTGTTGGACAAGAGGCCGTACTCCGAGAGGGTCAGTCCTGAAAGGTCGGACCAGTCGAGCTCCAGGGCGAGGGCCTCGATCCGTTCCCAGCCCATGCCGAACGCATAAAGCGCGGCCACGAACGAGCCGATGCTGGTACCCGAGATGAACCCCGGTTTGAAGCCGAGTTCATGCATCGCCTTCAGGACACCGACGTGCGCGGCCCCCAGCACCGCGCCGCCGCCGAGGGCGAGGCCGGTTTTCGTTTCGGGTGAGCCGTCGGCGCCCGATCCACCGTTCAGGAGTGCTGCCATATCATGAAAAGAGGTTGACGATCCGTTTGAGCAGGCGCAGCTTCCACTCCCCGTAAGGAGGGTATCGGAGGTCCGGGTCCGGGAAACCGGACTTGACGAGTATGCTCCGCGGAGCGGTGAAGGTATCGAACCCGGCCCGGCCGTGGTAAGCGCCGATGCCGCTCATGCCCCGGCCGCCGAACGGCAGACCATGGATCGATGCCTGGAACAGCAGGTCGTTGCAGCAGATTCCTCCGCTCAGGGTACGCAGCTCGACCTGTCGGATATCCTCCGCCCGTCCTGAAAAAAGGTAGACGGCCAGCGGTTCCCCCCCGGCGCGGACAATGTCGATCGCCTCCGCAAGCGATGAGACCGTGAGCACCGGCAGCACCGGTCCGAAAATCTCCTCCCGCATGAGAGGCGAATCAGGACGCACGCCCCGGATGAGCGTCGGCTCAATGTACCGGTCCGCACCGTCGATGCGGCCGCCGGCGGCCACCCCGCCCTCATCGAGGTAGGCCGTGAGCCTTCCGAAATTGCGTCCGTCGGCAATGCGGGCGTAATCGGGGCTCGCCCTGGGATCCTCTCCATAGAAACGCTGCAGGGCCTCCCGGATCAGGACGAGCAGCCGGCCCTCGACCGACTCGTGCACCAGCAGGTAGTCGGGCGAGATGCAGGTCTGTCCGGCGTTCAGGAACTTGGCCCAGGCGATACGGCGGGCAGCGCTGCGAAGGTCGGCGCTCTCCGTCACGATACAGGGGCACTTCCCTCCGAGTTCGAGCGTGACCGGCGTGAGGTGCCGAGCTGCGGCCGTCATCACCTCGCGCCCCTTCTGGCGGCTGCCGGTGAAAAAGATATGGTCGAAACGGTGGCGGAGCAGTTCGCAGGCCATCCCGGGGCCGCCCTCGACGATGCGTACCGCCTCGGGGTCGACATAACGGGGAAGCTCCGTGGCCAGAAGGCGTGAGGTTTCGGGAGCCAGCTCCGAAGGCTTGAGCACCGCGCAGTTTCCGCCGGCAAGCGCACCGACGAGGGGGGCGAGGCTGAGCTGGATCGGGTAGTTCCACGCACCGATGACGAGCACGACGCCGAGGGGCTCCCTGGTGAACCAGGCACGGCCGGGAAGGTAGTGCAGCGGAACGGAGACTCTCCGGGGCTTCATCCACCCCACGAGGCGCTTGCTGACATGCCTGATCTCCGAGAGCAGCCATCCGGTCTCGGTCAGCCAGGTCTCGGCTGACGACTTGCGGAAGTCGGCCTGCAGTGCTCGGGCGATCGGAGCCTCCCGTTCCCTGAGGAACGACCCGAGCCCTCGCAGCTGGGCGAGCCTCCAGTCGGAAGGCCTGGTCCTGCCGCTGTCGAAACAGTGTTTCATACCGGCATGCAGCCGGTCATCGTAGTGAACGCCCATTTCGCCACCGAAGATTACGGTTGACACTCCTTAAGGTAATGTAGGGCATTGGCCGCCAAGTTTCAGAATGTTGCCCATAACGCTTTTCAAGTTTACATTCAGTAGCAGATAAAAAAACACGCATGCACCGTCAACCCCCATAACCTGAACAGCATGGAATGGATCTTCAGTCCGGAAGCCTGGATCGCGCTCCTGACGCTTACAGCGCTTGAAATCGTCCTCGGCATCGACAACATCATCTTCATCTCGATCATCGTCGGCCGGCTCCCCGCTGAACAGCGCGGCAGCGGACGGAGCATTGGACTCGGGCTGGCCATGGTCACCAGGATCATGCTCCTGCTCTCGATCACCTGGGTCATGGGACTGAAGGCCGACCTCTTCACGGTATTCGGGCAGGGCATCTCCGGCCGGGACCTCATCCTGCTCGGAGGCGGCCTCTTCCTGCTCGCAAAAAGCACCGGCGAGATCCACGAGAGCCTCGAAGGAGGCGACCACGAGGAGAAAAGCGGCCGCTCCTCGGGCTTCGTCTCGACGCTCATCCAGATCGCCCTCATCGACATCGTCTTCTCCCTCGACTCGGTTATCACGGCCGTGGGCCTGGCCAACGACATCCCGGTGATGATCCTCTCGATCATGGTGGCCGTGGGGATCATGATGGTCGCATCGAAATCGATCGGCGATTTCGTCGACCGCCACCCGACCGTCAAGATGCTGGCCCTCAGCTTCCTGATCCTCGTCGGCGTCACCCTGATCGCCGAAGGGGCCGGGTTCGAATTCCCGAAAGGCTACATCTACTTCGCCATGGCTTTTTCGGTGTGCGTGGAGATGCTCAACCTCCGGCTGCGCAAAAAAGACGGGGCTCCGGTGCACCTGCACAAGATCCTGGAAGACGAAGCCCCGTAAGCCCCCTGCGGGAACCATTCCGACGGCGCCGCACGTTGATGCTTCTATCTCCGGCTGGTGGCGCCGATTCCGGGAGCGCCATCCCCCCAGCCGCATCCCTTCTGCCCGGAAAAAGGAGCATGCCTCATGCCTTTGCCCGAAAAACTCGCACCCGGGAAGCTTTTCAACCGCTGCGACCCCGGCCAGTTCGGTTTCGAAACGACGGCCGAGCTTGACGGTACGACCGAAATCGCCGGACAGAGTCGGGCGCTCGATGCCATAAAGTTCGGCATGGGTATACGCCACGACGGCTTCAACCTGTTCGCCCTCGGCCCGTCGGGCACGGGCAAGCAGTCCGCCGTGCTGCATTACCTTGGCGGCCTGGCGCCCGGATCACCCTGCCCCGACGACTGGTGCTACGTCTACAACTTCGAAAAGCCCCGGCACCCCCGCGCGCTCAGGCTTCCGCCCGGCCGCGCCTGCGAACTGGTCAGGGACATGGAGCACCTTGTCGAAGCGCTCTTCAGCGTCATGCCGGCCGCATTCAGCAGCGAGGAGTACCAGTCGAGGGAGAAGGAGATCAACGAATCATTCCAGGAACAGCAGGGTACGGCCATCGAGGAGCTCGAAGAGGAGGCCCGGAAGCACGATATCGCGCTGATCAGGACGCCGGGCGGTTTCGCCTTCGCCCCGGTCAGGAAAGGCGAGGTGATCAAGTCCGACGACTTCATGCGTCTCAAGCAGGAGGAGCGCGACCGGATCGAGGCGGAGATGGGGCGGCTGAAGGACGCCCTGCAGTCGATCATGGCCCAGATCCCGAAATGGCAGCGCGAGAGCGTCGAAAAGATCAAGGAGCTGAACCGTGACGTGGCCGGCTTCACCCTGAAACCTCTCGTCGCCGAGCTGAAGGCGAAATACGAAACGCTGCCCGAAGTGGTCAGATACATCGATGCGATCGAAAACGACATCATCGGGAACTTCGACCAGTTCCTCGAAAAAGAGGCGTCGCCGCAGGAGCTCTTCATGAGCGGAGGCCCGTCGAAGCACGGAGCCAAAGGGAGGTTCTTCATCAGGTACCGGGTCAACGTCATGATCGACAACGGCCGGACGAAGGGGGCCCCCGTCGTCCTGGAGGACAAGCCCGCCTCCCAGAACCTCATCGGAGACATCGAACACACCTCGCAGATGGGCACGCTGGTCACCGACTTCACCCTCATCAAGCCAGGGGCGCTGCACCGGGCCAACGGCGGCTACCTCGTGCTCGACGCCCGGCGGCTCCTGCTCGAGCCATTCGCATGGGAGGCGCTCAAGAAGGCGATCCGCACACGCCAGATCCGGATAGAGTCCCTGGCCCAGCTCTACAGCCTGGTCAGCACCATCTCGCTCGAACCCGAGCCGATCCCGCTGCAGGTCAAGGTCATCCTGCTCGGCGAGCGCGTGCTCTACTACCTGCTCAGCACCTACGATCCGGATTTCACCGAGCTGTTCAAGATTGCCGCCGATTTCGAGGACGAGATGGAGCGGAGCCCCGACAACCATCTCGCCTATGCGCGGATGATCGGTTCGATGACCGTACGAGGCAAGCTGCGTCCCTTCGACCGGGGCGCCGTCGCACGGGTCATCGAGCAGGGCTCCCGCATGGCCGGCGACTCCACCAAGCTGACCACGCACCTGCAGGGAATCTGCGACCTGGTGCACGAGGCGGACTACCACGCATCAGAGGCGGGACGGGACCGGGTGACTGCCGACGACGTCCAGGCGGTCCTCGACGCGCAGCTCCACCGCGCCGCCCGCATCCAGGAGCGCATCAGGGAGGCGATGCTGCGCGACACGATCCTGATCGACACGGCTTCCGAACGGACCGGCCAGATCAACGGCCTCGCCGTCTACTCCCTGGGAGAGCGGAGTTTCGGACGCCCGAACCGGATAACCGCCCGGATACGGATGGGCAAGGGCGAGGTGGTCGACATCGAGCGTGAGGTGGAGATGGGCGGCCCCATCCACTCGAAAGGGGTGCTTATCCTGTCGGGCTTCCTCGGCGCCAGGTACGCTCCGGAACGCCCGCTGTCGCTCTCGGCCACGCTGGTCTTCGAGCAGTCATACAGCGGCGTGGAGGGCGACAGCGCCTCGTCGGCCGAGCTCTACGCGCTGCTCTCGGCCATCTCGGGGGTCCCGATCCGGCAATGGTTCGCCGTGACAGGATCGGTCAACCAGTACGGCGAGGTGCAGGCGATCGGCGGGGTGAATGAAAAAGTCGAGGGTTTTTTCGATCTTTGCAGGGAACGGGGCCTGGACGGGCGCCACGGAGTGCTGATCCCCGCCTCGAACGTAGACAACCTGATGCTCAGGAGTGAGGTCGTCAGGGCCGTTGAAGAGGGCCAGTTCTCGATCTGGCCCGTCTCGCACATCGACCAGGGCATCGAGCTCCTGACGGGGATGCCCGCAGGCGAGCAGGCGCCCGACGGCTCCTGGCCGCAGGGAACCATCAACGCCATGATCGTCGAACGGCTCGACGTAATGGCAAAAAGACAGAAGGAGTTCGGATCAGAGCATGACGATGAAGACAAGAAAGGGTGAGCGGTTCCCGGCGGCATGCCCGGCCTGGAGGGGGTTATGAGTTCCGGGGTGATCCGCTCGATCGCCGTGGCCATCGACTGCTCGCCCCACAGCAGGGCCTCGCTCGAAGCCGCCGCCGAGATGGCCGGACGGCTTCAGGCGGAGCTTGTCGGCATCTTCGTCGAGGACATCAACCTGCTCAGGATCGCCGGTATTCCCTTCGCCGAGGAGATCCGGAGCTACAGCTCGACGACAGGAAAACTCGACGAAGGACAGCTCGAGCGGCTGCTCAGGCTCCAGGCCCGCGAAGCGCAGGATCTGCTGCAGCGCACCGCCGACACGAAGACGCTCCGCCACACGTTCAGGGTGCTCCGGGGCATTGTGCCCGAGGAGGTCATGGCCGCCGCATCCCAAGCCGACATCCTGGTTCTCGGCAGGAGCGGGCGCTCTCCGTCGTGCCGCAAGGGGCTGGGCTCGACGGCACGCTCCGCCCTGTACGAAGGAGACAGGACCGTCCTGCTGATGCGTCCAGGATTCACCGCCACGAAAGGGCCGCTGCTGGTTCTGTACGACGGGTCCGGAGGGTCGAAACGGGCCCTGCAGACCGCGCTCGACATCGCCGGCCCTGAAAGCACGATCCACCTCATCGTCCTCGACCACGACCCGGAAGAGGTAGAGCGGTGCCGGGAGGATGCACAATCGCTGATCGGCCCTGCAGGCATCGCCGCCGAATACCACCACCTCCCCATCTCCGCCGGCAAACAGCTTGCGAGGTACATCAAAATGATCGACACCGGCCTGCTCGTGCTGAGCGACCGGATGGGGCTCCCCGGCCAGGAGCTTCGCGAACTGGTCGACGACATCGACTATCCCGTGCTGGTGGTGCGTTAAGGCCTGAGCCAGCCGGCGATCCGCTCGGCGGCAAGGTACGCGCCCCAGGCGGCCGTGTCGAGAAGGGCGCGGTCGTCACCGCCGGCACGGCGGAATGCCTCGACCTCGCCATCGTCCACTGCCCACGAAGCCATGGCGGCCAGCAGCGCAATCCGGGCCTGCGGCCTCGATGCCTGGGGCAGCGCCCCGACCGCATGGTCAAGCCACCACTTGCCGATTCCCGGAGCCTCTCCATTCCAAGACGATACCATCCGCACTACCGCTTCACACGCGCCGGCATCAAGCGCCGAAGAGGCTGCAACGGAGGCCACGCTGAACCGCCGCAAACCGCCGGCCACCCGGGAATCCGGCGCAGCCCAGGCGAATGCCTCGGGCAGCGGCGCTTCCGGATCGGGGGTGAGGAACTCGCCGGGAGGCACTTCCAGCGCGGCGATCCGTCCGGAAACCACGCTGCTGAACACATGGAACGCCGGTTCGCGCAGCAGCGGCACCTTGCCGATGATCGGCATCATGGTGTCGTCGAGGAAGATGCTTGCCATCCGGTTGATGTAGTGGAAAAGCACCGCCGTGCCCTTGACGGCGGGCATCATTTCCGGGGGGACCGGCGGGACGACGCCCTCCACCGTCGCCTGTTCGCCCGTGGCGGCCGCCCATGCGGCGAGCAACCGATCTGCAGGCTCGGGGAACCCCGCCAGGAACGAGGTGTGCGCCTGGACGCAGTAGGGGCAGCGGTTCGACGTCGACACGGCGACAGCGACGGCCTCCTTGAGGCCTCTGCCGGGTCCGGCGACCAGCGTTTCGCGGCAGGCGCTCCAGACACCGGCCATGAGCTCCGGATCGAGGTGGTGCATCGTGACCGGAGGCACCGTCTGGAACTCCCGTTCGAGCTGGCGGTAGACTGAGGCGGCAAGCCCTGTTGCCCCACCTACGTCAGGTGGCGGCAGGTGCCGGATCGACAGCGGCGTGAGTTTCCTGAAGATGAACTGTTCGATGAAGCGCAGCATACCCGGGGAATCGATTTTCAACTATCAACTATCAACTATCAACTAAACAATCCCGCTCTGCAGAAGGCCGTCGAGCATGAACTGCACGGCCAGGGCCGCAAGCACCACTCCGATCGTGCGGCTGACCACGTGGAGGCCGGTGACGCCGAGGATGCGCTGGACACCCGAGGCAGCCATGAAAAGCAGCAGGGTGATCGCCAGCACGGCAAGCAGGGCACCGACGACTGCCGCCTGCAACAGCAGCTCTCCTCGTGTTCCGGCCATCAGCAGGATCGAGGCCCCGATGGTGGCCGGCCCGGCGATGAGCGGCGTAGCCATCGGGAAAACCGAGATATCCGGGCTCTGCATGGCCTCGACGGCCTCCTCCCCGGAGGGCCTGCGCGACCCTGCCGCCTCGCCGAACACCATCCCGACAGCCATGACCAGCAGCAGGATGCCTCCCGAGATCCGGAGGGCCGCAAGCGATATGCCGAGGTAGGCGAGCAGCGCGTTGCCTCCGAACGCGAACACCAGCAGGATGCAGGCGGCGATGCCGACCGCCTTGACGCCCACGGCGAGCCGCTCGGCCTCCGTGTGGTATGGGGTCAGGGCTGCGAGCAGGGCGGCAAGGTCCACCGGCCCGACCGTGGCCAGGAAGGTCGCGAAAGCGACAGCTGCGGTTTTGATCATCAAAGAGTCACAAGGGATCGCTGCCAGAAAGGGAACGTCTATTCGAACAACCAGACAGAGGGATTTGTTTCCTGCTTATGCCGCACTTCCGTCCCTGTTGTCCTTGATCTCCCTGAAACCTTCCCCGGGTTGAAACCCGGGGCCACACAAGAAAATGTAAGAGTTTGAATATCCGGAGTCCCGACAAGTCGGGACACCTGAATACAGGATCATCCTTACGGGGTCAGACGAACGCCAGGCCGGCCATAAGGATGGCCGCGGAGACCGAGGCGTTCAGGGACTCGACGTTCGGGCGCTCTCCGGCATGGGGAATCAGCACGAGCCGGTCGGCGATGTCGAGCACCGGCTGGCCGATGCCGTTGGCCTCGTTGCCGATGACCAGCACCCTGCGGTCGGGCCACTCGCCGGAACGTCGGTAATCCTGGCCGTCGAGCGACGCCGCGGCCACCACGAAGCCTTCGCCCTGCAGGCGCTCGAGCTCAGCGGCGAGCTCCTTCACGGCGTAGTGCCGCACCGCATAGATGCTGCCGGCACTCGACCGGACCGCCTTCGTGTTGTAGAGGTCGGCCGTTCCCTCGCCACAGATGACCGCGTCGGCGCCGAACCATGCTGCCGTACGGATGATGGTGCCGACGTTGCCGGGATCCTGCACGTCGTCGAGCGCCACGACCAGCGAACGCTTTCCGGGCACGAACCGGCCGCCGGGCTGTTTCCTGAACACCCCGAACACCCCCTGGGAGTTCGTTGTCTGCGCCAGGCGCGTACACGCCTCCCTGTCGGCGCGGAAGAGTTTGCCGCGAAACCCGCTGAACCACTGCATGCTTTCGCGGGCCCCCTCGTCGACGATGAGCGCCACGAGCATCTCCGGATCGGGCAGGCTGTCGATCAGTTCGCGCACGGTGCGCAGCCCCTCGGCAAGGAACAGCCCCTCCTGGTCGCGATACTTCTTCTGGGCGAGCTTGGCGAACCTGGTGAGCATGGCCTTGCTCAGCGGTGGAACGACGGGGCTCATGGCCTGGGGCCCCCCGCCGGACGGTTGATCTTCGCCTTCACGGCTTCAGGCGAGTGGGAGAATTCGGTCGGAGGCGCCCCCGGAAGGCGGGAGAGCCCATCCGCATCGAGCCCTATCGAGAAACTTTCGCCCGCGCTCTCATCGTCGTCGATGCAGGTGTCGCGGTCGGTCATGCAGCGGCGGATATAGTCGTCGAAGGTCTCGCGGTCGAGGGAGATCTGCAGCGGCGGGACATCCTCCCCGCCCTTACCTCCGGACTCAGCAGCGGCAAGTTCGGCAACGGCGGCCAATGCCTGCCCCTTCGACACCCCTGACGCACCGATCTTGCGCGCCATGGCGCCGAAGGAGGCCTCATCCATCGCTTCGAGGGTCTCGCTGAGCTTGCCGAGCCCCCCGGCCATGCCTGCGTACGACAGAATGGCCGCCTTGAGCGACTCGTCGTCGACGGTCCCGGCTCCTGCCGAAGCAGGCTTGCGCGCCCGCTGCCCGCTGCCGAGGAACTCCTCGTCGACGTCGTAGCCCTCGAGGATGCCCCCGTCACCCCGCTTCGCCCTTGCGCGGCGCTCAGAGACGCTCTCGATCCTGCCGCTCCCCCCGTCGGAAAGCATCCTCAGGGAAAAAAGCAGGCCGGCTGCCCCGGCGTAGAGGGCCAGCCAGAAGAGGATGATGCCCGCATCGAAACCGCGAAGGGCGCCCGTTGCGGTTTCGGCGACGATCAATGCTGCGGAGAGGCCGGCAAGCAGCCCGGCGGCCAGGCGTTCGTTCATGGTATTGTCGAATGTCTGTTTATTTTTGTCATAGTATAACGAATAATCAGCATTTCGCCGTTCTGCCGTGCCCACACGAACCATTCGACCCGAACTCATCTCTCCCGCCGGGGAGTGGGCCTCCCTGCGCGCCGCGCTCGACGCCGGGGCGGACGCCGTCTACTTCGGGGCCGACGGCTTCAACATGCGGGCAGCGAGCAGAGGGTTCGGGCCGGGAGAGTTCGGCGGCATCGCAAGGCTCTGCCGGAGCCATGGGGCGAAAGCCTACCTCGCCCTGAACTCGGTGGTGTACGATGCCGAACTGGAGGCCGTCGACGCGGTGATCGCGGCCGCCCGGCAGGCCGGGCTCGACGCGGTCATCTGCTGGGACATGGCGGTCATCGAATCGTGCCGGCGCCACGGCATGCCCATCCACCTCTCCACCCAGGCCTCCGTGAGCAACTTCGAAGCCGTCAGGTCCTACGCCTCACTCGGCGCCCGCATGATCGTGCTGGCCAGGGAGCTCGACCTCGACCAGGCCGCCGCGATCTCGGCACGCATTGACCAGGACGCGTTACCGGTCACGATCGAGTGCTTCGTGCACGGCGCCATGTGCGTGGCCGTCTCGGGGCGCTGCTTCATCTCGCAGGAGCTGTTCGGCCGCTCGGCCAACCGCGGGGAGTGCGTGCAGCCCTGCCGCCGCTCCTACAGCGTCACGGACACCGAGGAGGGATTCGGGCTCGAGCTCGGCGCCGACTATGTGATGAGCCCGAAGGACCTCTGCACGGTCGGTTTCCTCGACCGCCTCTACGACGCCGGCATCGGTGCATTCAAGATCGAGGGGCGCAACCGGAGCCCGGAGTATGTGGCGACCACCACGGCCGCCTACCGCCGTGCGATCGACTTCATCGCCGCTCACCGGGGCGACGACGGGTTCGGCGATGCGTACCGGGAGCTCTCGGCGGAGCTCGAAACGGAGCTGGCCAGGGTCTACAACCGCGGTTTCTCGAACGGCTTCTACTTCGGCCGCCCGGCCTCCGACTGGGCTCGCCACCACGGATCGGCCGCCACGGAGACGAAGGCGTACGTCGGAATCGTGAAAAAGTACTTCCCGAAGGCCGGCATCGCAGAAATCCTTATCCACTCTCGTGGGCTTGATGCGGGCGAGACGCTCTCCATCCAGGGCCCCGCGACAGGGCTGGTGACCGTGTCCGCAGCAGCTCCCTACCTCGACGACACGCCGGCAGAGAGGATCGCCCAGGGGGAGACCTTCACGGTCAGATGCGACCGCGTCAGGAAAAACGACAAGGTCTACGTGCTGGAGAAAAAAGCCTCGGCCTGAAACCCTTGCCGAACTGCTTGATTCACCCGGCTTTTTCCTACATTCATACATAGGCTGTCAGCCACTCCCCCGACATTCCCGTGAAACCGGAGGTGTTCAGATGATTTACAAGGTCATTTCGAAGCCCGAGTTCATATCGTTCATCGATGCGATCGTCAAGGCGAACAACGCCTACGGGCCGCGCCAGGTCGATACCGGCCGCAGGGGCGAGCCGATCTACCAGTTCATGCCGGTAACGTCGGCGGGCGAGATCGCCTTCGACTACACGGCCACCCACTCATCGGCCAAGCACCTCTTCCTGCCTTTCCGCGACGAACTCTCCAAATTCAGCTTCACCGACGGCAACTGGGAGCAGGAGGTGCGGTACGACGCTCCGCCCATCGTGCTCATCGGCCTCAGGCCCTGCGACATCAACGCCGTCAACATCCTCGACGACGTGATGCTCCGCGGCCCCTATCCGTCGCCCTACTACCTCGCGCGCCGCCGGAACACCTTCATCATCGGCATGGACCACCTGCCGCTGGCCGACTGCTTCTGCAAGTCGATGAACCGGCACACCGTCAACCACGGCTTCAACCTCTTCTGTTCCGACATCGGCGACCGGTACTACCTGTCGATCAACTCCGCGAACGCCTTCGGCTTCCTCAAGGAGTTCCGGCTCGAGGAGCCCTCCTACGAGGACAACTGCAACCTGATCGAACGGCGCAAGATGATCAAGCACAGCTTCACGACCAATATCGAGGTGACCGGCCTACCGGTCTTCCTCGACATCGAGTTCGACTCCCCGATCTGGCAGAAATGGGGCGACAAGTGCCTCAGCTGCGGCTCCTGCGCCATGGTCTGCCCCACCTGCTACTGCTACAGCGTCGAGGAGCGGTTCGACATCGACCTCAAGGGCTCGACCCGGCAGAACCACCTCTACTCGTGCAACCTGGTCGATTTCGCCCAGGTTGCCGGCGGGCACAACTTCAGGCCAAAGAACGGCGACCGGCTCAAGTACCGCTACTACCACCACTACCGCGGTTTCGCGGCCAACGACAACCAGCAGATCTGCGTCGGCTGCAACCGGTGCGGACGCGCCTGCCTGGCCGGCATCAATCCGAAAGACGTCATCAACGACCTCAGACTGGAGCGTGAATCATGCATGACCTGCGTTTCAACATCCCCGGACAGGACCTGAACCTCGAACCCTTCGCGCTCAGGGCCCCGGACTTCCAGAAAAAGTGCGAGGTCATGATCACCGACCGGGGCTACAAGTGCCGGATCACCAACATCGTGCCGCTCTCCGGCCAGGAGCGGCTGTTCCTGCTCCGCATCGTCGACCCGCTCGAACGGGAGCTCTTCAACTTCAGGCCCGGCCAGTTCCTGATGCTCGAAGTGCCGGGTTACGGCGAGGCGCCGATCTCGATTTCGAGCTCCACGAGCAACCACGAGTTCATCGAGCTGTGCATCCGCAGGGCCGGACATGTGACTTCGGCCCTCTTCGAAGCCAAGCAGGGCGCCATCGTCTCCATCAGGGGGCCTTTCGGGACGGCATTCCCGATGGAGCAGATGAAAGGGCGGAACGTGCTCATGGTGGCCGGAGGACTCGGCATCGCCCCGATGCGCGCCCCGCTCTTCTGGATCGGCAACCACCGCGACTGGTACCGCGACGTGCGGCTCCTCTACGGCGCGAAAGAGCCGTCGCAACTGCTCTTCAGCTACCAGTTCGAGGAGTGGCAGAAGGTGAGCAACGTCAAGCTGCACACCATCGTCGAGAATCCGGACGGATCCTGGCGTGGCAGGAGCGGGATGATCACCACCCTGTTCGACGAATTCACCTTCGACCCCGAAGAGACCTGGGCCATCGTCTGCGGCCCGCCGGCCATGTTCAAGTTCGTCTGCAACTACCTGGACCTGAAGGGCATCCCGATGAACCGCATGTTCGTGTCGCTGGAGCGCCGGATGCACTGCGGCATGGGAAAGTGCTGCCGCTGCATGGTCGGCTCCACCTTCACCTGCCTCGACGGCCCGGTGTTCGACTACTGGTCGGTCATGAACCTCAAGGAAGCCATCTAGGGAGCCGCCATGAACCACCTCGGATTCGAACTGCAACCCCTGAAGATCGCCTCGTTCGACTTCACCTGCTGCGAAGGGTGCCAGCTGCAGCTCGCCAACAGGGAGTCCACCCTTCCGGAGTTCCTCGCGCTGGTCGACATCCGCAACTTCAGGGAGATCTCCTCCGAACGGCACGACGATTACGACATCGCCCTGGTCGAGGGGAGCATCACGCGAAGCGACGAGATCGAACGGCTCAAGACGATCCGCGCCCGGGCGAAGATGCTCGTCGCCTTCGGCACCTGCGCCTGCTTCGGCGGGGTGAACAGCCTCAAGAACCGCATGCCGCAGGAGGCGGTCATCCGTGAAGTCTACGACGGCAAGGCGATCGAGACGATGCCGTCGATGAGGATCGGCGACATCGTCGAGGTGGACTACGGCATTCCGGGATGCCCCGTCTCGAAGGAGGAGGTCGAACGGATCGTGGTGAGCCTCGTCAGCCGCTCGCCCGTCACCCTTCCGACCTATCCCGTCTGCGTCGAGTGCAAGCAGCGGCTCAACACCTGCCTGTTCGACCTCGGCGAAATCTGCCTCGGCCCCGTCACGCGTGCCGGTTGCGACGCGGTCTGCCCCACCGGAAATACCGCCTGCCTCGGCTGCCGGGGGCCGGCCGAAGAGATCAACTTCCCCGCCTTCGCGCAGCTCGTCAGGGACAAGGAGCTCAGTATGGCGGACATGAGGGAAAAGCTCGCATTCTACAACGGTTTCGGAGACTACCTTGAAGAGGAAACTTGATTTCGACATCGACCTGCACCACCTCCCGAGGGTCGAAGGGCACGGCAACATCCGCATCTCCGTCAGGGATGGGCGCCTTGCCGAAGCTACCTGGGCGGTGGTCGAGACCCCGCGCTTCTTCGAGGCGATCGTCAAGGGCATGAGCGCCGAACGGGTGCCGTTCCTCACCTCGAGGATCTGCGGCATCTGCTCGATCAGCCACTCCCTGGCCAGCATCCGCGCGCTCGAACGAGCCATGGAGATCACGCCGCCGGAAACCGCGCTCACCATCCGCCTGCTCGCCATGCACGGCGAGACCCTGCAGAGCCACGCCCTGCACCTCTTCTTCCTGGCCGCCCCCGACTTCCTCGATGCGCCCAGCGCCCTGCCGATCATGCAATCGCACCCGGAGATCGTTCGTGCCGGCCTGCAGCTCAAGGAGCTCGGCAACGAAATCAGCACCGTGACCACCGGACGCTGCACCCATCCGGTCAGCCTCGTGCTCGGGGGCGTCAGCAAGGCCCCGTCAAGGGAGCTGCTGCTCCGGCTGAAAACGATGATCGCCGAACGGCTGCCGGCCCTCGAAAGGACAACGGAGTTCTTCAGCACGCTCACGATCCCGCAGTTCGTCCGTGAAACCGAATTCATCTCGCTGCGCAACGGCTCGGCCTACCCCTCGATCGGCGGCGACCTGGTTTCGACCGACGGCGTCGTCCGGGACGAGGAGGACTACCTGCGGATGACCAACGAATACCTCGTGGCGTTCTCCACCTCGAAATTCACGAAGGTCACCCGCCAGTCGTCTGCTGCCGGGGCGCTGGCCCGCTTCAACAACAACTTCGGTCTCCTGCACCCCCGGGCCAGAGCCGCCGCCGCCGCCTTCGGGCTGGAGCCTGTCTGCCACAACCCCTTCATGAACAACGTCGCCCAGCTCGTCGAGTGCCACCACATCATGGAGGACGCCGCAATGCTCGTCGACCGCCTGCTCGACGCCGACCTGCTCGACATCCGGACGGCCTTCAAGCCGAAGGCGGGCTCGGCCACCGGCGCCGTCGAAGCCCCGAGAGGCATCCTCTACCACCACCTGGAGACCGACGACGAAGGCAAGGTGGTCAAGGCCGACTGCATCATCCCGACCACGCAGAACAACGCCAACATCCACTACGACCTCCACGCCCTCGCCGAACAGGCGCTGGCCGAAGGCCGGAACGAAGCCGAAACAGAGAAGCTCTGCGTCATACTGGTAAGATCCTACGACCCCTGCATCTCCTGCTCGGTGCACTGAACATGAAACAGCAAGGGCGAGATGGGCGCCCTTGCTGTTTCATGTTCAGGACAGATGGATCAAGCGGCTTTCGTAGCCATGACAACCTCCGAAGGAAACAGCATCTGCTGGTAGTATTCGCGTGAAACGACCGTGAATCCCTGAAGTTCCAGACTGCCGGAGAGCACCACGCCGCGGCAACCGCCCATGAGGGCAGGGAACATCCGATAGATCCTTTCGTAGATGCAGCTCCCGTGTTTTTCCCCCTTGGTCATGTTGACGAGCACAAGGCGGCCGCCGAGCTTGAGCACCCGTTTGAACTCCTCGAGCGCCCGGTCGATGTTTTCGGGCGTCATGAGGTCGAACATGTAGTTGTTGAACAGGATGTCGACCGAGCTGCTCTTCACGGGAAGATCGAGGGCGGATGCAATGGAGAGGGTGTAGTTCGCCATGCCGACCCCCTGCAGGCGCTTCCGGGCCCGGCTGAGCATGCCTTCGGAGAGGTCGATGCCCGTGTTCGAGCCGTTCGGGTTCCTTTTCACGATCTCATGGAATGCCAGGCCGGTCCCGACCGCCACCTCGAGGATATTCAGGCCGTCGGTGATCCCGGCAAGATCGATGGCCCTCTGGCGGGCGTTGCTTTCGGTGAGCGTGCCCCAGATGTCGTACACCGGGGCATTCAGGTCGTAGACGCCGGCGATTTTGCTCTGTGGTATCCTGGCATCGCTCTCCTGTATCGTCAGCTTGCAGTTCATATCTCCCCCCATTTGGTTATATGCTTAAACATTTGATCATATACAACAAAAGAAAGTCAGCAGCACCCTTTCAAATAGCTCGTGAGCATGTCGAGGGTGCCCAGTACCTGCTCCTTGTTGAAGGAGTAGTAGACCTCCTTGCCCTCCTTGCGCGCGTTGAGGATCTTCGCCCGTTTCATGAGGTTCAGGTGATGGGAGATGGCCGGGCGGCTCAGGCTGAACTGCCTGGCGATATCGTTCACGCAGAACTCGGGCTGCTTCTGGAACAGGAAGATGATCTCCTGCCGTGTAGGATCGTTCAGGGCGTTCAGCATATCGAGAATCGATTCGCGAACCGGCCCATATGTATCAACGCGTTCAACCATGTTTACATATTAACCATTCAGAAGCAAATCAGCAAGAAAATAAAGAGCGGGGTCAGGTCTTGTATTTTAGCATTTTGTCGAAATGCTAAAATACAAGACCTGACCCCAGAGTTGATTTGCGGTCGAATGACGGATCAGGCGATCTCGATGAGTTCGAGCTCGAAGTTGAGGTCCATGCCGGCCATCGGGTGGTTGGCGTCGAGGGTGACGGTCTCATCGTTGAGGTCGACGATGAGCACCACGGTCTGGCCGCCGTCGGCGAGGCCGACCTGGAGCTGCTGGCCGATTTCGACCTCGAGGTCGGCGGGAAGCCTGTCGCGACCGATTTCGGCGACGAGCTCTTCGCTGCGCGGGCCGTAGGCCTGATCGGCTGGGATGTTGACCGTCTTCTTCTCGCCGAGGGTCATGTTGAGGACGGCGTTGTCGAATCCGGGGATCACCTGGCCGCTGCCGATGGTGAACTGCAGGGGCTCGCGCTCAGCCGAGCTGTCGAAAACCGTGCCGTCGTCGAAAGTGCCGGTGTAATGGACCCGGACCGTATCTCCATGTTTGGCCTGTGCCATAAGTCGTTCTCCTTGTTCATTATGATGTGCACCTCTATGTATTTGTTCCGAAACCCGATTGCTGCGTTGGTCGGTGCTCGAAATCCTCATGTACTGTCTGTACACTCCGGGTTCTGCGCCCCGTCCGCCTTGCACTCGTGCTTCTCACGACAATACTTAGTGGTGCCCTGATGTGCATCCGATCATTTCCCCGGCAGTTTTCACGACAGGTTTCCACGCTCGTCCGCCCAAGAAATTCGCCGGCAAGATAGCAATCTTTTCGGCTTTGCAGCACGATCGGCCCGTCAACGCACCGAAAATTCGTCGGGGCCGGAGTCACCGGCATCGTCGTCAGGTGGCTCGGCGCCGATCTGCCGCATGAACCCGATGAGCTTCTCGCGGACCTCGCAGCGGAGGGTCCAGAGGTCGACGGAGTTGGCTGCACTGACCAGCGCCCGCAACTCCATATACTGGCGTACGGCGCCGGTCACCTCAAGCCGCACCACCCTTTTGTCCCAAAGCGGGTGGGCCGAAACGATGCGTTCGAGCTCGGCACGGAGATCCCCAACCGGCATGGCGTAACCAACCTGAAGCGTGACCGCGCCGATGAGCTCGGTGGAGCTGCGGGTCCAGTTCTGGAAGGGCCTGTCGATGAACCAGGTGATGGGCACGATGATGCGGCGCTGGTCGGAGAGGCGCACGACGACATAGGTGAGGGTGATCTCCTCGACCCGGCCGGTCTCGTTCTCGACGACCACGACGTCGTCGAGTCGGACAGGCTGGGCGATGGCGATCTGGATTCCGGCGATGAGCGTCTGCAGGCTGCGCTGGGCGGCGAAGCCCATCACGACGCCCGCAAGCCCTGCGGAGGCAAGGATGCTCAGGCCGATCTGCCGGACGGTGTCGAAGGTCATCAGGACCCCTGAAACGGCAAGGATGATGACCAGCACGTTCAGGATCTTCCGTATAAGGCTGACGTTGGTAGCCACGCGCCTCGCTTCGATGTCCCCCTTGCCGACCTCCTTGTAGCGCATCTGGATCAGCGATTCGGTGAACGCGAAGCCCCGGAGCATGAGCCAGGCGACCCCGGCGATGGAGCCGATGGTCAAAGCGTGAATGGCGAGCTCCTTGGCCTCGGAGGGTATCTTCGCATAGTGCACGACGCCCGTGACGCCGATGAGGAGGAAGAGCAGCCTGATGGGCAGCAGCAGCATCCCGAAAGGAAGGCCGGTATCGCGAAGGGAGGCGCGGACCTTCGCGATGAGGCTCTTGAGCAGCGAGTTGGCCACCAGATAGAGGAGGAAAGCGAACGCGGCCACGACCGCGGGCATCATCCATGGTTCGGGTGAGTATGGTACGTTCATCTGCATCTGATCAAGGGTTCAGCGACGGCATGCGCCGCTCTGAAAGGTTCGATGCGGAAAGGACATTCGCGCCAGTGGCCAGACTCGTCACTCGTCACTGGCCACTCGTCACTCATCTCGCCATGCGGTCGAACTCGTCGTGCGAGCGCGAGACGCAGTCCTCGATGGCCATGCCGCCGAAGTAATTGCCGGTCAGGTAGAGGTTCCTGGCGCCGGAAAGCAGGTCGTCGGCCTTGCGTGCCCATTCACGGTGGCCTTTACGCAGTGAGGGCAGCACCGTAAAGTTCGTGACGGTATGCTCGATCTTCGGCAGGCCCACGCCGAGCACCTCGCTGATGCGCTTGAACTTGGCATTGTCGTCAAGCCCCGGACGGAAATGGAAAGCGAAGCCCCGGAAGTTGTCGTCCTTGACGGTATCCCTCGAGACCATCGAGAAGAAGGTATCGTCGGGGGAGATGATGGCCGCGACCGGCTTGAGCGACACGTTCTCCTTCCTGACCACGACGCCCACGGAATCGACGTCGGCATACTTGAGCAGGGAGAGGTGATGTGCCACTGCCTGGTTCACGTTCTGCAGGAGCTTCGAGGCGACCGCGGAAGGGAGCGCCAGGACAAGCGCCCCGGCCGAATACTCCTGCCCGTCTTCGGTCCTGACGACATACCTGCCGCCGGACATGGCCACCGTTTCGGCTGGCGATCCCGTCCGCACTTCGATACCCTTTCGTGCGGCGATGGTGTGGGCAACGCTCTGCAGGCCGCCCTTGAAGGTGTAGTTCTTGAGGACATCCTTGCGCTTGGGACGGCTCTTGAACATCATGTCGGCCGGGAAGTCGTCGGTCACCTGGGACGGCACGGCGTTGAAGAAGTGGCTGATCGTGTTGCGGTAGTTTCCCTGCCCGACAATTTTCGAGTAGTACTCCCTGACGGTCAGGTTGTCCTTCTTCAGGCGGAAAAGGTTGGGCGCCGAAACGAGCAGTTCAGGTATGTTGAGACCCGACGTGATCGACTTCACCTCGCCGTTCTTCAGCAGGGTGAAGGGCACCTTCTCCCTGGGGATGATGGTGTCGAAGATGCCGCAAGCCTCGACGATGCCGAGCAGGTTCTGGTACGAGCTGTAGCAGGTGTGCGCACCCAGCTCCAGCCAGAAGCTGTCGCCGTTGCTCGAATAGTGGTGTGATGCGAACGAGCCGCCGACAGCCTTGCCCTTTTCGATCAGGGTGGTTTTCATGCCGGCCTGCGAGCAGTAGAAGGCCATGCTGAGCCCGCTGATGCCGCCGCCGATAATGACCACGTCTTGTTGCGCCATGGTTGGTAACTGGTTTCGTATGCCTTGCAAAAATGATAGCTAATGTAGCGATTTGCCCGCACAATTCACCATGGGCATATATTCAGCGCCCCTCGTAACCGCCCTCGCGGTAATGGGCCACGTAACGCACGTAGTTCTCGGGCGACTCGGCAATGTTCTGCCGCTCCTCTTCGGTGATCGGTCGGATCACCTTTGCGGGCACACCTGCAACCAGCATGCCTGAAGGAACCCTGAAGCCCTGCTTGACGAGCGAGCCGGCGGCAACCACAGACCAGGGCTCGATGACGCAGTGGTCGAGCAGGATCGCGCCCATTCCGATCAGCACATTGTCCTCGACCGTGCAGGCGTGCAGCACCGCTCCGTGTCCAATCGTGACGTTGCTGCCGATCTCGAGCGGGCCGGTGTCGTGCGTGACATGCAACGTCACGTTGTCCTGCACGCTGGTCTTCTCGCCGATCGTGATCGGGCAGACGTCGCCGCGGACGACCGCATTGAACCAGACGCTCGAATGCGCCCCGATCTTCACGTCGCCAATGACGTACGCACCATCGGCAAGAAACACCGTATCGTGAAGTTCCGGATGCATCCCCCGGTATGACATGACCTTTCGCATAATCCTGAATCTGTTTGTTAGGTAAGGCTCGGAGCTATATCTCACGTTAGCGCTTTTTTGGGGGAGATGAAAACCGGCGGGAGAAAAACCGTGGGAATAAACGCGCATCGCCAGCGGCTGCCGGGCAACCGGCAAGGCAACTGCCCGACAGCATGGCCGACGCGGCAAGGCAGGAAAACGCCGGGACCGCTGAGAGCTGATAAATCAGCCCTTTCCGGAGATGAATCTGCGTATGGCCGCCGCCAGTTCCAGGGGCTTCTCTTCGGCAACATAATGGCCGGCATCCTCGAAGCGGAGGATCGCCGCATCGGGGAAAGCCCGTGTCCAGGTATTCAGCTCGTTCTCCCGGAACGCGATATCCAACATGCCCCAGGCGAGAAGGACTTTCTTGCCCCTGAGCACGACAATGCGGGACCAGAGCGAATCGAGCCAGCCGGAAGAACCGATGATCCGGCCGGGGAAGACCCACATGCCCTTCCTCGAACCCCGCTCGTCGAACGGATGGATATACTGCCCATGCACCTTCGGGGTCAGTTTCGATTTTTCGCCGTAGACCACCGGCATGAATGTCCGGACGAAAAAATTGAACTCGCCGGTCAGCCACCGGCCGATCGGGCCGCCCATAAACCAGCTGAAGGCCTGGTAGTACCAATCCGACGCCACAGACCATAACCAGGTGTTGGAAACCACGATGCCGGAGACCCGCTCCGGGTGGTCAAGCGCATACGAAAGGCCGATGGGGCCACCCCAGTCGTTGACGACGATGGTGGCCTGGTGCAGGTCGAGCGACTCGAGCAGCAGTTCGAGGTTTCGGGCGTGGTCCTCGGGCAGGTAGCTCCAGTCGGCAGGCTTGTCAGAAAGGCCGAAGCCGATGTGGTCCGGCGCGATGCACCGGTAGCTTCCGCGCAGTTCCCGGATCAGGTCGCGGTAAACATATGACCAGACCGGGTTGCCATGGACGAAGACGATCGGCTCGCCGCTGCCTTCGTCGACATAGTGCATCCGGCCCGCGCTGGTCGGGAAGAACCTGGACTCGAAAGGGTATGCCTGCCGGTCAAGCCAGGCGGGCGGCGTCGTGATGTTGGTCATCATAATCGCAGGGGGTTTTGGTTATGACTGCCGGATTTCACTTGCAGGCGGTACTCAGGGAACTGTTCATACAACGCCTGCACCTCGGCTCGGGGTTCCCGAGGGGGACCGAGGGACCCACCGCCGGCAACCCGCTCCGGAACCTGCATCCTGAAGGAATACGGGAAAAGGCAAAAGAGCGAAGCAATCGTTATATTGCCCAAGCACAAGAATACCGGCTTTTCAATACCATCAAATGTATCTGTCGCACCATGAGCGAAACCATATCCAAAAGCCCGAACGAGAAGTTCTGTACCGAATGCGGCGCACGCATCAACGTCAAAGCCGAAATCTGCCCGAAATGCGGCGTCCGCCAGTCTCCCGCACCCTCCGCCAACAATCTCGACTCGGTCGCGCCGAACGGCAGGAGCAAGCTGGCTGCGGCCCTGTTCGCCTTCTTCCTGGGCAGCATCGGGGTCCACAAGTTCTATCTCGGCAGGATCGGCTGGGGCGTTGTCTACATCCTGTTCTGCTGGACCTTCATCCCGAGCATCGTCAGCCTCATCGAGGGCATCATGCTGCTCGTCATGAGCGATGCGGAGTTCAACCGGAAGTACGGCAACTGCTGATGCTCCCGAAACCCAACCTTTTCATCTCGAGCTCCGATAACCAGATGACCGCGATCCAATGAGTTCTATCCTGAGCTGCAAGAACCTGAAGAAGGTCTACAACAAGCGGGAGGTCGTCAAAAGCTCTACCCTGGAGGTGAAGCAGGGCCAGATCGTCGGGTTGCTCGGCCCGAACGGCGCAGGCAAGACCACCACATTCTACATGATCGTCGGCCTGGTCCGGCCGGACGCCGGCGAGGTGTACCTGGACCAGGAGGAGATCACCGACCTGCCCATGTACCGGCGAGCCCGAAAGGGAATCGGCTACCTGCCGCAGGAGGCCTCGGTGTTCCGGAAACTCACGGTCGAGGAGAACATCCTCGGTGTGCTGGAGTTCACCGGCATGTCGAAAGCAGAGCGCAGGGAGAAGACCGACCTGATGCTCGAGGAGCTGAACATCACGCACATACGGAAGAGCATGGGGTATGCACTCTCCGGCGGCGAACGGCGCCGCACGGAGATCGCGCGTGCCCTGGCGCTCGACCCGAAGTTCATACTGCTCGACGAGCCGTTCGCGGGCGTCGACCCGATCGCCGTGGAGGATATCCAGCAGATCGTCGAGGGGCTCGTCAAGCGCAACATCGGGGTTTTGATCACCGACCACAACGTGCACGAAACCCTCTCGATCACCGATCGCGCCTACCTGCTGTTCGACGGCAGCATCTTCATGCACGGTTCGCCCGAACAGATCGCCGAAAATCCGGACGCACGGAAGCTCTACCTGGGCGAGAAGTTCACGCTCGAACGTTACTGAGCTGCTGAACGGCCTGGCCGCCACATCCCGCCATATGCAACTTAACCCCTCGCCAATCTGTTGTTGACCTTGACCCCCGTAACGCCGGGTCAGGCCCAATCCCCCAACGATCGAGGCAACGGCACATGAACATCCTTCTCCTCTACCCCGAGTTTCCGGACACATTCTGGAGCTTCAAGCACGCCCTGAAGTTCGTCAGGAAAAAGGCCTCCCTGCCCCCGCTGGGGTTGGTGACCATAGCCGCCATGCTGCCGGAATCGTGGAATCGTCGGCTGGTGGACCTGAACGTACAGCCGCTGCAGGAGGCTGACCTCGAGTGGTCCGACATGGCGCTGGTCAGCGCGATGTCGGTGCAGCAGGGCTCAGCGCGTGAGGTTATCGTCCGATGCAAGGCGGCAGGCGTAACGGTTGTCGCCGGAGGCCCTCTCTTCACGACCGCACACGAGCAGTTCCCGGAGGTAGACCACTTCGTACTGAACGAGGCGGAGGCAACCCTCCCCCTGTTCCTCGAAGACCTGAGGACGGGCACTCCGAAAAAACTCTATGCCAGCAGCGAGTTCCCGGATATCACCCGCACACCCGCACCGGAATGGGGACTGCTCGACAGGAAGAAATACGCCTCGATGGCTATCCAGTTTTCACGAGGATGCCCTTATCGCTGCGAATTCTGCAACGTCACCACCCTGTTCGGCCACAAGATCCGGACCAAGACAAGCACCCAGATCATCGCGGAGCTCGACGGCATCAGGCGGCTCGGTTGGCGGGACAGCATTTTCTTCGTTGACGACAACTTCATCGCGCAACGCTCGTATCTGAAGACGGAGCTGTTGCCGGCGCTGATCCAATGGCGAAACAGGTACGGCGTGACCACGAAATTCTACACCGAGTGCTCGATCAATCTCGCCGACGACGACGAGCTGATGTCGCTGATGGTGCTCGCGGGGTTCAACCAGGTGTTCATCGGCATAGAAACACCTGAAGACATCGCCCTGCAGGAGTGCGGAAAGCAGCACAACACGTCTCGCGACATGCTCGAGAATGTACGGCGCATCCAGCAGGCGGGGCTGGAGGTACAGGGAGGCTTCATCGTCGGATTCGACAGCGACACCCCTTCGATATTCCAGAAGCAGATCGAGTTCATCCAGAAAAGCGGCATCGTGACGGCCATGGTGGGCATCCTGCAGGCCCTGCCGGGAACGAAACTGTACGACCGCATGAAGAGCGAGGGGCGGCTACTTCACCACGTCAGCGGGGACAACGCCGACAGCAACACCAACATCGTATCGAAAATGGATCCGGATATCCTTCGCAGGGGTTACCGGGAGATGATGGAACACCTCTATGCCCCGAAATTCTACTACCAGCGCATCCGCACGCTGCTTATGGAGTACCGGGTTCCCCGGATCAAAAGCAGCTTCAGGATGAGCCGGTTCATCGCGTTCATGCGTTCTACACTCCTGCTCGGGGTAATCGGACGTGAGAGGGTCCAGTACTGGAAGATGCTCACCTGGACCTTCATCCATCGACAGCGGGCGCTTCCGCTGGCCGTGACGCTGGCGATCTACGGCCACCACTTCCGGAAGGTGTGCTCCCTGCACCTGAAGGAGCACCGGCACATGGGCTCCGAAGCTTCGTGATACAATTAATTTGTTAATTAGTAAAAGAAAGAGTAATCTATTCTTTCGGGCCAAAGGTTGGCCTGGATGCTTTCAAGTGATTTGTGCTTTTGGTTATTTGGCAGCTACTCTCTTTTCGATCAAAGCACAATTCACAGAGAAAAGCATGAACATTTATGTAGGCAATCTTGATTACGACGTCACCGAAGCAGAACTGAGCCGTGCGTTCGGTGAGTTCGGAACCGTCTCCAGGTCTAACGTCATCATCGACAAGTTCACCGGCCGTTCCAAAGGTTTCGGTTTCGTCGAAATGCCGAATGACGCAGAAGCCAACGAAGCCATCTCGAACCTGAACGAGAGCGATCTCAACGGCAGGAAGATCAGGGTCAACGAAGCGAAGCCGAAAGAGGATCGCCCCGTTTCCCGCTCCAGGTACTGAGCACCGTCTTATAAAGGCAAAAACTGCAGTCTACCGGCTGCAGTTTTTTTTTGCCCGCCCGTTTCTCAACAGGGATCCTTACTGCGTATCTTTGAAGGCAAGTGACAAAATAAAACTCGCCAATGATCGCCGATTCGTTCCTCTTCCGCTCCGAAGGCGGCTTCATCCGCATACCCATCTGGGGGCATATCCCCCTGAGCGATCCGCTGAAGAAGATCCTGGCCCATCCCACCTTCCTCCGGCTGAAGGGCATCCGCCAGCTCTCGTTCTCGCAGCAGGTCTACCCCGGTGCGACGCACACCCGTTTCGAGCATTCGATCGGCGTCTACCACCTGATGAAGCTTATCCTGCAGCGCATGGTGACCAGTCCGCTCGCCGCGAAGCTTCAGGATGAAAGGCTGCAGTTCGACGACGAGACCTGCAGGACGCTGCTCTCCACCTGCCTCCTGCACGACATCGGCCACTACCCGCATGCCCACGTCCTCGAGGAGATCGCCCCGCCGGGCGCCACCGGCAGCGTCTTCGCGCACCACGAAGCGCTGACCGGCATGTTCGTAAACCAGAAGCATCCCGGTTCGCCGCCGCTCGCCGGAATCCTCCACGACGACTGGAAGGTCGATCCGGAGACGGTGGTCGACATCATCGCCGGCAAATCGACGCACCGCCTGGGCAAACTCGTCAGCGGCACCCTCGATCCGGACAAGATGGACTACCTGATGCGCGACGCGCACCACTGCAACATCCCGTACGGCAGCATCGACATCGAACGGCTGGTCGAGTCATTCGTGCCCGATCCGGCGAGGGAGCGCTTCGCGATCACGGAAAAGGGGATCGCACCGCTCGAGAGCCTTATCTTCGCGAAGTACATGATGATGCGCAACGTCTACTGGCACCACACCAGCCGCACGCTCTCGGCCATGCTCCGGCGCCTGCTGCAGGATATCGTGGACGCCGGGGCGGTGCCGACAGACCACCTCCGCGAGCTCTTCTACTTCGGGTCCGACGACCGGGTGCTCTTCGAGCTTGACCGCTCGATCCGCGGCCTTGGCCTGCCGGCACAGGAACTGCTCGACGACATCCTGAACCGCCACGTCTACAAGCGGGCCATGACCATCGTCCCCTACCGGGAAGCGCTGATGGAGGCCGATCCCGCCTGGTTCTGCTACAGCTCGGACCACAGGAGGCGAAAGAACAAGGAGCAGGAAATCTGCTCGCTGCTCGCACGGAAGCACAACCTTCCGCTGCAGGGGCACGAAGTGCTGATCGACGCTCCGGCGACGAGGGACGTGTTCGATTACGCCGATTTCCGCGAACTCCGCGTCTTCCCTTCACGTCATGAGCACCGGCAGGGCGCGCAGCAGGTTTCGGCCGGAGGCTATGTCCGGTTCGACGACTTCAGGGAGTCGGTGTTCGGATCGGGGTTCATCCTGTCGTTCGAGCACTGCACCAAGAAGTTCCGCCTGCTCAGCCGGCACGACCTGACCGAACGACTCGCGGCCCTTGAGGAGGAGGTTATGGAAATTCTTCTGAGTTGACTTATTTTTATACAGCGTCTTGAAAAACAAAAAAATACCGTCCATGGAAAATCAGGACAAATATTACAAGGGCCTCTTCTTCGGAGCTATCTTCGGCGCAGCCGCCGGTACCGTCATGGGGCTGCTGTTCGCCCCCCGCAAGGGCACGGAAACCCAGATGATCATTTCAGGCCAGCTGAAGAGCGCACTCGAAAAGGCCGCCGAATATTACGAAGGCGCCGGGCAGGAAGAAGCCTACAGCAACGAGGCCAAGCACCGCTCGCAGGAGATCATCGACAGCGCGCGCGACGAAGCCCGCAAGATCCTCGACGAAGCCAACAACATCATTCGCGACATCCGCGGCACGAAAAGCCTCGAGAACTGACGCATGCTGAAGTACCTCGGTTCCGTCGGCGGTGACGCCGGCACAGTCGTGCTGCTTCATGCCTTTCCGCTCTCCGCCGCCATGTGGGAGCCGCAGGCCTCCTTCCTTCAGGATGCCGGTTACGGCGTCGTGGCCCCGCATGTCTACGGGTTCGACGGGTCGCCCTCCAGGCCGGGATGGAGCATGGAGGATTACGCCCGGGACCTCTGCGTCCTGCTCGATTCGCTCGGCTGCGGAAAGGTGTCGATCGTCGGCCTGTCGATGGGCGGATATCAGGCGTTCGCGTTCTGGAGGCTCTTCCCTGACAGGACGGCCTCACTCGTCCTGTGCGACACAAGGGCAAATGCCGACGGTCCTGAAGCACGCAAGCACCGGAGGGAGTTCCGCAAGGCTGTGGAAAAGCAGGGACCGTCTGAAGCCGCGGCCCGCATGGTGCCGAATTTCTTCGCCAGCAGGACCTACAAAGAGCAGCCCGGACTGGTCTCGCAGGTAAGCGACATCATCCTCCGGCAGCCGGCGGCGGAGATCAGCGAAGCCATGGGGGCGATCGCCGAAAGGCAGGACTCGACCGGCCTGCTGCCCACGATAACCTGCCCGGTCCTCTTCATCAACGGCGAATCGGATTCCGTTACCCCGGTGATCACGGCTTCCGACATGCACGCCAGGATCCCCGGATCGAAACTCGAGATCCTGCAAGACGCAGGGCACCTCTCGAACCTCGAACAGCCGACCCTCTTCAACAGCCACCTGCTCGAGCACCTGAAAAGCCTTTAAAAAGAGAGCGGGGGGGCGCCCCATTCCCCGGGTTGAAACCCGGGGCAATCAGGAAATCAACTTCTCATGCTGTCCCGGGCTTCAGCCTCCCATACTCAGGAGGGATTTATCCCGACGGACATGCATCTCTTACATTCTCTTTCAATTGCCCCGGGCATAAAAAAAAGATGGTCGTGCATGTCAACCGGCGCGGTTGAC
>JAAXWS010000002.1 GCA_013334865.1 Chlorobiaceae bacterium
AACCTCGACCTGACGGCGCTGACCCGCTGCACTCCTGACGAGCACCTGACCTATGAGTTTGGAGTTGCGCAGAAGACCCGCACCCCGAACCTCTACGAGCGTTACTCCTGGTCGCGCAATGCCATGGCGCTGATCATGAACAACTACGTGGGGGACGGCAACGGCTACCTCGGCAATCCTGACCTGAAGCCTGAAGTAGCCCGCACCGTCAGCGCAAGCGCAAGCTTGCACAGCGGGGACAAGAGCTGGGAGTTGAAGGTTTCGCCCTACTTTACCTGGGTGGCCGACTATATCGACGCCGTGCAATGGGATCGCACGTCCAATGTCGCCACGACGAACCCCGCCGGCCAGTTCGGTATCCTGAGGTATATGAACCAGACCGGCCGCCTTTTCGGCGTGGATGTCTCCGGGCGCATGCCGCTCGGTGAAAACGGCCTCGGTGAGTGGCGTGCGAAGGGCCTGGTGAACTATGTGAACGGGCGCAACGTCGATACCGGAAGCGGGCTCTACAACATCATGCCGCTGAATACCAAGCTATCGCTCGACCAGCAGGTCGGCAGCCTCGGCAATACGCTGGAGATGGTTGCCGTGGCGAGGAAGAACGACACATCCGTACCTCGACAGGAGCTTTCGACCGCAGGGTACACCCTGTTCAACTGGCGAGGCAGCTACACCATCGACAAACTGCGTTTCGACTTCGGTGTCGAGAACATCTTCGACAGGTTCTACTCTCTGCCGCTCGGAGGGGTGTATACCGGCCAAGGTCAGACCATGAGCATGAACCCGGCGACAATGAATCCTCCAGTGTACAATATGCCGTTCGGTATCGCCGTTCCGGGCATGGGTCGTTCGGTGTATGTCGGGATGAACTACAGGTTCTGAGTCCGCCCCCATTCACACGATCCTGCCGAAGCTGTCCCGGGCCCCTAACCGGGACAGCTTTTTTTTGGCGCAGGCAATTGATTAACTTCACTCTGGCCAAGGTCCCCCCCCGACACTGTCACATCCAAATCGAAATCGTGATCGGATTCGCAATCGATTTGGATTTCGATACCGGTTTCGATGAGGAAAGAGAACTTCTATCCCGAGAACATGGAGAATCCCTTACGATGAAAAGCCTGTATTTCGCCTTGTTGTTCCTGCTGACCCTGAGCGTGACGGCCAAGGCCGACCCTGCGCGGTTCAGGATGATTCGCGAGGAGGCGGAAAAAGGGGATGCGAAAGCACAGAACATGCTGGGGGTCTATTACCAGCTCGGGTTGAGCACCGAAGAGAACGACGCAGAGGCGGCCAGATGGTTCCGCAAGGCTGCCGAGCAGGGGCACGGTGAGGCGCAGTTCAACCTCGGCGATGCCTATGAACATGGAAAGGGGGTGCCGCTCGACAGGAAGGAGGCACTATCCTGGTACAGGAAGTCATGCGACAATGGCTGCAAGTGCGGATGCCGCAGCTACCGTAACCTCAAAAAAGAGCTTGAATTCAATCCGCTGCCATAAGAAAGTGTGGTTTTTTTTAAAAAATAGTTCCCCGGGGATTCCCAACGTTTGCGAGAATTGAAATTATTTATTACAATTGTTAAGAATGACCACAGGGCAGTGTAGCAGGTTTGAGTTCCCTCCTTCCTTATGCCCGTTCGATACACATGACATATGACCCCCTTCCTCGAGTAAACGCTTCCAGCGCGTGGGGTTTCGACGCACGATGATGATACTTCCTTGATTTGCTGATCGGCATTTATTTTTCACGTTGAATCTGATTGGTTTCAGGGCAATTTCGCCGGAACGGATCGTTTCCGGTTTTTTCCTGAACCCAAATCCTGAATTCGGATGACTGTCCGATTCCCGGTAGGGGATGGTACGTTCTGCTCGATTCGGGAGGCCTGATTTTACGTTACCCTGTAGTATAACTATATCGACATATAGTTTTTCGCTATCGGTGTTCAGCCGATGAGATTCTCGACTCATAAGGGCCGGGTATCTCTATGTGATGGCGTATAAACAATTGTTATCAGTCTGTATCGCGCTTGACGGTTGCTCCCGCTCTTTACGCAAAGGAATCGACACATCATGTCTTGGCATGACTCGCCACTAGTCTCATGCAGGAGCTTGGTACGTATGGGGCAGGGTATCTCGGTTTATCAGTTCTTTTTCATGGTCAGTAATTTTAATAGTCAGCAATCATCACTAATCAACACATGGAGTCATTCATGAGGAAAAAGCTAACCATTGCCTCTCTCGTTTCGCTCTGCACGGTGCCGCTGGTCACCCCCTCGAACGACGCATCGGCCATCCCTGCTTTTGCCAGGAAGTACGGCACCTCCTGCTACACCTGTCACTCGGGTTTCCCTGCAAGGAACGCTTTTGGCGAAGCCTTCAAGAACAACGGCTATCGCTGGCCGGGTGGTGAAGACGAGGACAAGACCAAGCAGGATCAGCTGAAAATGGGCGCCGATGGATGGAAGAAGACTTTCCCCGAAAGCCCTTGGCCGGCAGAGATTCCGGGGTATGCGCCGATATCGCTTTGGGTTCGCGGCAACCTTGCTGATTATGCCACAAGTTCCGAAAAACAGGATGGGACAGTGGTTACCCCATCGAGGTCACTGTGGGGTAGTGGCGTGTTCAACAACGCGACTATTTTCTTCGGCGGTACCATGGGTGACAACCTTTCTGCACTGGTCCAGTACAACCCGACGGCAGGGAGCACTACCGGCCAGCTGGTATGGACGTTCAAGCCGGGCCTGAAGCTGGCGTTCGGAAACGGGTTCACCGACCTCAGCTTTGGAAACGCAACAAACAATACCGCTTTCGCATCTTCGCTTGTTCCCGCCTTTGGTAACGCCACCGGCAGCAGCGTAGCGGAACTCGTGTACATCCCGCAGGATTACCTCAAGTTCACTGCTGGTGTCGGACAGGCAGGAACAAACGTCACCAACAGCTTTTCTGACTTGAAATACTTCCGCGCGAGGTACAAGGTCGGTGGCGCAGGCCTCCTGAGCGGTGCTGGCGGTACTTACGGCAACGAATTCGTCGGCCTCGACAACAATATCACGTTTGCGACAATGGTGTACAGCGCTGCTCCCGGAACCGCTGCCGCAGCTGGTGCTGCCGCAAGTGCTTTCGTGTCTTCCACCGGCGTCACCGAACGCTTGATTTGGGAAGCTGACGTCACCGGCAGCTATGGCAACTTCCTCGGAGGCCTTGGCTTCAGCAGGAGCACCAACATCTCGAAGAGCAACATCAAGGCAGAAGCGGCCTACTTCCTCTATCCCTGGTTGAAGGGATCGGTCGTCTACACTGGACTTAACCAGCAGGATACCCCGACGGTTGCATATGCACTGACGACCCACGTGCGCGCCAATGCCTCCCTGACGGCAACGTATACCCAGAACCTCAGGCAGTGGTCGGCGACGAAGAGCCCAGTTACGACTGGCTCCAACCAGAATACCATTGCGTTGGCCGGTGCCTTTGCCTTCTGATCAAGTCAGTTCTTGACTCTGCAAGTGTCTGGAAAGGAGTGTCCGAAACCGGTTCACCAAAGTGTTCTTTGATCGGCGCTTCTTTCCTCGACGCTTGCGTCGTAAATGATCTCACCGCTACAATTTCCTGATCTTCTTCCGCCTCGGGGACGGGGTGGAGGAAAATCCGGAATATCCGGTGCCAACCGGAGCTGGAGGTCATTGGCCTTTTGGTTCTTTGTTTTTGGTGTGTGGTTGTGTTGGGGGTGTGCTCGCCTGAGGGTTGCATTCCGGCATTGCTGGAGCAACCTGTAGCGGGCACACCTTTTTATATGCCCGACGACATTGGTCCCCGGGTGACGGGGACATGGATTTGAAAAACGTCTCAAGAAAGTAAAAGAGATACTCAATGCAGGATGAAACAACGCTTCATGGAGAACATGGCACGTCGGGCGGCCCGTCGCCAGTCGACAACGACAGGCGCAACTTCCTGACGAAAGTCGGTTGGGGCAGCCTCGCCGGGTTCCTGGCCATCAACTCCTACGCATTCCTCAGGTTCTTCTACCCGAGGGTGCTTTTCGAACCGCCGTCGCAGTTCAAGGTGGGATTTCCCGCCGACTATCCTCCGGGTACGGTGAACTCGCAGTACCAGAGGGAGTTCGGCACCTGGATCATCCGCCTGCAGGACGGAAGGTTCTTTGCGATGGAGTCGAAGTGCACCCACCTGGGATGCACCCCGAGCTGGCTCGAGTCGCAGAAGAAGTTCAAGTGCCCCTGCCACGGCAGCGGTTACTACATCTCCGGGCTGAACTTCGAAGGGCCCGCGCCGAGGCCGATGGATCGATTCAAGATCAGCATCGCCGAGGACGGCCAGTTGCAGGTCGACAAGACCATCAAGTTCCCGGGAATCCCCGGCAAGGAGTCGAACGAGGTCTATCCGCAGAGCCTCCTGAAGGCATAGCGGTAATCGGTAACAAGAAATCGGGAAGCCCATATGATGGACAACCATGAGGAGATCACCCTGACCGCGACGCCGTCGGCCCCTGAACGTCCGGGGCAACGGAAGCGCGGCCTTGCCCGCAACAATCCGGACCAGTGCACCGGATGCGGGATCTGCGTCAAGAGCTGCCCGACGGGTTGCATCACCATTATCGAATCCGAGCTGAACTTCAACGGCGTAGCGCATATCGATGACAACCGTTGCACCGGTTGCAACATCTGCGCCATCGACTGCCCGTGGTTCGCGATCGATATGTTGAACCCGGACGGTTCCCGACGGGATCCCTCCGAATATGCAAAGCAGGCGCACCGCCTTCGCGGATACCACTAAGCGGTTTGTAACATAAAATTCGACAGGCAAATGAACAGTCTCTACGACAAGGTCAAGAAAAACCTGATATGGAAATCCGTATTCAGGAGAGATTACCGGGACAATGCCAGAAGCCGTGCCATGGCCATTTTCGGCAACGTGTTCCTCCACCTGCATCCAGTCAAGGTGCGTGAAAGCGCCGTCAAGCTGCGCTACACCTGGGGCATGGGGGGCATCACCTTCCTCGCCTTCATCATCCTGACCATCACGGGCGTCGTGCTGATGTTCTATTATCATCCGACGGTCGACCTGGCTTACCTCGACATGAAGGACCTTGAGTTCCAGGCGCCCTACGGCGTCATCAGCAGGAACCTGCACCGGTGGGCTGCCCACTTCATGGTCATCGTGGTGATGATCCACATGTTCAGGGTATTCATGACCGGCTCCTACAAGGCTCCCCGCCAGTTCAACTGGGGCATCGGGGTGATCCTTCTGGTGCTGACCTTCCTCCTGAGCTTCACCGGTTACCTCCTTCCCTGGGACCAGCTGGGCTTCTGGGCTATCACGGTCGGAACCAACATGGGTGCGGCAACGCCGCTGCTCGGTTTCCAGGGGCCGTTCAGCGAATATCTCCACATCACGCCATACAACGACGTGCGTTTCGCCCTGCTTGGCGGGGCATCGGTCGGCGGCAACGCGTTGCTCAGGTCCTACATCTGGCACTGCATCGCTATTCCGCTCATCTCGATCATCCTCATGTTCGTGCATTTCTGGCGTGTCAGGAAGGACGGCGGTATTTCAAGACCTCAACACTAAACCCCGGCGATAGATAATTATGAATCCATTTATCGAAATCATCACCCAGCCGGACAACATCGCCATTGTGATCATGATCGTGATGGTGACGTTCTTCACGCTCTGGGGTTTTCAGCAGGCCTTCCAGAACGACAAGCTCAAGGCCTCAGGTTATGCGGTAGACGGTGAACTCGACAAGGATGTCGATACGTTCAAGCCTCTGGTGCGCATCGAGCTCATCATCTCGCTTGTCGTCATGCTCTTCCTGACCATCTGGTCAATTTGGGTTGACGCGCCGCTTGAGGAGATCGCCAACCCGACGATCACGCCGAACCCGGCAAAGGCCCCGTGGTATTTCCTCGGATTGCAGGAGCTGCTCGTCTACTTCGATCCGTGGCTTGCCGGCGTCGTGCTGCCGACGTTGATCGTCGTGGGCCTGCTCGCGATTCCCTATATCGACATCAACCCGAAAGGGAATGGTTACTACACCTTTGAAGAGCGGAAGTATGCGATCGTGATCTTCGCCTTCGGCTTCTTCATCCTCTGGCTGCTCCTCATTGTCATCGGCGTCTTCGACAGGGGACCGGGTTGGCTCTGGTACTGGCCATGGGAGGAATGGGACCACCAGCGGGTCGTGTTCGAGCCGACGCGTGACTTGACCCAGGTGATCGGCATCGAATCGCGCTCGATCCCGGGCTTCATCATCGGCGCCATCGTGGTGATCGGTTATTACGTTGCCGGCATGCTGCTGCCGCTCAGGCACTGGCGGAAGAACAATCCTGAACTTCTTGCGCAGCTCGGCATGATACGGTACAACCTCATCATGTTCCTGTTCGTCACCATGATGTCGGTTCCGATCAAGATGGTGCTCCGTCTCGTCTTTCTGGTGAAATATGTCTGGATAACCCCGTGGTTCAACGTCTGAGCCTATCGGGCTTGAACGCGAGGTAAACAAGGTGTCATTGAACGTCCATTAATAAAAACTGCTGAAAATGGCGAGAGAGAATCAAAATACAACCAGGTTGAGGGCCCAGATCTTTGCCGGCCTGAGCGTCGCCCTGCTGCTGCTATCCGCATGGGTGATCTGGGACGACGAGTTCGGCCTCAGGCCATGGAAACATTACCAGAAAGAGTACAAGGCCCTCAAGCACGAAAAGCTCGACAAGGAGTATCAGGAGGCCTTGCGCGACTTCAAGAGGAGCGGGGGAGCCCGTAGGCTCGAAATGCTCGAGAAGCAGCTGGCGAAGGCCGAGGATGCATTCAAGCAGAAGGGCGTGCACGAACGGTATGTGAAGCTCAATGCGCAGCTCGACGACCTGCATGCAAAGATGGCCCTCAGCCAGAAGGAGCTGCAGACGGTCCGTGGACAGTACCTCGAAACAGAGTACTACTTCACCAAGACCCAGAAGCCGGAGTACAAGAAGAAGATGGACGAACTGCAGAAGCAGATCGACGTCATCGACCGTTCGAACAAGGAACTTCTTGCAAAGGATGAACCCCTGAGGCTGGAGATCAGCAAGCTGACGGGCGGTATGAACGAGATCCGCGCCGAGATCGAGGCGATGAAGAAGGGCCTCGAAGAGAGGAAGGAGAAGATCGCCAACAACGACAAGGCTCCGATCGAGATCAAGCAGTACATGATCAAGGATACCGACAAGGCTGATCGTTGCGTGTCGTGCCATGCAGGCATCGAAAGCTCCCTGCAAGTCTCCCAGAAGCAGCCTTACACGAAGCATCCGCTCGGTTTTGTTTACATCGGCAAGCACGATCCGGGCAAGTTCGGCTGTACCTTTTGCCATCGCGGACAGGGACGCGCGACCACCACGATTGAAAAGGCGCACGGAAATGTCAAGCATTTCGCCGAGCCGATGCTCAAGGGCGACATGACCCAGACCTCTTGCCTCAATTGCCACGGTGACATCAAGAACCTCCGTGGTGCAGAGAAGATCGCCGGCAACACCGAACTGATCAGGAAGTACGGCTGCTACAGCTGCCACAAGATCCCCGGCTACGAAGGGATGGGCGATGTTGGGCCCGAACTTACCAACGTCGGCACCAAGGTGAACTACTCCTGGGCGGTCAAATGGCTTATGGATCCCAAGAAGTATTTCTCCACGGCACGAATGCCGAAGTTCTTCTTCACGAAGGATCAGGCCGAGTCGATCGCCGACTACCTGTTCAGCATCTCCGGCACGACCAGGCATGATGTCGATTATGCGGCCGAAACCCCGAATGCCGCATTGGTAGAGAAAGGAAAGGGGCTCTGGAGCCAGGCACGTTGCAACCTCTGCCATATGACCAACGGCAAGGGCGGCAACCATATCAAGGTCTACGCTCCCGACCTCAGCAAGGCGGGCAGCAAGTTGAACAAGACCTGGATGTTCAACTGGATCAAGGACCCGAACAAGTATTACCCCGGCACCAAGATGCCACGGTTCCGCTTCACCGATGAGGAGATCAAGGCTCTGGTAGAGTATATCACGAGCGAGTATCAGGACGATGACGCTGAAGCCAACTATACTGCGCCTTCCGAGATCAAGGCCGCCTCGATCAAGAAGGGTAAGGACCTGATCCAGCAGTACGGTTGCTACGGTTGCCACAAGATCCAGGGCATGGAGATGGTGCAGGTCGCGCCGTCGCTGAAGAGTCAGGGGGTTACTTTCCTCCGTAGCGACGAGATGCGCGAGAAGATCGGTACGGAGCTTTCCTCCATCGGCAGCAAGCCGGTCGACCTTCTCGACTTCGGCAAGCTGAAGAAATCGATCCCGAACGATCGCCTGAGCTATATCAAGCAGAAGCTGAGGGACCCGAGGGGCTTCAGGCTTGGGCTGCGCATGCCAAACTTCGGACTCACCGAAAAAGAGGTCAACGAGTTGGCTGCCGTGCTCTATGGCTTCACCGACTCCAATGTCCCGACACGCTTCCTGGTGCCTTCCCGACAGGAGCTTGAAAGGATGGCTGGTGTCCCGAGCTACAAGTTCACCGGGGACTTCGCGAAGGTTATCGCTGACCTTAAGTGTACCAACTGCCACAGCATCAAGGGAATCGGCGCTGATTACGCTCCTGATCTCTCGATTGTCGGCAGCAAGCTTCAGGAGAGCTGGATCAGGTCGTTCCTTGCCAATCCCGACGTGATCCGTCCACTGCTTCAGCAGATGCCGAAGCTCGGGCTGACTGGCGGGGTAAAGCCGGCAAAGATCACCATGCCCAAGTTCAACCTCGGAAAGCAGAGGGTGGAAGATACGAACAGGACCGACGTTGATGTCGTGATGAACTACTTCCAGCAGGAACTGGTCACCCCTGATATCCCGAAGGATATTCCGGTCCTCGTCGACGTGGCCATGCCGGAGCAGCTTGCCCAGGGCAAGAAGCTCTATGACCAGAAGGGCTGCGTCTCATGCCATCAGATCGGTTCCGACGGCGGCGCCCTCGGCCCGAACCTGTCGAATGTCGGCAACAGGCTGAGGCCCGGTTTCATCTTCAAGCACCTTGAAAACTCGAGGAAGTTCAAACCCGATATCGTTGAGCCTAACTACGGCTTTACCGAGCGCGAGAGGATTTTCTTGACCAACTATCTGATGACCCTGAAACTTACTGCCAAGTGATGCAAAAAAAGACACACCTCTGGAAAACCGCTATTCTTGCAGCACTCCCGCTTCTCGTCATCTCGGGCTGCGGCAAGAAGTCCGGCAAGGACGCCAAAAAAGGGGACGCAGCAGCCGATTCGGCTGCTGTGGCCGCCAAGGAAGCAAGCATGCCATTCACCCTGAAGGAGGGAAAACGGCTTTACAACCATTACTGTTTCGAGTGCCATGGCGATGCGGGAGACGGTAGCGGACAGTATTATGGCTTTTCGCTCACACCTCAGCCGGCCAACTTCACCGACAAGGCGTTCATGAAGGGCCTCTCCGACGAGACCATCTTCAAGGTGATTAGCGAAGGTTCGGCATCCGTCGGAAAATCGAACATGTGCCCACCGTGGGGCAAGACTCTCGACAGGGAGGAGATCGAATGCATGGTGGCGTATGTAAAGACTTTCGCCGCGAAATGATAAGGAATCGGCCGGGATGCGGTTTTTTGCCAAATCCCGGCGTTGCCTTTGACCGGCTGAGCTTTGATTGTTATTCCCTGATTTTTCGTCTTTTTGTAATAATTGTTAACTTCAAAGCTTACGAATGTTTATTCGTCTCTCCTGATCAGTCTCCCGATTCGTATCAATACAACCATACCCTCGAAAGGAGTTCATTATGACTATCAAATCTACGTTCCTCAAAACCGCCATTCTCGCCGCAGGTTTCGGGATGCTCTCTTCCAATGCTTTCTGCGCCGGTACCGTGACGGGCGCCATCGATGCCGCGAATGCCAAATACAAGAAGGACGCCGTCGTTTATCTGAAGGGTGTCAAGGGGCCGATCGCTCCGAAAAAGGGTGTCGTCGACCAGAAGAACCTCATTTTCGTGCCTCACGTCCTCGCTGTTCCTACCGGATCTACCGTCGAGTTCAAGAACAGCGACAAGGTCAACCACAATGTATTCTCTGCCGACGTCTGCAAGAAGTTCAACCTCGGCACCTACACTCCGGGTATGTCCAAGCCGGTTACTTTCGACAAGCCCTGTGTCGTGAACCTGCTCTGCAACGTCCACTCCGAGATGTCGAGCTATGTCGTCGTCGTTGACAGCAACTACATTGCCGTCACCGATGCGAACGGCAAGTTCACCATTTCCGGCGTACCTGCCGGGACCTACGAGGTTGCCGCATGGAGCGAAAAGCTGAAAGAGGCCGGCAAGACCATGGTTACCGTCACTGATGGCGGTACCGCTACTGTCTCCTTGAAGCTCGCCAAGTAATTCCTGGGATTCACATATCCAGTTACAAAAAACCCGCCACTCGGCGGGTTTTTTGTTCCTTTGGATTGAAGAAATAACGTGAAAAGGGACGACATTCATTCTTTCCACTTCGTAACGTGAAAAGGGACGACATTCATTCTTTCCACTTCGAGATGTCTGAAGTGGAAAGAATGAATGTCGTCCCCTATTTTCGATTAGCAGGGAACCTGGGAAAAATAAGCTATGCTTTGCTTTTTGATTGTAAATATGAAAATTGCTGAATAACCGTTTGTTTATGGAGTTTCGAAAATGATGACCCTTCCGATGCGGCGATCATATGTCAAACACGCCATGGTTTCCTTCATGGTATTCCTTTTCGGCATACTTCGCGCCACCAGCGCTTTGTCAGCCGATTTCCTCCAGCAGGAACAGGCGTTCAGCCTCAAGGCGGAAGTAATGGATCGAAGGGCCATCAGCCTGCACTGGGATATCGCCAACGGGTACAAGCTTTACAGGAACGGGATCACGGCAACTGCCGAGGGGGGCAACGCGGTGCTCGGAGATGTCTTGCTGCCTGCGGGAATCAGTTCCATCGACTCTTCGACGGGGGAGAAGACCGAGCTATACCATGGACGGTTGGACGCCGTTGTTCCCGTCAAGAGCGCCCGAGCCCATTTTCGCCTCAAGGTCACCTATCAGGGGTGTGCCGAGGATGGCCTCTGCTATCCGCCGGTCGAAAAGGTGTTCGATGTTGTGCCCGGCAAAGCAGGTATACTCTCCCCGACCACCGAGACGGGGGAGCCTGGTTCGAGTGCGGGCCTGTCGCCAGCCAAATCACCAGCTACGCAGCAGGGGAGCGGCGGTGACGGCCAGTGCCTTGCCCACGACACCCTGAAAGGCGGCAACCTGTGGAAGATCCCGCCGGTGTTCCTGCTCTTCGGCTTGCTGCTCTCCTTCACCCCCTGTGTATTGCCGATGGTGCCGATTCTCTCCTCGATCATTGTCGGCGATGGCCGGATCACCAAGGGAAAGGGGTTCCTCCTGGCCGTTGCGTACAGCCTGGGAATGGCACTCGTCTACACAAGCCTCGGCGTGGCTGCCGGTCTGGCCGGCGAAGGCCTCGCCGGCGCCCTGCAGAAACCCTGGGTCCTGGTCATGTTCTCCTTTCTGCTGATCATCCTCTCACTTTCGATGTTCGACGTCTACCAGCTGCAGGTGCCGGCTTCATTGCAGAACCGCCTGACAATGACTTCGGACAGGCTGAGCCGGGGGCGATTCCTGGGGGTCTTTATGATGGGGTCGATATCCGCGTTGATCGTCGGTCCGTGTGTTGCTGCACCGCTTGCCGGCACGCTGGTCTATATCAGCCAGACCCGGAATGTGATGATCGGTGGCCTGGCCCTGTTTTCGATGGCGATCGGCATGAGCGTACCGTTGCTGCTGATAGGATTGTCTGCAGGCAGCATCCTGCCGAAGGTCGGCCCATGGATGACCGGTGTGAAGCACCTGTTCGGCTTTGTCCTGATCGCGGTGGCGATATGGATGATCAAGCCGGTCCTGCCGCCCCAGGCCATGCCGGTCGCCTGGGGTGCCCTTGCCCTGTTCGCGTCGGTGTTCATAGGGCGTTACAAGCTTCATTCCGGTAACAAACAGCAGTCGCCGACGTTCATCACCATCGGGGTGTTCCTGGCTTTGATCGGGGTCTTGGAGATGATCGGGGCGGCAACGGGATCCGAAGATCCGCTGAAGCCGTTTTCCTGGTTGCAGCAGGGACGGGGACGGAAAGAGGGGAGTGCCGACCGTATCGTTTTCAGGAGGATCTCGAGCGTCGAGGAGCTCGACCGTGAGCTCAAGTCCACCGATAAACCGGTCATGCTCGATTTCTATGCCGACTGGTGCATCTCCTGCAAGGAACTCGAACACACCACGTTCCGTGATCCCGCCGTCGTGGCGAAGCTGTCCGGCATGAAGCTGCTTCAGGCCGACGTTACCGCAAACAACGAACAGGACCGGGCGCTGATGAAACGTTTCAGCCTTTTCGGGCCCCCCGGCATCATTATATTCGACAGGCAGGGACGGGAGGTCGACGGGGCGCGCATCGTGGGTTTCGTCGATGCGGCTGCATTCATGGAGAAGCTTGAAAAGGTGAGGTGAGATCAATTGCCCCTTGAACCCCGGGTTGAAACCCGGGGCAATTGAAGGTCATGTACGAGATGGCGGTGCCTCGGGGTTCAGCCCCGTAGGGGCGCCATATGGGTAGCCCGGGCTTCAGCCTTCCATATTCAGGAGGGATTTATCCCGACGGATATTCATCTCTTTTTTTTTTCCAATTGCCCCGGGCTTCAGCCTTCCATATTCAGGAGGGATTTATCCCGACGGATATTCATCTCTTTTTTTTTTCCAATTGCCCCGGGCTTCAGCCCGGGGGCGGGGAGAACAGATCAATAGAACATCGAGAACTTCACGTTCCATGCCATCGTCAGGTCGACGATCGCATGCAGGAAGATCACGGTCCGCAGGTCGCGGTACCAGAAGAAGCTGAGGGCCCAGCTGGTGGCGATCATGAGCTGGACCGGCATGAAGAAGGGTTTGAACGGGCTGGTCTGGACGACATGCTCAGGCAGGATCGGCAGCCAGAACAGTCCGTGGATGATCCCGCTGTAGATCATGAAAAACAGGAACCCGACAGCAAACCCTGCCCACCGGTTGGGGGTGAACTTTGCGACAAGCTCTTCTCCCAGGCGATACACGGCGTAGAACATGAAGGTTTCGGCGATGCCGTTGCCGATGCTGAAGATCAGCACGCTAAGAGGTTCGAGCGAACGACCGCTGTCGGTCGTCGAATTGGAGTAGACGAAGGCGTTGACGGCGAGGATGACGATCGAGAGCAGGATGAGTGCTTTCCGCCGGCCGTCGAACTCGCGGTTGAACGAGAAGATGTCATTCCTGAAGAATACGAGGCCGATCATGATGGCCAGTGCCCAGTAGGCATAGATCAACAGGGGCGCAGGGAGTGCTGCCATGGGTACGCTCGGGATTTCGGGTTAAGAGAGATGTTCTGCCGGTTCGAATGCTTCTGCATGATACGAACTTCTGACGAAAGGCCCTGACTGGATGTGTCGGAATCCCTCCTTTTCCGCCACTGAACGGAAATGCTCGAACTCCTCTGGGGTGACGTACCGTTCGACGGGGAGGTGCGAGGCTGTGGGCTGGAGGTACTGCCCGATGGTAACCATGTCGCTGCCGTGTTTTCGGAGATCGTGCAGCGATGCCTCTACCTCTGCGACGGTTTCACCCATGCCCACCATCATTCCGGACTTGGTAGCCAGCCTGAACTGCCGTTTGGCCAGTTCGATGACCGCAAGGGATCCGGCGTAATCGGCCTGCGGACGGACTTTGGAATAGAGCGACGGAACTGTTTCGATATTGTGGTTCAGCACTTCAGGGCCTTCGGCCATGACCAGTTCAAGGGAGTCCCTGACACCCTGAAAATCGGGAATGAGGCACTCGATGCTGACGCCGGGGTTCATGGTTCTCACCGCACGTATCGTTTCTGCCCAGTGCGAAGCGCCTCCATCCGGAAGGTCGTCCCGGTTGACGCTGGTGAGCACGGCATGCCGAAGCTTCATCGACCTGACCGCCTCGGCGATCTTTCCTGGTTCCAGCGGATCCGGTGTTGCCGGCCTTGTCGCGGTGCCGACGGCGCAGAATCGGCAGGAGCGGGTGCATATCTCCCCGAGCAGGAGGAACGTTGCCGTGCCTTTGGACCAGCACTCCTGGAGGTTCGGGCACATCGCGGAGCGGCAGACGGTATGCAGGCTGTGGCGGCTCAGCAGCTGCCGTGTCGAGGCGAACGACGTCCCCGATGCGGTGATTTTCTTCTTGAGCCAGTCGGGTTTCCTGCCGGGACCGGGATGCATGGCGATGCGAGTCGAGACTTGGTGAAAATGAATGAATCGGTGGAATATAGCCATTCCTGAGGATTACAAACGACAGGCAATCGGTTTGTTGCACCGCAAGGGTCTGTCTGGCTATCTTTACTCGTCAAGCACCAATGACTTCCGGCGGGATCGGTATGGTGATCGCCGGCATTGCCTATAAAATATAATTTTGTAAAGACTTATGGACTATTCTGGTTTTATGCGGAACGCCGTTCTTTGTTTGTCGCTTTGCATCGGATGGTCCATCACGGCAACGGCTGAAGATTATCCGGATATCAAGGTCGAGAAACTGCTGGTTTCTACAACTGCATATAACGGCCAGTCGCTTGCTTACCTGAGCGGGAAAAAACCTGAGGTTACGGCGATGACCGTGACCATTCCGCCAGGAGGTGTAACCGGGTGGCACCAGCATCAGGTGCCGGTTTATGCTTACGTCCTCGATGGAGAACTTACGGTAGACCTGAAGGGTACCGCGACCTACCGGTTCAGGAAAGGCGATGTCATCCTCGAAGTGATGCATATCCTGCATAACGGGAGGAATACCGGAGACAAGGTGACGAAGCTGCTCGTCTTCTATGCCGGAACATCCGGGATGCCGAACGTCATCAGGCAGGATCCCTGAGGGGATAGTCCACAGCATTGAAACCTGCAGGGGAGGAGTATCGGAAGAAACCACTGGCAAGTGTCGAAGAAGGATAATTTTCTTTGTATTCGATACTTTACATAATTTATATTATACAACAAATCATCAGGAAAGCAAACTGGTCCCGGTTCACATGAATCTGAGGGTTGACGATCGCGTTACCATCATGATCCTTCAATCTCGACAGCTTATTTCTTACCTGAACCGGTGAAAGAAGAAATTTGCAAATGCATGCCTCGCAGACCTGGCCTGGCTCATTTCTTTACCAGGAATTGTCACTGTGTGTTGTACCTGAACGCCAGGTCATCAACCATCACTTCACTCTGCCTGAGTAAAAAAACTTCCTGAGGCAACTCTATCGTCAACCTGCAGAATTATCCGTTTTGACGTATTGAGGCTGCTCTCAAATGTGCATCCTGTCGGTCTCCATTCTTGATGGGACGACTGGTTGAGATATCCGGGAAAGGTATCGAGGCACAGCAATGAATTCTATCTGTAAGACCCTGATAAACCGTTCGGATATGCTCATCGCCGTTGCCAGAGTCTGTTTGGTCGCATGATAAGCCTGCTTCCTGAATCTGGTACTTTACATAATATGTTGGACTACTCATTTGATCAAGCCTTCACGACGGGCCTCGACGACGAGCACCGCAAGGGCGCACGACAGCAGCCTGGCCCGGAGGTTGTCGGCACGGCTGGTGAGGATGATCGGGATGCGGGCCCCCATGACGATGCCTGCGGCATCCGCATGGCTGATAAATGTCAGTTGCTTGGCGAGGATGTTGGCTGCCTCGATGTCCGGGGCCAGCAGGATGTCCGCATCCCCCGCCACCTCGGAAGTTATCCCTTTTTTTCGGGCGGCTTCCATGCTGATTGCATTATCGAACGCAAGCGGGCCATCGATGACGCAGCCGGTGATCTGGCCCCTCTGGGCCATCTTGCACAACGAAGCCGCATCGATGGTGGCCTGCATGGCCGGATTGACGACTTCCACGGCGGCAAGCACGGCGATCCTGGGCGGCCGCGACTCCCTGGTCAGGGTCTGCCATGCGTCGATGGCGTTGCGGCAGATATCGGCCTTGATCCCGAGGTCGGGTGCGATGTTGACGACGGCATCGGTGACGATGAGCCATTTGTGGTAGCCTGCAGTGTCCATCACATAGGCATGAGAAAGGCGTCGCTCGCTGCGCAATCCCGAACCGTGCGCCACGATTGGAGCGAGCAGCTCATCGGTGTGGATCGAGCCCTTCATGATTGCTTGCACCATACCATCCCTTGCCAGCCGGGCCGCCTTTTCGGCTGACTCATGACTATGTCCGGCATCGACGACCTTCCATGATGAGACGTCGATGCCGGTTTTCGAGGCCGCCAACAGGATCCTCGCCTCAGGACCGACAAGGACCGGCGTGATCAACTGCTCATCGACGGCTTCCTTTATGGCCAGGATATCGGATTCGTGGACCGGATGCGCGACGGCGGTGAGCAGTGGAGGAAGCGACGCACAGGCTTGCATGACCTTGTGATACCTGTCATGCGATCGCACCTGTATCTCTGGGGGTTCGTCGGATGCGAATGCGTGAAGATCGGGATTCATTGATGGACAAGGTTTCAGGTTGATGACAGTGGTCAGCGATACGAGTCGATCATACGGCGCACCGCCTCTGCTCCGGGTGCCGGACGGGCATACAACGGCCCTCGTTCATTACCGGCGAGATCCTCGTACAGCCTTTTCCGTTCGTTCCGGTAGAAAATTCCGAGCGGGAATTTGTCCTCCTTGAGCGCAAGCCTGAAGGCGGCCTGTCGATCAGAGGGGTCGTGATCTTCCGGGACGGCGCAGGTGTGTTCCCGGAACCACTTCCAGGTATTGAGCTTGTTGAAAACCACGCAGGGCTGGAACACATCGACGATCGAAAAGCCCCTGAACCGGATAGCCTCCATGATGAGCTGCTTTGCCTGTTCCACATCGCCGGTCCAGGCCCTTGCGACGAACGGTGCATCGAGGGAGATGGCGAAAGCCAGCGGGTTGAAGGGCTCGAGCAGCACACCACGAGGCTGGACCGGGGTCTTCATGCAGCGTTGCGATGTCGGTGAGGCCTGCCCCTTGGTAAGACCGTACACCATGTTGTCGTGGACGATGACCGTGACATCGAAGTTTCTCCGGATGGCGTGCAGCAGATGGTTTCCCCCTTCGCCGTACATGTCCCCGTCGCCAGACTCGACGACGACGGTGAGGTCCCTGTTGGCCATCCTGATGCCGAAGGCTGCGGGAAGCGCCCGTCCATGCAACCCGTTGAACATGTTGACGTCGAGGTATTGCGGAGTTTTTGCGGCCTGCCCGATGCCCGAGACCATGACCAGTTTGTTCCGGTCGATGCCGAGCTCCTGCAAGGCACCCTTGACCGCCTTGAGCAGCATATGGTTGCCGCATCCTGGGCACCAGGCGATGTCGGAGCCCGGCGGCATTGCGAACGTATTCTGCGAATTATTCATGCGTTTCCTCCATGAGTGCATCCATGACATCTTCTACCGAGAATGGTTCGCCTGTGGATTTCAATATCCTCCGATCCACCGGAATGCCGGTTTCATGCGAGAGGAGGTCGGCAAACTGACCTGTCGCATTGTTCTCGATGACGACGATCCGCCGGTTGTCCAGCAGTGGGAAACTTGCCGGATTGAGCGGATAGACCTGCGTGAAATGGAGGCCGGCGATCCTGTCGGAACCAAGGATGTCGAGCGCCTCTTCGACCACTCCCCTGTTCGATCCCCAGCAGATGAGAAGGGTGTCCGCATCCTCCACGGAGCCTATCTGTGCCGGAGGGAGCGCCACCTCACGGAGCGCCTGCATTCGCGTCAGCCGCTTCTCGACCATCTTTCGGCGCATCTCGAAGCTTTCGGTGATCAGCCCGTGCTCGTCGTGCTCGTCGGAATCGACGCGGACGATGCCTGACCCGTGCCCCGGCACTCCCCTAGGACTCAGCCCGTCGTCGGTAAATTCGAATCGCCGATAGTCGACCGGGGTTTCGATGATCGATATCTCCAGTGGCATATTCTGGACCGCTGATGCCTCTATGGTGCAGACTGCATCGAGCAGGTACTGGTCGGTCAGCATGAACACCGGGATCTGGAAGCGGTCGGCCAGGTTGAATGCCCGCTGCATGGCTTCGATGATTTCAGCCGTCGAACCGGGGGCGAAGATGGCCCTTGCAAAGTCGCCATGTCCGGCATTGAGCGCCAGCCGCAGGTCTCCCTGTTCGGTTCGGGTCGGAAGGCCGGTCGCAGGGCCGGGGCGTTGGCCGATGTGGATGACGATCGGTGTTTCGATCATGCCGCAGAGGCTGACTCCCTCCTGCATGAGGTCGAATCCGCCTCCGGAGGTGGTGACAACGGCCCTTGCGCCTGCGTAGGCGGCTCCAAGGCCCGCATTGATGGCAGCGATTTCGTCTTCGGCCTGGTCGGCCACGACGCCGAAATCGTCTGCCCTTGAAGAGAGGAACGTCAGGAGTCCCGTTCCCGGGGACATCGGGTAGGAGCTGATGAAATTGCACCCGGCAAGCACGGCGCCGATGCCGAGAGCCGAGGTGCCGTCCATGAGCAGTCGCTTCCCGCCTCCCGACGCCATTGGGGGTGGAAGCTCGATCGATATGCCTGGGGAGAGGCCTGCAATGAACGCATAGCCAAGTTCCGCAGCGCGGTTGTTCCCGGAAACCACCTCAGGCCCCTTTCCGGTGAACCGTTTTTTCAGGAATGCGGAGAACTGACCGGAATCCACGCCGAGCAGGCCGAGTGCCGCGGAGGCGATGACCGTATCGGCAAATATGCCACCGCCGGCTTCACTGGAGAGGCGTTTCAGCGGGATATCGATGAAATTCCCGTGCCAGTTCGCTCCGAGGTTTTCCCGGTCGGCAAATACCAGCGTTCCGGGGCGGATCCTGCCCTCAAGGCGATCGAGCGCGTTCCGGGACATGGCGAAGAGCAGGTCGATACCGGAACGGTAAGCTGCCCTGGGCCTGGTCGTGATCCGTACCTCGGTCGTGTTGCTTCCTCCCCGGATGCGTGACATGTATTCGGTGCAGGAGAAAACATGGAAGCCGTTGTCCTTCATGACAGGCAGCAACATGCCTGTCACGGTCTGTATTCCCTGCCCGGCCGCTCCTTCGAAGACAAGGCATACATCCTCACTGTCATGCATTGGCGTTTTCGTTTTGAACCACCGTTGAACATGTACATCGAACTTTGGGGATGATAACAGTAACCTTCCCCGACACCGACGACGTTCCCTTGTTTGCCGTATCGGGCTGTCGGCCGGTGAGCGTGTGAAACGGTTTGCCGGTATGCCTGTCACTGTGTAAATTGGGTATCGAAGTGCTTCCGGTGGAGTTTCCTGTGATGCCTTGATTCCGCCCCGACAAGTCCCCAGAACATCATGCCCTTCCAGCTTTTCACGATTATCATCCTGGCCTTGTTCCTCGCGATATTCATCCCGAAATATCGCAGGCATCTCCGAAAGCAGGCTGTCCGCAGGAGCCATGAAACATGGGCGATAGGGATCTACGAAGGGCCTACCCCATATGAACTCAAGCCCGCCGATGGGGTCGTAAACCCTGTCCTCACCGCATCAGATGTCTCGGACATTCGGGCACGGTTCGTCGCCGATCCCTTCATGATAAGGATGACTGACGGATTTTACCTGTTCTTCGAGGTGCTGAACGACCGGAGGAACCTGGGTGAAATAGCTTATGCGTTCAGCCCCGACGGGAAAAAATGGCAGTATCGCAGCATCGTCCTTCGCGAGCGGTTCCATCTCTCCTATCCGTATGTCTTTTTCTGGGAAAACGATGTCTACATGATCCCGGAATGCGGTGCATCGGGAGGCATCCATCTCTACCGAGCCGTGGAGTTCCCCGGAAAGTGGCAGCGGATTTCCACGCTCATCCGCGGTGACCGGAAGCGGAACGCGGTCGTCGATCCTTCGGTCATCAGGCACGGCGGCCACTGGTACCTGTTCAGCTACGGCAAGAACCGCAGCCTGCACCTGTTCGTCTCGGAGTCGCTTGCCGGGCACTGGGTAGAGCATCCGCAGAGCCCGGTAATCTCAGGCACTCCGCAGTTTGCGAGGCCCGGTGGCCGGGTGACTGCCTACGAGGGTGCCATCCTCAGGTATGCCCAGGACGAAACGCCCCATTACGGCAGCCGGGTATGGGCCTTCCGGATCGTCGAGCTCACCCCGTCCACATACCGGGAAGAGGCGGTATCGGATACCCCGCTCCTCCAGCCCGGGAACGAGTCCTGGAACCGCGACGGCATGCACAACGTCGATCCGCACCGGTTGCCTTCGGGCTCCTGGCTCGCCTGCGTCGATGGCTTCACCATTCAGCCCGTAAAGGAGTAAACGCCGAGATGAACATCATGTTTTTCGATGCGACCAGAGAATGGTCAGGCGGGGCGAACCGCATGTTCCTTTGCTGCAGGGAGCTTATCAGGCGAGGGCACAACGTCGTGGTATGCAGCCTGCCGGGCAACGAAATGTCGAAACGCCTTGCACAGGAAGGTATACCGTTCTTTAACCTGGAGCCGAGGTCCGATGTCAACCTGCTCGTGCTGCCTGAAATCGTCAGGATGATCCGCGAGCATAAGGTCGACATCCTCGACATCCATTCCCCCAAGTTCTACTGGCTCGGCACGTTTGCCGCCCGGCTGGCAGGCCGCCCGGTGATGATCACCAGGAATGTCCCCTTCCGGAAGAAAGGCCTCAAACGCAGGCTCAATAAGCTGCTCTACGGTTTCCTGGTCGACCGGGTAGTTGCCATTTCTGACAAGATCAAACGTGAACTTCTCGAGGACTACGGGCTCGACGAGCGCCGTATTGAGGTCATATACGACGGCCTCGATACGGCAAGATTCGAGATGCCGTCCCCTCCCTCAGCTAACGCGAACGTCTGGGTCGGAGTCGTATCGAGGCTGGTTTTCGGGAAGGGCCTCGAGTGTTTCGTCGAAGCGATGCCGATGATTTGCCGGCAAGTTCCGGAAACTCGCTTTATGATCGCCGGAAGCGGTCCGCTGGAGGATGTCCTCCGCAAAAGGGTTGTCGAATTTGGACTCGGAAACGAGGTCATGTTTGCAGGATTCAGGCATGACGTTCCTCGACTTTTCAGTGAACTGGATATCACGGTGGTTCCTTCGCCTGAAGAAGGGATGTCGATGAGCGCACTTGAGTCTATGGCATCAGGACGGCCTGTTGTCGCTACATCCGGCGGCGGGCTTGTCGATATCATTTCAAATATGGATAACGGGGTCATTGTCACACCGGACAATCCGGCAGAACTGGCCGCAGGGGTTGTTGCCCTTCTGCGCTCGGATTATCGCGCTGTCGGCATGAAAGCCAAACGGATTGTCAAAGAGAAATTCGAATTGACCCGTATTATCGACCGTTACGAAGCCCTCCTGTCTTCGCTGGTCAGCAATCAACGCTGACGCTTCCCTGCCCATCTTCAGTACGTATCTATAAATCGAAATCGGTATCGTTATCGAAATCCAAATCGGTATCGAAATCATAGACCCTGATCTCGATACCGATCTCGATCTCGATCACTCCTGCTGCCATGCAAACAAAAAAAGCAGGCCTTCCGGCCTGCTTTTCCTGCATTGAAAGAACAACCGGCTATGCCGGGAATCACTTCTTCTCGGGAACCGGGCGTTCCGGCTTGACCGCATAGTTGATCAGGTAGTCATAGAGCCTGATCAGGCGTGCGTTCTGGTTGTTCTGGTCGATCCAGTGGCCGATCATGCCGATCGTTCTTGCCAGGACGAAGAACCCGTTCAGCGAATGTTCCGGGAAATCCAGGTCCATCAGGATGCAGCCGATGGTGCCGTCGACGTTCAGGATGAGGTTGTCCTTCTTTCCCGTCGTGATCTTCTCGACCTCGAGGGCGTAGTCAAGGCAGGGGGTGTGCAGCGAGGTCTCGTTCTTCACGTAGCTCACGAGGTACTTAACCCTCTTGTCGGGATTCTTGAGGCTCTTCACCCTGTGGCCGATGCCGGGAACCGGGCCGACGTTGTCCTTCATCCACGACAGGAAGCCAGGGATGTCGTTTGGGAACTCCTTGACACCCATCTTGAAGTATTTGCCGGCGTTGGTGACAGCGCCGCCGAAACGGGGGCCGATCATGGTCATGCCCGCCGAAACGGCCTGCGGCATGTCGATGCCTGCACAGGCGGCGATGATCGAGCCGAAGGCTCCGGAAACGGCCGGGCCGTGGTCCGCCGAGATCATCACGATGCGTTTGATGATCTCGGACTCTTCGCGGCTCGGCAGCTTCTTGTTCCAGAGCAGGCCAATGACATCCTCGATGCCGTAGCCCTTCTCGCAGAGCTCGGAGGCCGCATAACCGCTGTACCTCGGCTCTTCGCCGCGGTCATCGGAGATCGTGGTGCGGATGAGCGGTTCGACGACCACTTCACCCTGCTTCATGACCTCCTGCACGCTCGGCGGCAGCTGCGGAAGCAGCGACTCGTCGATACCGGCTTCCGGCTTGATGTCGCCACTGGCGAGGAGTTCCTGGTAGACCTGCTTGATCGCCTTGCTCAGGCCGCCGAAGGTATCCGGCACATAGGCGCCGGCTTCGCGCAGCGCATTCATCTTGGAACGGGCGGAGCCTGCACCTTTCTTGCCCTCCTTGGCGCCGGCGTGGCCGAACTTCATGCCCTGGGGGAGCACCTCCTGGCAGGTGCCGCCGATGGCGGCGATCAGCTTGATGCGGCGCTTCTGCGCACCGAGCCACTCCGCGGCCTCCTCTTCGAGGCTTCCGCCCACCTCGCCGATCATGACGACCGCCTTGGTTGCAGGATCGTTCTCGAACATCTCGAGGTAGGTGACGAAATCGGTGCCAGGGTAGGCGTCGCCCCCGATGGCCACCGCCGAGGTCACGCCGTCGCCGTTCTGGGCGCAGAGCCACATGGCTTCGTTCGACAGGCCGCCGGACTTCGTCAGGACGCCGAACGAGCCGGCCCTGTAGAGGTTGCAGAGCTTCAGGTTCTTGAACTCGCCGCCGATCACGCCGAGGCGGCACTCGCCTGCCGACATGATGCCGATCGAGGATGGGCCGTTGAAGATCTTGCCGTGCTGTCGGGCAAGCTTGCTCAGGCGCTTGGCGTCCTTCTCTGGAATCCCCTCGGTGATCATGGAGATCAGCTTGATGCCCGGGGCTTCGATGCACTCCTTGGCAGCCTGGTAGCCTCGGGATGCGCCGATGTAGATCAGGGCCGTGTTGATCTGCGGATGCTCCTGCAGGGCGGGCGAGAGGCCGCCGTAGACGGTGATGTTGTTCAGTTCGCCGCCGCGGAAAATCTCTTTCTGCTGGCCGGCTTCAGGCGGGTAGACGAATGCCTGTATGGTCAGGGGTTTATTGATCAGGAAGTCGAACTGGGCCATGCGTTTTGCCGCATTGACGCCGGCGACGCCGCCGATGATGACCGCCCGAGTATCTTTATTTGCGAGAATGCTCACGGTACAATCAGTTTAAGGATTTGCTGTAGTATCTTTTAAAGAAAGGAGATGCCCGTCAGGCATCAGGATTTCATGGCCATGTCGACGATGTCGGTCATGGGCATGCTGCGGTCGTAGACGTGGATGTCGAACCCCTCCTCCTGCAGCTTCCTGATGGCGGCAAGGCCCTGTGCCTCGTTCGGTCCTCCCCTGCGCACCCAGATCTTGACGTTTTCCATGTAGCCCTTCGACTTGCTCTCGCGGAACCCGTTGATGATGCCGCTGAAGGTCGCCTTCACGTCGGTGAAGTTGGCGATGGCGCCGCCCACGATGATGTGCTTGATGTTCGGGAGGCGGCAGATTGTCTCCGTGAGGGCCTCGACGGCCCAGTCGGCCGGGTCTCCGGAGTACTCCGCATAGTTGGCTATTGTTCCGCCCCTTGCCACGACGGCATCGGCGTAGAAAACCGATGCTCCGCCGCCTGCCGTCAACAGGGCGACCTCGCCACCGGGCACTTCGACGAACTTGACCGAACCCTTGATCCTGGAGTCGATGTCCATGATCTGCTGCTCGGCTTCGGTGAACGGACGGCCGATTTCCGAGACCGGCTTGAAGTCCCAGTCGGCGTGGCGGAAACGGGCGTCCCAGTCGACGTTCATAACCGCGTCGAGAGCAGCGAAGCGCATGTCGCTCTTGCGGATGACAAGCGGGTTGATCTCGATGGACTGCGCATCCTCGTTGTCGAAGCAGAGGATAAGACGCGAGCTGATCTTTGCGACACGCTCGGCGATCTCGCCTTCGAACCCGGCCTCGACGGCCAGTTCGGTCAGGCGTTCGATCGAGGGATTCTCGTCGAGTTCGATGAACATGCGCTTGACGGTGCCCCAGTTATCCTCGATATCGATGCCGCCCTTTTTGGAGAGCAGGAGCTCGGAGCCATCCTTGTTGCCGATAATGGAGAAGTAGTACTCCTCGTCGTGTTCGAGCATCTCCGCGACGATCACCTGACGCACCTCGGCGGTGCCGATTTTGGTGCCGATCATCTCGCGCGATGCTTCGATCGCTTCGTCGAGTGTAAGTCCGATTTTGACGAGACCGAGCTTGAAACGTCCGCCGATAGCCTCGTGGGCTTTGACAACCAGTTTCGATTCTCGCAGCCATTTATTAGCTTCGCCAAGCTGAGAAAGACGGTTCGGGTCCATGATCACAACATAATTGGGCACAGGAATGCCCCATTTGTTGAATAATTTCATGGCAGGCCCTTCAAGGATTTTAGCCATGCCTGTGGAATTTATGTTTGGGTAAGTGCGCGGAAAAAGATGAGTGCAGGAGCAATATATAACTATATTCGTTTGCAATCCAAGGGATTAAGGACTGTTAAGGGTGTGAAAACGAAAGAAAAACCATAAAAAAACGCATTATGACCGATTTTATCGCCTGGTGGCAGCAGCTTCCCTCTATGATGGATCCTGTGATCTTCACGGTGGGGGGAATCGCCATCCGCTGGTACGGGATGATGTATGTCGTCGCGTTTGCGATCGTCTACCTGCTTTCACGGTTCCGGATGTCAACCGAAAAACTTGCTTTCGACAAGTCATTCCCGGGCGATGCCCTCACCTGGGCGATGGGCGGCGTGCTGCTGGGTGGCCGTATCGGCTACATCCTTTTTTACGGGTTCCACGATTTCCTGGCCAACCCTATAGGTTCGATCATTCCCGTCGCGACCACCAACGGCGCCTGCCGTTTCTCGGGTATCTCGGGGATGTCCTATCATGGCGCCCTCATTGGCGTGGTCATCGCCATTGCTCTGTTCACCCGAAAAAGCGGCAAGGGGTTCCTGGAGACCTTCGACCTTTTCATTCCCGCACTGCCGCTCGGCTACACCTTCGGCAGGCTCGGCAACTTCATCAACGGGGAGCTTTACGGCAGGGTGACGACCGCGGCCATAGGGATGCACTTCCCCCAGGCTCCCGGATACGGACTGCGGCATCCATCGCAACTCTATGAAGCGTTTTTTGAAGGTATCGTGCTGTTCGTGCTCCTCTGGTCGCTGCGCAAGAAAGCCCCGTATACCGGGTTCCTGTCGGGTCTTTATCTTTTGGGTTACGGTGTCGTCCGCTTCTTCATCGAGTTCTTCCGGGAACCCGACGCACAGCTCGGTTTCGTGTTCCTCAGCTTTTCGATGGGCCAGGTGCTCTGCTTCATCATGATGGCGGCCGGCATCGGGATCATTGTTGCGAACCGGCCATCGACGTTGCGCAGGTAGCATTGAAAAGCCGCTGCAGAAACAGCGGCTTTTCTTTATATGATATCTTTCTCGTTTTCCCCTTCAGTGGGGGCAGGCCTTTGCCAGAAGAAAAGCAAGCCGAGCAACGCCACGACGAAAAGGCCTCCGCCCCAGACCGGCAGGCCGAAATTGCGCCCGCCATCGTACATGTTCCAGGCGCCGAACGCGAAGAAGATGAACGAAGCCCCATAGCCGATCGCCTTTTCAGGAAGGTTCCTGCCCAGCATCTTGCCGACGATTACCGCCAGACCGTCCGAAACCACCATGCCGACCGTCGACCCGATCCACACGGGAAGGAACGGGTTGGTCGTGGCGAGGCTGATCGTCGAAAGCATGGTCTTGTCCCCGAGCTCTGCCATGAAGAATGTGGTAAAGACGAGCCAGAACGGGTTGACGCCGGTCTTGCACTCGGTTTTGTCGTCATCGTCGAGGCTGTCTCCCCTCAGCGTCCAGAAGCCGAAGGCGATGAACGAGATGCCGGCGACGAAGGTGATCCAGTCACCCGGCAGCATCGAGCCCATGAGCCAGCCGATGCCGGCAGAAAAGATATGGACGGCGAGCGTTGCCCAGAAGATGCCCGACATCACCACCCGGGTGCTGTAGCAGGTAGCGAGAGCAAGGGCGACGAGCTGGGTCTTGTCGCCCAGCTCGGCGATGAAGATCATGCCGAGGGAAAGCCAGAAAGCGTGCATTGGAATATGGTTTGCCATTGAAAAACAGGTGGCGGGCAAAATATTCCAATTGGCGACAATATCCAACTTGTCAGCCTTCAGCCGTGTTTCGTCCTGACCAGCCTTGCCGTGTCGATCCTCTTCTCTTGCAGAAGCCCGATCATCCGGGCGTACGCCGCTTCATCGGGATAGGGTGTCCTGGAGAGCAACCAGCAGCGGGAGCGGTCCGGGTTGGAGACCAGCGCCCACGAGTAGTCGTCGGCAAGCCCGACGATCCAGTAATCGGCCTTGATGAACCTGAAGAAGGTGACGATCAGCCTGGCGTTGCCGCTGCCGGGCACCGGAACCGCCGTCGCCCGTATCGAGGCTTCCCTGCCGCCCCTCCTGCAGGAGTTGCGGACAAGCACCTTTCCGCCTCCCGGCGCCAGGGTATACTCGGCCTTCGTGTTGGTGCAGCGGTTCTGCTGCCTGCTTGGTATTGCGGCGATCTCATACCAGGTGCCGCAGTATCTCTGCACGTCGACCTCCTGCACCGTCTCGGGGCCGTTCAGCAGGTGCATTTTTCGGAACAGTTTCCTGAACATTGCTTCTTGTGGCTGGTTTCTGCGTTCGGATTTCTCTTTCCCTGAACACTGTCGCCAGGCATGAAGTTCATCCGGAAACCTGCCGATATTGCTTTAATCACGCATTTTCAATACCATACCATCTACGGTCCGTCCACAAAGAGCCTGTTGCCATGGAGTTCATCCGAATCGCCGTCGAAAATGACATCCCGCAATGTGCCCGCCTGCTTTCCTACCTTTTCAGCCAGGAGCATGAATTCAGCCCGGATCCTGAGCTTCAGGAGCAGGGGCTGGGCATGATCGTCGGCCAACCTTCCGCAGGGACGATCTTCGTGTGCGAACTGGAGGGGGCGATCATCGGCATGGTCATGCTGCTGGGCACCGTGAGCACTGCCCTTGGCCGGAAGGCCGCCCTGCTCGAAGACATGGTCGTCTCCCCTGAACATCGTGGCCGGGGCATCGGCTCGCGCCTGCTCGAACATGCCTGCGACTGGGCGGTGAAGCAGGGATTCGGCAGGATCACCCTCCTGACCGACGGCGACAATGATGACGCCCACAGGTTCTATGCCGCAAAGGGTTTCTCACGATCTGATATGGTGGTATTCAGGAAGCATCTTCCGACGCCGCAGGCTCCAGCGGTTCCACCCCAAGCCATCGGTCAGGCAGGAGGCGTCTTGCCGGCATGGATATGCGAGGAGTGCGGGTATGTCTATGATCCCTCCGAAGGAGACCTCGAATGGAACATCAGGCCAGGGGTTCCATTCGAGCGGCTTCCCGCCGAGTGGTGCTGCCTGGTCTGCAGCGCATCACGCGATCAGTTCCGGCCCTTCGACTCGCAACTGTAAGGGGATTATTCGCTTTTGCTGTCCAGCGAGTGGCTGGTCGCGATGGCGGCGGCCTTGCCGGCAGGATAGAGGCTGACGAGGAGGCAGAGGGCGATCGTGGCGATGCCGACCGTGAGGAAGTCGGCCGCATGCATGCTCACCGGATAGGCGTCGATGATGAAGGCGCTTTTCGATGGAAGCTGCACAAGGCCCCAGCTCTCCTGTGCCGTGCAGATGCCCCAGGCGACTGCCGAGCCGACGACGGTGCCTGCCAGGCCGGTCAGCCCGCCCTCGATGATGAAGATCGTCATGAACTCACGGCGTTCCAGGCCAAGGCAGCGCAGGTAGAACAGTTCGTGACGCTTGTCGATGACGGTCATGGCCAGCGATCCGGCGAGGCTGAGCACCGCGACGATAATCACCAGCATGAGCACGCTGAAGCTTGCCCACTTTTCAAGCTGCATGACCACGAACAGGTCGCGGTGCTTCTCATCGAGCGTCCTGACCTTGAGGCGACCTTCGAGCCGGTGCTTCGAGAGCCAGCGTAAGAGGTTCCTTTCAAGGTTGCGGTCGGAGACAGTCCCGGAGCCCCTGATGTCGATGCCGGAATAGCGCTCCTGCCCGAGCATGAGGATGCTCCTCGCCGTGGAGTCCGAAGCCAGCACATAGCGGTCGTCGAAGATCTTCTGGAGCGAAAAGAGGGATGCCACGCCCGCGTCGGTCAGCGAGAGCGCCGGCAGGAGGTATGGCTGGTCGAGCGCCTGGAGACCGACCGAGATCAGCTCGGGGCTGAAGAGGCGTACCCTGTCGCCGGGGATGAGACCGAGCCGGTAGGCGAGCGCCTCGCCCAGGGAAACGCTTCCCGATCCGAAATAGGGTGTCTCCCGACGTTTCTGGCCCATGAGCCGTTGCTGCCCCTCCTCCGTCAGGCCCTTGACCGTCACCAGTTCACTCCGGGCCCCCTTTGCCAGTACCGCCGGCCCTTCAGCAAACGGCTGGGCCCAGGAGACTCCGTCCACCAGTTTCACGGAGCGTATCAGGGAGTCCGGAACCGCGACGGAGCGTTCCCTGACGGGCACCAGCTGCACCGGGCTCTCGATGGAGAGGAAGAGCTCCCTGGAAAGTTTCTGGAAACCGTTGAGCACGCTCATGACCACCAGCAGCGTCGATACTCCCACGATGATGCCGCCGAGGCTGATTCCCGAAATGATGTTGATGACCCGGAACCTCTTGCGTGCGAAGCTGTAGCGGCCCGCTATCCAGAAACCTGTCTTCATCGCGAAGGGCTCCTCAAGCGGCAAGCGCCGTTCCGGGTTTGAGCGAAGCGGCGAGCCTGGACGGAATGAAGGCGAAGAGAAGCGCCAGGAGGGCAACACCCGTCGAAACGACCAGGTAATCAACAGGATCGATCAGGATGGGCACGTGCTTGATGAAGTAGCTCTTCTCGGGCAGGGAGATCAGGTGGAACCGCTGCTCGAAGAGGGAGAGTCCGAGGGCGCAGAGGTCGCCGGCGCCGATCCCCACCAGCGAGATCATGAAGGCCTGACCCATGAATATCGCACTGATCCGCCCGGGTTCGAGTCCGAGTGCCGAAAGCATGCCGATCTCCTTCGTTTTCTCGATGATCAGCACCAGCAGGGTCGAGACGATGTTGAAGACGGCTACAACCGTTATGGTGACGATGAGCAGCGGCATGACGTTCTTCTGCAGCTTCAGCCACTCGAACAGGTTTGCATAGCGTTCGTAGACCGTGTAGGTGTAGAAGGGGTAGCCCATCGTACCTGCGACGGAAGCGGATATCGCGGGAAGATCGTGAAGGTCGGAGACGTTGGCTTCAAAGCCGGTGACCATGCCCGGACGGTATCGCTCCTGCAGCGCCCTGAGGTCGGCGAACGCCACGATGTCGTCGAACCCCTCGGTCAGCCCGGTTTCATAGACGCCGGCCACTGTCGCCACTTCGAGGTCCAGGTTCGAAAGCAGGTCGAGAATCGACTGGCGCGGGTCGGCAAGCGATGCGCTCCCCTCTTTGCCGAGCCCGACGATCATGATCCGGTCTCCGGTCCTCACGCCGAGTGTTTCCGCCAGCGACTTGCCGATCATCACCGGCAGCGAGGCTGAAGGGCTGCGCTGCAGCGAGCGGACCTGAGCTGCCGTACCGGGAGCGAAGCGGTGGAGCTGCTCTTCGGTGATCCCCCTGACGACGGCCGGTGCCACGACATCCTTTCCCTTGCCTGCAGGGCCGCGGCTCCTGAGCATGACATTCATTTCGAGGAAGGGTGACGCAGACACGATGCTCCGGTTCCGTCGGATGAGTTCAAGGTCGTGGCGGGTCTCAGGGAACGGGCGGTCGTCGGGCTGGCGGACCTGTAAATGCGAGGTGAAGGTGATGAGCTTGCCTTCGATGATCGAGGCGAAGCCGCTGACGATCGAAAGGGTGAGGATGAGTGCCGCGGTTCCGACGGCGATGCCGAGCACGGATGCCGTGACGATGAAGGTCGGCCTTGACAACGATCTCGGTTTGAACGCGAACCTTCTGGCGATGTAGAGTTCGGTGCGCATTACTTCTCCTGGGCGTCCTCCTCCTCCCTGATGAACGCGATAACGCGGTTTCTCCCCTGTTCCTTGGCCTGGTAGAGGGCATGATCCGCGTTGTTGATCAGCGAGTACCAGTCTGCCGCGTCGTCCGGCCAGGTCGCCAGGCCGATGCTCACGGTGAGCTGGCCTTCAGGCTGGCGGTGTTCGTGGTCGAAGGGTTCGGCTTCGATGATCTGGCGCAGCCTCTCGGCGATCTCGAAGCTCATGTACCGGTCCGTCTTGGGAAAGAGGATCGCGAACTCCTCGCCGCCGAACCGCGAAGGGATGTCCGTGACGCGGCACTGCTCCCTGATGATCGCCGCCATCCTCTCGAGCACCTTGTCGCCGGCGATGTGCCCGTAGGCGTCGTTGTACTGCTTGAAGTGGTCGATGTCCACCATGGCCAGCGAGATGAAGTCTCCGAACCTCTTGGCCCGCTCGACATCGATGATCAGGTGCTCCTTGAAGTGGCGGTAGTTGTAGAGGCAGGTCTTCTCGTCGCGGATGTAGAGCTCGTCGAGCTTCTTGTTCTTCTCCTCGATCTCCCGGCAGAGTCCGGCAACCGATTCGGTGACGTACCGGAGCTCCGGAGAGGGGTCCGGGTCGGACAGTATCGTGGAGGTCGCCTCTGCGGTTTCGTGGACGCTCTCCGGGATGTTCCGGTTCAGCTGCGTCAGCCGAAGGGCCAGCTGGTTCAGGGGGACCAGCAGGTGGCGGTAGTTCGAGAGCAGGAGCCTCCCGGTAGCGAACATGATCGTGAGCAGAAGCGTACCGATGAAGACCATGAAGAGGTGGAGGGCGGAAACGATTGAACTGCTGCTGTCGGCGATCTTCCTGGTGCTCCCCAGGATCATCGTGTCGAGTTCGATGAGCATGAGGCCGATCGACTCCCTGCTGACTTTTGCCCTTCCGGATTTTCCTTCGGCAAGCCATGATTCAACCTGCCCTCCCTTACGGATGGCCTCCCTTCTCCCGCTTTCGGAAAACCGTGCGCGTTCAAGCACGAGCCTCGCCTCGATGTCGCTGCTGTCGGCAGGCGTAAGGTCGGGCCTGGTGAGGCGCTCGTCGAGGGACGCCAGGGCTACCCTGCACTGGACAAGGTCCTTGTAGAATGCCTGCTCCTCGTCGATCGTGCGCAGTTGCGAGGACTGGTAGACGCCGAACCATGCGGTGACGGCGATCGCAAGCAGCAGGATGACCGTGCCGGCGGCGAATGCCCATCTGAGCGACACCTTTGCCATGCTTTCGGGATCATGGGCCATGCGACACCTATTTCAGGATGATGGTTCTGACCGTCTGCCGATACGGAGCCATGTCTCCCCTTTCGAACAGTTTCTGCCCCTCCTTGCTCAGCCATGCGCCGAAACCTGTTGCCGTGGGATCGAACGGATCGTAGAGGTAGTAGACGATCGAAACGAGCGGATAGTCGCCCGAGTAGACGGTTGCCGGGGAGGCCTCGACAGGGGGCGCAGCGGCATCCCGGCTGACGGGCATCGCCTTGATCCTGCTCCCGTTCCCGGACCTGAGCGCTGCGGCATATTCGGGCAGGGTCACGATGGCTGCAGCCTGTTCGTCCCCGGCCACGCGAGAAATCAGCTCGCCGACGTCCCTGGTCGCAGTTGCCGAAATGTGGCCCGTCTTGCCGAAAAGAATCGAGGAGAGGACGGCGCGTGAACGGAAGTCGCTGCCGTCGATGCAGGCCACGATATGGCCGGTCCTGCCGCCCAGCTGTTGCCAGTCGGTCAGGCGGCCGGAGAAGATCTCCTTGAGGGTGCCGACGCTTACCGACCGGAGCGGATTGGCGCGGTTGACGATGAAGATGAGGGCGTTCCTGGCGATCGGCTCGCGCCTGACAGGCCGTTTCAGCGATGCGACCACCGAATCCTCCTCCCTGATGAGGGCTCCGTCGACGACGGCGCCGCCGGCCTCCCTGTCGAGCAGTCGAAGGACGGTGCGTCCGGAAGGTTCGGGCGAAAGCGAGACACGGGTCTCCGGGTAGTGGGCCGAAAAACTCTTCAACTGGAGCTCCATGACCGTCATGAGCGAACGGTCCACCGCAACCGATGCGTCACCGCTGGTTGCGGTAATGCTCGGTACGACCGAGCGGAATCGAGCCCCTTGGGAAGGCGTGCGCATCCACATCCAGACCGGTACCAGGATGCCTGCGGCGAGCGCGATAGCGATGCTTATGTTCCGAGCCCTGTTATCCATGTGGTTCCGGGTTCGTTGAGCGGTAGGTCGCCGGGTCTATTATCCTTCAGATAAATATAGAAAAAAAAAGGACATGTGGGCAATTGTCACGGCCTCGTAAAAAAATAACTCCTGAGGTATTTCAGCTATTGAAAATCTTGTCTAATTAAGTAATATATCCGCCTTCCCGGATATTTATTCATCCGGTTGGAAAAGCGACGGGAATGGCTGAAAACGAAGCGAAACGAATCCCCATGGAGCTGCAGAATAAATACACGGCATCGATCATCGGCGCATCCGGATACTCGGGTGCCGAGCTGACCGGCCTGCTTATGAAACATCCGGCTGTCGAGCTGGAAGAGCTTTACGCCCATACCCAGGCTGGGAGGCATTTTTCCGAACTCTATCCGGCGATCGGCTGCGACCGGGTTTTCCAGGCCTATGACGGCCAGGCGGGAAGCGACATCTATTTCCTGGCCCTTCCGCACGGCGAGGCTCTGCAGCTCGTGCCCGGCCTGATTGCTTCGGGCAGGAAGGTCGTCGACCTCTCCGGCGACTATCGGCTGAAGAATGTCGGGGAGCATGAGAAATTCTATGGCGGCTTGAAATCTGCCGATGCGGTGCTTCAGTACGGTATGCCCGAGCTTTTCCGCAGCGCGATCTCCGGTTCGACGGCCATCAGCAACCCCGGATGCTATGCGACCAGCATCATCCTGGGGCTTGCTCCCCTGTTCAGGGGCGGCATGGATGGCGTCCGGGTCGAATCGGTGAACGTCACCGCGGTGTCCGGTATCTCCGGCGCCGGTCGGAGCTCGAAGACCGAACTCTCGTTCTCGGAGATGAGCGGCAACGTGCGGGCCTACAAGGTCGGCTTGCACCAGCATACCCCGGAGATCATGCAGGCGCTCGGCAGTTCGACCGTCGAACCGGGCTTCAGGTTCGTGTTCACCCCCATGATCGCCCCCTACGTCAGGGGCATCTACTCGGTGCTGAACGTGCAGCTTGCTTCGCCGGTGTCGAAGGATTCGATCCTCAGCCTCTACCGCGGCTTCTATGCGGATGCCGCGTTCGTGCGCCTGCGGGATACCGTGACTGAGGTGCGCCACGTGGCCCATACGAACTTCTGCGACGTCAGCCTCGCCTGGCAGGCGGATGGTTCGCTGGTCATCGTCACGGCCATCGACAACCTGGTGAAAGGGGCCGCCGGCCAGGCGGTGCAGAACATGAACCTCATGCTCGGCATCGACGAAACGACAGGTCTGCTCTGACAATCACAAACCATCCGTACAAGCGTGGAACCATTTGAAAAAGCCGCATCGGCCATCGATTCCCTCTTTTCGAGGAGTTCCCTCCCCGCAGGGGTGAGCCGCGTCCTGCCCGAGGCGGCGGGAGCGGCGTTCTGGCCGGCAGGATTTATCCTCTCCGGCATCAACGCAGGCATCAAGCCCCAGCGCAAGGACCTCATGCTGCTGCTTTCCGACGCGCCAGCCAGCGCGGCCTCGGTCTTTACCACCAACCGCTGCTCTGCGGCACCGGTCGAGCTGTCGAAGATCCATCTCGCCGCCACGTCCGGCCGGATGCGTGCCGTCGTCTGCAACAGCGGCAACGCCAACGCGGCCACCGGGGCCAGGGGCATGCAGGATGCAGCACGAATGGCGGACGATACGGCGGATGCGTTCGGGCTCGAGCCTGAAGAGGTGCTCGTCGCCTCCACCGGCGTCATCGGCCAACTGCTTCCCACCGAGAAGATCGCGGCAGCCATGCCGGCGCTCCGGGATGCCGCTGGCCCGCAGCAGTGGAGAGATGCCGCCGAGGCGATCATGACCACCGACACCTTCCCGAAGTTTTTTGCGGTCGACGTCGCGCTGTCTGGCGGTACGGCACGGATCGCCGGCATCGCCAAAGGCTCGGGCATGATTTGCCCTGACATGGCCACCATGCTGGCGTTCCTCTGCACCGACGCCGATTTCGAGCCGGCGCTCCTCCAGGAGCACCTCTCGGCCGCCAACGCCGTGAGCTTCAACGCCATCACGGTCGACGGCGACACCAGCACCAACGACATGGCGGCCATCCTTGCCAGCGGCAGGGGGCCCGCTGTCGCGAAGGGCAGCGACGACAGCCGGCTGTTCGGCGAGGCCCTCAGGGCGGTCATGACCATGCTGGCCCAGCTCATCGTGGTCGACGGCGAAGGGGCGACCAAGTTCGTCGAGATCCGCATCGAAGGCGCTGCAAACGACGACGAGGCGCAGATGGCCGCCATGACCGTGGCTAACTCCCCGCTCGTCAAGACGGCCATCCACGGCGAGGACGCCAACTGGGGGCGGATCATCGCAGCCGTCGGGCGCTCCGGCGCGTCGTTCGTCCAGGAGGAGCTCGCCGTCTGGTTCGACGCGCTGCCGATCCTGAAGCCGGGCCTTGATGCCAGCTTCTCCGAGGAGGAGGCCAAGAAGGTCATCTCGAAGGATGCCTACGCCATCACGGTCAGCCTGGGTGGCGGCCCCGGCATTGCGACCGTCTGGACCTGCGACCTGAGCAAGCGTTACATCGAAATCAACGGCAGCTACCGCAGCTGACCGGAACCCTCCACCATTCACCCGATTTTGCCATGGAACAGATGTGCAGCGAATTCCGCCCCGAAGGCAACAAACCCCGCCAGGCCATCGGCCAGGTGCTTATCGAGGCGCTGCCCTACATCAGGAAGTTCGAGGGCAAGACCTTCGTCATCAAGTACGGCGGCGCCGCCATGAAGGACGAGGTGCTCAAGAACACCTTCGCCGAGAACGTCACCCTGCTCAGGAAGGTCGGCATCAACGTCGTGATCGTGCACGGCGGCGGCGACGCCATCACAAAGACCTCCGAGAAGCTCGGACTGCAGACCACCTTCGTACACGGCAAGCGCGTGACCGATCGGGAAACGATCGACGTGGTGCAGATGACCCTTGCCGGCAAGGTCAACCAGGACATCGTCCAGCTCATCAACGAGGACGGAGGCAACGCCGTCGGCGTCAGCGGCCTCGATGCCGACACCATCAGGGCCGTCCCCTCGCCCAAAGCCGCGACGCTCGGCCTGGTCGGCGACGTGGCGGAGATCAACACCAAGTACATCGACCTGCTCTGCAACGCCGGGCTGATTCCGGTGATCGCTCCGATCGGCTTCGACCTCGAGAGCAACATCTACAACATCAACGCCGACGACGCGGCGGCTGCCATCGCCGTGGCGCTGAAGGCGGAAAAGCTGATCTACGTCAGCGATGTCGAAGGGGTAAGGGTGGGCAACCGCTTCCTCAAGACCGTCTGCAAGGCCGATGCGGCGGACTTCATCGAGAAGGGCATCATCACCGGGGGCATGATCCCCAAGGTGGTCTCGGCATACCAGACCCTCGACGGCGGCGTGGGCAAGGTCCATCTCATCGACGGCAAGCAGATCCACTCGCTCCTGCTCGAGATCTTTACGAACGAGGGTGTCGGCACGCAGTTCGTCATCGAAATCGAATCCTAACACATATTCAACACAGGAAATAAGGAACATATGAGCCACCACGAGGCCACGCATAGCTCCGGGAAACGCGATTTTCTCGGATTCACCGGACTGGATGCCGGCAAGATCATCGAGCTGTTCGACTATTCGCTCCATATCAAGCGCAACCGCGAGCAGAACCGCAACAGCGACGAGTTCCGTCCGATCAGGCACAAGACGGTGGCCATGATCTTCAGCAAGCCCTCCCTGCGCACCAGGGTCTCCTTCGAGCTTGGCGTCTATGAGCTTGGCGGCCACGCCATCAGCCTCGAAGGCAAGGCGATCGGCGTCGGCGAGCGCGAATCGGTCGAGGATATCGCAAGGCTGCTCTCCCGCTACAACGACGCCATCGTGGCGAGGCTGCACGAGCATTCGATCATCGAAACCCTTGCCTCCCACGCCGACATACCGGTCATCAATGCGCTGACCGACCTCTCGCATCCCTGCCAGGTGCTGGCCGACGCCTTCACCCTGTACGAAAAGGGGCTGTGGCACGACGGCATCAAGGTGGTGTTCGTCGGCGACGGCAACAACGTGGCCAACTCCTGGATCGAGCTTGCAGGCATCCTGCCCTTCAATTTCGTGCTCACCTGCCCTCCCGGCTACATGCCCGACGAGCAGCTGCTCCAGCAGGCCCGCAGCCGTGCGAAGGGGACCATCGAGATCGTCCACGACCCGTACCAGGCGGTGAAAGATGCCGACGTGCTCTACACCGACGTGTGGACGAGCATGGGCCAGGAGGAGGAGAGCGCTGAAAGGCTCCGGGTCTTCAAGGAGTACCAGATCAACAGCGCCCTGCTCGCGGAAGCCAAGGCCTCGGCAGTCGTCATGCACTGCATGCCTGCGCATCGCGGCCAGGAGATCAGCGCCGAGGTGATGGACGGCCCGCAATCGATCATCATCGACGAGGCCGAAAACCGCCTGCACGTGCAGAAGGCGCTTATGGTCAAGCTGATGAACCACGACGAGTACCGCAAGTTCCACCTGACCCACCGCCTCATGAGGGCAGCCAACAGCCTGAAATCCTGACCTGGACTCCGCCATGAACAAGACGTACAGGCAGAGGAAGATCAGGGAGCTTGTCGAAAGCCGCCAGGTAGGCGGGCAGCTGGAGCTGCTCGACCTGCTGAAGGCGGCCGGCATCAGTGTCGCCCAGGCCACCCTTTCGAGGGACTTCGCCGAGCTCGGCATCGTCAGGAAGCGCGTCGGGCAGAGGTACCGGCTCGAGCTTCCGGAGGCCTCCACCGAAGACATCATCAAGGGGCTCGTCGGCATGGAGGTGCTGTCGGTCGCCTCGAACGAAACCTCGATCATCATCAGGACGCTACCCGGCCGCGCGCACGGCGTCGGCTCGTTCCTCGACCGCCTCAGGAGCCGGGAGATACTCGGCACCATCGCCGGAGACGACACGGTGCTCGTGATTCCTGCATCGGTTACGAAAATATCGGCGGTCAAATCCTATATTCAGAAAAGCCTTTCACAACCATGAAACAGAGTATCGCAGCATGAGCAAGGAAAAAATTGCGGTCGCCTATTCCGGCGGCCTCGACACGTCAGTCATGATCAAGTGGCTGAAAGACAAGTATGACGCCGAAATCGTCGCCGTGACCGGCAACCTCGGCCAGCAGATGGAGATCGACAACCTCGAGTCCAAATCGATCGCCACCGGCGCCTCCTCCTTCCACTTCGTCGACCTCCGCAAGCAGTTCGTCGAGGAGTACATCTGGCGCGCATTGAAGGCCGGCGCCCTGTATGAGGATGTCTACCCGCTCGCCACGGCGCTCGGCCGCCCGCTGCTCGCCAAGGCGCTCGTCGACGTCGCCCTCGAGGAGGGTTGCACCATGCTCACCCACGGCTGCACCGGCAAGGGCAACGACCAGGTGCGCTTCGAGGTGACCTTCGCCTCGCTTGCCCCGCACCTCAAGGTGATCGCCCCGCTCCGGATCTGGGAGTTCACCTCGCGCGAGCAGGAGATCGCCTATGCGCTCGAGCACAACATCCCCGTCTCGGCCACCAAGAAGAACCCCTACTCGATCGACGAGAACATCTGGGGCATCAGCATCGAGTGCGGCGTGCTCGAAGACCCGATGGTGGCGCCTCCCGAGGACGCGTTCCAGATCACCACCTCTCCTGAAAAGGCTCCCGACACCCCGACCGTCGTCGACATCGAGTTCGTCGAAGGCGTGCCGGTTGCGCTCGACGGCCGGCAGATGGCCGGTCTCGACCTGATCGTGAAGCTGAACGAGCTTGGAGCCAGGAACGGCGTCGGCCGCCTCGACATGGTCGAGAACCGCGTCGTCGGCATCAAGTCGCGCGAGATCTACGAAGCTCCGGCCGCGACGATCCTGCACTTCGCCCACCGCGAACTCGAGAGGCTCGTGCTCGAGAAGTCGGTGTTCCAGTACAAGAAGAACATCAGCCAGGACTACGCGAACATCATCTACAACGGCACCTGGTTCTCGCCGATGCGCCACGCGCTGGACGCCTTCGTGAACGTAACGCAGAAGCCCGTCACCGGCCTGGTCAGGGTCAAGCTGTACAAGGGCGGCATCTCCCTGCTCGGCCGTAACTCTCCCTACTCCCTCTACAACGAGGAGCTGGCGACCTACACCGAAGCCGACACTTACGACCACAAGGCCGCCGAAGGCTTCATCAAGATCTACGGCCTTGGCCTGAAAACCTTCCATGAGGTGAACAAGAATAGCTGACAGTTGATAGTTGATAGTTGATAGTTGATAGTTGATAGTTGATAGTGGATAGTTGATTTGAATCGGACGTCGATCCGAAAGCAGGCGCGGTCTCCCGCGCCTGCTTTTTTGATGCCCGTTGCACGATGTACCGGGATGATATGAATCCGGGGGAGTACCTCGCCCCCGCCCTTTCTTCACTATCAACTATCCACTATCAACTATCCACTATTTCCCGTATTTTCCAGCAAACGTTTCGGAAACCTATCGTCCATACCATGTCCAATCAGAAGGAACTCCTCTGGCAAAGCCGTTTTTCCCAGCCGTTCGACCGGGAAGCGCTGAAGTTCTCCTCCTCCGTCCACGTCGATGGCCTCCTCTACCGTGAGGACATCCAGGGCTCGATCGCCCACGCGACGATGCTTGCCGAGGAGGGCATCATTTCAGGCGAGGAGGCCGGACAGATCGTCGAGGGGCTCAGGGCCGTGGAGCAGGAGCTTGAAAGCGGAGCGCTGGTTCCGGTCTGGGAGGACGAGGATATCCATACGGTGATCGAGAACCGCCTGAAGGAACTGATCGGCCCGGCCGCAGGCAAGCTGCACTCCGGCAGGAGCAGGAACGACCAGGTGGCGACCGACACAAGGCTCTACCTGCGCAGGAACATCGACTGCCTCACCGGCCTGATCGCCGGGATGCAGTCGACGCTGCTGGATAAGGCCGAGCGCTACAGCAGGACCATCATGTTCGGCTACACCCACCTGCAGCGTGCGCAGCCGATGTCGGCCGGCCACTACTATATGGCCTGGCACTCGATGTTCGGCCGGGACGCATCCAGGCTGTCCGACCTCAGGAAGCGGGCCAACGTCTCCCCTCTCGGCGCGGCCGCCTTCGCCGGCAGCACCCTTCCGCTGAACACGGCGCGCTCGGCCGAACTGCTCGGCTTCGAAGGAGTCTTCTCGAACAGCATCGATGCGGTCAGCGACCGCGACCTGGTGATCGAGTTCATCTCGGCCTGCGCGACCGTCATGATGCACCTGTCGCGCTTTTCGGAGGACGTGATCCTGTGGAGTTCGGCGGAGTTCAACTACCTCGGCATCAGCGACGCCTTCGCTACCGGTTCCTCCATCATGCCGCAGAAGAAGAACGCCGACATCGCCGAGCTGGTCCGTGGCAAGACCGGCCGCGTCTACGGCAACCTGATGAACATCCTGACCATCATGAAGGGGCTACCGCTTTCCTACAACCGGGACATGCAGGAGGACAAACCGCCGCTTTTCGACACCGCCGAAACCACCGCCCAGAGCCTTTCGATCTTCAGGCGCATGCTCGAGAATACCTGGCTGAACGAAGAGCGCCTGGCCAGGCTGACGGCAGATGACCTGAGCCTCGCGACCGAGATCGCCGAGTACCTGGTCAGGAAGCAGATCCCCTTCCGCGACGCCCACCGCATCACCGGCAAGATTGTCGCCTACGCCATCGAGCAGGACAAGAGCCTTCCCTCGATCGGCCTGGACGAGTACCGCACCTTCTCGGAGGCGTTCGACGAAGGGATCTATGACGACCTGAAACCCGACGCCAGCGTCAATTCGAAGAAGACCTCGGGAAGCTGCTCGTTCCGATCCGTGGAGGAGCAGATCGCCAGGGCGCGGGCCTCGAAGAAATAATTGGGCTTCGAGTGCCCCCCTATTCGACTGATGGGGGCTATGCCACAGAAATAGACAAGGGCGCCTCGAGGGCGCCCTTGTGGTTGCTTACCTTGCCGGCTGATGCGTGGCTGCTGCCGGCGTGGCCTTCCGGGCCATCAGGTCGTTCATGATGACCCCTGTTTCCTGGAGGAGAATGTCGGTCTTCTTCTTGCCCTGCCTTTCCTGGCCCCAGCGCTCCTGGATGCGTTTCAGGGAGAGGCTTTCGGTTTTGAATGCCGATTCGAGCAGCGAGACCTCCTTCCGTTTCCTGATCCTGCTCAATGCGGCCTGGTCGCGGAGATAGGCTTGGTAGGTCTGGTCAACGGCGGCCTGCTCCTGGAATTTCTGCTTCACGGACGCGATATCCTCCCTGGTGACGTCGTTCTCGGGTGTGAAGAGCGCCTTCGTGGTGGTTGTCCACGGCAGGCTGCTGGTATAGGTGTCCTCGCCAACGCCGGCGGAATCGATCATCGACGGCAGGATGATGTCGGGGACCACTCCGATATGCTGGGTGCTCCCTCCCGAGATGCGGTAGAACTTCGCGATCGTCAGCTTGAGCTGACCGAGGTCAGGCTGCTTCACGAACATGCTGAACGGGCGCTGGAGGCGGACGATGCTCTGCACCGTGCCCTTGCCGAAGGTGCGCTCCCCGACGATCAGGCCGCGGCCGTAGTCCTGGATCGCCGCGGCGAAGATCTCCGACGCCGAGGCGCTGTAACGGTTCACCAGCACGGTAAGCGGGCCTTCGTACTGCACCCGGCTGTCTTCGTCGCGAAGCACGGTCTTGCCTCCCCTGGAATCGCTGACCTGGACGACCGGGCCATCGTGGATGAACAGGCCTGTCACGTTGACCGCCTCCTCCAGTGATCCCCCTCCGTTCTCACGGAGATCGATGATGATCCCTTCCACCTTCTGCTGTTTCAGCTCGGCAAGGATCCTCGAAACGTCCCTGGAGGTGCTGGCATAGTTCTTCTTCTGCTGGCGCTCTCCCTCGAAATCAAGGTAGAACGAGGGGATGACGATGACGCCGATCCTGTGGCCATCCTGCGTGATGATTTTCTTCTGTGCAGCCTGCTCCTGGAGGTCGACCCGGTCCCGCACCAGACGGACGATCTTTGACGGGCCCTTGCCAGCCTGGCTGGCAGGCAGGATGCTCAGCCTTACCACCGTACCTTTTTTGCCACGGATCAGTTTGACCACGTCGTTGATCCTCCAGCCGATCACGTCGACAAGCTCCCCTGCATTGCCCTGTCCCACGCCAACGATCTTGTCGCCTTTCTTCAGCAGGTTACTCTTGAATGCCGGACCTCCCGGAATGATCTCGTTGACCACCGTATACTCGTTCTCCATCTGGAGCTTGGCGCCAATCCCCTCGAGCGAACGGCTCATGTCGATCTGGAAGTTCTCGAACTCCTCAGGTGAGAAGTAGCTCGTATGCGGATCGAACGATGTGGTGAGCGCATAGGTGTACGCGAGGAATGCATCCTCAGGCTTCTGGCGGTCAAGCAGCTTCAGCCGGTTGGTATAACTTTTGACAAGGGCAGAAGAGATGTTCCTGTTGCCATCACCCGCGAACTTCATGCCGAGGTACTGGTATTTCAGCTCCTTGCGCCAGAGATCCTGGAGCTGGCTGCGGTCGGCCGGCCAGGGATTGTTCTTGCGCTCGATGTCGAGGGTCTCCGGAACGGTGAAATTGAACTTCGTGCCCGCCTTCAGCGTCGAGATCATGAACTCCATCTTCTCGCGGGCACGCTGCAGGAACAGGTTGTAGATCGTGAAGCCTGCTGAAGGATTCCCCGAAACGAAGTCGTCGTCGATCCTTGTCCCCACCTCTTTGCGCAACCGGTCGACTTCGTAGGCCATGAAATAGGAGCGGTTGTTGTCGAGGTTCTCGAGGAAACGGTTGAATACCTGCTGCGACAGCGAATCGTTGGCCGGAACCTTCCGGTAGTGGTTCTGGAGCAGGTACTGCGCTATGTAGCGGGAGGCCTCCTCTTCAGCCGCGGTGGGCTTCAGGGGGGGCGATGCGGTACGGTTTGTCACGGCATGCGAGCTCACGGCCGGAGCCAGCAGGGCGAGCAACAGCATCAGGGTGGAAATCAGAGGGGCACGAAGCTTCTTCATCATCGTCGACGACGCTTGTTAGTAATTCTGGAGAATGGAACGTATCGCTATGTAACGGATTGCAGAGTCAAATATATTATATTCCAGCGGACACTTTCAGCCGGATACGTTTTTTTTATGGATCGTATAAGAAAATCCTGATCCTGTTACATACAAAATCAAAAGGAGCGCCTTTTATGGAAAAGAAGCACACCAGTTACAAAGAGCTTGGACTGGTCAACAGCCGTGAGATGTTCGCCCAGGCCGTCAAGGGCGGCTACGCCATACCCGCCTACAACTTCAACAACCTTGAACAGCTCCAGGCGATCGTCATGGCCTGCGTCGAAACCGCCTCGCCGGTCATCCTGCAGGTCTCGAAAGGCGCGCGAAGCTATGCCAACCAGACGCTGCTCCGCCATCTGGCCGCCGGTGCCGTCGAATATGCCGCAGAGCTCGGCAAGGAGATTCCGATCGTCCTGCACCTCGACCACGGCGACAGCTTCGAACTGTGCAAGGACTGCATCGAGACCGGCTTCTCGTCGGTCATGATCGACGGTTCGCACCTCAGCTACGAGGACAACGTGAAGCTCACCCGCCAGGTCGTCGAGTATGCCCACCAGCACGACGTCACGGTAGAGGGCGAGCTCGGCGTGCTTGCAGGCATCGAGGATGAGGTCCACGCCGCGCACCACACCTACACCGAGCCCGACCAGGTCGAGGACTTCGTCAAGAAGACGGGTGTCGACAGCCTGGCCATCGCCATCGGTACCTCGCACGGCGCCTTCAAGTTCAAGCCGGGCGAAGATCCGAAGATCAGGCTCGACATCCTTGCCGAGATCGAGCGCCGTATACCCGGGTTCCCGATCGTCCTGCATGGCGCTTCATCGGTTCCCCAGGAACTGGTAAAGACCATCAATACTTACGGCGGAAGGCTCAAGGATGCGATCGGCATCGGTGAAGACCAGCTCAGGGAGGCTGCCCGTTCGGCTGTCTGCAAGATCAATATCGACTCCGACGGCAGGCTCGCCATGACCGCAGCCATCCGCAAGGTGTTTGTCGAGAAGCCGGAGGAGTTCGATCCGCGCAAATACCTCGGACCTGCCCGCGACTCCCTCAAGGAGCTCTACAAGCACAAGATCGTCAACGTGCTCGGTTCGAACGGCAAGGCGTAAAAAGAGGGGAAGGACTACAGGGACATAAAGGACTGAAAGGACATCAGGGAGAAGATAAGCAGGTTTTTCTTGAACGCTGCTGTCCCTGATGTCCTTTCAGTCCCTTTCTTCATTTCTGCTCACCGTTCGAGGAAGCGCATCGCCAGGTAGCTCATCAGGCCGACGCCGGTCTCAAGGGCCGATTCGTCCGGATCGAAGCCCGGAGAGTGCAGGTTGTTGCCCGGCCCGATGCCGTCCACAGCCGTACCCAGCTGCCAGAAGGTGCCCGGGCACTCCCGGAGGAAATAGGCGAAATCTTCCGCGGTCATGAGCTTTTCGGAGTTGAGTACCCGCTCTTCGCCGAGGAACTCCTTGGCAGCATCCCATGCGATATCGGTCATGTCAGGGTCGTTGGACAGCACCGGATAACCGGTTCGTATCTCGACATCAGCCTTGACGTCGAAAGCGTCGGCGACCTGCCTGACGGTGCGTTCCAGTCGTTCGTGCAGGATCGACCGAAGCTCTTCGTTCATCGTACGCATCGTGCCGGACATGCTCACCTTGCCTGGAATGACGTTGGTGGCATTGCCTCCGTTGATCGAGCAGATCGAGAGCACCGCTGGCTCGTGCGGTGGAGTAAGCCTGCTGACCAGGTGCTGGAGAGCCGTGATGATCTGTGCCGATGCGAGGATGGGATCCCTGGTCTTGTGGGGGGCGGAGGCGTGCCCGCCCTGGCCGTTGACCGTGATGTGGACTTCGTCGGTCGCCGCCATCAGCGGACCCTTGCAGAGGGCGACGCTGCCGGAAGGAACGCTCGGGAAGCAGTGCTGGCCGAAAATGGCCGCCGGCCGGTACTTCTCGAGAAGCCCTGCATCGATCATCGGTTTCGCGCCGCCGGGAGCCTTCTCCTCCGCCGGCTGGAAAATCAGCAGGACATCCCCCTTGATCTGATCACGCATGGCCGAAAGAATCTTCGCGGTGCCAAGCAGCATGGCCGAATGCATGTCGTGCCCACAGGCGTGCATGCATCCGGAATTTTGGGAACAGAAGCCGTGGGCGTTCTCCTCCTGGACCGGAAGGGCATCAATGTCGGCGCGAAGCGCCACCGTCCGGCGCGTGCCGGACGAAATTGGCGCAGTGCCGCGGATGAGCGCCACGACACCCGTCTCGAGCAGCTGGGGCTCAGGGATGATGGCGATGCTTTCGAGATACTCCTTGATGAACGCCGTCGTGCGGAACTCCTGGAAGGAGAGCTCCGGATGCCGGTGGATCTCCCGGCGCAGGTTCACGACCTCGGGCTGGATCTCCCTTGCTGCCTTCCGTATTCTGTTGGCAATGGCACTGAATGGCTCAGCTTGCATAAAATGTTTTAATAATGATATTTATGGTCACATATCCATATAACGTATGAACTCGAGCGCCTTTTCGCGAAGGTCATCATGTCCGGATTCGGGATACGGGGTATGGTAGATGATCAGGTAGCCGTACCGTTCGAGGTTCCTGACCAGCCGGAAGAAATCGTGGCTCATTACCCTGAACGTCAGCAGTTGCCCCTCTCCGGTCGCACCGTACGGTTTCGATGAGCTTTCAAGCACGAAGGAATCGTTCTTCTCGATAGCAGCGATGATCTCGGAAAGCTTTGCGCCGGAAGGCGGGACCTCAATTTCAATCGTGGATGTCCCTGCATCCGCATGTAGCCACCCGGACAGCATCCTGAGAATGGACCGCTTCGTGACCGTGCCGGCGTATTCCATATCCTCGTCGAGCACGGGAATCACCTCGGCGTCGAGTGCTGCGACAGCACCGAGGCTATCCACGACCACCGCGTCGCCGGAGAATCCCGGCACCTGGTCCAGCATGACCGAACGGAGCGTCGTCGTCCTTGACGGAAACCCTTTCCTTCCGGCAAAAAGGCCTTGAAGGCTCGCCATTCCGCAATAGCGATCACCGTCGAGAACCGGCGCCGCCGGGACGCCGGCCTCAAGAAGCCTCCTGGCGACGTCAGCTGCTGGGTCGTCAAGTCCGAATACCGGGTGGCCGGTTTCGATCATCGATGCAAAGGTGGCAGGCATTCAGCAGCAGGACTCGATCTTGTCGATACGGCGCTGATGCCGGCCGCCCTCGAACTCTGATCCGAACCAGCTTTCAAGGATCCTGCCCGCGGTTTCGATATCGTTGAAGCGGGCGGAAAAGCAGAGCACGTTGGCGTTGTTGTGTTGCCTCGCGAGCGATGCGAACTCCGGGCTGCACGCCAGGGCCGCCCGGATTCCGGGTACCTTGTTGGCCGCTATCGAGACGCCGATGCCTGTACCGCACATCAGGATCCCCTGCTCGTGTTTCCCGTGGGCCACCGACTCGGCGACCTTGCGGGCATAATCGGGGTAATCGACCGACTCTTCCGAATAGGGGCCCATATCCTCGAAATCGTGGCCATGGCGTTCGAGCCACGAGAGCACGAATTTTTTCATTTCATAACCGGCATGGTCGCTTCCGACTGCAATTTTCATATTCCGTTGACTTTGGTTTTGAGATGTTTTTTCCTTTTCGAGGACTGTCGCATGAACAGTTTCTGGCTGTTGACCGCCCGGCCTTCACGGCGCCTGGCAAAGGAGCCGTCGGGACGCATCTGCCATGATTTCCTGTTGTCGCCGAGCATGAGGTCGAGATCCGACCTGACCGATTCGACCAGGCGCTGGTCGACGACCGGGAAGATGGTCTCGACGCGCTTGTCGAGGTTCCTGGGCATGAAATCTGCGCTGCCAAGGAACAGCTCCCCCCTGCCGCCGTTGCCGAAATAGTAGGCCCGGCTGTGTTCGAGGAAGCGTCCGATAATGCTCGAAACACGGATATGTTCGCTCACCCCGGGGATTCCGGGCTTCAGGCAGCAGATGCCCCTGACCAGCAAGTCGATCCGGACCCCCTTGCACGACGCGCGGTAGAGCGCCCTGATGACCTCTTCGTCGACGAGGGCGTTCATCTTGAGGATGATGAGCCCGTTGCCGTTGCGCTGCTGCCATCCTATCTCCCGTTCGATCATCGACATGATCCATGTCCGGGTGTTCACCGGCGAAACGATGAGCGAGTGGTAGGTCCGGTTCTTCGAATAGCCGGTCAGGGCGTTGAAGAGTTCAGAGACGTCATCGGCAAGCGCACGGTTCATCGTAAAATAGCTGTAGTCCGTGTAGACCTTCGCGGTGACGGGGTTGTAGTTCCCGGTCCCCAGGTGCAGGTAATGGCAGAGGCGCCCCTCTTCGCGCCGGACTATCAGGGTGAGTTTTGCATGGGTCTTCAGGCCCGGCAGGCCGTAGACGACGTGGGCGCCGACATCCTCGAGTGCCCGCGCCCAGACGATGTTGTTCTCTTCGTCGAACCGCGCTTTCAGTTCGACCAGCACGGCAACCTGCTTGCCCTGCTCGACGGCGAACATCAGGGCCTTGACCACCGGGGAGTTGCTGCCGACACGGTACAGGGTCTGCTTGATCGACAGGACGTCGGGATCCCGGGCTGCCTGCCAGATGAGCTCTTCGACGGGGGTGAACGAGTCGTAGGGGTGGTGCAGCAGCAGGTCCCCCGACTGCATGAGGCTGAAGAGGTTGACGGGGCAGGAGACCCCTTCGAGGGGGCTGTTCGGCACGAACGGTTCGTCCTTGAGGTCAGGCCTGTCGATCTTGAGCAGCTCCATGACCGAACTGAGGCCGAGCACGCCGCCGATCTCGTAAAGGTTGCGGTCGTACACCTCGAGGTTCTGGACCAGCAGCTTCCTGATCGAAATCGGCATGTCGGGGGTGATGTCGAGCCTGACCACCTTGCCGTACCTCCGTGAACGGATCCCCTGCTCGATGCTTTCGAGAAGGTCTCCCGCCTCGTCCTCTTCGATCTCGATGTCGGCGTCACGGATGATCCGGAAGGGATGGCACTGCAGGATGCGCATCTTCGGGAAGAGCTGGTCGAGGTTGTGCTCGATGAAATTCTCCATCCAGACGAGGCGGATCGTTTCGTCTCCGAATTCGAGCCCCTTGACCCCATCCAGCCGAAGGATCCTCGGAAGGGTGCCGGGCACCTTGACCCTGGCAAACCTGACGGCCTTGCTCTCTTCGTCCTCGAGCTCGATGGCAAGGTTCAGCGACAGGTTCGACATGAACGGGAACGGGTGTCCGGTATCGAAGGCCAGCGGGGTCAGCACCGGGTAGATCTCTTCCCGGAAATAACGCCGGAGTGCCTCCTGCTGGCGCTCCGGCAAGAGTGAACAGCTCACGAACTCGATGCCGCGTTTTTCAAGCTCCGGGCAGATGTCCTGGAAGAAGCAGTCGTTTCTCATCTGGAGCTGCCCGAGCACGCGATGGCGGACCTTTTCAAGCGTCTCCTGGGGCGTGAGGCCGTCCATGGTGCGCTCGACGATCCCCGCCGCGCACTGGTCGTCGAGACCGGCAACCCTGATCATGAAGAACTCGTCGAGGTTGGAGCTGAAGATCGAGACGAACTTCACCCTCTCGAGCAGCGGATGGGCATCCCGTGACAGCGCCTCGTCAAGGACCCTCTGGTTGAAGTCCATCCAGCTCAGCTCACGGTTCACGAACAGCGACGGGTCGACCGTCTCCGGTTCGAACCGGGTCGGCGTCAATGTCTTTTGTTCACCGTTCCTCATGCCCTGCCGTTCATGAAATTGATTATTCCTGTTTCAGTTGCCACGACGTCCAGAGGCTGGTCCCAAGGGTCCGAAGGCAACGCATCGAGCAACTGGAACCCGAACGCAAGTCCGATCCTCAACGGGTGCACGCCATGAGCGGCCAGAAGCTCGAAAAACCTGTCGTACCAACCCTTGCCGTATCCCAGGCGGCTCCCCTTCCGGTCGGCACCTACGAGCGGAACGATCACCACATCGAAACCCGACTCTTCGGACGTGATGACCGGATCTGGACCTGGAGGTCCGATCGCGGGGGTCGTGAAGCGGTGGCCGGGCAGGTATCTCGCCGCAGCCATGCGCTCCTGCTCAATATAAGGCATGTACACCATTTTCCGTTCCGAACACAGCCACTCCAGCAAGCCGGTCGTAGATACTTCGCGTTCAGCCTCCATCGAGGCATAGCAATGTACCTTCACCGCCGAATGCAGTTCCGGCATTGCCGTCATGAATGCCTGTATCGCCATGCTCTTTTCAAGCCACTCCCGTCTGTCCAGCGAGCGTCTTTGCCGCAACAGTCCGCGGCGAATGGCTGCTTTGCTTTCATCTGTCATCGGGCATCGGTACGTCCCGGGCTGACGTCGTTGACGACAGCCCGGGTATGGTTTTTTCCATTATCCAGCAAGATAATAAAACATCGACCGATACCTCAGCAAACCGCCGGGCGCCGGCATATGCGGAAAAGGGGGTGCATATCGTCACTCGCATCTTTTTCCGGAAAGCCGTCAACTCATCGCATGGTGATTTTTTGTTTAGTTCAAACTCGCAACACTCGTATATTTGAAGATAGAAACATCAACGACAACGCTCTGGCGAACCGGTCCTGCGTCATCGATACGGCGGCTGGGGCACGATCATGGTATCCTGCTTTCCTTAAACCAATAAACCTTACGATCATGGCTAATGAGAACAACCCCGTGGGCGCCGTCAACGAACTGGTGGAGGTCGCCTCGAAATCTGCACAGCAGCTTGCCGAAACCCTCTGTGGTGGCCTGAAGTCAGCTGCCGGGCTCATCGATCCCCTGGGCAAGGCCTGCGTCTCGATCCTCAGCACGGCGCTTGGTGCGGCCAACCAGGTCTTTGAAGGCATCGCTGGCTGCTGCGCCCCGAAGAAGTAATCCGGTCTCCAATGCAAAAAAACACCCTGTGCCGTCAGCTCAGGGTGTTTTTTTACCCGGCCATTTCTTCAATGGCCGTCTCCGGACCGGAATGATTCGACGAGTCGCTTCATTACAAGCCGGTAGAGCTCCTCATCACTATCCCATCCCACGAAAGAGGGTATATCATGTCTCCTCGCCTCCATCGCGAGGTCGCATCCGGTTTCGCTGTCGACACAGCGCCACTGGTCGAGACGAGACTGCCTGACGAGGCTCACCGGAAAGAATATCCTTTTTCCTCCGCTCTTCTCCCGCAATCGTGCACCGAGTATCTCGTCGCGTATCCAGGCACTTTTCATGCTGTTTTCCGAAAGGAGCAGGATGATCTTTTCATGTTGCAGGGGTGGTTGCGGAAACCTCTGCGGGGCTGATTCCTTCTTCGTACGGTTCCTGACGGCGAGCCAGCAGCGCACACCGTTCGCCTGGAGTTCATCATGGAGCCGCTCCGCCAGGAGGTGATCCCTCTGGCCGTAGACGATGAAGCAGGCTTGACGGTCGAGATCGGCAGCCGAGAGCGACCGCAGGTAATTCATGAACGTCTCGGGAACGCCGCAGCCGCGAAGGAAGGCCTCGGGGATCTTTCCCTTCGACTTGTAGATGGTGTTGATGCTGATTTCCGAAGGGCCGAGGTAGCGGGCCTTTTCGGATCCCTTGATGTTGCTCAGGTCGACATCGATGAATCCAGCTCCGCCGATGCCGGTATCGGCGATGCTCGCCATGCTGAGATCCGCGCTTCGGAATACGGCGCCGTCGATCAGGGCGCCGTCGAGGATGGCGTCGCAGAGGTTTGCACCGGTCAGGTCTGCGCCGCTGAGTATCGCCTTCGCGAGGTCGGCACCGTTGAGGTTCGCCAGGGAGAGTTTTGCACCGCTCAGGTTTGCGCCGATGAGTTTCGTCCATTTCAGCTTTGCTTCCCTGAGGTCCGCCTCCCCGAGATCGGCATCACCCAGCTCGGCCATGCTGAGGTCGGTGTCGAACAGGTTCGCGTCGTGCAGGTCGGCGTCGTGCAGGTTGGCATCCCGGAGGTCGGCATCGCTGAGGTCGGCCATGCTGAGGTTGGTATCATGCAGGTTTGCCCCGATGAGGTCCGCCCAGCTCAGTTTCGCGTCGCGAAGGTCGGCGTCGCCGAGATTCGCCATGCTCAGTCCCGCGCCGCTGAGGTCGGCTCCATTGAGGTTGGCATCCCTCAGGTCTGCCTCGCTCAGGTTCGCTCCGTTGAGTTTCGCTTCGCTCAGGTTTGCCCCCCTCAGGATCGCGCCGCTGAGGTTCGCGTCCTTCAGGTCTACCTCGCTGAGGTTGGCGCCGCTCAGATCGGCTCTCTCCAGAACCACCCCGCAGAGCTTGGCCTTGGCGAGGTTCGCATCCCGAAGATTGGCCGACGTCAGATTGACGCCATAGAGCCGGGCTTCATGGAAATTGGCCCCCTCGAGCCTCGCATGGCTCAGGTTCGCTCCGTTCAGTTTCGAGCGCGCCATGTTCACGCCGCTCAGGTCGAGCCCTTTCAGATCGACCTTGGTGAGCTGAACGACCTCGTCGGGGCGAATTTCTCTTGCCTCATTCCATTCGGAAACCGACCTGAGAAGCATTTCCAGGTTCATCATGGTTGACCCTTTTCATCGTTTTGTTCACACCGTCCCGGCTTTGTCTATATACAACAAGTATAAGGTGTATAATAGTTTGCTTTGTCGGCATTTTTCAGCTGACTCCGTTGGGCTGCGGTTGTCCGCAACGGTAGAGCCGGCACGTATAATATTGCAGTTATGCCTATCTTGAGGGAAGCCCGGGCCGCTCGAGGCCTGGCTCCATGAACCCAAAAGCACGAGTCGAAATGGAGATCTACGGAACTATCTTCTGCGTAGGCAAGAACTACCCGGACCATGCCAGGGAGATGGCGACATGGGAACAGCAGGCCGTGGCGGATCATAACGAGCCGCTCATCGGCGAGCCCACCATCTTCATGAAGCCGTCGTCCGCGCTCTCCCGGGACGGCACCACAACGATCCCGGTCTTCGACGGTCATCCGGTCAGCAGCAGCATGCACTACGAGGTCGAACTGGTGTTGCTTGTCGGGAAGGATGCCGATTCGGTAAGCATCGACGATGCGGCCGCCTGCATCGCCGGATATGGGGTCGGGCTCGACATGACGTTGCGGGACGTCCAGCTGGAGCAGAAAAAGGCCGGCAATCCATGGCTCAAGAGCAAAGGGTTCCGCAACAGCGCGCTCGTCTCGGCGTTCGTAGCTCCGGACGCGTCCGGGCCATGGGATCAGCTTGCCATCTCCCTCAGGCTCAACGGCAGGCTCGTCCAGCACTCCCCCGTATCGAAAATGAGCTTCCCGCCAGCTTACCTGATCCACTATTTGTCGTATATTTACGGACTTCGCCGAGGTGATCTGATATTCACCGGTACTCCGGCAGGAGTCGGCCGGGTCGATCCTGCGGACAGGCTTGAGGCTACGCTCGAATCCGGGGCGGAGTCGACTCTGGCGAACCTGAAGGCAACCGTCATCTGAAAACATTCTCAAGAATACCATGGGTACCATTTTCCAGAATGCTAGGCTCATCAACCCTTCCGAGCAGCTCGACACGAAAGGATCGATGAGGATCGACGAGGTCGGGATCATCGACCAGGTGGCGATCGGATCCGGAATCACTCCCCGGGAAGGCGACCGCATCATCGACCTTGAAGGCAAGGTGCTCGCCCCGGGCCTTTTCGACATGCACTGCCACTTCCGCGAGCCTGGCCAGGAGTACAAGGAGACCCTTGAATCCGGCGCAGCAGCCGCAGCCAAAGGCGGTTTCACTGGCGTGGCCCTCATGCCGAACACCCGCCCGGTCATCGACAGCCCGCTCGGCGTCGCCTACATCCGGCATCACAGCGCATCGCTGCCGGTCGACCTTGAGGTCATCGGCGCCATGACCGCCGAAAGCAAGGGCGAAGCCCTCGCTCCGTTCGGGAAATACTGCTCTTACGGTGTCAAGGCGGTCTCCGACGACGGCACGGCCATCCAGAACACGCAGATCATGCGTCTTGCCATGGAGTATGCGGCGAACTTCGACCTGCTGCTCATCCAGCATGCCGAAGACCGCCACCTGAGCGCCGGAGGGGTCATGAACGAAGGTCCCGTCTCCGCCACACTCGGACTCAAGGGGATTCCGGAAGTCGCCGAATCGATCATGATCGGAAGGGACGTGCAAATGCTGGCCTGGCTGAAGCGGCACAAACTCTGCGGCTCTCTGAACGAACCCCGTTACCACGTGGCCCACATCAGCACGGCCGAGTCTGTTGACCTGGTGCGCAAGGCCAAGGCCGCCGGACTCAAGGTATCCTGCGAGGTCACCCCGCACCACTTCACCCTCTGCGACGAAGACCTTGTCGATGCCGTCGACAAGGGCAACTTCATCATGAAGCCGCCGCTTTCATCCAGAGAGAGCCGCCAGGCCCTCATCGACGGGATCGTGGATGGCACTATCGACGCCATCGCGACAGATCACGCGCCCCATGCGAAGCACGAGAAGGAGTGCCCGCCCGATCAGGCGTCGTTCGGCATCATCGGCCTCGAGACTTCGGTCGGGCTGAGCATCACCGAGCTGGTCGACAGGAACCTCGTCTCCCTTTCCCGAGCCATCGAACTGCTTTCAACCAATCCAAGGCGTATCCTCGGTCTTGAAACCATCCTCTTCAAAACCGGCGAGAAGGCGAATTTGTGCATCATCGATCCGGAGTGCGCATGGACCGTGGACGAATCCGATTTCAGGTCGAAATCGAGGAACACCCCGTTCATCGGTCGCTCCCTGAAAGGCCGTGCCGTCGGCATTTTCCACAAGGGCAGGTATATCGGGGAATAATCCCGATATACGCATGAAAGTTACGGGCAGGGATATTGGTTCTTTGCCCTTTTTTTATTACTTTCGATATCTTTTTACAGCGAAATATGGAGGCATCGGGATCCACGCCGCTGCAAGGTCCGTCACCATGCGGAAGGAGCAGGCTCGATCATGGTGCCGTGAAGTCAACAACAAGCATTTCCGGATAAGCAACATGGCCAAGAAACAAACGTTCGGTGACAAGCAGAAAAAAGGTACGGCTGACTTCAAAGTCGCCAAGCTGGTCTATTCGGTGAAGTCCGAGAAGACCAACGCCTGGAAATTCGTCGAGAAGAATGTCCGCATTCCCAACGGCGAGAACGAAGTCGATCTCCTCAAGAAGGCCATGACTTCAACGGGCAAATAATCCCTTCGGGAAGCCCCCTCATACGTTCCAGCCCATCGATCTTCGGACAATCATGACCGGACGACCATCACCATCCCGGGACGGCAGCGCCCGGGAATGGTTTGAAGACTGGTTCAACCATCCCCTCTATCTTCAGGTATACAGCCACCGCGACGATGCCGAGGCAGCTCGATGCGTCGAAACCATCCTGCGCATCACCGGCCTCGATCACGAGCCGGACAAGGCTTCGGTGCTTGACATCGCATGCGGCGCCGGAAGGCACGCCTTCGCGTTTGCCCGGAAGGGGCACCAGATAACTGCTAACGATCTGTCGGCATTCCTGCTCGGTACGGCTGAATCGGAAGCAGCAGCCTCCGGGCTCGATATCGCCTTCACCCGATGCGACATGCGCGCCATCAGGCTCGAGCGCCAGTTTGATCTTGTCGTGCAGCTGTTTTCGAGCTTCGGGTATTTCGAAACCGAAGATGAGGATCGTGCCGTCCTGAGGAACGTCCTGGAGATGCTCCGGCCCGGAGGCTGGTACGTGCTCGACCTTCTCAACCCCTCATGGCTCTCCAGCCACTTCGTGCCGCACAGCGAAAAAACCTCAGGCGAACTCACCATCACCGAAGAGCGTACGCTCTCACATGAAAAAGTGTCCAAGCGCATCGGGATCCGCGACGCTGCAGGTCACACGATTTCGTTCACCGAATCGATGAAGCTGTTCTCGCCGGAAGCGATCTCGGGGCTGCTTCAAAGCGAAGGGTTCGAGGTCGTCCGTATTGCCGGCGATTACCTCGGGGCGGAGTTCCTGGCACCCGCCTCGCCGAGGATACTGCTCTTCTCGAGGAAGCCCTCCTGAAAGCATCTCGTCGGTCCCGGCGAAATCCCTGGAGTACGTCAGTTTACCGTAAGCATGTTGCGGTCGCGGTACCATTCGAAGGTGCGGCGGATGCTCTCTTCGTATGGTTCTGAGCGCATCCCGAGCTCCCGCTTCGCCTTCGAGGAGTCGAAGTAGAGGAACTGAGATGCCACGGTGTAGAGGTTCATGTTGAAAAGCTTCGAGACCCTGTCGCGCATCCCCGTGACCCCGATGATGGCGTGGATCGCTTTGGCGGCCCGGAGTGGAAGCGGAAGGGCGAACTGGTGGACGCCGGTCACTCTCATAATGGTTTTCGTCAGCTCCCGGTAGGAGACGTTGTCCCCGCCGATGATGTAGCGTTCGCCGGTACGCCCGAGCTTCATGGCGGAAATCATCGCTTCGGCAACGATGCCGACATCTACCACGCAGACGCCGCCAAGCGGGAAGAAGGGCATCCTGCGGTTGTAGACATCCTTGATGATGCGGCCGGCATTGAAGTTGATGTCACCTGCCCCGAATACGAACGCAGGGACGACGATCACGCAATCGAGGCCGTTGCGGACCTCTTCGGCGACGATCTGCTCGGCGATATGCTTGGTCCTCGGATACTCGAGGTCGATGAACCGCTCGAAATTCCACTCGCTCTGTTCGTTGAGCGGCCCGTGTTCGCTGCCGATGCCGACGGCCGAGACTGAACTCACATGGACCACCCGCCTCACCCCCGCTTTCCTGCTTTCCGCAAGCACGTTCCTGGTGCCGTCGATGTTGATTTTCGGGAGCATGGGGTTCGGCTTGCTCCCCATGTAGGTTATGCCGGCGCAGTGATAGACCTCATCGATGCCGTCGAACCGGCCTTCAAGGCTTCCTGCATCCGTCACGTCGCCACGAACCAGAACGACCCGGTCGATGCAATCCTCGAGCGAAGTGAGGTCCGAGCTTCCACGGACGAGGACGTGAACTTCGTTATCGACATCTTCAGCCAGCCTGCACGCAAGGCGCGAACCGATGAACCCGGTCCCGCCTGTTACCAATATTTTTTTCCCCACGTCGTTCCTTGTAATGATCGATAATAATGAATGAGAAATCCCGGGGTCGTCACTCCTCCACCTTGATCTTCCCCGAAATGATGTCTTTCCGGATCTGCTCGATGCGATCGTGCGCTGCACTGCCTATCAGGGCGGAAATCCTGTCGTTGTAGACATAGTCGGTATAACGCCCCTCAAGGCCGAAGACATTCTGGCGGCCACCCTGGAAGCGGTTGTTCTTCCCGTCATCGATTGTCTTCAGCACCGCCTTGTCGACCATCTTGTTCATGCTGGTGAGCACGACGCCGGGAACAAGGTATTCCTGGTCCGTATCGGTGCTGATCACCAGCTTGCCGACCTGCCTGCCGGCTTCGACCACCCCGAGGCCGCTTGCTCCGGACGCCTGGTAGATGATGTCGGCACCGCGCCCGTACTGGCCGAGCGCAAGCTCCTTGCCTTTGGCCGGGTCGTTGAACGCGCTGCCGGTCATGCCTATGAAGCCTGAAATCACCTTGATGTCTGGCTTGACATATCGGGCACCCGCAATGAAGCCGGTTTCGAACTTCCTGATGATGCTGGAGTCCATGCCGCCGATGAAGCCGACCGTCCCGGTTTTGGTGTTCAGTGCTGCGATCGCCCCGGCAAGGAATGACCCTTTCTTCTGCTCGAACACGATGCCGCTCAGGTTGTCGGGAATCTTCGTTCCGGGCTGGGGATTGTAGTCGATGCAGACGAACTTCTTGTCAGGGAACTCCCTGGCGATGGCCGTGATATCTTCCGTGAAAAGCAGGCCGACCCCGATGACCATCCTGACCTCGGGGTCGGTGGCCAGCTGCCGGAGGGAAGCTTCGCGGTCGGCGCCCTCACCCTGCGGTTCGATGACATCGTATTCGATGCCAAGCTGTCTCTTTGCCATCTCCAGGCCCTTGAATGAGGCATCGTTGAATGCCTTGTCGCCCTTGCCTCCTACGTCGAACACCAGGCCGACCTTGTAGGCTCCGGGAGTCGATGTTTTGGAAGATTTGCCGGAACATCCTGCTATCAGCAGCATGAGGATCGCCATGCCTGCCGAAGCCCGGATAAACGCTGGTGATAAAAGCCTGTGGAACATGACGGCCTGTGTTGGTTGAGTTAGGAAACTACGTCATGAAAGCTAACAAAAAAGCGGCTCTTTTGACAGCGGGACAGGAGACAAAACCTGATTTCCCGCAACATGGTCCGTAGCCTCGCGCTTCTCGGCAGCACGACGTTGTGCCGGGTTGATTCATTATATTGAAAACAGCAAAGGTGTTGTCCGTTCCGTTCAGAAGTATTTCAACACATCCGAACCATGACATCCCGCTCCCCCTCTCATCGCCATCCTGCACGCCGGATACTTCCCCGTGCAGCCCTGCTTCTGGTTGTGGCGGCCGCCATCCTTGCCATCTTCAGGGCCGCCTTCAACAACAGGGACCTTGTGGTTCCCGTCCGCGATCTCGACGAGATCAGCAAGTCCGGAAAACTGCGCGTGCTGCTCGCCTACGACCCCATCAACTACTTCATATACAAGGGAGCCCCGATGGGCTACAGTTATGAGCTGGCCGAACGTTTCGCACGGGAACTCGGCGTCCGGCTCGAAGTCGTGCCCGTCAGGGACCTGAACCGGCAGATCCCCATGCTCAGGAACGGCGAAGGAGACCTGATCGCCCATTTCATGACTGTAACCGCAACCCGCTCGAGAGTCGTCGACTTTTCTGTCCCGCTCGACTCCACAAGCCAGGTCCTCGTCCAGCGAAAATCCGGCGATTCCTCCGGTGCCGGGCTGGTCCGATCCCCACGGGAACTTGCCGGCAAGGTCGTCCATGTGCGCGAAAACTCCGCCTACTACAACAGCCTCAGGGAGATCATGGACAGGTATGGCATCCGCATCGGCATAGTGCCGGTACACGGTTCGCTGACGACAGGAGACCTGATCGGTCAGGTCGACGAGGGAAAGATCCGGTACACGGTTGCCGACAGCAATATCGCGGCTCCCCACCAGTCCATCTACCGGGAGATCGACATTTCAACGAAGCTCAGTGGCCGGCAGCCTCTCGGCTGGGCTGTCCGCAAGAACTCTCCGAAACTCCGGGAAGCGCTCGATGCGTGGCTTGTTCGTGAAAAACGGTCGGGAGATATCGGGTCGATCCACCACAAGTATTATGAACGGCAGTACCAGTTCAGGAAATATGCTGCCAACGCATTCTATTCCGGCAAGGCTGGCACCATCTCCCCCTTCGACAAGCTTGTCAGGGCGGCGGCAAAGACGATCGGCTGGGACTGGCGCCTGCTCTCGTCGCTCATCTACGAAGAGTCTCAGTTCGATCCGGGGGTGGTGTCATGGGCTGGTGCCGTCGGCCTGATGCAGATCATGCCGTCTACCGGAGCCATGCACGGCGTGTACAATCTCACCGAACCGTCGGCGAACATACGGGCCGGCGCAGCCTACCTTGAATCGCTTGAAAAAGAGTGGAAGGAGATCAAGGACGCCGACACCAGGATCAAGTTCATCCTGGCTTCGTACAACGTCGGACCTGGACACGTGAGGGATGCACAGAAGCTCGCCGTAAAATACGGAGCGAATCCGAATCTCTGGGAGGACAACGTCGAGAAGTACCTCCGGCTCAAATCCGAACCCGGATTTTACAACGACGACGCTGCCGACCTCGGCTACTGCAACGGAGGGATTCCTGTAAGGTATACCCGCAGCATCCTTGATCGGTACCGTCTCTACACGCAGGTTATTCCAGGCTGATCGCGCATTTCACCAGCTTTTGCGGATGCCGGCGGTGATGGTCCAGTCTCGTCCCTGGTGGCCGTCCACGCCGGCCATCAGCCCTGCTTTCGCATAGTACTCCAGGCACTCCGGGCGCGAGTTCCGGCTCACGATTCCCAGGGCTCCGCCGAGCCAGGTCCGGTCGATTTTCACCCCGTATCTCCGGCCGGTCTGGGCCCAGCTCACCTCGGCGTCGTCTCCGAACTCGCGCACCGCGTTCAGTTCGAACATCGGGTTCAGGCACCATCCCTTCGGCATGATCATGCCCGTTACGCCAACCCGTCCCTGCAGCCCCGTCATCGACTCCACCCGGGCCAGGCTTGCCGCCGTGACCTGCATCCAGTATCCCTCCATCCGCTGCCACATCAGCTGCGCCTGCGGCTCCAGACGGAACCCGTCCGTCACCTTCACGTAGGCGCCGCCCTCCAGCGAGGCCCCGTAGCTCCAGCTCTTCGCGTTCGGCCTGGTGCCGGTCGAGATCACGCTCGAGCTGATGTCCCACCGGTTGGCCTGCGCCACCGCCTCGGCGTACCACCGGCCCCGGCGTTCCACGCTCGTGTAACCGCCGAGCCCCATGCCGAACACCTCCGTCTTTCCGCTCTTCGCATCCCCGCTTCCGAAGTTGTCAGCCTTCAGATAGCTTGTGCCGGCGAAGATGCCCTTCCGGTAGAGCGTGCCGCCGCAGAGGCATGCCGACAGGTCGGCGCCGACCTGCATCGTGTTCCGGTACCCGCTGGCCCGGTACTCCGTCCCGGCGCTCCCGATCCCTGAGCGGAAACGGGTGCCCGTCGTGCGCATCCACCAAGACGCCGGTTCGCGCTCCTGGCCCGGCACGCTCCACCCGTACGCCTGGCGTTCGTGGAACCGCGGCATCGAGTCGTAAGCAAGCGTTCCCACCCCGTACACCGACGCCACCACATCGGGATGACCGTCAGGCGGCGGGGGTGGAGGGGTTGGCGTATCACCCCCATCTGATCCGTTCCCCAGGATCTGCAGGTACCAGCCGTCGGTGAGCGCGGCCAGCTGTACCGTTGCCCCCTGGAATACCGGATCCTTGTCGTCGATCGTGAACGACGCACCGGTGTTCGTCCCGTTCAGTTTCACCACCAGGATCCCGTTGCCGGTCGTCTTGCGAACCGTTGCCCCTGAGTAGTTGTGCACCACGATTCTGGTGCCGGTACCGGTAGAAGCACCAACTTCCAGCAGGTCGAGATTCTCCGCGTCACTCCATCCCTTGCTGCCTTCGCCGAGCGGGACGTCGAGCATCAGCATCGATCCGGCCACTCCGGCATAGGTGCCGTCCACCGTCAGACGGTCGTCCGGCTGGCCATCGTACAGCGACACCGTTCCTGCATTCGTCAGGTTCCCCGCAATTACGTAACGCCCCGGTGAGGAGCCGATCGCGCGCACGATCGAGCCTGCCTCGATGGTCATCTGCAGCGTTTCTCCTGCCGATGGGCTGAAGGTAAGCGGATGACTCCTGTCAGGCGTCGGGCCGAGATACACATCCGAATGGTTCCCGGCAGCGTCGTCGCCGACCGTGATGAATTCCCAGCCGGTTACGTTCGTGGAAAACCCAGACGGTATGTCCGCCGTTGCCGCGTCATTGTCCGTTTGCCAGCCGGACATCCACAACCGGTCGGCGCTTCCCGCTCCGCCCTCGATCCTGGTTGCGCCGGACAGGTCGGCCTTGCCGGTCAGCTTCAGCAGATCCTCACCGGGGCCCAGGCTGATGCCGGTCCTGATTGTGCCGGCAACCGTTACTTGCTGGATGCCGAGATCACCCTGGATCATCCCGTTGCCGCCTCCCACCGAGATCGTCCCGCCGGCCTGGTCGAAGAGCGTGGTGGTGGTGCCGGCCGCGCCGTCGCCCATCAGGAAGGTGTCTGCCGCAGTCAGATTGCCGGAGTTGTCCATGGATCCCCCCTTCAGGTTGAAGGCATTGCCGCCGAGGCTCCTGCCGCTGACGAGCGTCAATTTCTTCGAGCCCGTCTTGTCGATCGTCTCGAACCCTGAGAAGTCGTTCGAGACTGTCATGTCCACGGTTGCGGCGTCGAAGGTGAGCGTGTCGCTGCCGCCGCCGCCTGCCACATTCCCGGAGATGCTCCCGGCGTCGATAAGCGTCAGTCGGTCGTTGCCGGCCCCGAGATCGATGGCGGCGGTGATGGTGCCGGAGTTCTCGATCGCCTGGCTGCCGTCACCGCCGGTGATGGTGCCTGTTCCCGCCACGGTAACGGAGGCGCCAGCGGCATTGACGAGGCGGGCGCCGTCGCCCGTCATCTCGAAACGGTCGCCGGCTCCGAGGGCCGCACGGTTGTCGAGCAGCGTGTTCGCCCCGCTCAAGCGAACATAGCCGCTTCCCGTGATTCCGGCAGAGGTGGCGGCCGTCAGGGCGCTTTTCAGGATCAGCGTGCCGCCGGCGATATCCAGCCCGTTGGTCAGCAGAGACGTCCCGAACTCCAACGTCAGCGTTCCGGCGCCATCCTTGCCGATCGCCTCGAAACCGGTCGGCACCCCATCCCCTGCCGGCAGCGAGGCCATCACGAAGCTTTGACCGGCATCAACGCCGTAGAGCAGCGCATCCGTCCCGTCGCCGCCACTGACGATGGCCGCCTGGGTCGGGGCTCCCGTTACCCACCAGGTGTAGCTGTCGTTGCCTGTGCCCAGTTCCACCGCGCCGGTGATCGAGCCGCGATTGCTCACCCGGTCGTCGCCGGCACCGAGGTCGATACTGGCGGCAATCGTACCGGAGTTGTCGATCGCCTGGCTGCCGGGTCCGCCGGTGAGGGTGCCCTGGCCTCCTGCACCTACGGTGACGGTGGCGTCAGCCTTGTTGCTGAGGGTGGTGCCGTCGCCGATCATGTCGAATGTCGTGACGGTCACCGTGCCGAAATTCTCCACCGTGCCGGCCCTCAGGTTGAACTCTTCGCCGCTCAGGCTCTTTCCGGTGCCGAGCGTCAGCTTGCGGGTTCCGGTCTTTTCTATGGTCTCGAAGCCGCTGAAGTCGTTCGACACCCTCATGTCCACGGTTGCGGCGTTGAAGGTGAGCAGGTCGCTTCCGTTGCCTCCCATGACGCTTCCTGAGATGCTTCCCGCATCGGTAAGCGTCAAGGTGTCGTTGCCTGCTCCTAGCTCCACGCCGGCGTTGATCGTGCCGGCTACCGTGACCTGCTGCACGCCGTCATCTCCCCGGACCACCCCGCTGCCGCCGGCTATCGTGATCGTCCCGCCGGCCTGGTCGAAGAGCGCGGTGGTGCCGGCCGTGCCGTCGCCCATCAGGAAGGTGTCCGCAGCCACCGTGCCGAAGTTGTCCACGGTTCCGGCCTGCAGGTGAAAGTCGTTGCCGCCGAGGCTGCTGCCGCTGCCGAGCGTCAGCTTGCGGGTTCCGGTCTTTTCTATGGTCTCGAAGCCGCTGAAGTCGTTCGACACCCTCATGTCCACGGTTGCGGCGTTGAAGGTGAGCAGGTCGCTCCCGTTGCCTCCCATGACGCTTCCCGAGATGCTTCCCGCATCGATAAGCGTCAAGGTGTCATTGCCTGCTCCCAGCTCCACGCCGGCGTTGATCGTGCCGGCTACCGTGACCTGCTGCACGCCGTCATCTCCCTGGAGCACCCCGCTGCCGCCGGCTATCGTGATCGTCCCGCTGGCCTGGTCGAAGAGCGCGGTGGTGCCGGCCGTGCCGTCGCCCATCAGGAAGGTGTCCGCAGCCACCGTGCCGGAGTTGTCCACGGTTCCGGCCTGCAGGTGAAAGTCGTTGCCGCCGAGGCTGCTGCCGCTGCCGAGCGTCAGCTTGCGGGTTCCGGTCTTTTCTATGGTCTCGAAGCCGCTGAAGTCGTTCGACATCCTCATGTCCACGGTTGCGGCGTTGAAGGTGAGCAGGTCGCTCCCGTTGCCTCCCATGACGCTTCCCGAGATGCTTCCCGCATCGATAAGCGTCAAGGTGTCGTTGCCTGCTCCCAGCTCCACGCCGGCGTTGATCGTGCCGGCGACGGTGACCTGCTGCACGCCGTCATCTCCCCGGACCACCCCGCTGCCGCCGGCTATCGTGATCGTCCCGCTGGCCTGGTCGAAGAGCGCGGTGGTGGTGCCGGCCGTGCCGTCGCCCATCAGGAAGGTGTCCGCTTCAGTCAGATTGCCGGAGTTGTCCACGGTTCCCGCCTTCAGGTTGAATGCGTTGCTGCCCAGGCTCCTGCCGGTGCCGAGAGTCAAGGTCTTCGAGCCCGTCTTGTCGATCGTCTCGAAGCTTGAGACGTCGTTAGAGATCGTCATGTCGACGGTTGCGGCGTCGAAGGTGAGCTGGTCGCTCCCATTGCCACCATTTACGCTGCCGGAGATGCTTGCAGCGTCGACCAGTGTCAAGCTGTCGTTGCCAGCTCCCAGGTCGACGCTCCCGTTGATCGTGCCGGCGACGGTGACCTGTTGCACGCCGCCATCACCCAGGAGCACCCCGTCGCCGCCGGCGATTGAGATCGTCCCTGCGGCTTCATTGATCAGGGTGGTGGTGGTGCCGGTCGTGCCGTCGCCCATCAGGAAGGTATCCGCACCCACCGTGCCGAAGTTGTCCACGGTTCCCGCCTTCAGGTTGAAGGCATTGCTGCCCAGGCTCCTGCTGGAGCCGATCGTCAGTGTCTTCGATCCGGTCTTTTCTATGGTTTCGAAATTCGTGAATATTTTGGAGGCTGTCATGTCCAGTGTCGCTGCATGGAAGGTGAAGGTGTCGCTCCCGTCGCCCCCATCGATGCTGCCGGAGATGCTTCCCGCGTCGACCAGCGTCATGGTGTCGTTTCCCGCCACCAACGCGATGCTCCCGGTGATCGTGCCGGCGACGGTGACCTGCTGCACGCCGCCATCACCCTGCAACACGCCGTCTCCGCCGGCGATCGTGACCGTTCCGCCAGCTTCGTCGATCAGTGCGGAGGTCGTACCCGCATTCCCGTCTCCCATCCGGAAGGTGTCCGCAGCCATAGTGCCGAAGTTGTCCACGGTTCCGGCCCTCAGGTTGAATGCATTGCTGCCCAGGCTCCTTCCTGTGCCGAGTGTCAGGGTCTTCGAACCCGTCTTGTCGATCGTTTCGAAGCCGATGAAGTCGTTCGATACCGTCATGTTCATGTTCTCGGCATTGAAAACGAGGGTGTCGCTCCCGGTCCCTCCGTCCACGCTGCCAGAGATGCTGGCGCCGTCGACAAGCGTCATCAGGTCGTTACCCGTACCGAACGTGACATTGCCGCCGATACTGGATGTCCCCGACATTTCCAGCGTGTCGTCGCCTCCGGGGTCGGTTACCGTGTCATAAACGGGCGCACCGCCAGAAAGGCTGAGGGTATAGGCCAAGGTGTTGTAGTCCCAGTACTGCGTCGAGGGATACGTCGTTATTGCGGTAAGGTATCGCGCCTGCTGGTATGAGTCTGCGCCGAATCTCACCGAGCCGTCTATCCTTGAGCTCCCTGACATGGTCAGCGCATTCCGTTTGCCAGAATTCGTGTTGTTGGTGCCCACCTCGACCTTGCCCCAGCCGAACGCGATGTTGCCCGTCACCCGCGTCTGGTCGCTCATGGTCAGGGTGTTGTATCCTTCGCCTGGTTCGGGAAGTATAACCGTGCCGGGTGCCGCATCGCCAAGGTTTGCATACTGGCGCCGATACATGCCACCAAGCTCGATATTGCCGACGACCTTGGCATTGCCGGACATCGTGACCACGTCGGAGCCGGAACCGAGGTCGATGCCTCCTGTCAGCAGGGCGTCGCCCGATATCGAGAGCCTGTCGGGGATTTCGACCAGGTCCGACAGGGTGGTCGCCCCATCCGGTATGTAGACGAACTGCCGGGAACTCGCCTCCATGTTGGGCTCGAGGACCGGCGAATAGATTCCCGCGTCCGGTATTTGATTGACCAAACCGTTTTCCATGAATTTCAGCGATACCTCACGGGAGAGCACCGAATAGGAGTTTCCCCTGCCGCTCAGGTCATGGGCGGTTATGTCGCCGGTGATCGAGAGATTCATGGGCCCCTCGCTCGCCCCGATGGCGACTGCATAGCCATACCCCGACACATCGATCTTGCCACCTATCGGAGCTGAACCCGCCGTGCTGAAATCGAGCATTTCAGTGTAATGGTCCTTTACTTTATCCGGCCTGTTCCATGCACCAATGATGCCATTCTGCGCGTAGATGCCGAAACTCATCCCCTCGAGAGAAGGGTCTTGAGGATTAGAGCTTCCCCTTACGGTGATGGTGCCGTTCATCCCGCCGGTGATTTTTAGCAGGTTTTGCGTCATGAGTACATAGTCAGGCTCATAATACGCAGGAAAGCTGCTCTCGCTCTGGCTCATCGGGAAACTCCAGAGGCAGATGCCTCCGGCAAGGCCGCCATAAAGGCGCCTGTTGATATTGAGCGGATTTGGAGTTGTGGCGGTTGCTGTGATCGTTCCGCCCATCTGGCCGAGGGACAGGCTTCCCCCGAGGATGCCGACGGGTTCCATACCGGTTGCCGTGATCGTGCCGTCGAACCGGTTGATGACGAGCTCGTTCGTGTAGGCCTGTATCACCCCCGTTGCCAGATAATCCGCAGTCGCGTCGATTTTCCCGTCGAGATGGTCGATAACGACCGTTGAAGAACCATACAGGATGTTTGGAAAGGAGTTGTACAAATCATAAGCGACGCTCATTCCTGATGCGAAGTAAGAACCGGCAGCAAGAATGCGGCCTGTGGAGGTGAAACTGCCGATATGCGCGGATATCGGGTCAGCAATATCGCCATAATGGTACGGCATGTAGAGGGCGACCCCGACGTTTTTTGATGATGCTTCCAGAGTGCCGCCCAATACGCCTATTGAGGAGTTGTTGGAATATTTCCAATTGATCCCGTATGCGTATGTGGCGGAGGTACTTCTGAGCAGCCGGATGCCTTCCGGAATATCCATGCTGATGCCATCTATGGATCCGGAGGCGGGAGTGGAGATCGCCAGAACCCAGGATTCGGACTGATAGACGCCGTTTGGATTCTGGATGAGCACCTCGCCGATGGAAGGATCTACCGCAAAATCCACTGGCTTGATGAGCGAAAGCGGCGAGGTGAGTGCGAAAGTCCCTCCTGAGGAGAAGGTGACGGTGTTGGCGCTCGATGACCCGCTGGCGTTCAGCCGGCCGATCACGTACCGGAGCGTGCCACTGTCGCCGGTCCCGCTGATTCCGGGATCGTTGCTGTCGACGGTATAGTCTGCTGCCTCAGCCCTGCCGGCGCCGAGTGCTGCGAGAAGCAGAAGGATGAAGATCGTTCGCTTTTTCATCATGGGGGTACGAAAAAGTTTCCAGGTGCCGGTTGCGAGCACGACGAGTCTTAAACAAGATACATATAAAAAGTAAAATTAGTTATAAAATGTATTTACGCGATATATGGTGCCGCAATAATCCATCACGGTAATCGGAATATTTAATATTTAACAATAGTCCTGGATGTCAAGAGGCTGGTGACGTGATGGTGGCGAGTCGGGGGGGGGGATCAGTCGAGTCCGTAGATCTCACGGATCTTCAGGTCGGGGCCGAAAACGAAGCCGGCCTTGGAATTGAGGATGGAGGCTTTGTTGTGGTGGACAGCATGGTTCTTGGCCGGTTGCGCATGTTGTGCCATGCTGTCGCTTAAGGCCGGGGATGGAGCGAAGTGGCTATTGAGAAGAGCGATTCACCGCTGACAGGTTGAGAGGAGTGCTTTGCCGGGTGAGCGCACAATCCGGGCGGTTATGCATTTCGCCTGAGGTTCGCCAACTCGCTCTCCCGTTCGGCAAAGAGGTTCCTGAGACGCTTGAGCTGGAGCGTGGCGACCTGCTCGTTACTCTGGCGGACCGCCTCTGCGACCGTATCGAGCACACCGGTGACGCGCTGGTTTACCTCTGCCGCGGCCATGCCCTGGTCGGGGGTGAGGCACCGGGTCTCCCCGGCAAGCTTGAGCAGGCGGGTTTTCAGCTGGGGCATCCCGCAGCTGCGGCCGATGGTGTCAAGCCGGTCAGCCCAGATGGCGTGGCTGCTGCGGGCATCGCGCTTCACTCCGCTGCCGGAGTTGGTCGAAGCGGTAGCCTGGACGACGACGAATGTGGCCAGGAAACCGGCAAGCGTGACGATGTTCAGCGCCATGGCCCCTTTTCCGATGCCGGCGATTGCCATCCCCAGCCCCGATGATGCCGCCAGGAGCACCAGTGCCGACATGATGGTTCCGATACCGATCGAGCCGATCACCCCGGAGTTTCCGCTTTTCCCGATTACCGTGACCAGGTTATAGGCGATCGCGCCGGCCGAGAGTGAAACAAGCACCACGGAGGCCAGCATCGTCCTGTCTGCCATGATGCGCTCTGGAAAGAGCACGTACAAGACTCCGGATACCGCCAGGACGACGGGTACCGGCAACAACATCCACCAGGTCGAATTCTTCATGCTTCTTGCGCTGTTATCAGCTTGTTACCGTTTTCCGTATGAGGCTGCCTGTGAGGCGGCCGCATGCGATGATGAAATGCAAAGATAACAAAATAAGCTGTTTCGTCGAGCCCGAATCTGGCCGAATGTCGGTTCGCATGGGGCAAAGAGATGCGGTGGGTCGCACGTCAGAAAATAACTGGCGGGGTTTCGGCCCCGGGATGCTACATTCATGCATCGAAATCCACATGACCCCATATCTCCACATGCAGTTTACCAACCTCGATCTTATCGACCCCATCCTCAAGTCGCTTGCCGAAGAGGGCTATGCCAACCCGACACCGGTCCAGGCCGAATCGATTCCTGTCGTGCTGGCCGGCGACGACCTGCTCGCCTGCGCGCAGACCGGCACCGGCAAGACCGCCGCGTTCGCCATTCCCGTCCTCCAGCACCTTTATGAACAGCGCGTTCATGGGGAGAAACGGCGGATCAAGGCCCTCGTCCTCACCCCGACTCGCGAACTTGCCGTCCAGATCGCCGAAAGCTTTTCCGCCTATGGACGCCATACCGGCATCACCAATACCGTGCTCTTCGGCGGCGTGAACCAGAACCCGCAGACGGCCAGGCTTCTTCGCGGCGTCGATATCGTCGTCGCGACCCCCGGCAGGCTGCTCGATCTCATGGGTCAGGGGCACCTGCACCTGAACGACATCGAGTATTTCGTGCTCGACGAAGCCGACCGCATGCTCGACATGGGCTTCATGCACGACGTCAAAAAGATCCTGGCGGCTTTGCCGAAGAAACGGCAGTCGCTTTTCTTCTCGGCCACGATGCCTCCCGAGATCGTCAAGCTCGCGGCATCGATACTGCACAACCCGAAAAAGGTGGCCGTGACGCCGGTCTCCTCGACGGTCGAGATCATCAACCAGCACATCCTCTACGTCGACAAGGAGAACAAGAACAGCCTGCTCGCCTATCTGCTCCAGGAGAAGGCTATCCGGCACGCACTGGTTTTCACCAGGACGAAGCATGGTGCCGACAAGGTGGCCAGGTTCCTCCAGCGCCAGAACATCAGCGCCGAAGCGATCCATGGCAACAAATCGCAGAACGCCAGGCAGCGGGCGCTGAACAACTTCAAGTCGAGGGAGACCAGGGTGCTCGTCGCGACCGATATCGCCGCGCGAGGCATCGATGTGGACGAACTCGAATACGTCATCAACGTCGACCTGCCCAACGTGCCGGAAACCTATGTGCACCGTATCGGCCGCACCGGGCGTGCGGGAGCAGCGGGTACCGCATACTCCTTCTGTAACGCCGAGGAGAAACCGTTGCTCCGGGACATCGAGAAGCTCATCGCCAAATCGGTTCCGGTGCTTGACGGGCACCCCTATCCCATGACGGGCCAGGAAACGGCGTCCGGTGCGGCAACGCCGGGCGGTCGCGGCAATACCGGCCATCCTGCGCCGAAACCCCAGGTCAAAAGCGGCAGCTGGCAGCGCGGAAGGGGCCAGGGCAAGGCGAGACGGCCATAAAAAAAGCCCGGAAGGCGTAGCATGCCGTCCGGGCCTGATCCGGGCTTCCGGAGTCGCAGATCACTTCCCCAGCTCGAAACGATTCTGCCGAATGCAGTTCCCGAAGGGGATATCCGGCGTGATGCATTTGAATTTCCGATGCGCGTATTCGGTGTAGTGGTTAAGCCCTGTCAGCGGCGGGTTCGACACCGTGAACTGGCGTGCAGCATCGAGAATGGCGTGTTTGTTGAAGGGAATGTGGATCGCCCTTGCCGTCCCGCTGTTGATCCGCTGCCTGAGCGGGTCCGGCCAGTATCCTGAAAGCTCTGCCGGGTCGGCGACGGCCTTGTAGTCGATGTAGGCGATGATGAGGGGGAGGTTGAAGGTGTCGACCGCCTCCTCGATTTCGGAGCAGAGCATGCTGCCGCTTTTCCTGGTCTCCGCGCTCAGGATCACCAGGATGTTCCCGGCAGCTTCGAGGTGCTCCCTGATTTTGGCCGCGAGCGTCGTCCTGAGGCTCGACTTCCTGACGGCGTAAAGTTTGTTCTGGCGGTCGACGTACCTGACGTCGAACGAATGTTTCTCGGCAGCCCAGCGATGGATGGTGGAACAGAACCTGAAATCGGATTGGGACGGATCCATCTGGCAGAGTTCGTCGAATGCGATATACGTACTTTTTCCAGAAACCATGGTTCAATCCGGATTGATAGTTCGGCAAGATGTCATGAGTGGTGACGGGCTGAAGCTGCCTTGCGGCAGATAAGCTCCGGGCTAGCGGTTGAACACCGGCAGTCGGCGACCCGCCGATTTCGCTCTTTGTGATTATAGAGTATAACTACATAATCGGCAAGCGCTTCGGAAGAAATATTTCGCATAAATCATCTGTCGTCCATCCGGAAAACGTTCAGAGGCAGATCGCAGTACCATGCCAGGGGAATGTTCTCGACCGCCAGGCCGTTAAGAGGGTTAATGGCCGGAAACGAGTTATGAAGACTTTCATTATATTGAGTTACAGTGACAGGTGGCATTATCCGGATACGGCATTCGGGTCATGGCATGCCACATGAATCGAGAGTACCCAAACCACACCTATGACGACGAATACACCGATTGATACCGTACGGGCGGCTGCTGCCGCCCGGCGGGAGATCCCCTACAACTACACCTCCGCGGACGATCGGCAGGCGATTTCGTTCATCCTGGGTGAGGAGCTCCTCCATAAAGTCGAAGAGCTGCGAGACGTTCGGGTAACGGGTCGTTCGGCCCGGCTTCTGATGCAGATACTCGGAGATATCCTCATCCACGGGCGCAATGCCTACCTTTTCCAGGAGCTGATCGACTCGCTCCCTCGCAGGACGAGGGTATTCGAACATGCCCGCAAGGACATGGAGACGATTATCGCTACAGCCAACGGAGAACCGAGGGTCATGGCGATCGTCGAGACCCTCAGGACGAAACTGGAGAAGTTCCGGGCCGAGATCGAGCTGATACCAGAGTACCGGCGCAAGGTTCGCCGGGAGCTCGCTCCCATCGTCGGAGCCAAGAACATCCTGTTCGACCCGTTTTCCCTGGTCGCCCATGCGACCGATGCGACCGACTGGCGCCTCTATCTTCCGGTTGCGGTCGTGACGCCGGACGACGAGTCGCAGGTCGCTCCGCTGATCGGCGCCATCGCGCGACTTGGCCTCCGGGTCATACCCCGCGGTGCCGGCACCGGACTGACCGGCGGCGCGGTGCCGCTCCGCTCGGACTGCGTGATCATCAATACCGAAAAGCTGAACCGGGTCCGCGGCATCCAGCATCGGAAATTCCACCTGCGTGACGGCCAGAGCGTCTCGGCATCGGTCATCGAAGTCGAGTCGGGCGTCATCACCGAGGCGGCGATGCACCATGCCGACGAACACGGCCTGGTGTTCGCCACCGACCCGACGAGCGAGTGGGCCTGCACGATCGGCGGCAACATCTCCGAGAATGCCGGCGGCAAGATGGCCGTCAGGTGGGGAACCTGCATCGACAACCTGCTCGAGTGGAAGATCGCCATGCCGGGAGCCAGGCTTCTGACCGTGCGCCGGACCGACCACCAGCTTCGCAAAATCCTGCCCGAGGACACGGTGACCTACGAGGTGCTCGACCAGCACGGGGCACCGTTGAAGCGCATTGCGCTCCGTGGCTCGGAGATCCGCAAGCAGGGGCTATGGAAGGACATTACCAACAAGGCCTTGGGCGGCGTGCCCGGCCTGCAGAAGGAGGGCACCGACGGCGTGATCACCTCGGCCACCTTCGTGCTCTACCCGAAGTACGAGCAGAAGCGCACCCTTTGCCTGGAGTTCTTCGGACCCGACATGGATGAGGCGAGCCGCGTGATCGTGGAGCTCTCCAAAGCGTTCCCCTACCAGAATGTCGAACACGAAACCCTCCTTGCGCTCGAGCACTTCGACGACGAGTACATCCGCGCGATCGACTACAAGGTGAAGGCGACGAGGCCTCAGACTCCTAAGGCCGTGCTGCTGATCGATATCGCCGGCCACAGCACCAATGAGGTCGAAGCCGGTGTCGAACGTGTGCGGTCGTTGCTCGAAAAACACCCGAACACCCTGATGTTCGAGGCCCGCGACAAGGCCGAGGCCACCCTCTTCTGGGCCGACCGGAAGAAGCTCGGGGCGATTGCCCGGCGGACCAACGCATTCAAGCTGAACGAGGATATCGTCATCCCTATCGAGCAGCTTGCGGTGTTCGCCCGTTTCATCGACGAACTGAACATCGAGGAGGAGCGCTACGCCCAGGCGCTCTACGTGGAGCGGGTGGCCTCGATCCTGCACGCCAGCAGCAAAAAGGAGAGCCTGACCCCGTTCGAAGCCAAGATACCGGCCGGCCTCGGGCTGTGCGACCTGATCCGGAAACGGCTGGAGGCGGCCGACCCGCTGCTGCTTCGTTCGCTTACCCTGCTGCAGGAGTTCCGCACCGAGTTGAACGAGCTGTTCCGCGGCTACCCGAAGACGCTCGATACCCTCGAGAAGGCCTACCAGCATGTACGCGACCGTCGCATCGTCCTTGCGACCCACATGCATGCCGGCGACGGCAACGTGCATGTCAACGTGCCTGTCCTGTCCAACGACCGCCCCATGCTCGAACGTGCCGACCATGTGATCGACCGGGTCATGGAAAAGGTGATCTCCCTGGGGGGCGTGGTGTCGGGCGAGCATGGCATCGGGGTGACGAAACTGAAGTACATGGACCGCGAGCGCATCGAAGAGCTGTCGGCCTACCGGCGTGAAGTGGATCCCGACGGCATCATGAACCCCGGAAAGCTCGAAGACTACGACGCGCTGAACCACATTTTCACCCCGTCCTTCAACCTTCTCGAGCTGGAGGCGCACATCCTGAAGCGGAGCAAGCTGGAGGCTCTGTCCAAAAAGGTCGACTACTGCATCCGTTGCGGCAAATGCAAGCCGGACTGCTGCGTCTACTACCCCGCCAGGGGCATGTTCTACCATCCGCGAAACAAGAACCTGGCAATCGGTTCACTCATCGAGGCGCTGCTCTACGATGCGCAGCGTGAGCGTTCGACCGATTTCGAGCTGCTGGAGTGGCTCGAAGAGGTGTCGGACCACTGCACGATCTGCCACAAGTGCCTGAAGCCCTGCCCGGTGGACATCGACACCGGCGAGGTATCGATACTCGAACGGGAGATCCTCGCCGCCAGGGGGTTCAAGAACTCACCGGCAATCACGAAGATGACCCTGGATTACCTCGAGAACCGCTCGCCGCTCTACAACAGGATATTCCGCACCACCGTGGTACGCATGGGAGGCGCAGCGCAACGCGCCGGGACGAGGCTCACCGCCCCGTTCCAGGCATCCGAAGAGGCCCGGGCCTTCCCGCCCCTGCGCCTGCTCCGCTCTTCGGTGCCTCCCGTGCCCGAAAAGACGCTACGCGACGTGCTGCCCGCATGCGATGCCGACCAGGTGCTGGTTTTCGAACCTGCAGGAGGGGCAGCGACCTCGACCGTGTTCTATTTCCCCGGCTGCGGCTCGGAGCGGCTCCATTCGACCATTTCGATGGCCTCGATCCACATCCTGCTTGAATCCGGTACGCGGGTGATCCTTCCGCCTCCGTTCCTGTGCTGCGGGTTTCCGTCGCACGTCAACGCAAAAATCGATCAGTACTCATCGATCGTGCTTCGAAATACGGTGATGTTCAGCCAGATCAGGGATATGTTCTCCTACCTCGATTTTGATGCCTGCGTGATCTCGTGCGGTACCTGCCGGGAAGGCCTGGAAAGCATGGAGACGGCCAAGCTCTTCGGCGACAGGATCGTCGATGTTTCGCGCTACGCTTACGAAAAAGGCATGCGGGTTGATGGTTGCGATGAGAAGAACCTCTACCATGCCCCGTGCCACGATTCGCTCTCGGGCAAGGCGTGCGACCTGCTGCGCGACATCGGCGGGTTCGGGACGGTCGTCGAGGTGCCCCACTGCTGTTCTGAAGCCGGGACGCTGTCGCTCTCGAGGCCCGACATCACCGATTCGATGCTGCAGCGCAAGCGAGAAGCGCTGAAGGAGTCCATGCACGGGGAGGCATCGGCAACGATGCTGACCAACTGCCCGTCGTGCGTCCAGGGGCTCGGTCGCAACCGGGAGATGGGGGTGGACCCGAAACATATCGCCGTAGCGCTTGCCGAGAAGCACTCCGGTCCCGACTGGATGGAGCGTTTCATGGCGCAGGCCGCACGGGCCACCGCCATGATCTTCTGAGAGCTTGAAGAAAAAAACAGGTACAGGTTACAGAAAGGACTTCAAGGACCATAAGGACTACAGGGACAAAAAAAGAGGACTCAAAGGAGCACCGTCTTTTTCTTTTTCCTTATGGTCCTTGGTCTCCTTTGCGTCCTTTTCCCCGGCTTCTGCCCGGAGCACCTGTCACCCGAGTTGCTCCACCAGGTAGTTCTGGATGCCCATCTGGCCGATCTGGTCCAGTTGCGCCTCGATCCAGTCGATATGGGCCTCCTCATCCTTCAGGATGCTCTCCAGCAGCTCACGGGTTCCGTTGTCCCCCAGCTCGACGGTCAGCCTGATGCCGTCGTTGTATGATGCGATCGCATCGCTTTCGGACGCGTGGTCGTTCCTGTGCTGGGCCTCGACCGCGGCGCCGATGTTCACCTTGTTGAGCTTGCTGACGATCGGCGTTCCTTCGAGGAACAGGATGCGGGCGATCAGCTTTTCGGCATGCTGCATCTCATCGACAGCCCGTTTCTCATCGGCCTTGTGCAGCCGCTCGTAGCCCCAGTTGTCGCACATCTCCGAATGGACCATGTACTGGTTGATCGCCGTGAGCTCGTCGGCAAGCAGGTCGTTGAGTTTGTCGATGATTTTCTGGTTCCCTTTCATCATGTTCTCCGGATATGGATTTCTGTAGTGTGCTTCAACGCGGGTAAAGAGTACTTCATCAACCCGATGAGCGGGAATTCTGTTCCCCTACCCTGTCCGGCGCCCGTCATCGTCGAAAAAGCGCCCACGGCCATACCCGAAGAACGAGGCCAGCGCCATGGCGATCATCAGGAGCATCGGACGGAACCTGATCGTGCCCCCGGCTCCCCTTTCGGACCTGATCCGCGGGACGAGCACGGCGGCCACGGTCTCCGGAGTCTCGGCGAGGGCATTGAACAGCCGGCGATCCCGGATGCCCGAATCCTTGAGAAGCAGGTCGGTCAGGACCAGTCCCGGGCTGAGCTCATGGATGCCGATGGAGCCGCTCCCGGCCCGCTTCAGCTCCCTGCGGACGTAGCCGGTCGTCAGGGCTACGGCGAGTTTCGACGCCCGGTGCGGCACGGCCGTCGGCGACGAACGGGCGCCGGAGGCGGAAAACCCCATATTGAAGATGTGGAAAACCGGGCCGGATGCCGGTGCGGGCTGGCGGCGCATGATCCTTGCCGCCTCGGCGCAGAGCATCAGGCTCCCCGAGAGGTTTGTCCTGCAGGTCTCGTCGATATCGGCAGGATCGAGCTCCCAGACCGGGCGCTTGAGTCGGCCGGCCGTCCCGGCATTGTTGATCCACCGGTCCACGATGCCGAGCTTCGAGACGGCGAACGTTCCCAGGGCCGCAACATCAGCGGGGTTCGATACGTCGCAGGGTATCCCGTACAGCGCGCATCCCGGGACCTGCGCCTTAAGCCGGCTCACGGCGGCCTCAAGCCGGGTCCTGTCACGACCGCAAATCACCACACGATCACCTGCCATCAGGAACTCCAACGCCATCGCCAATCCAAGGCCGGAAGTGCCGCCGGTAACCACGACACCAAGGGAGTTGCCTCCTTTTCCGAAGCCGGATCCCGCTCCTGCTGCTCTCTTCATGAGAAAATCGACGTTTGAACGTGTTCGCCGGCAAGCCGGCGGTCATTGCCAAGCCATGCCTGATGATACCTGATGATATTGAATAAGCGTCGGTTACGCAAGCATTGCCGTGTTCCGCGGCATGGCGGTTGAGGAACGGCCAACTCATGTGGCACTGCTTGCTGAAACCCCGACTGCGGCCATGTCATGCATGAGAAGCTTTCGGCGCTTTGCCAAAATGTGTACATTGATTCAGGTTCATCATCGGTAGCGCCCCCATCGCCTGCCGGACCCCGGGCGATGCTCATCAGCAGCTTCATTGAAAACGTGTATGGGACCATATTACGAGCAGCTACTCCGGGAATTCCACCTGCCGCTGACCAATCCTGTACTGGTCTTCTCGCTCGTCCTGTTCATCATCCTGCTCTCCCCCATCCTTCTCAAGCGCATCAACATTCCCGGTACTGTAGGACTCATCATTTCGGGAGTGATCATCGGGCCACACAGCCTGAACCTTCTTGAGAAAAGTTCGGCGGTCGATCTTTTCTCGACCATCGGGCTCCTGTACATCATGTTCATCGCCGGGCTCGAACTCGACGTGAACGAGTTCAGGAAACACCGGCACAAAAGCATCCTGTTCGGCCTGCTCACCTTCACCCTGCCGATAGGTATAGGCTTCCCGGTCTGCCGGTACCTGCTGAACTACGACGTCAGCGCAAGCTTCCTTACGGCCAGCATGTTTGCGACCCATACGCTGGTCGCCTATCCGATCGTCAGCCGCATGGGGGTGTCGAAAAACCAGGCCGTCGCCGTCACGGTCGGAGGGACCATCCTGACCGACACGGCCGTGCTGGTCATCCTGGCGATCATCCTGGGCTACAGCCAGGGGAACGTCAGCCAGGACTTCCTGATCCAGCTCTCCATCTCCCTCGCGGTCTTCGTCGCCATCGTTTTCCTGATGATTCCTGCTGTGGCCCGATGGTTCTTCAGCAACCTCGAGAACGAAAAGTACTCGCATTACATCTTCGTGCTGGCAGTTGTCTTCTTCTCCGCGTTCCTCGCGAAGCTGGCAGGAATCGAGCCGATCGTCGGTGCCTTCGCCGCCGGGCTTGCCCTCAATCCCCTGATCCCGAACTCGTCAGCGTTGATGAACCGGATCGAGTTTATCGGCAATGCCCTGTTCATCCCGTTCTTCCTGATCAGCGTCGGCATGCTGGTCGACGTCAGGGTGCTGTTCAACGGACCCATGGCCATGATGATCGCCGCCACGCTGACCATCGTCGCCTTGCTCGGCAAGTGGGTCGCGGCACTCGTCACCCAGCAGCTCTTCAGGTACTCGGCGGACCAGCGGCAGCTGATTTTCGGCTTGAGCAGTTCGCACGCAGCGGCTACCATCGCGGTCATCCTGGTCGGCTACCAGGCCCGTATCCTCGACCTGAACATCCTGAACGGCACCATCGTGCTGATCCTGGTCACCTGCGTCGTAGCCTCGTTCGTCACCGAGCGGGCCGCCAAGCGCATCGTGCTGGAGAGCTCCCCGGACCTGCCGGCCGACCTTGCCGAACACGAACTTTCGAATGAGCGGATCCTCCTGCCCATCATCGATACGCAATCTTCGGAAAAGCTCCTCGAGCTCGCGATCATGATCAAGGAGAAGGAGTCGCCGAACCCGCTGACCGTGCTGACGGTCGTGCCTGACGACGAGCAGGCCGAACTGAACGTGCAGCGGGCACGCATAGAACTGGAGCCGATGGTGAGGCATGCAGCATCGTTCGACGCGACCCTGAACGTGATCGCGACGATCGACTACAACATCTGCAGCGGTGTCGGCAGGAGTGCCAAGGAGCTCATGTCGGACATCATCATCTTCGGCTGGCCCCACCGGCGCGGCTTCATCGGGCGGATGATCAACGACACGACCGAGAGCTTCATCGGCTGCACGAGCAAGACCACGCTCGTCTGCCACTTCAGCAGGCCTCTCGCCATGCACCGGAGGATCGTCGTGGTGTGTCCTCCTTTCGCAGAGAAGGAGAAAGGATTCGGGCAATGGGTCGGCAAGGTCTCCCGCATAGCCCTGGAGCTGAGTATCCCGGTCGTCTGCCATTGCGACAGGAAGAGCCGGTCGGCAGTCATCTCCGTGCTCAGGGAGATCCGGTCAGGTGTGTCCATCGACTTCGAATCCTTCAGGAATTTCAGGGAGTGGGAAGCGCTCACGGCAAAGAGCGCCCATGTCAGGGAGGACGATCTTTTCATTTTCGTCGCGTCGCGTCCCGAATCGGTCTCATACAGGGGCTTTTTCGAACATATCCCGGACCGGCTCGAGGCGCAGTTCAACAACGTCAGCAAGATCATGCTCTATCCGGCCCGGTTCGAATCACGGGAACAGGCTGAAGGCTATGTCGACATCGTGGCGATACCATTCTCCTTCAGCAGGTCCGCTGTTCAGAAGATCGGAAGGGAACTTGGCGGATTCCTCAAAACAAGTTCACTTCCTATCAAGCGGAGGACTAAAAAAAATAGGCGCTCCGGCCCCTGAGTTTGGAATTACGGATAAAGAGTCTTTACTTGAGTTTTATAGTAAATCCACCCCGATGCGTATCCGTCGGGTGCAATGCTGCACTGAAGCAGACAAACAGAATTTGCCTATGCGTCGACAGCACCATCCCCGAGCTGCAATCCGTTTTCTTAAGCCGTTCCTTCTTTTCGGCGCACTCTCTTCATCACTTGTCTTTACATCCGGATCCGCTTTTGCCTACGAGGCGCAGTCAGATTACGCAGATACGGAGATCGTCAGCAGCCACCAGCTAGAAACGCCTCCAGGCAGGCTAGGGACATTCTTTTCGGACGTCAGGCAGTATTTCGGCATCCACTATCGTTTCGGTGGCACGACGCCGGCAGGATTCGACTGCTCCGGCTTCGTCCAGTTCATGTTCAGCAAGGTGTTCAACATGCAGCTTCCCCGTTCTTCGAGGGAGATGGCATCCATCGGCATGAAAGTGGCAAGGAACGAGCTCAGGCCCGGTGACCTGGTATTCTTCCAGAACGGGAAGAACCGCATCAACCATGTCGGGATCTTCGTAGGCAACAACACCTTCATCCACTCCTCCCTTTCCAGGGGCATCACCCGCACCAACCTGAGCGAGAGCTACTATGACACGCGTTTCGCCACCGGCGTCAGGGTGCTCAATCTCATGGACGACAAGGTCGGGCAGATGCTTGAAAACTTCGGCGAGAACGGCAATCCTTCCTGATCTTCCGTACTTCGTACGCACGCATCATGCCGTGTCACAACGAGAAAAGCCGGTCGCGAAAGCAGACCGGCTTTTTCATTTCAATATCACCGACGGGAAGTTTCGGCGCCGCCTGTCGGCCGCTCACGGCTCATCAGGGCTTTCCGGGTAGAAACGCCACTCCCTGTTGATGATCCTCGCGGCATGGCCGAAGGTGAAGTACGACCAGCCCCACTGGAGCAGCACGAAGAAACGGTGCTTGAACCCGCTCAGGAAATAGATGTGCACCAGAAGCCAGACGAGCCATGCCGAAAAACCGGACAGCCGCAACCGCCCTTTTTCGACAATGGCCATGTTCTTGCCGATGGTCGCCATCTGGCCCTTGTCGAAATAGGCGAACGGCTGCAACGGCTTGCCCTCGATGTCGCGAAGGATGTTGCGCCCGATAGCCCTGCCCTGCTGCAGCGCCACCGATGCGAGGCCGGGCAGCACTTCCCCGTCCCTGAGCTCGAAATGAGCCTGGTCTCCGCCGCAGAATATTTCGGGATGCCCCTTCACCGAAAGCGTCTCGGTGACTGCTATGCGGTTGCTCGGATCGGTTTCGAAACCCATCGTCCGGCCGATGCTGGTGGCTCGCACGCCGGCTGCCCAGAGCACCGTCTTGGCCTCGATATGTTCGGACCCGATACGGACGCCGTTCCCGTCGATCCCGGATACCCTGCTTGAGGTCCAGATTTGCACGCCGAGCCGTTCGAGGGCACGTGCGGCCCTGCTCGAAAGTTCCGGAGAGAAGGTGTTGAGGATGCGCTTGCCGGAATGGACGATGAAAATCCTGGTCTGCCGGGGATCGATGTTCTTGTAATATTTCGACAGGTAGTACCGGCTCATCTCCCCGATCGATCCCGCCAGCTCGACCCCTGTCGGCCCGCCACCGACGATTACGAAGGAGAGGAGTTTCTTCTGCTCCACAGGATCCTGGGTGCGTTCGGCCTGCTCATAGGCCTCCATGACGCGCCGCCTGATCTCGGAGGCCTGGCCGATGGTCTTCAGGCCGGGGGCGTAGGTTTCCCACTCGTTGTGGTCGAAATAGTGGTGCTTTGCGCCGCACGCGAGCACAAGGTAGTCGTAGGAGATCTCTCCGAAATCGGTCAGCACCTTCCGGTTCACGACATCGACGTTCTCGACCGCACCCTTGTATATGGTGATATTGCGGTACATCGACAGCATCTTGCGCAGGGGGTAGGAGATCTCTCCCCCGTTCAGCGCAGCCATTGCCACCTGGTAAAGGAGGGGCTGGAACAGGTGGTAGTTGTTCCGGTCGATCAGGGTAACCCGTACCCCTTTCCTGTTGCCAAGCGACTTGGCGACGTTGATTCCTGCGAACCCACCCCCGACGATCACCACATGCTTCGTGTCAGGGGAATCCGCTGGTCGATGCCTGTTTTCTGCCTTTCGGCCCATAAGTTCAATTGAAGACTTTCGCCACGCTTTTTCAATATATACAGGTTTTTTACCACAACTAATTCCGGAAAATGCATCCTCAGCTTGATTTATGCAATATGAGCCTTCAAACGAAGCGGGATTTGCCACTATTGATCCCGCGATTCGCTACCCTGGCCCCGAACATTGAATGAAAATACCCCTTCACGGAGGGGTATTCCCATGATTGACGCCGATTTGGGTTGGATAATTACCGGAGAGTGTGCATCATATCCAGTGGTTGCCTTTACGCTACGGCGCTTTGGCGACTCGACCGGCCGTCATCCCCTGATAACCTGAATACCCGGGACCGAAATCCGCATCGCAGTGCAATGAAAGCCCTATTCAAACTTCTCCTGTTGTTCGTCGTCATCGCGACATCGCTCTGCGCGGCCCTGTACCTCGCCTTGGGAGGCATGGTCTCTACCCATGCATCCGAACCCCGGAAATCCGATGTTATCGTGATCCTTGGCGGCGATGATGGCCTGCGTGTAAGGAAAGGCGGGGAGCTGTTCAGGGCCGGATATGCGGACCACATCATCCTGACGGGTATCGACAGCCGGTACTACCGGGCAAGCCATCCGAACTGGCGGGAAAGGAAGTTGATGGAGCTGGGCATACCACGTGATGCGATCAGCGTAGACACCTGGTCCGAGACAACGTGGGAAGAGGCTGAGAACGCTGCCGAGGCCATGGACCGGAACGGCTGGAAGAGCGCCATCGTCGTCAGCGACCCTCCGCACCTGCTCCGCCTTCACAAATGCTGGTCGAAATCCTTCGAAGGCAGCTCGAAAAGCTTCATTCTCGTGCCGACAAACCCCGCCTGGTGGAACTCTCTGCTCTGGTGGCAGAACAGGAAAAGCTACCAGTTCGTCATCAGCGAAGTCAAGAAGAACCTCTTCTATTCGGTCATGTACTACTGACCGGTGCCGAACCACCGGAGTGCCGGACGTGACTCGCCGGGGCTGCACAAGAACCGCGAAAAACACAAGGATCTCATCGCCTGGCGACACCGGGACCGGACAGGGCGCTTCGGCCGCCTGTTAGCGGCGTGACGCGGATGCGCGTAGAGATTCGCTCCTTGAGCGCGGATACGTGGGAGATGATGCCGATGAGCTTGCCGGACTGCTGGAGGCCGGCAAGGGTCTCGAGGGCGGTTTCGAGTGCCTCTTCGTCCAGCGTCCCGAACCCTTCGTCGAGGAAGAGCGAATCTACCCGGACGTTGCGGCTCGACATCTGCGAAAGGCCGAGGGCGAGCGCAAGGCTGACGATGAAGCTTTCGCCTCCTGAAAGGTTGCGGGTCGACCGTACCTCTCCCGCCTGCCAGGTGTCGACGACGTTGAGCTCAAGAGGCAAGGAGGCGTCGCGGACCAGGAGGTAGCGATCGGTCATCGAGGAGAGTTGCCGGTTGGCATGGGCCACCATGATCTCGAAGGTCAGTCCCTGGGCAAAGTTCCTGAACTTCTTGCCATCTGCCGATCCGATCAGCTCGTGCATCCGGTCCCATCGGAGGCACTCCGAGGCCTGGGTGTCGACAGCTGCAGCAACCTGCCGAAGCTCACGCGAAATACGCTCGTTTTCGGCGAGCTGCTGCCGGATGGCGCCGATCTCTTCGCGAAGAGTCCTCACGGTGTCCTGAAGCTGTCCGGCGGCAATCGCCAGCTGTTGAGGAGCTCGGGAACCGGCGACGGCTTCATGCAACTCCTTGAGTCGCGAAGCGCGGTCTTCGCGGCGGGTCATCAGCTCCTGCTCCCGGCGCTGGTAGCCTTCCGAGAGGGCTTCGAGCCGACGAAGCTCGGCTTCCGGCAGCCGGGCATCAATGAACGCCTGCTCGTCGGCAAACCCTTTCGCGCGGATCTCTTCGAGGAATGCCGACTCGAGTGCCGCGATCGCTTCGCGTCGTCTGCCGACACTCTTGCCGAGTCCGTCGACAGCGGTTTCAAGTATTCCGAGCTCCTGCCGTGATCGGGCCAGGGCATCACGCAGGGTGTCGACTGCTTCCCGTGCCTTCATGACCGTCTCCGCAAGCCGCCCGGCTTCCGCGGCAGGATCCTGGTCCCCGAACAGCTCGCGTCGCTTCGCCGTAAGCTTTTCGAGTTCCGTCGCGACGCTCTGCATACCGTGCCGTCTGGCCTCCAGATCCTGACGCATCGACTCCAGCCGGAGGTCGAATCCTGAGATGGCGGCATCGGATGCGTTGAGTTCGGATTCGAGGAGCCGCTTTCGTTTTTCATCGGCAAGCCGGCGCTCGCTTCTCGACATTAGCGTTGCGATGAGGGGGGCCGGATCCGAACCGGAGTCGAGAGGGAGCGCGAAGGGCTGGAGGAGCTGCTTGAGGGCGAGCTCCCTCGAGGCCAGCTCACGCTCCGCAGCTTCGAACGCCTCGCCCTGCCGCAGGTGATCCGCCTCGGCTGCCCCGAGCCGCTCGACGGCCTGGGCCTGGCGAAGCTCTGCAGCCGCGAGGGCTTCCAGCAAGAGCTGCCGCTGTGATTCGGAATCGCGGATCCGTTCTTCCAGAGCTTCGGCCGTTTCGACCAGCTGCTCGAGGCTTCCGGTAGCCCTCGCCGCATCCGATTGCGCACCGAGCACCTCCGGCAAGGCGTCGCGGGGCGCTTCGCGGATGCCCGCATCCCGGAGCAGGGTGATGCATTTGCGCCCGTGGCTTTCTCGATCGCGATCAAGCTCGGAGCGCCAGAGCGTCCGCTGTTCGATCCCCGCCGCGATTTCGGCGACGGCGATTTCAAGTTGCCGGACCGCTTCCGCGTGTTGCCGTACCGATTCCCGTGCCTCACGGAGCCGAAGCTCCTCAGCCGATGGCACCGCCGAGCCACCAGAAACGTACGGGTGGGCGGTCGAGCCGCAAAGGGGGCATGGCTTCCCTTCTGCAAGGCGGATGCGCTCATCTTCGAAGCTCTTCACCAGTGCGGCGAGACGCTGGTTCTCCTTGAGCAGGTCGGCTTCGGTTTCAGCCCGGACAAGGAGTTCATGCGCATGGGCAAGGCGCTCCACGGTGCAGGATCGACGCTGTTCGAGCTCGCCGATCTCCCCCGTTACCCGCCCGATCCTGAGGGCGAGCTCCGTTCCGGACGCGTAGAGGCCGGCGACTTCATCGAGCAGTTTCCGACGCTGCCTTGCCAGCTCGAGCTCCTGGCGGACATGCTTGAGCGAGTTCCCGTCGAGCAGAAAGGAGAGTTCCTTCCTGAGCGAATGAAGGCTCTCTCCGGCATCGGCAAGCGCCTCGTTCGCGCCGATGGCGGCATGGTCGCGTTCGGATTTCGTCGCCCGGCAGGAGTCGAGCGCCGCTTTGGCGACCTCGAACGCAGTGCTGGCGGCATGACGGCGTTCCCGGGCAGCCTTCAGTTCGTCGAAGGCGTTGCGTATGCCCGACAGCTCGGATGCAAGCGCCGCATCGGCTGCGCTCGCCACGAGGCGAGCGTCGAGCGCAGCCTGTTCACCGCGACGATCTTCCTGCACGAACGCAAGCGCGGAGCGCTCGGCATCGAGTCGCTCGACCGCCGCTGTCGCCGCCAGTAACTCCTGTTCGCAGCGCCCGTTTTCGCGTTGCATGTCGGCAATGCTCCTGTCGAGCGAGATGACCTGTTCGTGCAGCGGCTGTTGACGCGCTTCGGCATCGACGGCTTTCTGGAGGGTGGCCGAACCCTCCTCATACCGCTGTGCGTCACGCCGGGCCGAATTGGCAAGGGCGGGGTGGCGAAGCTGCCTGTCCTCGAGATCCGAGGCCTCGCGCAGCAACTCTTCACGCTGGTGATCAAGGGCGGCATGGCCGTTCTCGAGGCATCCGGCGATCCTGGACAGCCGGAGGCGCCCGGCATCCGGCTCGAACTCCCCGAGCTCCCGTTTCAGCTCGTCGAGCTGCCCGTAGATCGAGGTCAGCTCCCCGGCCAGCAGGTCGATCTCGCCGAACCGCCGGAGGGATGCGGATACCTCGTCAAGCTGCGAGGCCGTTGCCGACTCCTCCCCGACAAGCGATGCGAGCCGCGCATCGCGCATGGCGACCTCTTCGTCCGAAAGCAACCGGAGGCTGCCGGTTTCAGCGCGAAGCAGCTCAAGCTTCGCCCGTTCGTCCCGTTGCCGTTCGTGCACCCGCATCGATATGCGTGAATAGACCTCTGTCCCGGTGATCTGTTCAAGTACCGGGGCCCTCCGGTCGGCATCTGCCTGGAGGAAAGCGGCAAAACCGCCCTGCGCGAGCAGCATCGAACGGGTGAACCGTTCGAAATCCATGCCGGTGATCTCCTCAACGGCCGCGAGGGTCTCCTGGAGCCTGGTCTGCAGCAGCTGGCCGGTGACGGCATCGGACAGTTCGTGCTTCTGGGCCTGGAGTTCACCGCCCGCCCTCCTCCTGGCGCGGTGCTGGCTCCAGTTGCAGCGGAAGGTCCCCTTGACGGTCGAGAAGGTCGCTTCGGCGAAACAGTCGCCGGCATGTCGCGACATGATTTCGTTGCCGCCTTTGGTGATCTTGCCGAGCCGGGGAGTCTGCCCGTAGAGGGCGAGGCAGAGGGCGTCGAGGATGGTACTCTTGCCGGAACCGGTAGGGCCGGTGATCGCGAAGATGCCGTCCGACCGGTACTCCGGACGGGTGAAGTCGATCTCCCACCTCCCCTCGAGCGAGTTGAGGTTGGCGAAGCTGAGGGCCAGGATCTTCATAAAGCACCTCCCCCCTCGCCCATCGAATCCTCCTCGTCGATCGACCGCAGCACCTCCTGGTAGCATTCGATCAGCGCCGGCCGTGAATCAGGCTCGATGTCGCGTGCTTCCAGGCAGCGTTCGAACACCGTCTGGCGGTCGAGCGCCTCAAGCGTTTCACCATCGTCGGCCATCTCGAGGGCACGCTCGGAAATCCGCCGGCTCCGGATGCGCAGGATTTCAAGCAGGCTGCCCGAAACCGCCGCTTCGAGCGCCTCCTGCACGATCGAAGCGGGTTCGTCACCGAGATACTCGACTTCGAGCCATGCGGCGGTGCCCGAAGCACGCAGTTCGAGGATCCTTGATGAGAGATCGCCGAGCGTGCCGGCAAGCCGCTCGAGCCGCTGGAAGCAAGGCACGGGAAGCTCGGTGACCGTCGGGTGGCGCCCTTCGAATTCCACCAGCAGCACCAGCTTGCGCTGCGAGCTCTCGCCGAACCCCATGGGGATGGGTGAACCGCTGTAGCGAAGGTGCCCGGCACCGCCGATCTGCTGCGCGACGTGCAGGTGCCCGAGCGCGAGGTAGTCGATGCTGTCGGGAAAGGCCGACATGCCGACACGGGCCAGGGAGCCCACATAGATCTCCCGTACGCCGTCGCCGTCGATGGTCGCCCCGCCGGCCGTGAACAGGTGTCCGGTCGCGATGAGCGGGATCTGGGGTGACAGCGCGTTGCGTCTCGCGTCCCCGAGGCCGCAAACCTCGGCGTAGTGGCGTCCAATGCCTTCGATGAGCTTGCGGTTCTTGTCTTCGGCGCCCTCCCCCGGCTCTACCGTGCGGATGTCGCGGTCGCGAAGGTACGGAACCGCACACACGACCGCTTGCGGTGTGCTGTTGGCATCATGCAGCACCAGAAGCTCGTCTTCGTGATCACCGGTCACGGCGCCGAGCACATGGACGTCGAACTCTCGCAAAAGGGCTTTCGGGGCGTCGAGGAGGGTCGGCGAGTCGTGGTTGCCCCCGGTGACGACCACGTGGCGGCATGAGGTCCGCGATACCCGGTGGAGGAAACGGTAGTAGAGCTCCTGCGTACGGTTGCCCGGTGTCGTCGTGTCGAAGATATCCCCGGCGACCAGGAGCACGTCGACCGACTCCTGCTCCACAAGGCCGGCCAGCCAGTCGAGGAAAGCCTCGAACTCCAGGGTTCTGTGCCGTCCGTAGAGCGGCCGTCCGAGATGCCAGTCTGAGGTGTGGAGGAGTTTCACGGCAACGGTGCTTCAGTGCTTGGGGTTATTACTGAATATAGGGCTTATGGGTCTTATAGTTAAAAGGACAGCAAGGACATCAGGGACGGCAAGGACGAAAAGGAACGCCATGCACTCTCCCGGCATGCGTCACGCGTCACGTGTCATGGATTCCTCCTCCCCCGTCACCTCATCCGGCAGCTGCCGGGAGACCTTCGCGCCGAGCTTCCGGATCTCCTCGGCTCGGCCGGCGAGGTTGCCCCTGCCTTCGGAGAGGCGCTTCATGGCGAGCTCGAAGGCATCCGAAACCCCGGAGAGCTTCCGGCGGGCGTCGAGCATGGCCTCGGCCACGAGTGTCACCTGGTCGTAGATCTTCCCCGCCCTGTCGGCGATCAGCTCGGCGTTGCGGTTCTCGTTCTCCCGGCGCCAGATCTGGGCGATGAGCCTGAGCGTGATCATGAGCGTCGCCGGCCCCGTCACCACGACGTTGCGCCCTGCCAGGCGGTAGAAGAGCTCCGGATCGGCCTGCATGGCCGCCTGGTAGGCCGGCTCGAGCGGGATGCACATGATGACGAAATCGAGCGTGCGGTTGCCCCGGAGGGAGGCATAGTCCTTCGCCTCGAGTTCGGCGACATGCCGGGATACGGAGCGGAGGTGCTCCTGCAGGGCTTCGGCCTTGCGGGCTGGCTCCTCTTCGGTGCAGTATCGTTCGTAGGCCGTGAGCGACACCTTCGCGTCCACGACGACCGCCTTCTCTCCGGGCAGGTGCACCATGAAGTCAGGGCGGACAAGCCGTCCGTCGTCGGTCCGCGAGCTCTCCTGGACGGTGTACTCCCTGCCCTTTTCCAGGCCAGAGGCCTCGAGCATGCGCTCGACGATCAGCTCGCCCCAGTCCCCCTGCTTCTTGCTCTCCCCCTTGATTGCCCTGGCGAGATTGTTGGCTTCGTCGCTCACCCGGCTGTTCAGCTCCTGGAGCTGCCGGACCTGTTCAAGCAGGCGGGCCGAGAGCTCCGTGTCGCTTCGATGAACGTCGTCCACACGCTGGCGGAATGCATCGAGCTGTCGTCGGAATGGCTCGAGCAGGGCGTCGAGTCGCTCACGGTGCTGCTCGGAAAGCGCCAAGCCCCGCTCTTCGACGATCCGTCCGGCGAGGTTCTCGAAGGCCGTCTGCAGGCGCGACTCGACTGTCAGGGCCTCCTCGGCCCTTGCCTTTGCGGCACTACGCTCGTGTTCGAGTTCGGCCAGGAGTCGGGTGTTGTCGATCGTAAGCTGCCTGTTTTCGTTCAGGGCACGGTAGAGCAGGAGGCCGAGCGCGGCGGCAATGCCGGCCAGGATGAGCATGGAGAGGGATGCGGGCATGACGGATGCGGTTTGAGTTCTTTCCTGAAGGTACTCCGCAAGATGCTGAGGCACAAGGGGTTGGCTGACGCCAGATCCATCAGGGCCGGATGTCGATGATGTCGTTCCAGTCGGTGGTGTAATGGGGCGACAGGCGCTCCTGGTGCTGCTTCCAGGAGGATGCGGTATCTGATGCGACCCGGAGCGCGCCCGGCCCGTAGCGCGAGTTGACCGCGTCGAGAGCCTGCATGAGCCGTACCGAAGCCGTCGGGGATGCATCCTCCTGCACGAAAAGCGGCAGCGGCTGCGAGGCCCCCGCCGCCGGGGCTATCTCCGCGAGGATCACCCCGGCTTTCCTGTAGCGGAAACCCGGCCGGAAAATATCCTCCAGCACGGCCCGGGCCGTCCTGACGATGGCGAGCGTATCCTGCGTCGGCAAGGAGAGCGCCACCGTGCGGGTTCCCCAGTAACGCGCCGCAGGCTCTTCGAAAGGGCTGGTGCAGGCGAAGACCGTGACGAGCCCGGCCACCCCGTTCTCGCCCCTGAGCTTCAGGGCGCATTTCGTGGCGAAGTGCGCAACGGCCTCCCCCAGGGCGTCGAGCCCGGTAACTGGCGAGCCGAAAGAGCGGGAGGTGCAGATGCTCTGCTTCCTGGGCCGCACCAGTTCGAGGGGCAGGCACGAGCGTCCGTTCAGCTCGGCCTGCACGCGGGCACCGGTGATGTGCAGGTGCTTCCGCACCCACGCCTCAGGGGCATCGGCAAGATCGAGTGCCGTGCCGATGCCGTGCCGGCCCAGGAACGCCGTGTGGCGGCTGCCGATGCCCCAGACCTGTCCGACGGCCATGGCGCCCATGGCATCTCGTGCCGACGGGGCATCCACGAGGAGGCAGACCCCGTCGTGCGCCGGGTCTTTCTTGGCCATGCGGTTGGCCAGTTTGGCCAGCGTCTTGGTCGGGGCGATGCCGATGCTTACCGGGATGCCCGTGCCGCGGCTGACCGTACGGCGGACCATCCGGCAATGATCGACCAGCCCGATCCGCCCGAAACCCGACAGGTCGAGGAACGCCTCGTCGATCGAATAGGGCTCGATGCCCGGCGACAGGTCACCGATGGTGTTCATGACGCGACCGGACATGTCGCCGTACAACGGGAAGTTCGCCGAGTAGATGGCCACGCGGTGTTTGCGCAGGAGGTCGCGATACTTGAAGGCGGGGCCACCCATCGGCAGACCGAGGGCCTTGGCTTCGTTCGACCGGGCGATGAAGCAGCCGTCGTTGTTCGACAGCACCACTACCGGGCGTCCGTTCAGCGAAGGGTCGAACACCCGCTCGCACGATACGTAGAAGTTGTTGCAGTCGACCAGCGCGAACATCGGCGGCTCCTCGGGAAATTCCGCCGGCACGGCGGATAATGAATTGACAACATGCCCCGTCACCTAATCCGGTGACAGACGTTCCGGATGCCTCGGGCATGTTCCTTCGATCAAAATGTAGTATATTTCACCAACGATTCATCAACCGCTAAACAGCAACGACCATGGCAAACAACAACGGAGTTTTTTCGGATCTCTTCAACGCTGTCGGCGCGCCTATCCAGAATGTCGCCGACTTCGCCGGCAACACCTTCGGCGCGCTCTTTTCCGTCGCCGAATCCTGCACCAACCTGTGCGCGACCGTTCTTACCAACACGGTGAATACGACAACACAGCTCGTACAGGGCGTTGCCGATGCCGTTACCAAGGCCATCGCCCCGAAGCAGTAAGCCTGCTCCATACCAGAAATGAAAAACCACCTTGGCCTGTAGGCAAGGTGGTTTTTCATTTCAAGTCGTTTCTCCTGGAATCCCGGCCTTCCTGAAGCCATACCGGCACCGCCCGCTTCCTGCTTATTTCTGCGTGGGACGCGGATGCTTGAACGGAGCCTTCGTCCGGCGGAGGCAAGGTCCCGGAACGGATGCCGTTCCGGGGATGTTTGCCGGCAAACCACCCGGCGAGGCGAGCCTGTCGGCAGGAACTTCAAGCAGGCCGATACCGAGAGCGGATTCGAGTCTCGAAATGGTCTCTAGCGTGAGGTTCACGTTACCCTTCAGGATCCGGCTCACCTGCTGCGGTTTTATGCCCAGCATTTCGGCAAGCTCTTTCTGCATCAGGTTCCGGGCCTGCAGAGCCATGGTCACCCTACGGGCGATCGCCGAGGATCGATCGCGCCATGCACCCAAAGATGCGGAGGCATCGCAAGCGGTTCCCGTCTTTCGGGGCGACGCCAGGAGCTGCTTTTCAGTTTGCAGTTTCATGAAACAGGTATCCTTCATCAAGTGGGGGCGTTATGATCGTCTCCGCTCCATGTTGCTTCGCCGGCAATTCCGCATTTATCCGCACGGCACTGCGGCCGGGCTCTACGCGAACGGGCATATTGCCATGGAAAGCATTGACATGAGTGGGCGTAAACGGCTGTCGTGGAAAATACGATGAACAGAGGCCGGCATGGCTGGCCTGCCGTGCAAAAACAATATCCGCCGGACCTCGCCAGGCCAAGGTGCATGTGCCTGCTGCACGATGAGCATAGTTGCCGATGTTGAGCATGAGTAACTATTGTGGGGGAATAGTACGCATTGTCTTATATGAAAAACATAATCACAATATAGCTAAAATAAAAATTATTACTGTATCTCCTGTGTTTCGCTGCCCCGCTTAAAACTTATCACATCATTGACTTTGTTTGATGACAATGCAGGCCCGATCCACCGTTTCAGGTCAATCTGCCGTTCATGTCGTGATCGAGCTCTCCTGTCAGCGGACTCTGTGCCGCTGACACAGAAATAAACAGCCCTGTCCTCCTGGTAAAATAATCAGTCGGCATTATTGTGATGCTTGTTAATTGTGTGGTGATGAATTTCTGGCGGCGGGTATTGTATGCCGACAGAGCAAGTGAAATAGGTATGATTAATTGGTGGTTATGCATGTATACTATTCATGTGAGATGATGATAATGGTTATTCGATTAAGGGATATGGTTGAGAGGTGTTTTGTTTTGGGTGGTTAGTAAGATTGTTTGATAACGGCATATAAATAATTATAAAAAAATAAAATAATAGTTGTTGTTGTTCCTGCCTGGGTAGCTGCCGGGATTTATATGACAATAAATTAACAGGTATTCATGATGGCGTTGCAATACGATATAATAGTGTCGGACAATCCATTTGATCTGCATTCGACAATTTTTAGCGGGCAGTCTTTCAGGTGGTCGGAATTGCGGTCAGGATTCGGATTATATGCCGGAATGATCGATGCAAATCCCGTATTGCTAAGGCAGATATCAGCACGGGAGATCGGGCTGGAATGTTTGGCTGACACTGTCAACGGCCTGGCTCCGAGAGAGTTTTTTCGGAACTATTTCACGTTCGATATCGATCGGGATGCGATTTTTCCCGATCATTTCAGAAGACGCTATCCCGAGTTATGGCGTCAGATTCAACCGTACATGAGCCTTCGGGTCATTCGGCAGGATCCATTTGAAATCATGGTGACGTTCATGTGCGCCCAGGGAATCGGGATGGGATTGATACGGCGACAGGTGTCGATGATCGCCGAGCGGTTCGGAAGTGAGCTTGTCGTCGATACCTCTGCCGGCATGTTGAGGTTCCATGCATTCCCTACCCCGGTTGCGCTGGCATCTGCCGACCTGGACGAACTTGCCTGCTGCACGAACAATAACCGGATAAGGGCCGCGAACATCATCGCCATGGCCAGTGCTTTCGAGTCAGGAGCCATGGCGATTGCCTGTGACCGATCCGGGGATTGTCCGCTCGATGAGCTGAGGGATACCTTGTGCCTGCAGCGCGGAATCGGCATGAAGATCGCCGATTGCATCGCCCTGTTCGGCCTTGGCCGTTTCGATGCGTTTCCGATCGACACCCACGTCAAACAGTACCTCTGGGAGTGGTTCGGCATCGACCGGGCCCGCAAAAGCCTGACGGAACGGAATTATCTGTATCTTCAGGATGAAGCCCGAAACATTCTCGGCGAGCGGTACACCGGTTATGCAGGGCACATCCTGTTCCATTGCTGGCGCAGGGAGGTCAGGAAGATGACGAGCTGCTGAACCGGGAACCTCATCCATCCGCAAGACGTTGCTGGAATAGGGTTTCATGGAAACCATCCCGGGGGGGACATTGTGAAAACCGTGCTTGTTGCCGGCGCAGCCGGCTACCTTGGAAGGTATGTGGCCGTCGAGTTCATGAATCGCGGCTATAGCGTGCGTGCCTTCGTTCGTGATGCGGAAAAGCTGAAAGCTCCCGGAAAGGGTCTCTCACCCGCTATCCGTGACGTCGTGCACGAAGTGGCAGTCGGAGACGCCACACGGCCCGAAACGCTTCGTGGACTGTGCGACGGCATCGACATCGTTTTCTCCTCGATGGGGCTTGGCCGTCCTGACCGCAACTTCACCTGGGAGGATGTGGACCACCTCGGCAACAGGAACATCCTCGACCTGGCCATTAAAGCGAACGTCAGGAAGTTCGTGTACGTCTCGGTCTTCAGGCCCGGGGAGATGACGGGAAGCCATGTGGTCAGGGCTCATGAACGTTTCGTGGACGATCTTCAGGCCTCTGGGATCGATTATGCCGTGATCCGGCCGAACGCCTACTTCTCGGACATGGCTCAATTCCTGAATCTTGCCCGCCGTGGCCACATGTTCTGGCTCGGTGACGGCAGCGGCAGGATCAATCCGATCCACGGAGAGGACCTGGCGAAGGTCTGTGTGAATGCCGCGGAGGGCGCCGCAAGGGAGATCGAAGTGGGCGGACCGGAGATGTTCACCTACAGGTCGCTGTTTGAACTGGCATTCGAAACCGTGGGAAGGGAACCAAAAATCACCTTCATTCCGCTATGGGTCGGCGATGCAGCCCTTGCCGTCCTGAGAATCTTCAGCCCCAGGCTCGCCGGTGCGGCGGCGTTTTTCGTGCAGGTCAACAAGATGGACAATGACGCGCCTCCGCACGGCAGCCGGAGGTTGAAAGACTATTTCAGGCGACTGGCAGAACCAGATTCCGGCAAACTCAAACCATAACCACCCATGCATAATAAAGTGCTTGTCGCCGGCTCGACCGGCTATATCGGACGTTATGTCGTCCAGGAGCTTAAGTTCCGGGGCTACTGGCTCAGGGCCCTTGTCCGCAATACAGCCAAGATCAAGCAGGACGGGCCACACCTCGAACCGGCCATCGCTCCCCTGGTCGACGAGATCTTCGTCGGCGAAGCGACAAAGCCGTCGACCATTGCCGGGGCCTGCGACGGCATCGACATCGTATTCTCCTCGATGGGCATGACCCGCCCGGATTTCGTCCACTCTCCGTTCGACGTGGACTACAAGGCGAACCTGAACCTGCTGCGCCTCGCCATGAAAGCCGGGGTGAAGAAGTTCGTGTACGTGTCGGTGTTCAACGCCCACAGGATGATGGAGATCCAGAACATCCAGGCTCACGAGAAATTCGTGGACGAACTGAGGGCTTCGGGCATCGACTACGCCGTGGTGCGGCCAACGGGGTACTACTCCGATATGGCTCAGTTCCTGAACATGGCACGCAACGGCATCATGATGACGCTCGGGGAGGGCGACAAGCGCTCCAATCCGATCCACGGTGCCGACCTTGCCAGGGTTTGCGTCGACGCCATCGAGGGCGACGACAAGGTGGTCGAAGCCGGCGGTCCCGAGACCTTCACTTACCGCGAAGTGGCCGACATGGCTGCCGAGGTGGTCGGCAAACAGCCTTTCACGGCCTCCCTTCCGCTCTGGCTGGCCGATGGAGTGGCTGCCGTGACCGGGTTCATCAACCGGGACATCCAGGACATCGCCATGTTCGCTTCGGCGGTCAGCAAGATGGATTCGGTGGCCCCTGCGCACGGCACCCACAAGCTCAGGGAGTTCTTTGTCGAAATGAACCGACTCCAGGCACATTGATGCGCACTCTTGCCGGGAGTGCGGCGGGAAAGCCTCGTATTTTTTCAGACATTCAGCTTTTTCCGGCGTTGTAAATATCATACCTTATGGATCACCCGGGGATAGGTCCGGATCGTCATGTCGACATCGCGGAACTATCTGTGAAAATGTGCCTTACGGCCCTCTTTCACGTTATGAACCATCGAGTATACACGCATCAATGCTGAAAATTTTCGAAAAGATTTTTGGATCCAAGCACGAGAAGGATATCAAGAAAATCCAGCCGCTGGTCGACCGCATCAACGAGCTTTACGGACCGTTGCCGTCGCTGTCTGAAGAGGCGTTCCGGCAGAAGGGTGCCGAACTCAGGGAGCGGGTCCGGAGCCGCCTGACGCCGTTTGAGGCGCAGATCGCCGAACTCGTCGGCAAACTGGACCGGCCCGACATCGGTTTCGAGGAGACCGAACAGCTGAACGGCCGGCTCGACCAGGTCCGCAAGGAGTACGAAACCGAGACGGCAGCGGTGCTCGACGAGGTGCTTCCCGAGGCATTCGCGCTCGTCAAGGAGACCAGCCGCCGCCTGAAGGGTCACAAATACGTCGTGATGGGCCGCGAAATGGTCTGGGACATGGTGCCCTACGACGTCCAGCTGATCGGCGGCATCGTGCTGCACCAGGGCAAGATCTCCGAGATGGCCACCGGCGAAGGCAAGACGCTCGTCTCGACCCTGCCGGTCTTCCTGAACGCCCTGACCGGCCGCGGCGTGCACGTCGTGACCGTGAACGACTACCTCGCCCAGCGCGACAAGGAGTGGATGACTCCCGTCTTCGAATACCACGGCCTCACGGTCGGCGTGATCCTCACCGGCCTCCAGCCCGAGGAGCGCCGCCAGCAGTACCTGTGTGACATCACCTGGGGCACGAACAACGAACTCGGCTTCGACTACCTGCGCGACAATATGGCCGGCACACCGGCCGAGATGGTGCACCGCGACTTCTATTTCGCGATCGTCGACGAGGTCGACAGCGTGCTGATCGACGAGGCCAGGACCCCGCTGATCATCTCCGGGCCGGTGCCGAACGCCGACAACAGCAAGTTCCAGGAGATCAAGCCCTGGATCGAGCAGCTCGTCCGGGCCCAGCAGAACCTGGTTGCCTCGTACCTGACCGGAGCAGAGAAGAGCCTGAAGGACAAGCCGAACGATTTCGACGCCGGCCTCGCCCTGCTCCGGGTCAAGCGCGGCCAGCCGAAGAACAACCGCCTCTCCAAGATGATGTCGCAGGGCGGCGTCGGCAAGCTCATCCAGCAGGTCGAGAACGAGTACCTGAAGGACAACTCCAGCCGCATGCACGAGGTGGACGACGAGCTCTTCTACGCGGTGGATGAGAAGGCCAACACGATCGACCTGACCGAAAAGGGGCGCGAGTTCCTGAGCCGCCTGAGCCATCGCGACCGGGACCTTTTCCTGCTTCCTGACGTCGGCACCGAAGTTGCCGCCATCGAATCGGACCAGTCGTTTTCGACTGCCGAAAAGATCCAGAGGAAGGACGAGGTCTACCGCCTCTATGCAGACCGCTCCGAGGCCCTGCACAACATCAGCCAGCTCCTGAAAGCCTACTCCCTGTTCTCCAAGGACGACGAGTATGTGGTGCAGGAGGGCCAGGTCATGATCGTCGACGAGTTCACCGGCCGCGTGCTGCCCGGACGCCGCTACAGCGACGGCCTGCACCAGGCGATCGAGGCCAAGGAGAACGTCAAGATCGAGGGTGAGACCCAGACGATGGCCACCATCACCATCCAGAACTTCTTCCGCCTGTACAAGAAGCTGGCCGGCATGACCGGCACGGCCGAAACCGAGGCTTCCGAATTCTACGACATCTACAAGCTCGACGTCGTGGTCATCCCGACCAACCGCCCGATCGCCCGCCGCGACATGGACGACCTGGTCTTCAAGACCCGCCGCGAGAAGTACAACGCCATAGCCGACAAGGTGGTGGAACTGAAGGAGAAGGGGCAGCCGGTGCTCGTCGGCACGGCCAGCGTCGAGGTCTCCGAGACCCTTTCGAGGATGCTGCGCGCCAGGCGCATCGAACACAATGTGCTGAATGCCAAGCAGCACGAGCGCGAGGCGGACATCGTGGCCATGGCGGGTCAGAAAGGGGCCATCACGATCGCCACGAACATGGCGGGCCGAGGCACCGACATCAAGCTCGGGCCCGGGATCCGCGAGATTGGCGGCCTGTTCATCCTCGGTTCCGAACGCCATGAGTCGCGCCGCATCGACCGACAGCTCAGGGGCCGCGCCGGCCGCCAGGGCGATCCGGGCGAATCGATCTTCTACGTCTCGCTCGAGGACGAGCTGATGCGCCTGTTCGGTTCGGAACGCGTCATCGCCGTCATGGACAAGCTTGGGCACGAAGAGGGCGACGTCATCGAGCACTCGATGATCACCAAGTCCATCGAACGCGCCCAGAAGAAGGTAGAAGAGCAGAACTTCGCCATCCGCAAGCGCCTGCTCGAATACGACGACGTCATGAACCAGCAGCGCGAGGTGATCTACACTCGCCGCCGCAAGGCCCTCGAGATGGACCGCCTCACCGGGGATATCATGGACCTCCTGCACGACTACTGCCAGAACATGGTCAGGAAGTTCCATGCCGACAACGACCCTGCCGGGCTCGAGGAGCAGATCCTGCGGGAGCTCTCCGTCGAGTTCAGGCCCGACGCGAAGCAGTTCGAGCAGGATCCCGAGGAGAAGACCACAGAGGCGCTCTATAGCTCCGCCAGCGACTTCTACCGCCGCAAGGAGGCCGCGATTCCCGCGGATATCATGCGCCAGATCGAAAAATATGCCGTGCTTTCGGTTATCGACCAGAAATGGCGGGAGCACCTTCGCGAGATCGATTCGCTGCGCGAGGGCATCAACCTCCGTGCCTACGGCCAGAAGGATCCGCTGCTCGAGTACAAGCAGGAGGCATTCAAGCTCTTCATCGAGCTGCTTCGCGAAATCGAAATGGAAACACTCTCGCTGGCGTTCAAACTTTTCCCTGTCACCGAGGAGGAGTCGAGGGAGATCGAAGAGCGCCAGCGCCAGGCGGCTGTGAAGCAGGAGCGGCTGGTGGCACAGCATGCCGAGATCGAAAGCGCTTACGACATTATCGGGTCGGAAGCTGAAGGCGGCCTGCCCGGCGTCGACGATATCCAGACGCAGCAGCCTGTTCGGGTCGAGGAGAAGCCCGGCCGGAACGACCTCTGCCCCTGCGGCAGTGGCAAGAAGTACAAGAACTGCCACGGAGCGAATGAGTGAAAACGTGACACGTAACGCGTGACAAGTGACAAGTGATGAATGGAGAACGGTAAACGATGATGTCTCAACCTCTTCGTCCCTGCTGTCCCTGCAGTCCTTGCAGTCCTTTTCTTTAAGTTGAATTACCAAACCAGTACCATGCATACCGAACCCGAAGTGAACCTGAAGCTGGCCCAGGAACACGGCCTGAACGCAGAGGAGTACGACAGGATCGTCTCCGTGCTCGGCCGCACCCCGACCTTCACCGAACTCGGCATCTACTCCGTCATGTGGTCGGAGCACTGCAGCTACAAGAACTCGATCGCCGTCCTCAAGACCCTGCCGCGCGATGGCGAGGCCCTGCTGACGCAGGCCGGTGAGGAGAACGCCGGACTGGTGGACATCGGGGACGGTCTTGCCGTGGCCTTCAAGATCGAGTCGCACAACCATCCGTCGGCTGTCGAGCCCTACCAGGGCGCAGCCACCGGCGTCGGCGGCATCCACCGCGACATCTTCACCATGGGGGCACGCCCCGTGGCCTCGCTGAATTCCCTGCGATTCGGTTCGCCACGCGACCCGAGGGTGCGCTACCTCGTCGACGGCGTGGTGCGCGGTATCGGCGATTACGGCAACTCCTTCGGTGTCCCGACCGTCGGCGGCGAGATCTACTTTGAAGAGTGCTACACGGGCAACCCGCTGGTCAACGCCATGTCGGTCGGCCTCGTCGAGCACAAAATGACCGTCAGCGCCACGGCCAAGGGCAAGGGCAATCCCGTGCTGATCGTCGGTTCTTCGACCGGCCGCGATGGCATCCACGGCGCCACCTTCGCCTCCGAGGACCTGAGCGAGGCCTCCGAAGACAAGCGTCCGAGCGTGCAGGTAGGCGATCCTTTCGCCGAAAAGCTGCTGCTCGAGGCCACCCTCGAAGCGATCGCCACCGGTGCCGTTTCAGGCCTTCAGGACATGGGCGCAGCCGGCCTGACCAGCTCGACCTCGGAAATGAGCGCCCGCGGCATCGAAAAGACCGGCAGCGGTGGCATCGATATCGACCTCGACCTGGTGCCCGCACGCGAGAAGGGCATGACCGCCTACGAGCTCATGCTCTCAGAGTCGCAGGAGCGCATGCTCATCGTGGCCGAGCATGGGCGCGAACAGGAGATCATCGACGTGTACAGGAAGTGGGACGTCAGCGCCGTGGTGATCGGCCGGGTGACCGACGACAACCTGCTGCGCGTCAGCCAGCACGGCAAGGTGGTGGCCGAAATCCCGGCAATGTCGCTGGTGCTCGGCGGCGGAGCCCCGGTCTATATCCGCGAAGCCGTGGAGAAGAAGCCCGAAACCGACGCCGCCGCACTCGTAGCGGACAGTACGCTCGATTTCAGCGGGCTCACCCTCCAGCTCCTTTCACGCCCGAACATCTCGAGCAAGCAGTGGGTCTATCGCCAGTACGACTCGATGGTGCAGACCAACACCGTGACCCCGACCGGCAACACCGATTCTGCGGTGATCCGTATCAAGGGCACCCGCAAGGGCCTCTCCATGAAGACCGACTGCAACTCCCGCTACGTCTACCTGAACCCGTTGGCCGGCGGTGCGATCGCCGTGGCCGAGTGCGCCCGCAACATCGCCTGCTCCGGCGCCAGGCCGCTGGCCGTGACCAACTGCCTGAACTTCGGCAACCCTTACAAGCCCGAGGTCTACTTCCAGTTCAAATCGGCCGTGCAGGGCATGGGCGACGCCTGCCGCATGTTCGGCACCCCGGTCACCGGCGGCAACGTGAGCTTCTACAACGAATCCACCTTCGGCGGCGGGCGCAAGGCCATCTACCCCACCCCGACCATCGGTATGATCGGACTTCTGGACGACATCGAAAACCTCGTGCTCTCGACCTTCCGCAGCGCAGGCGACGCCATCCTTCTCCTTGGCGCCCCTGAATTGACCCTCGACGGCTCGGAGTACCTGGTGATGCAGTACGGCACCCCTGGCACTGATGCCCCGGCAATCGACCTGCAGCACGAGAAGAACCTCCAGGAGCTCCTGGTTTCGCTCGCATCAGCCAGGCTCATCAACTCGGCGCACGACATCTCCGACGGCGGCTTTGCCGTCGCCATCGCCGAAAAGGCGATCATGGACCGCGACCATATGCTCGGCTTCGACGTCGAACTTGAAGACGACGGCCGTGGAGAGTCACACATCCAGCAGCAGCTCTTCTCCGAGGCGCAGGGCCGCGTGATCGTTTCCGTCGACCCGTCGAAGGTGGAAGCCGTCATCATGGCGGCAGGCCAACTGAACGTACCGGTCAGGGTGATCGGCAAGGTCGTTGGACAGGGTGGCCGCATCGCCGTGAACGGACGCACGGTCGCCGAATTCGCCACCGGCGAACTCCTGCAGGCCTACGAGCATGCACTCGAGCACGCCCTGCACCTGGACGAGATGTAATACGGACAAGGATTAAAGGGACGGCAGGGACAACAAGGTCAAAACACCAGATCTCCTGCACATTGTCCGGTACACGGGTGAACGAATATATCTGTTGCTTATGAAACCGGTCCTTACTGCACGTGAAATGGCCATGGCCGACCGCTCGGCCATCGAAGAGCTTCGCACCGGACAGACCCGGCTGATGGAGCTGGCCGGCCGGGAGACCGCCCGCATCGTCGCCGGTCAGTTCAACGCCGACGGCAACCTTGACGGACTCTCCTTCCTGGTGGTCTGCGGCAAGGGAAGCAACGGGGGCGATGGCTTCGTTGCCGCCAGGCACCTCCTGAACCTTGGCGCCGAGGTGGACGTGGTTCCAGTCTGGCCTGAATCGGAGCTGTCGGGCGTCAACCTCGAAGGGTTGAACATCCTGAAGGCCTACCGACTCTACCACGAAGGGCTGAGGATATTCTCCGGACTTGACGAGGCCCTGCCCCTCGTTCACGAACGCTGCTACGACGCCGTGCTCGACGCCCTGTTCGGCACCGGGTTCCGCTCGATTCCAGACAATAACGGCATCGAAGAGCTGGCCCGCGGCGCCATCGAACTGATCAACAGCCTGAACGACACGACGGGCGCCGTGACGATAGCCATCGACCTCCCTTCCGGCCTCGACGCCACCAGCGGCATCGCTGCCGTTCCCTGCGTGAAAGCCGACCAGACGATCACCATGGCTTTCCTGAAGACCGGGTTCTTCCAGAACGACGGACCGGCCATGTGTGGCGACGTACAGGTGGCGGAGATCTCCATCCCGCAGTTCCTGGTCGAACCCTTCTCCTGCATGATCGTCGACGAAACCTTCGCCGCGGAAAGCTACCTGCTGCGCGATCCGTCCAGCGCCAAGCACCTGAACGGAAAGGTGCTCGTTGTCGCCGGGTCGGCGGAAGGCGGTTCCTCGATGCTCGGCGCCGCCATGCTTTGCTCCGCCGCCGCCGTCAAGGCCGGTGCCGGCTACGTCTGCGCCTCGCTTCCCCCGGGCCATGCCGCCGCCATGCACGGGTTTGCGCCGGAGGTTGTGGTCATCGGGCGCGACAGGGAGGAGCTGCTTGAAAAAGCCCGCTGGGCAGACGCGATCGTCATCGGTTGCGGACTCGGGAGGAGCGCGGCTTCGCAAGACATTGTCGAAGAGCTGCTCCGGCATCCCGAAGTCACCGCCAAAAAGCTGGTGCTCGACGCCGACGCCCTTTTCGCCATCGCGGAACGGGGTATCTTCGACGAGCCCCACGGCCTCGATGACGCCGTCGTCACCCCGCACGCCGGAGAGTGCAGCCGGCTCTCCGGCCTCACCCCCGAAGAGGTCATGGCATCCCCTCTCGACCTCTCCAGGACCCTCGCCTCGAACTTGAACGTGAACCTGCTGCTGAAAGGGCGCCCGACCTTCGTGGCGTCGCCTGCGGGTACGGTGCTCATCTCGGACAGCGGCACCGAATCGCTTGCCACGGCCGGATCGGGCGACGTGCTCGCCGGAATGATCGGAGCGCTCGCAGCCAAAGGCCTCGACACCTTCGACGCTGCCGCGGCCGGCGCCTGGCTGCACGGCCGTGCCGGTGACCTCGCCTGCGACGTCTCCAGCCTGGTCTCGGCAACTGATGTGATTGCGGCGATACCCCGTGCGGTGATGGAACTGTTTGAAGAAGAATCGTGACGCGTGACACGTCAGGACAAAAAGATGAAGTCCCCGGTATTGTTTTACTCTCCTCCCGCCCCGTTCGCTTTCAGGAACTTCCTGATGTTCCTTGCCGCCTGGCGGATGCGCTCCTCGTTCTCGATCATGGCCACGCGCACGTAGTCGTCGCCGTAGGCGCCGAACCCGATGCCGGGGCTCACGGCCACCTTGCCTTCCACGAGCAGCTTCTTGCTGAATTCGAGGCTGCCCATCTCGCGCATCGGCTCGGGAATCTTCGCCCAGACGAACATCGACGCCCGCGGGACCACAATGCCCCATCCGGCATTGGCGAAGCTTGAAATGAGCACATCCCGGCGTTTGCGGTACACTTCGCTGATCTCGCGAACGCAGCTCTGGTCCTCGGTCAGCGCGATGGTCGAAGCGACCTGGATCGGAGTGAAGGTGCCGTAGTCGAGCCAGCTTTTGATCTTCTCCAAAGCGCCGATCAGCTTTGCGTTGCCGACCATGAACCCCACGCGCCACCCTGCCATGTTGTAGGTCTTCGAGAGGGTGTAGCTCTCGACCGCCACGTCCTTGGCGCCCGGCACTTGCAGGATCGACGGGGTCACGTAACCGTCGAAGGTGATCTCGGCGTAGGCGATGTCGCTGATGATGTAGAACCGCTCCCTGCGCGCAAGTTCCACCAGCCGCTCGTAGAATGGCAGCTCGACCGTTGCCGTGGTCGGGTTGTTCGGGAAGTTCACCACGAGGTACTTCGGCTTCGGCGAAGACTCGCGCAGCGCTGTCTCGATGTTGTTGAAGAACGCGTCCTCATCGAGGGTGTGGTCGTCGTTCATCTCGAGCTTCATGCGGTGCACGTTTCCACCGGCGAGGATGAACGCCTGCGAGTGGATCGGGTAGCACGGGTCGGGCACGATGGCCAGATCGCCCGGATTGGTGATCGCCTGCACGAGGTGCGCGTACCCCTCCTTCGAACCCATGGTGACCACCACCTCGCGATCGAGGTCGAGGTCGACGTTGTACTTGTTCCTGTACCAGTGCCCGACTGCCCCGCGAAGCTTGTAGATCCCCTTCGAGACCGAGTAGCCGTGCGTCTTCGGCTTGTTGACGCTCTCCACGAGCTTGTCGATGATATGCTGCGGGGTCGGCCCGTCGGGATTGCCCATCGAAAAGTCGATGACATCCTCGCCCGCCCTGCGTTCAGCCATCTTCAACTCGTTGACGGCGGCGAATACGTATTTTGGAAGCCTTTTGATCTTGTCGAACTGTATTTCGTCGAACATGGCAGTATAATCGGGGAGTGCTGGTTAAGAAGTGGTATCTCAATGTACCATGAGAGTAAACTTGTAAGAATATCATAAACAAAAACAGCCGCATCTCCATGTCATGGAGCATTTTTTTGTACGGGGACTTGAACTACGCCACGCTCAGAGCTGCGACGTGCAGGCCGGACACCTCACGGCGCCCTTCGGCACCATGGTGCAGCAGAAGGGGCATGCCTTGAGGGGTGTCGGCGCAGGCACCGCCGATTCGGGCTTCATGCTGCGCAGGCGGTTCACGGCCTTGACCATCAGGTAGACCGAAAAGCTCACGATCAGGAAGCCGATGAGCGCATTGGCGAACACCCCGTAGTTGAGCGTTACGGCTCCGGCCGCCCTGGCTTCGGCAAGCGTCGCGTACGGCGCACCCTTCGCCCCTTCCCTCAGCACGAGGAACAGGTTCGAGAAATCGACCCCGTGCAGCAGCAGGCCGATCGGAGGCATGAGCATGTCAGCAACCAGCGCATTCACCACAGAACCGAATGCACCGCCGATGATGATGCCGACCGCCATGTCGACCACATTCCCCCTGAGGGCGAACTCCCTGAACTCTTTCATCATAAGACTTGTTCCTGTTTAGTATTGTATACTATATAAATCAGGGAAGAGGTGAAGCTCAATGAACGCAGGGGGATGGATCCGGGCATCTGACAAAAATAAAGGCCCTTAATTGCACTTTACGGTATTTTTTAGTAAAATAAAACCTCTACCCATGCTTATCGCCCGCTCGACTTCATCCAGAATATAACCCGGCAAACATCTTCAAGATGGAGCAATACATACGTCCAAATTCGTTGAAAAAGCAGCTTGAGAAGGCTACGGGCAATAACTACGCCTGCTGTTACCAGTGCGGGAAATGCACGGCCGGGTGCCCTGCCGGCGGCTTCATGGACAATCCCCCCGCCAGGATCATGAGACTCGTACAGGCCGGTCATGTCGAGGAGGCCATGAAAAGCGATTCGCTCTGGTACTGCGTCGGATGCATGACCTGTACCTCGAGGTGCCCCCAGAACCTCGAGATCTCGGGCACCATGGACTCCCTTCGCGAGCTGGCGCTGAAAACCGGCAAAGCGTCTGAGGACCGGTCGAAAAAAATGGTCACGGCCTTCCATCTGGCTTTCCTCAAGACGGTGCGCAAGAGCGGCCGCCTCCAGGAGCTCGCCCTCGTCAACAGCTACAAGCTCAAGACCCGGAGCTTCCTCCAGGATGCAGGAGCCGGTGTGCAGATGATCAAGCAGGGCAAGATCAACCCCATCTCAGTCATCACCTCGAAGGACGGCGTCCATGCAAAAGATCAGATCGAGAAGATCTTCCAGATCGCCGAACAGGAGAGCCACTTCCACGCCGAGCGGCGCCGGCCGGTGAAGCGGACGTTTCGCCCGGACCCGCCCGTGAAGATCGAACCGGGCATGACCATCGGCTACTACCCCGGCTGCTCACTTTCGGGCACCGCAAAGGACTACGACATCTCCGTGAAGCGGATGTGCGAGCGGCTCGGCATCAGGCTCAGGGAGATCGAGGACTGGAACTGCTGCGGCGCCAGCTCCGCCCACGCCACGAACCATAAGCTCTGGATGCTCCTGCCCGGCAGGAACCAGGCGCTTGCCGACCTGCAGGGGCTCGATTACGTGCTCGCCCCTTGCGCGGCATGCCTGAACCGGCAGGTGACCGCCAGAAAGGCCCTCATGGAATCTGAGGAGCTCCGGGCGGAACTCGAAACCGTGATGGGAAAAGAGGCCTCCTGCCGGGCGCAGTTCATCGGCGTTATGCAGCTGCTTGAGGGAATAGGCCCGGAACTGCTATCCAGGAAAGCGGTCAAGCCCCTGAATGATCTTTCGCTCGCCTGTTACTACGGATGCCTGCTGGTCCGGCCGTTCGAAACCATGGGGTATGACGATCCCGAGAATCCGACCAAGATGGAGGCGATTCTCGAAGCCCTTGGCGCAAAGCCGGTCGACTGGTCTTACAAGGTCGAGTGCTGTGGCGCCGGCCTGACTCTCGCGCAGCAGGAGCTGATCGAAGACCTGACGCACAAGATCTCGAGGAACGCCGCCGCCAACGGGGCGAAGGCCTTCGTGGTCGCCTGCCCGCTCTGCCACACCAACCTCGACATGCGTCAGGAAGGGATGCGCAAGCGGTTCGGCATAAACAGTTCGATGCCGGTCTACTATATTTCGGACCTGGTCGCCATAGCCTGCGGCGCAAGCCCGGATGAGGTCGCACTCGACAAGCACTTTGTTCCGGCCATCGATATGGTCAGGAACCTGTAAACCGTTTCCAGGCCTGCTTGCAGGCGGCATCGCGACACAGTGTGGTGTGTCGATGCCCGCGTTGTCCCGTATTCCACCGGTATCCGCTCCAATGGGCCGGGTATCGCAAACACCTTAAACTGGAAGGCATCAGGATGGCAAAAATAGGAGTATTCGTCTGCCACTGCGGCGAGAACATCGCCTCGATGGTGGACACTGCGAAGCTGACGGCCACCATTGCCGATCATCCGGGCGTCACCGTATCGTCTGAATACAAGTACTTCTGCTCCGATCCCGGTCAGGAGACCGTCAAGAAGGCCATACGCGAGAACGGCCTCACGGGTGTGGTGGTCGCGGCCTGCTCCCCGAGGATGCACGAGCAGACCTTCCGGAAGGCGTGCGCGGAAGCCGGCCTCAATCCCTACATGCTCGAGCTCGCCAACATCAGGGAGCAGTGCTCCTGGGTCCATACCGACAGGGACGAGGCAACGGAAAAGGCCATCGAGATCACCCGCTCGCTGGTCGAGAAGGTAAAGCGGAACAACGACCTCAAGCCGATTTCGGTGCCGGTCACCCGTCGCGCCATGGTCATCGGCGGTGGCGTCGCGGGTATCCAGGCGGCCATCGACATCGCATCGGCCGGACGCGAAGTGGTGCTGGTTGAGCGGGAACCCTCAATCGGCGGCCATATGGCGCAGCTTTCCGAGACCTTCCCTACCCTCGACTGCTCCCAGTGCATCCTGACGCCCCGCATGGTCGAGGCGCTCCAGCATCCGAATATCACCATGATGACCTACTCGGAGGTGGAGGAGGTCGACGGCTACATCGGCAACTTCACGGTCAAGGTCCGCCGGAAGGCCAGGTATGTCAGGATGGAGACCTGTACCGGCTGCGGCGACTGCATCCAGAAGTGCCCGGTCAAGAAGATCCCCAGCGACTTCGAGTGCGGGCTCGGCAACCGGACGGCGATCTACACCCCGTTCGCCCAGGCCGTGCCGAACGTGCCGGTGATCGACCGCACCCGCTGCACCTACTTCAAGAACGGCAAGTGCAAGATCTGCCAGAAGACCTGCCAGATCGACAGCATCGATTTCGACCAGCAGGACAGGATCGAGACCGTCGAGGTCGGCGCCATCGTGGTGGCAACCGGTTTCCAGGTCCAGAACACCGCCATTTACGGCGAGTACGGCTACGGCCGGTACAAGGACGTCGTCACCGGCCTGCACTTCGAGCGCCTCGCCTCGGCCAGCGGACCGACCGCCGGCAAGATCCTCCGCCCTTCGGACGGCAAGGAGCCCGAGACGGTGGTGTTCATCCAGTGTGCAGGGTCGCGCGATGCCGCCAAGGGGGTGAAGTACTGCTCCAAGATCTGCTGCATGTACACGGCCAAGCACGCCATGCTTTATGCGCACAAGGTCCACCACGGCAACTCGCAGATCTTCTACATGGATATCCGTGCTGCCGGCAAGGGTTATGACGAGTTCACCCGACGTGCCATCGAAGAGGACGAGGCCGGCTATATCCGCGGCCGGGTCAGCAGGGTCTTCGAAGAGAACGGCAAGCTGATCGTCCGCGGTGCCGACACCCTGCTCGGCAGGCCGGTCGAGGTCGTGGCCGACATGGTGGTGCTGGCCACGGCCATGGTGCCGCAGCCTGACGCGAAGGATTTCGCCAAGCGCATCGGCATCGGTTACGACGAATACGGCTTCTTCAACGAAGCCCACCTCAAGCTCCGCCCGGTGGAAACCGCCACGGCCGGCATCTACCTCTGCGGCGCCTGCCAGTCCCCGAAGGACATCCCCGATTCGGTTGCCCAGGCCTCCGCTGCCGCAGCCAAGGTGCTCGGCCTGTTCAGCAAGGAGCAGCTCGAGAGGGAGCCGGTCATCGCCTCGGTCACCGACGCCACCTGCGCCGGTTGCTGGGGCTGCGTGATCGCCTGCCCGTACAACGCTATCGACCGGAAGGACATTACCGACAGGAACGGGAATGTCGTCAAGCGGGTGGCAAGCGTCAACCCGGGCCTCTGCCAGGGTTGCGGAACCTGCGTCACCTTCTGCCGGTCAAACAGCATCGACCTTGCAGGGTTCACCGAAAAGCAGATCTTTGCCGAAGTGATGGCGCTCTGAGCAACTCATTCTGTAAAGACACCAGTAATTAAAAACCAGCGAACGAGCACCAGCCGATGAGTGAACCATTCGAACCGAAGATCGTAGCCTTCGTCTGCACCTACTGTACGTATGCGGGTGCCGACCTTGCCGGCACGAGCCGCATGAAATACGCATCCAACGTCAGGATCGTCCGGCTTCCCTGTACCGGCCGCATCAGCCCGATGTTCATCCTCAAGGCCCTCCAGAAGGGTGCTGACGGCGTGCTCGTCAGCGGATGCCACCCCGGCGACTGCCATTTCGCGCAGGGCAACTACCATGCCCGCCGCCGCTGGACGGTGTTCCGTGCCCTCCTCGCCTTCACGGGCATCCCTGAGGAGCGCATCAAGTTCTCGTGGATCAGCGCCGCGGAAGGCGCGAAATTCACCGAACTGATCAACGGCATCACCGGGCAGATCCGTACCCTCGGTCCGTTCGAGCAGTACCAGGAGCTGCAGAAAGTCATAGAAACCCAGTCTACGTATTAAGGAAGCATTCATGGGAATACAGGAACAATACCGAAAAGAGGCCGCGGAACTGCTCTCGTCCGGAGAGGTGAAACTGGTTATCGGCTACGGGGAGGGCTCGACAGCCGAGCGCAGAAGACCCGTGTTCGTCCGTTCGGCGGAATATGTCAGCCGCCTCGTGCTCGACGGAAGCTGCGTCGCCAACCTCTCCTCATACCTCGTTCCGGAAGGCCTCCTGAGCGACGGGAAAAAGGTCGCCGTCTTCCTGAAGCCCGACGGCATCAGGAGCATCAACATCCTCGCCGCCGAATCTCAGCTCGACCCGGAGCAGGTGGTGATCCTCGGTTTTGACATCGAAGGAGGACAGGCGGCTCCCCTGCCAGGCCGCAAGGCTTCAGATTTCACGGCCCTGATCGGCTCGCTCAAATCCGCAGGTCTTTCGCCCGAACTGCAGAAGGATGCCGACCGGCTAGAACAGATGAGCGCCTCGGAGCGCTTCGGGTACTGGAAGGAGCAGTTCTCCAAATGCATCAAGTGCTACGCCTGCCGCCAGGTCTGCCCCATGTGCTACTGCCGCCGCTGCATCGTCGACGTCAACCAGCCGCAGTGGATCAACACCTCGTCGCACACCCTGGGCAACTTCGAATGGAACATCATCAGGGCGTTCCACCTCGCCGGCCGCTGCGTCTCCTGCGGAGGCTGCGACCGCTCCTGCCCGGTGAACATTCCTCTCAGGCTCATCAACCACCGCATGGCCAAGGAGGCGCTCGACACCTTCGGGCATTACGCCGGTGAAAGCGCCGAACAGCAACCCGTGCTTGCCACCTTCAGGCAGGAAGACCCCGAGACTTTCATCTTATAAGATTATTTCCCGTATGACCAGAATACTCCTCAACAGCAGGCTCGACGACTGCCTGGGCGCCTGGCGCTCCGCAGGTTTTACGGTGCTTGCGCCCGTGAAGCGCAGCGACCTGACCCGCTTCGACGAGGTGCAGGGCGCATCGGAGATGTCGCTCGACATCGTGATGCCGGAACGCACCATCAAGGAACACTTCTTCCTGCAGACCGAGCCCCTGATCCGCTACGAGATAAAGAAGCAGCAGATCGAGACGGAGGAGATGGTGCCCCCGGAACGCAAACGGATTTTCTTCGGTGTGCGACCCTGCGACGCAGCAGGCCTCGACATCGATGACCCGCTCTTCGGCTGGGACTACAAGGACGACTACTGGTTCCGGCGCAGGGAAAAATCGGTGATCGTCACCATTGCCTGCACGTCGGCTGACGACTTCTGCATGTGCACCTCCGTGGGGCTCGCCCCCGACAGCCCGAAAGGCTCAGACGTTATGCTGCATCCCCTTCTGGACGGACGAGGATGGCTGGTCGTGCCCCATACGGACCGCGGCAAGGCACTGCTCGAACCGGTGTCATCGATACTGCTGGAGGAGGCCGCCGAACCCGCTCCAGTGCCAGCCGTGCCGGTGAAGTTCGACGTGAACAACGTGATGGCCTGGCTAGCCGAACCGGCGAACTTCGAAAGTCAACTCTGGAAGGAGGTGTCGCAACGCTGCATCGGCTGCGGAAGCTGCACCTACCTCTGCCCCACCTGCCACTGCTTCGACATCCAGGACGAGGGGGACACCTACAGCGGCATCCGGCGCAAGAACTGGGACAGCTGCTCCTTCGCCATGTTCACGATGCACACCTCGGGCCACAACCCGCGCAACACGCAGTCGACGAGGTGGCGCCAGCGCATCATGCACAAGTTCAACTACTATCGCGGCAAGTTCGGCGTCAACAGCTGCAGCGGCTGCGGCCGGTGCACCCGCCAGTGCCCGGTGGACATGGGCATTACCGAAACATTACACGAGATCTCAAATCTACCCAGGTGACACAAGACCGATACAACAGCAGCAGCGCCATGATCTACAACCCCTTCCCGATGCGGGTCGTCTCCAAGCGCGAAGAAGCCCCGGGCGTCAGGACGCTCAAGATCGAGTTCATCAATCAGGAGGACCACGAGTTCTTCAAGGCCAACTACCGAACCGGCATGTTCGGCCTGTACGGCATCTATGGCGAAGGTGAAAGCACTTTCTGCGTGGCCAGCCCCGAAACCAGGACGGACTACATCGAGTGCACCTTCCGCCAGTCGGGACGCGTCACCACCACCCTCGCCAATGTCGACGCCGGCGACATCGTGACCTTCCGCGGCCCCTACGGGAACCGATTTCCCATCGAGGAGTTCGAAGGCAGGAACCTGCTCTTCATCGCCGGAGGCATCGCCCTGCCCCCGACCAGGAGCGTCATCTGGTCCTGCCTCGACCGGCGCGACAGGTACCGCGACGTCACCATCGTCTATGGCGCCAGGACCGTTGCCGACCTCGTCTACAAGCACGAGCTGGAGGAGTGGAAGCAGCGTGACGACGTGAACCTGGTGCTCACGGTCGATCCCGGAGGCGAAACCCCCGACTGGCAGGACCACGTCGGCTTCGTGCCCTCGGTGCTCGAAAAGGTGGCACCGTCTCCCGACAACACCATCGCGGTGCTCTGCGGCCCGCCGATCATGATCAAGTTCACCCTGGCGGCACTCGAAAAGCTCGGTTTCAGCGCAGACAACGTTTACACCACGCTCGAGAACCGCATGAAGTGCGGTGTCGGCAAATGCGGCCGCTGCAACGTCGGCTCCACCTACATCTGCAAAGAGGGCCCTGTGTTCACGGCTACCGAGGTGCAGGCCATGCCCCAGCACGATCTGTGAAAGAGCGTGACGCGTGACGCGAAACACGTGACCAGAAAAAAAGGCAGGCCAGCGAGCTGCCTTTTTTCATTTCTCCCCTACTCTTTTTTCACGCGTAACGTGTTACGAGTTACGTGATAATCACCGGGCAGAACCTTGACGGTTGATGGAAATCGGGCCTCCCGTCGTCATCCCACCATGGGAACAGACCGTATCGGCCCTCACCGATGCTTGCGCAGCATTGCATGCGTAGTTCCCCGTCGCGGATGAACGGCTCCAATAGCGAGTAGGACAGCTCCATGCCGAACGCATCCACCTTGACGAACGGCTTCACCAGGCCCTTCCATGGACCCTCCGACGGCGCTTCCTGTCCGTCAGCCCTGCGTCGAGGCGCCAAGAACCTTATGGCTACCCAGTGGCCTTCGGGAGTCATTTCGAACTCCAGGTAGCCAGCATCTCCCCCGATGAACAGCTCGGAGACGCTGTGCTCCCAGAGGCGGTCCACGAATGTACCGCAAGGCGCTTCGGGCAGCAACGGGAACGCCTTTCCTGATGCATCGAAGGTACTCCAGCTAATGAAAGCACGAGCCGGTTCAAGGCGAGCTTCAGCGATTGGGACGAGCTGGTCGACCCTGACCCTCACCCCATCCGGGAATCCGAAGTCAGCGCATGAATAATCAAGCAGGTGTCCCTGTATCAGAGCGTGCGGGAACGCTGCCTGCGCCCCTGCCGGAAAACGCAGCAGCCCGGCCCACGCCCGGCCTGGCCTCGTTACGTCCGCCACAGAAGGGACGCCGCAGGCCTCGAGCAGGGTGGCATCGAACGATCCGGCGCACTGCACTTCGAGCTCCAGGTCGGCGCCGGCCTGCTCCCTGGCGGCGGTCCGCATGGCCGCGGCGAGTCGCAGCACCTCTTCAGCCCTGGCGTTGCCCGTGTTGAAGATGAAGTTTGCATGGTGCTCGCTGACCATCGCCCCGCCCTCGCGCCGCCCCTTGAAGCCGAGGGACTCGAAGATCCTGCCGCTCGGCCTTCCGGCGGCATAGCTGTTCTTGAAGGTGGAGCCGCAGCTCGGGAAATCGAACTGGTGCTTCGCTTCACGGTCCAGCTCGTATTCGTCCATCGAGGCCTTGATCTCTTCGGGGTTCTTCCGACAGGGAAAGCGGAGAAGAACGCCGGCGACGATCTGTCCGCCATTCATGAGGCTGGTCTGCTTGTATCCCTGGAACACCTCCTCGTTCGTGCGCCAGCGGACCGTACCGTCGAGGCCGACCGTCGCCACGCCGGCCGTCACCTCCGAGGCCTCGAGCCCGTAACACCGGCCGTTCATGCGCACCGTCGCCCCGATCATGCCCGGCAGCCGGTAAAGCCACTCGCCGCCGGCCATCCCGGCTTCCATCAGCCGGAGGGCCACCTCGCTGTTTTCCGCCCCGGCTTCGCAGAAAATTTCATCCTCTGAAACCCTGGCGATCCGGTTCATGGCCGACATCGTGATTACCACTCCCGGAAAGCTGTCGTCTGAAAAGAGCATATTGCTGCCCTTTCCGGTGACGATCACGGGAAGGGTGCGCATCCTGCACCAGGCGAGCAGACCGGCCAGTTCACCGACGTTTCGCGGACGGGCGAGCCACCGTGCTGTGCCCCCGATAGCGTAATACCCCACCGTCGAGAGCTGGACGTTCTGTTCGCATGGGCAAGGAGGTAACCTGTCTGGCATGGCGTATCAAGTTGATCGGTAGCGGTAATCTCGCCGGCAACGGCTGCCGGCGCTCAAATATAGGTTTTTCAACGTAAGCCCCGAAACCGTTCCTCAACGGGGCCCTGAGGCGATCCTGAACAGTCGCGACTTGACGAAATCGGGTATGAAGAAACAGGCGAGGCACAGGAAGATGGCCGGCGGCAACTGATGCCAGTCGGGGTTGTCGAACCTGAAAAGACCCCGCATGAACGGTACGGAGGTCACCAGGATGAAGAACAGCATGGCGCCGGCGGCCACCCACCACAGGGCGCTGTTCGGCACCTTGAGCGACCGGAGCATGGACCGCTCCCAGGAGCGGTTGGCGAAGATGAGGCCGATGTTGCCGGCGACAATGCCTCCGAAAGCGACCATGCGGGCCTCGCCGGCACTGTAGCCGTTCGCCAGCATGAGGGCGTACACGCTGAAGACTGCAAGGAAGATGGCAAACCCCTGGAACAGGGCCCGCAGGAGTACCTGGCGGTCCATGAGGGGCTCCTCGATGTCTCGGGGCGGGCGGCGCATGATGTCAGCTTCTTCATGCTCCATTTCGAACACGATGCTGCATGATGGATCGATGAGCAGTTCGAGGAACAGGATGTGTGCCGGAAAGAGGGCGAGCGGCCAGTTCAGCAGTACAGGCAGCAGCGACATCCCGGCGATGGGCAGGTGCACCGAGAGAATGAACACCATCGCCTTCCTGAGGTTGTCATAGATCCTTCGGCCCATCCTTACGGCCCGAACGATCGACTCGAAGTGGTCGTCGACAAGAACGATCGACGCCGCCTCGCGAGCCACGTCGGTTCCCCTTGCCCCCATGGCGATGCCGATGTGTGCGGCCTTCAGCGCAGGCGCGTCGTTCACCCCGTCGCCGGTCATTGCCACGACCTCGTGCCGCGCCTTGAGCGCCTCCACGATCGCGAGTTTCTGGCCGGGCTGCATACGGGCGAAAATGGCGGTCCGGCCGATCGCCTCATGCTGCTCTTCATGGCTCAAAAGCTCCAGCTGCCGTCCGGTGAGAAGGTGCTCCCGCCCCTGCATGCCGATCAGCTCCCCTATCCGGCTTGCCGTGGCCGGATAGTCACCGGTCATCATGACCATGCGGATGCCGGCATCCCGGCACTCCCTGATGGCCTCGGGGACCCCCTGCCGGACCGGATCTTCGAGGCCGAGGAGCCCGATGAAGGTGAATGCGTAGTCGTGGCGCTCCTCCGGGAGGGGCCCCGGATCGAACGAAGCCTTCGCCACCCCGATCACCCGCATTCCGTCGGAGGCGATCGAATCGATGGCCGTCTCGAGCATCCCGAGGCGCTCTTCGTCGAAATGGCAGAGGTCGGCGATGGCTTCGGGCGCACCCTTCGCGGCGATCACGTACCCCTCCCCTACGGTCGAACGCCAGGCATGGGCAATGGCGAGCATGCCGTCCGAAAGTGGATACTCCTTTTCAAGAACCCAATCGTGATGCAGGTGCTCCGTGTCGGAGAGCGCCTTCTCACCAAGCTCGCGCATCGCCTTCTCCATGGGATCGAACGGATCGGGCGGACTTGCGAGGATGCTGTATTCGACGGCTTCGTGGACCAGTTCGGGAAGGCTTCCGAACGACCCGTCAAGCTCGTGCACGAATCCCTCCACGACGATCCGCCTCACGGTCATGCGGTTCTCGGTCAGCGTGCCCGTCTTGTCGACGCAGAGCACCGATGCTGCTCCGAGCATCTCAACCGCATGCATTCGGCGCGTCAGCACATGATACCGGGAGATACGCCATGCGCCGAGAGCGAGAAAGACGACGAGCACCATGGGAAACTCCTCGGGAAGGGTCGCCATGGCAAGGGTAAGACCGGCAAGCAGGCCATTGAGCCAGTCGTGGCGCGTAACGGCGAACGCCACCGTGACGACAAGGCAGAGCACGACACTATAGAGGCTCACGATACGGACTAGCCTTCCCATCTGCCTTTGCAGGAGGCTCTCTTCGGGCTTGATGGTTCCGAGCTCCCTGCCGATCTTTCCGATTTCGGTATTGAGCCCGGTACCAAGCACCCGTGCGACACCGCGCCCCCCTACCACGAGCGAACCGGAATAGATGAACGGCAGGCCGTCACCTCCCGGGGCCGAAGGAATCTGCGTCCCTGACCGCGAGGCTTTTCGTACCGGAAAAGATTCGCCGGTCAGGAGGGATTCGTCCGTGGTGAGCCCGCTGCACGAAAGAAGCTCCGCGTCGGCCGGCACACGGTCACCCTCGGCAATCAGGATGATGTCGTCGCGGACCACCTCCCGGCCTGGGATGCGCTGCTGTCGCCCGTCTCTGACCACGAGTGCCCTCGGGCTCGAAAGGTCGCGAAGGGTTTCGAGCGCCCGCTCGGTGCGTCCCTCCTGCACCAGGGTGATGCCGATGATCACCACCACGAACCCCAGAAGCATCAGGGCGTCCTCGATGCTGCCCAGCATAAGGTAGATGAGGCCGCACGCTATCAGCATCAGGAACATGGGCTCGCGCACGACGCCCAGCAGGAGCGAGATGAGCGAGCGCCGTCGTGCGGCCGGAAGTTCGTTATAGCCCTCACTGCGCAGCCGCTCAAGGGCTTCGGTCGAGGTCAGGCCGGGTGGAAGCTGGTCCATGGGTTGTATGCTGCTGCTGACCATGGGTGCGAAATCGGAAGTTGTGGGGCTAACAGCAAGAAAGCAAATCCGCAGTGATTACGGAAATCCGGTGCCGGCCGCAGGTAGGGTTTGAGTGTTTGGCGTTTCCGGGAGGGATTGGATTCGGGCTGATTTGAGATGGTCGTCAAGGAAGCGAAATATTCGAATGTCGTTCTTCAATTGCCCCCGGCTTCAGCTCCCCTATTCAGGAGGGATTCATCCCGACGGACATTCAACTTCTTATATATCTTCACAATTGCCCCCGGCTTCAGCTCCTCTATTCAGGAGGGATTCATCCCGACGGACATTTAACTTCTTACATATCTTCACAATTGCCCCCGGCTTCAGCTCCCCTATTCAGGAGGGATTCATCCCGACGGACATTCAACTTCTTATATATCTTCACAATTGCCCCCGGCTTCAGCCGGGGGAAGCAAGATTCCCAATAATAATCCCGGGCTTCAGCCCAATATTCCCTGTTTTGGGCTGCAAGCGGATGTGAAGATTATTGGGCTGAAGGAAAGCGCCGATGGTTTTTTAAGTACTCTCTGCCCTCCCCGGGTTAAAACCCGGGGCAATTGAATGTAAGAGAAATCTGGATGTCCGGGAGGCTGAAGCCTCCCTGAGCACCAGAGGGTTAAAACCCGGGGCAATTGAATGTAAGAGAAATCTGAATGTCCGGGAGGCTGAAGCCTCCCTGAGCACCAGAGGGTTAAAACCCGGGGCAATTGAAGAAAATGTAAGATTGAATGTCCGTCGTCCCGACTTGTCGGGACGGCTTCTCTCAATATCACAAGGTTCGCGTCGAAACCTGACCTTTAGCCTACCCTCCTCACCAAGCTAACGGCTTACCCTGCTGCGGGGCAGGCTTCTGTCCCCAAAAAGCAAAACCCCTGCGATTACGGAAATGCAGGGGTTCATATGCTTCAATGGAGATAACGGGACGGAGGTCGGGAGTGCCTGTCCCCGATCGCGCCAGCAGGATTCAGTTGGATTCGGGCTCGTTCCTGGTAAGGATGCCGTCTTCGACCATTTTGTTGATCATCTTCGTGAGCTGATCATGGGTACGCAGAAGGCCAGGCAGCGACATGGCGATGGTGCCGACAGGATTGACGTTGGTCTTGTCCTGTTCGACCTGCGTGATGTTGACGAGATCGATGCGGATGACGCCGTCGATCAGGCTCATGTTGGCGATTCCGTCCGCGTAAATGGTCTGCATATGCTTTTCCTCCGTTGGGGTTGCTCGTTGTACTGCACAGAATTGATTAACTGCTAAACTTCAATATACGCTTTACCGGCAAAGTGTCCGGCATAAAAAGATCACCCTCATCCTTCATGTTTCCTGAGGATGCTGTGGTGGCGTCCGTAGAAGAAGTAGATGCAGAAGCCGATGGCAAGCCAGACGACCAGCCGGATCCAGTTTTCCGCGGGAAGCGAAAACATGAGCATCAGGCAGGTGACGATACCGGCAATAGGGACAAAGGGCACGAGCGGGGCCCTGAACGGACGTTCGGCCTCAGGGTTGGTGCGCCGCATGATGAGTACGGCAGCACAGACGATGACGAAGGCGAACAGTGTGCCGATGTTGACCAGTTCGGCCAGCAGGCGCAACGGGAGGAGCGCCCCCAGCACTGCCACGAACAGGCCCGTCAGGATGGTCGATTTCCAGGGGGTCCTGAACTTCTCGTGGATGGCGCCGAAGAAACTCTTCGGAAGCAGGCCGTCACGTGCCATGGCGAGGAACACCCGGGGCTGGCTGAGCATCATGACGAGCAGCACCGAGGTGATGCCGGTTATGGCTCCGAGGGAGATGATGAACTGGGCCCATCCGAGGCCGACCTGCCGGAAGGCGTCGGAAACCGGAGCGTCGATGTTGATGTTCCCGTAAGGTACCATTCCGGTGATGACCGCTGCTACGGCGATGTAGAGCACCGTGCAGATGACGAGCGAGACCATCAGGCCGATGGGTACGTCACGTTGCGGGTTGCGGGCCTCCTCGGCGTGGGTCGACACCGAATCGAATCCGATGTAGGCAAAGAAGATCATGGCCGCGCCCGCCAGGACGCCGACGGGTGCTCCTGCCGGGCCGGTCTGGCCGAACACGGTCTTGCCGAAGATGCTGAAGCCGGAGTAGCCGAACGGGGCGAACGGCTGCCAGTTCTCGGGCTTGACGTACATGGCGCCGAGCACGATGACCAGGAGCACGATGGCCACCTTGACGATCACCATGCCGGTGTTGAAGCCGGCACTCTCACGGATGCCCTTGACGAGGATCACGGTCACGATGCAGGTGATCACCACGGCGGGCAGGTCGAACATCGACCCTGTCGAAGAGAGCAGGCCGGTCGCCGGGTCGAAGTCGAGGGGGGCCTTCGCCAGCAGTGCCGGCATATGGTACCCGAAGATGCCGATGAAATCCTGGAAATAGTGCGACCATCCATGGGCGACCGTCGCAGAAGCCACGGCGTACTCGAGGATCAGGTCCCAGCCGATGATCCAGGCGAACAGCTCGCCGAGGGTAGCGTAAGCATAAGTGTAGGCGGATCCTGCCACCGGCGCCATGGATGCAAACTCGGCGTAGCAGAGGGCGGCGAAGACGCATGCAAGGCCGGCGAGCGCGAACGAGAGGGTGACGGCGGGGCCTGCCTTGTCGTGGGCGGCCACGCCGATGAGCACGAAAATGCCGGTACCGATGATGGCCCCGACACCAAGGCTGGTTAGGGCTACCGGGCCGAGCACCCGGTGCAGGCGGTGCTCCCCTTTCATCTCTTCGAGCAGGAGGGCCAGCGGTTTTTTCCTGAAGCTGTTTTTCACTGGGCGGAAAAGATTGGACGGTTATGGAAAATCGCAAACTCAGGAAGTTACGATATTTTTTATGCTTTGAGACCGAACATCCCCTTGCGGATGAACCACTTGACCGACTCGATGACCGGGACGACCGTAAGGGCGGAGAACAGCACGATCAGCCAGTCATGGAGAGGCAGCCTGAATGTGGCGAAAGGTTTGGCAAGAAAAGGCACATAGATGATCGCCGCAAGCATGGCAAGCTCCCAGGCGACCGCAAGGTTCAGCCAGCGGTTATCGAACGGCTTGTCGAAGAGCGGCAAGGTCTCCGAGCGAAAATTGTAGGCCTTGAAGAACTGTATCAGAACAAGGGCGACGAAGGTCATGGTCATGGCTTCATGCTGCGAACGACCCGAATGACGGGCCCATTCGAACAGCGCAAGGTTCACGACGGCCGAACAGATGCCACCGGCAAGCATGAGTGCGATCACCGGACGGGTGAAAACCCCCTGCTTCGGGTCGTTCGGCGGCCTCTTCATGATATCCTTGTCCGCAGAGTCCACAGCGAGCGCTAGCGCAGGAAGGCCGTCGGTGGCCAGGTTGACGTACAGGATCTGCACGGCGCTCAGCGGCAGCGGGAGGCCGAGCAGGGTTGCTCCGGCCATCAGGCCGAGTTCCCCTATGTTGGACGAGAGCAGATAGGTCAGGTACTTCCTGATATTGTCGAATATGCCCCTGCCCTCTTCGATGGCGGCGACTATGGTCGAGAAGTTGTCGTCCGTGAGGGTCATCGCCGACGCCTCCCTCGCTACGTCGGTGCCGTTGATGCCCATCGAGATGCCGATATCGGCCCGCTTCAGGGCCGGGGCGTCGTTGACGCCGTCCCCCGTCATGGCGACAATCTGGCCTTCAGCCTGCAACGCCTCGACTATACGGAGCTTGTGCTCAGGCGCAACCCTGGCGAAAACGTCGATGCCCCCCGTCATCTTCCTCAACGCCATGGCATCGAGCTCCTGCAGCTCGCGTCCCGTGGCCACCCTGCCGCAGCGGAGGATCCCGAGCTCGGCGGCAATGGCCCTGGCGGTCACCGGGTGGTCGCCCGTGATCATGACCGGCCGGATGCCGGCATCGATGCAACGCGCGACAGCCTCCCGTGCCTCGGCTCTCGGCGGGTCGATCATGCCGGCAAGGCCGAGGAACAGAAGGCCATCAGACGAGCCGGTATCGTTCGTCCCTTCCCTGACGGCAATCGCAAGAACACGCAGGGCCTCCCTCCCCATAGATTCGGCGGCCGCAATGACCCTCTCGATCCCGCCTTCATCGATTGCGACCGGCCCCGAGGCCTCAAGCATGCCGGAGCAGGCGGGCAGGATCACCTCGGGGGCCCCTTTGACGATGGAGACGAGCGAGTCGCCGTCGCGGTGCACCGTGGCCATGCGCCTGGACTCGGAAGAGAAGGGCTCCTCCCCGATTCGGGGATATCTGGACTTCAGGTCGTCGGGGTTGATGCCGGCCTTCCTGGCAGCCACGATGAGCGCCGCTTCGGTAGGATCCCCGGCGATGCTCCAATCGCCATCGGCCGATGAGTCGAGTCGGGCATCGTTGCACAACGCCCCCGACTCGAGGAGCCGGAGGAACACCGGGCCGAGCCGGGTACTGCCGTCAGCCAGCGTCAGCCGCCCCTCCGGGCGGTATCCGGATCCTGACACGTTCACAAACATGCCGTCGGCGTAGAGGGCGCGTACCGTCATTTCATCCCTCGTGAGCGTGCCGGTCTTGTCGGAGCAGATCACCGTGGTGCTGCCGAGCGTCTCGACAGCGGGAAGGCGCCGCATGAGCGCGTTTCGCTTTGCCATCCGCTGTACGCCGAGGGCGAGGGAGATGGTCACCACGGCGGGAAGGGCCTCGGGAACCACCGCGACCGCGAGGGCGATGCCGAACAGGAGTATATCTACGAAAGGCTGGCCGCGGAGCAGGCCGAGCCCGACGATGGCCAGCACGATGACGAGGGCTACCCTCGACAGGGAGCTGCCGACCTGATCGAGGTTTTTCTGGAGCGGAGTCTTCGCGGTATCGAGAGCCTGAAGCATCCCTGCGATACGGCCAAACTCGGTCGCCATGCCGGTTGAGGTCACGATCGCCCTGCCGCGTCCGTATCCGGCAGATGTTCCCGCAAACACCATGTTCCGGCGATCTCCGATATCCGTATCCTCGGGAAGGATGAGCATGGCATCTTTCTGGACGGGAAGCGATTCACCGGTCAGGGAGGCCTCCTCGACCCGCAGGTGCAATGACTCGACCAGCCGGGCGTCAGCCGGGATGCGGTCTCCCGTCACGAGCAGGATGATGTCACCCGGCACGATAGCGGATGCAGGAACGACCTGCTCGACGCCATCCCGGACCACACGGGCACCCGGTGCGGCCATTCGCTTCAACGCGTCGATGGCTTTCCCGGCCCGAAATTCCTGAACGAAACCAAGCAGCACGGCCAGGAGCACGATCATCGTGATAGCTACGGCCTCAACCGCGTGGCTGAGAAAAGCCGAAAGCAGGGCAGCAAACAGGAGGGCGAGGATGAGCACGCTCCTGAACTGCGTGATCAGGATTTTCCATGGGCCAGGACCCGCCTCAGCCTTGACGAGGTTGGGCCCGTGCTCCTTTATGCGGCGCGCGGCCTCTTCTGAAGACAGCCCTGAAAAAGCTGAATCGAGGATGGAGAAGATTTGATCTGAGGAAATCGAATGCCATGGTCGATCCATGATGGGCGCCGGTTACGGGTTGCCATGGGGCTCAGGTTTTCTATCGGAGCGCCCATTCATGACAACCCGGATTGCCCCGGACAGGTTCCGGGGGCAACCGGGTCAGCGGAGAATCAGTGCCACAGGCCGCTGCTGCAGCAGTGGCCGCTCTTCGAGGGCTGGTCGTCGTCGGTGAAGCAGAACCACGCGGCCTTGTGGCCGAAGGCGCCGGGGGGCAGATCGGCCTTGGCCTTGTCGAGCTCCTCTTCGCTGAACTCGTATCCGGCCTCCCTGATGAGCTCCATTCTCTTTTTGGAGAGTTCGCCGACAAGGTGTTTCCGGAACCCCTCCTCATCGATGATCTTGGCGAGGAACGCCCTGGCTGAAGTGTGTGACATGGCTGCAAACGGTTTTGAGATTAACGATCCTGAAGAGCTCTGTTAAAGTTATCTCTTTTCTGTGATTGTACCATCATGTGCCCGAAATGGAGCTTACGTACCTCAGCCTCCCTGACATCCGGACATCTCTTACATTTCAATTGCCCCCGGCTTCAGCCGGGGGATAAAAGATCCCCCCTGAATTCCTCCCGGGCTTCAGCCCAATCCTCTTCAGCTGCTGCTGTGTCGGCACTCACAGCCTGGCGCCGCCGGAAATTTCGAGGAGCTGGCCGGTGATGAACGAGGCTTCGTCGGAGGCGAGGAAAAGCGCCGCCGAGGCGACGTCATCCGGGGTGCCGATCCTGCCCAGCGGGTATCTGGCTGCGGTCGCCTCGGCCATTACTTTCCACCGTTCCGGGCCAAGCGCCCGGGGGAACGCGTCGACCCCGATAATGGCCGGAGCCAGGGCATTTGCCGTGATGTTGGAGGCGCCGAGGGCTATGGCGATCGATCGGGTGAAGGAGAAGATGCCCCCTTTTGATGCGGAGTAGCTGAACTGGGCCGGACTGCCACGGTAGACCAGGGAGCTCATGTTCACGATGCGCCCGTAGGCCTGCGGCTTCATGAGCTTCGTGGCCTCTCGGCAGCAAAGGATGCAGGACTTGAGGTTCATGTCGAGGTTCCTCGACATGCGCTCGGCATCGATCTCCTCGACGGAGGCCGCCGGTTCGATGTCACCGCCGGCGATGTTGACAAGGATGTCGAGCCGTCCGTACTGCCCGCGTATTGCGGTAAAAAGGGCCACGACCTGCGCTTCGTCGGAAAGGTCGGCGCCGTGTGCCGTACCGGCGCCACCATCGGCGATGATGCCGTCGAGTACCCGGGAACACCCGTCGCTGTCGATGTCCGCGAGTATGACCGTTGCCCCTTCGCGCGCGAACCGTCTGGCCGTGGAGCTTCCGATGCCTCCGGCCGCGCCGGTGACAAGTGCTATTTTATTGCTGAGCCTCATAAGTTATGCCTCGGATTGTTTACGAAAGAGAGTGATTGCCGGAGCGTCGTTCTCGCCGGCGAAGAGCTTGAATCCCATAAGGCTGGTCATCGACTGTACCGCCGAATTGAACCTCCCGATGAAAAGGTCGAGGTCGCTGACCTTGAACTCCCCTGTCTGAGACACCTCATGCATAAAGGCGAGGAACTGCTGATGGCGCATCTCGCCTATCCTCGAAGACCAGGATGCGCCGGATATCCTGAAGGCGCAGAGCGGCTCGTCGATCATCCAGAGGTCCCCTAACCGGAGCAGCTGCACCCAGAAGTCGAGATCCACCGTGTAGGGAATGCGCGCCCGGTATCCCCTGGTCTTGCCGATCAGCGCAGACGGGAAGAGCCCGCACGCCGGTTCCCCGATGATGTTGGTTCCCATGCGCACGATCTTCCGGACCAGCTCGGAGGGGTCCTTGCGTCCGCCGTCGACGAAACTGACCTTCCGGATCAGGCTCTTTCCCTCAGGGTCGATGATGGTCCGCTGGCACGACACCAGGCTGATGCCCGCCGACTGGGGACTTTCGAAGATTGCGGCCTGCCGTTCCAGGCACTCAGGAAAGAGGAGGTCATCCGCACAAAGCAGCTTAACCAATCGGCCCCGGACCTGGCTGAGGGCGCGGTTCCAGTTGCCTTCAGGGCCAAGGTTACGATCAGACGGCACGACGCTGATGCGGCGGTCCGTATAGGAGCGGGCGATTTCGAGGGAGCGGTCGGTCGAGTGGTCGTCGTAGACAAGGAGCTCGAAATCGGGCATGCTCTGCAAGAGGACCGATTCGATGGTCTGGGCGATGAAACGTTCATTGTTGTACAGCGGGATCGTAACGGTCACCAGCGGTCTCGAAGCGTTTCCCATGGGTTCACCCTCCTGGAGTGCTGTTTATTCCGGTCACCGGCAATCTTTCGTTCTCCTTTTCACGCGCATCCCGAGCGCAGGGTCGCGCATCAGGTTTCGCCTGAGGAGGAGTACCGAACAGCCATAGGTGATCCCGCCGATGCCCAGCGCTGCCTCCTCGCCGGTATACAGGCTCAGGATGATGACGGATGCCGATAACAGCATCGCCGTCAGCTGCACGAAGGCTTTCGACATGGTGGAGCGGTCGAGCTGCTGCTCGAGCGGGTCCCCCGATTGCAGCAGTTCGAGGGTGCCCGTTCTCTGGATCGCGGGAAACACGATGTAGATCATGCCGGTGAAGGAGAGGGTAATCCAGCCGAGCAGGGCGGCATGGGTGTGGGAGTGGTAGATCCACATCTTGTCAGGCCTGATGGGCGGGTAGGTTCCGAAGAGGATCCCCTTTCCGTAGTAGATGTTCATGATGCCGTATCCGCTGGTGGCCAGCAGAAAGGCGAGGCCGCCGAGCAGGAATGCCAGTGCGGGGTGGGCGAAGTGGCAGCGGAAATAGTTGTTCATGAAGACGGCGAAGGTGGCGAGCAGGGCGATGACGCCAAACATCAGCAGATGGCTGATGAGCATCATGCTCACGTACTGGCCGATGAGGATCACCACCAGAAAGAAGAGTACGCCGCCCACGAAGACGAAGAACCAGATGCCGAACAGCTTGCGGGCCAGCTCCATCTTCGGCGTGTTGCGCCAGGCGTAGGTATAGAGGAAGCCCATGACGCTGATGCTGAGCGGGAAGGAGGAACCGAGGAAATAGGAGGATTGGGTGACGAAGAACGGGATGATACCGTTCGACGGCCAGGCCTCATTCAGCCCCAGGGTGAACAGGCCGAGATTCGCCACGAACAGGAAGATGACGTCGAAGAAGTAGTAGCGGCCGGAGACGTTCTCCCAGATGCTCTTCACGGAGAGGACGGAAAGGACTTCGAAGAGGATCTGGACGACCAGGGCCAGCAGCAGGAGTCCGGCCGCGGCTTTGAGCAGCGGCAGGGCGAACAGCACCGAGGCGACCACCAGGGCCAGGGCAGTCGAGATGGCGTAGAGGTATCGACGCTGCCGTTCGGGGCGGATGGTGAGTTCAGGATAGATAGCCGCAGTCAGGTAGCGGTTGAGCAGGAGGATGGCCGTATTGCCGAATCCGGTGAAGAAGATGTAGGGATGGATCTTCTGCAGGAAGGCGTTCTTCGAGAGGACACCGAAAGCGCCGGCCAGTGCCGCCGTGGTGATCACGATTACCGAGAAGGTGAGGAAGAGCCTTGAGATGTCCCGCAGCGTATATCCTGTATCTTTCCTGTTCATGGTTCTTTCCGGTAATGGCAACCTTTCATCCGATCTGTTCTTTCCGCCGCAGTTCGTGCATTGCGATCAGCGACAGGCCGATAAGCGAGACGTTCAGCGTCAAAGGGTTGAACGGCAACGTGAACATGGAGGGATCTACAACGGCAACCCAGCCGAGCAGCAGCAGCAGTACGGCAATGTTGAAGCCGAACAGCCATCGTCCAGCCAGCAGCAGCAGGAGGCCGAAGAGCACCTCCCCGTATCCCATCCAGGTGATCAGCTCGCAGGCGATCCGGTAGACCGGTGCGACCGGGGCGATCAGGCCGACCTCGCCGGGGCTCTTGCAGACGACTTTCGGTACGATCCCCTGGTAGATCCAGGAGAAAGCAAGCGCGACACGGCACACCATCAGGACCGGCGACTGCCGGAGGTACTGCTTCATAAAGGTAACTGACTTGAGGGCTCGTTCGAGGGCTGTTTACACAAGATAAGCGTTAACGGTCATTAACACCTAATAATGCATTGGCGTGGCCACCGGGTTGGAGAGCGGCTCTCACGGAAATTCAGGAGCTACCGTGATTCAGGCCTTGGCAAACCGCAGACGAAGCCGTCCGTAAACAGCCGTCAGGCGGACCTGGATGCCGTCGAACCAGACATAGACCACCGGGATGACCAGCAGGGTCAGGAACATCGAGCTCGACAGTCCGCCGACGAGAGCGACGGCAAGGCCCGATTTCCATTCGGATCCCGAACTGGTGGAAAGCGCGATCGGCAGGAGACCGAAGATCAGCGTCAGTGTCGTCATGAGGATCGGCCGGAGCCGCTCCTTCCCTGCCTCGGTGATCGCCGGCACGATCGCCATGCCCTCAGCCCTGAACTTGTTGATGAAATCGACCAGCAGGATGGCGTTCTTGCCTACCAGACCGACCAGCATGATGATGCCGAGGATGGTGAAGATGCTGAGCGACTTGCCGAGCAGCGCAAGCCCGTACAATGCGCCGATGATGGCCAGCGGGATGGAGAACATCACCACCGCCGGCCACAGCCACGAGTCGTAGAGCGCGACCATGATGAGGTAGACGAAGATGATCGCCACCATGAATGAGGAGAGCAGGCTTACGTTGGACTCACCCTGCCGCTTCAGGTCGGCCTCGTAGACCCTGTTCACGGTTTTCGGCAGGAGCCCCTTTTTCTCCATGTTGTTCAGGGCACGCTCCACTTCCGAGCCGACTTCGCCCACGGCCCGGCCGACCACCTGGGACTTCACCCAGACGGCGCTGTTCCTGTTCCGGCGCTGCAGCAGCGAATAGCCCCGGGACTGCTCCAGCCTGGAGAACTGCCCGAGCCGGACAACCTCTCCTGCCGGCGTGCGCAGCGAAAGGTCGCCGATGCCGGCGGTGTTCTTGCGGAAGCGTTCGTCGAGGATCAGCCGGATATCGTACTCATTGCCCCCCTCGCGGTATTTGCTGACGTCGTCGCCGGCGTAGGCGACACGCATGGCCGAGCCGACCTCCGCCATGGAGAGCCCGAAGGCGGACATCTGTTCACGGTCGACCTCGACGCGCATCTCCGGTGTGCCGGCCTGCGAGCTCAGTCGGACGTCGGCCGTGCCGCGGATTACCCTGAGGCTGTCGCGAAGCATCCCGGCGACAAGGTCGACCTGAGCCCTGTCCGGGCCGCTCAGGACGACGGTCACCGGCGTCTCGTTGGCCGTGCCGAAGATGCCGATCGGGTTGATGCTCGCCTTGAGGCCGGGCACCCCGACGAACTCCTTCCTGACCAGCCGCATGACCTGGTCAGTCGAGCGAGTGCGAGCCTCCTTCGGGGTCAGTCGCACGTTGATTTCTGCGACGTTGTCGGAAGCCTGGTTGATCATGCCCTCGTTCGAAGCCCCGACGGTCACGAGTATCTTTTCCACCTCGGGGTAGGACTCGAGTCGCCGTTCGACCCGGCGGACGAAGCTGTTGGTCTGCTCGAGGCTCGTTCCCGGTTCAAGTTCGAGGATGATCGAGAAGTCGCCCCGGTCCGACACTTCGATGAACTCGCCGCCTATCCGCCCGAGTATCACCAGCGAGAACGAAGAGAAGAGCAGCATGGTGGCCGCCAGGATAACCTTGCGGGGGTTGCGGAGGCTCCAGTCGAGCAGACGAAGGTACCCGTCTCGAGTCTGCGTATACCGGCGTTCGAAACCGATGGCGATCCTTCCGGCAAGTCTTTTGGAAGAAGGATGCTCGATCCGGGAAAACCTCGAGGCGAGCAGCGGGGTGACCGTGAAGGAGACGAAGAGGCTGACCAGGGTCGAGATCACCATCACGATCGAGAACTCGCGCATGATGTCGCCGACCAGGCCGCTGATGAGCGAAAGCGGCAGGAAGACCACCACATCGACCAGGGTGATCGACACTGCGGTGAAACCGATCTCGTTCCTGCCTGCAAGTGCCGCGTCACGGGGGTCCTCGCCACGCTCGAGGTGGCGGTAGATGTTCTCGAGGACCACGATCGAGTCGTCGACGAGCACGCCGATCACCAGCGACAGAGCCAGGAGGGTCATCAGGTTGAGCGTGTAGCCGAAGACGTACATCCCGATGAAGGTGGTCACCAGCGACGTCGGGATCGAGACCATCACGATGACCGAATTCCGCAGGCTGTGCAGGAACAGCAGCATCACCAGCGCAACCAGCAGGATCGCCAGGAACAGGTCGTGCTGCACGGCCGTGACGGCATCGAGGGTGAAGATGGAGCCATCCTGGGCGATGTCGAACTTCAGCCCGCGGTCGCGATAGGTCGATTCGAGCTGGGCGAGTTTCTGGCGGACCAGTCTGCTGACCTCGACCGTATTGGCGTCGTTCTGCTTCATCACCACGATGCCGACCGCATTACGCCCGTTGATCCTGGAGATGGTCGTGATCTTCCTGAATGTGTCCTGCACCTCGGCAACGTCCCTGAGGTAGACGGCACCACCACGGCCCGTAGGCCTGACAACCAGCTCCTTCAGCTCCTCGAGGCTGGTGAACTTGCCCGCCAGCCTGACTACGAACTGTCGGTCGGGCGCATCAACCGATCCGGTCGGGGCTTCGATGTTTGCCCTCCGCACCGCATCGAGCACATCCAGAACGGTAAGGCCGAGGCTTTCGAGGCGTTCAAGGTCGAGGTTGACCCTGACTTCGCGCTCCCTGCCGCCCAGGATGACCACCTGTCCAACGCCGCTGATGTTCGACAGGGCCGGTTTTACCTCGTCCTTGAGCAGCTGGTAGAAGCCGGTGTCCGAGAGGTTTGCCGTCGCTCCGAGACGCAGCACAGGAAGCTCGTCGAGGGCAAAACGTGATACGACCGGCTCCTTGATGTCGTCCGGAAGGGAGCCCCTGGTCTCGTTGACCTTGCGCTGTACATCCTGAAGCGCCTTGTCGATATCGGCCGAGCTGGAGAACTCGATCGAGACGACCGACAGCCCCTCCCTGGAGGTGGAACTGATGGCAGAGATCTTCTCGATGGCCGATACTGCCTCTTCTACCTGTTTGGTCACCGAGGATTCGATTTCGGAGGGGGACGCCCCTGGATAAGCCGTAGAGACGGTCACGAACGGGGTGCTCATCCTCGGAAGGAGTTCGTACTTCAGCTGCAGGTAGCTGAAGAAGCCAAGGATGCCGAGGACCGAGAAGAGCACGACGACCAGCGTCGGCCGCTTGATGGCAAGCCCCGTGAGCGTCATGTTCATCGGCCTCCGTCCACCCTGATGACCGTTACCGCCACTCCGTCGCCGAGTTCATTCTGCCCGCTCACGACCACCTGGTCACCTTGGGCGAGTCCCTGAAGCACCTCGATGCGGTTACCTTGTTCGGCGCCGGCAACAAGCCTGGCGAGGCGGGCGACACCCTGCCGCACCACGAATACCTCAGGGTTGCCGCGGCTGCCGACGAGGGCCTGCCTCGGGATCAGGAGAGAGGACCTCGAAGCTTTCCCGACGAAAGACGCGCGGGCGAACATTCCTGCCCTGAACATCGTCTCCTTCGGGTTGTCCATCACCGCCTCGACCTGGTAGGTGTGATCCTTCGATGACTTGGCGCTGATCGAACTTACAGTCGCGGTGAATACCCTGTCGGGCCAGACATCGGTCGTCACGAGTACCGGCATGCCTCCGGAAACCAGGGAGACCTGCTTTTCCGGTATGGCGGCGACGATTTTGACCCGGGAGAGGTCGACCATGTTGGCCACCTTCATGCCGGGCTGGACAAGGTCGCCGACCTCGACCAGCCGTGCGGTGACCGTTCCGCCGAAAGGCGACTTGACGGCCGTATCGCCGTGCCTGCGCCGTGCCGCCACCAGGTCGGCTTCGGCATCCTCGAGCTTCAGCTTCATCGCCTCGAAGCTGGAAACAGCAACGGCCCCTTCGTGTTCAAGGTTACGGTAACGTTCGAAGTCGCGTATTGCAAGCTGGCGGTTCACCATCGCCTTGCGGAGCGCAGATGCAGCAACCTCATCGTCTACCTTGATCAGCGTTGCCCCGGCGGTTTTCCGCTGCCCAACTTCGCAGGAGACGGACCTGACGATGCCGGAGGTTTCCGAAAGGATATCGACGTCGCGCAACGCCCTGCTGATCCCGACCACCGTGAAGCTGTCACGTACCGATCCAATGCCGACAACGGAGACGGTGACGGGGACCCTGGTCGTGAATTCACGTTTGCTCTGCCCCTGCTGGCGTGACTGGTGCTCGAAAAACCAGAATGCGGCGGCCATAAAGGTGATCAAAGCAAGCACCATCGCCGTTCGTGTGCGTCCTGCAGGTAGCTTCATGTTCGTTTTCTTTGGGGGATGAGCCGGCCGGTTAAGAGCCGCAGCATCCTCAAGATATCTTCTGTTCTCAAAAAATCCTCTTCTTCTACAGCAAAAAGGCGGGCACTGCCCGCCTTTCGCACGATATTCGATTCAAGGCATCAGCAGAAGTGGCGGGCGATCGCACAGGAGATTTCGGCGGAAGCCTTGACGTGCTCGACCACCGACAGGATGCCGGTGAAGTTGGTGATGTTGCCGTCGGTCACTTCGGCCTTGAGCTTCCTTACGGCACCCTCGTAAAGCCCTTCGATCTCCTTCATCATGTCGAGGGTCTCGGAGGCATGCTTCGAGTTGCCGCTGACGAAGGCTTCGACCGCTTTCTTGATCATCTCGGCGGTGATGTCGCCCATCGGCTTCAGGCCATACTCGTCCTTGTGCAGCTCCTGGATGTTGGCGAGCTGGATATATTCGGTCTTGTCGGCGATATTGAGCGCGAACTGTGCGAGCTTCTCGAGCTCCTTGAGGATCATCCGCGCATCGACCACCGTCTTGTGATCAGTTTCGCTGAGCTGCTGGAAGTTCTCGTAAGCAAGGGTCAGGTATTCCACCTCGAACTTGCCCTTCTGAATGTACTGTTCGTCAAATTCGAAGGCCGAAGCCGCAAGGTCGCGGTTCTTCTTGGTAGAGGCCCTGACGACCAGCATGAGGTTGTTCTCGACGTTCGATGAGAGCTTGGTGAGCTTCTGCTTCAGGGTTTCGAGCTGCTCGTTTACGGGGCCTGCCGGCTTGGTGGCGAGGTTGAACTTCGAAGGGTCGATCTGGATGGTGAACGCCTTTGGGATGGAGCCGGATTTCGAAGAATCGCCGGTTTTCTTGCCGAACAGTGCCATAGTGTGCTAGCTCGTTGGAGGTGTTGATGGATACTTTGAAGAGCTGTTAATTTACTCCCCTGAAAGAGTTATACAAAGCGGATATGCAAAAAAAGAGGAGCATGGATCGTAACACGTGACGCGTGACGCGTAACCCGAAAGAATCGCCCGGTGCTTCAGCACAATATCTTGTCACGTGTTGCGCGTCACGATGATATTCAGCTCTTGAGCGATTGGACGATCTTTTCAAATGAGTCCTCCCCATGCCGGACGATCTCTCCCGTCACCAGGTAGATCACCTCGAGGGCGATTCTTGTCGCGTGGTCGGCCATGCGCTCGATGTATCGCGAAACGCTGAGCACGGCGAGCAGCTGAGAGGTGCTCGAGCCATCCTGCTTCATGGCGTCGGCAACCATCTTGAAGACCATGCGATGCATTGCGTCGACCTGCTCATCCGATCCGCAGACTTCGTCAGCCAGATGCCTGTCGCGATCCACGAAGCCATCGATAGACTTTCTGACCATCTGTGAAGCAACTCGAGCCATCTTGTCGAATTCGTAGTAATCCATGACCTCTGTACCAAGGTCAGGCATCCGTTCGACGATGTGCACGGCAAGGTCGCCGATCCTCTCAAGGTCGTCGTTGATCTTGATGATGGTCACGATGGTCCTGAGGTCGCGCGCCACCGGCTGCTGGAGGGCCAGGAACGCCAGGCACCGCTCCTCGAGGCGCACTTCGGAGAGGTTTATCTCCTCGTCGGCCTCCTTAACCATCCGCGCCACCTGCTGGTCCTGCTGCCTGACGGCTGTCAGAGCCTGGTCAAAATTGCTCAACACCATCTCGGAGAGTAAGACAAGTTCCCTGGACAACTCCCTGATATGTTCGTGTACCGGTCTTTCCAACATGTCGGTCAATTGGTTTCGTTAACTGAATCTTCCGGTAATATAATCCTCGGTCATCTTGTCTTTCGGCTTGGTGAAAAGCTGTGCCGTCGGAGCATGTTCGACAAGGATACCTTCGTAAAAAAACATCGTGTAATCGGACACTCGCGATGCCTGTTGCATGTTGTGCGTCACGATCATGATCGTATAACTGCCCCGCAGTTCCTGGATAAGGTCCTCGATTTTGGCCGTGGCTTTCGGGTCAAGGGCGGAGGTCGGTTCGTCGAGGAGCAGGATTTCCGGTTCGACGGCCAGCGTACGTGCAACACAAAGCCGCTGCTGCTGTCCGCCGGAAAGCCCAAGCGCGTTCTTGTCGAGACGGTCACTGACTTCGTCCCAGAGGGCGGCCTTGCGCAAGCTTTTCTCAACGATCCCTTCGAGGGTTTTTTTGTCGCGGATACCGTGAAGCCGCGGACCATAGGCGATGTTGTCGAAGATCGATTTCGGGAAGGGATTCGGCTTCTGGAACACCATGCCGATCTTCTTGCGAAGAAGTACCTCGTCGGTAAACCTCCCATAGACATCCTCGCCGTCAAACATCAGGGCGCCGGTGGTGTGGCAGTTCGGAATCAGATCGTTCATGCGGTTGATCGAACGGAGGAAGGTGCTTTTCCCGCAACCGCTGGGGCCGATAATCGCCGTCACATATTTTGACAGGATATCGGCGTTGACCTTCTTGACCGCTTCGAACTCGCCATAATAAATGGAGAAGTTCTTTGCCGACACATGCGGTACGCCACCATCTGCAACCTTGTTGCGTTCAGGAGGCAGATAGATATCTGGCACAGATTTCTGTGTGCTGCCCGTATCCGGTTTCATCTCTATAGCTTCAGCCGTCAGTTCCATGATTGACTACCCTTTTAATTTTTTGGAAATACGGGCCCTCAGGATAATAGCCGACATGTTCAGCAGCAGGACGATCGTCACCAGGGCGAGAACCATCCCGTACTGGACATGCCTTATCTCGCTTGCAGCCTCATGTTCGCTTGCAAGGTTGTAGATGTTCCAGGAGAGGGCCGGTGTGGGCGAATTGAACACGTCTGCCAGCCCGATGGCAGAACCGACGCTGACAGCCGCCGTGAAGATGATCGGCGCGGTCTCGCCAGCCGCCCTGCCAAGGCTTATCACCCCGCCGGTCAGGATGCCGGGCAGGGCTGCCGGCAGGATCACCGTGACGATGGTGTTCCACTTCGTCGAACCGAGTCCGAGCGACGCCTCACGATAGGTTTTCGGCACAGCCAGGATCGCCTCTTCAGCCGAGCGTATGATGGTCGGAAGTATCATGATGGCCAGGGTCAGCGAACCGGCGAGCACGCTTTTCGATTCCGACACCTTCAGCGTATTGATGAAAAAGGCAAGGCCGAAGAGGCCGAACACGATGCTCGGTACACCGGCAAGCGTGCTGTTTGCGCTGCGGAGCAGGCTGTTGAAAAAACCTTCACGCGCATACTCGGTAAAATATACCGCAGCTATCACGCCGAGCGGGAAGGCAAAAAGCATGGCGCCTATCGCAAGGAATATGGTCCCCTGGATTTCAGGCCAGATTCCGCCGAAAATGTGGGAATCTATCGAGCTGTCCGTGATGAAGCCCCAGTAAATCGTCCATTCCGGGAGCAGCATCCGATCAAGGTTTTCTTCGACATAAGGAAAAAGCTTCACGAGCGATGTCCCCTGGAAGCCTGCCGACCTGCTGACGAAATACTCCTTGGCTTCAGCATCGGGGTTCGAATAGTCCCACTGCTTCTCGTACAGCAGTTCGTGAAGTTTTTCTTCAGCCTTGCTCCATCTGGTCTGCCCATACTTATATCTGGTCAGCTCAGGGATATCTCCACCTGGCCGTGGACCGAGCAGAGCCTTGAGCGACTCCTTGACCTGCCGGTATTTGTCCTGGTATTCTGCCTGCTTCGCTTCATCCATGCTGCTCATCTCGACCTCGAACTGGTCCAGCATCGCATAGGCTTTACTACGCACCGCATCCGACTCCACGATCTCCCGTTGAAGCTCTGCCTTGTCGCCGCGACGAAACTCGTTGTAGAGCAGTTTGCGGTGCTCTACGGTCCCCCTGAACACATTGGCCGTGACTCCGTTGAAGACGATCGGCACGAGCACGACGAGCAACATCATTCCCATGATCACGATCGAGCCGATCCCAAGCGCGGTAAACGATCGGTCAAGCAGTTTTCTGGTGCCGAGATTCATACTGACAGGTTTCGTTGACAGAAATAGTTGCGGGGATCACTGGATACTCACTGTCCGGAAAGAATCTTTCTCTGGCGGACCACAATCCGTTCGCTGATGAAATTGCTGATGAAACTGATAACCAGCAGCAGCAGTCCCATGGCGAACAGCACGTGGAAGCGAGCCGAACCGGTCACCTGGTCAGCCTCGCCCATGTCGCCGGCGATGGTCGCCGTCAGGGTTCGTACTGACTCGAGGTAGTTGAACCAGGGGTCAGGGATGTGCGACGAGTTGCCTGAAGCCATCCAGACTACCATGGTCTCCCCAAGTGCACGCATGATGCCGAGGATCACGGCCGCGAGGATTCCGCTGCTCGCCGCAGGAAGGATGATCTTGATGATGGTCTCCGCGCGGGTCGCCCCGAGCGCATAGCTCCCCTCCCGCATGTCACGGCCGACTGCCTGCAGAGCATCTTCCGAGACGCTGACGATCGTGGGAAGGGCCATGAAACTCAGGATAATGGAGACGTTGAGTGCGTTGGTCCCGGTGAGGATCTCGATTTTCTGCAGCCCCCTCCCGACGAAAAAAAGGAGCAGGATGGCAACGATGCCGAATGCAGAAGCAAGAATGCGCTGAACCTGTTGGCGGCGGACGTCGTCACTGATCGACATAACCAAAAGTTCAGACGAGACGATCACCGCAAGCAGCAGGAACGGCGTGGCGATCAGCCACCAGGTCCACATGAGGATCGGTCCGCCGAAGCTCTGCAACAGCGGAGCCAGGATCACGAGGGCAAAGAAGCCGAAGGCCACCGAAGGGATTGCTGCAAGCATTTCAATCACCGGCTTGACATACTGGCGCATAGAGAAAGGCAAGACGTCCGAAAGGCAGATCGCCGCGATAATGCCCATAGGGACCGCTATAAGCGCTGATCCCGCAGTGACCATGAGGCTTCCATAGATGATTGCCAGGGCGCCGAACCGGGGTGGGTCGTCGGCAGGATACCATTCGCTGCTGGTGAAGAACTCGCTGAACCCCCTGATCTGGAAGAAAGGTATTGCGTCGCGGGCTACGAAGTAGAAGATGAACAGTACAATGATGGCTACGATCGCAGCGACAAGGAAAAGCAGAGACTCGCCTGCAGACTTTGTGATCTTCTGCAGTTTTCGTTTCCGGGCGCTGACGACAAAGGCTGATGACCTGCCTGCCGTCGCGTTACCTTCCTCATTCATATCTGTGCTGTTTTACAGGCGCTTCTGAGCTGCCGGTGATTACTTCTTTACGGACCGAACAAATCTATACCACGGCCACCAACTATGCAACGATCACACTGTTACAAATATGGAAACAATAACCGGGCATTTGAAGCGGCATGCGGGATACCGTGGAGAAGCGTGACGTGGAAATCGACCGGGCCATAGATACCCGGTCGCATGTTTTGACCCGATTTTGCTTATCAATACTTGTTGATGAAGCCAAGTTCGTTGATGATTTTTTTCCCATCGACGCTCTTCGGCAAATCGACAAGTTGCTTGACAGAACCGGAGGGCTGTCCGTTGGTGACAAAATATAACGGCCGGGAAAGAGGATATGTTCCATTCTTGACAGTCACCGGAGTAGGCATCACCCCGTTGACCGCGACTTTCTTGAGAGATGAATCTGCAAATCCGAGTCCTAGGAATCCGATCGCGCCCCTGGTCAGGGAGACTCTGCTCTTGACGGCGCCGTTGCTTGCCTGGGTCTCGGCATTTCTGGTCACCGGATTCTCCTTGCCTACCACCATTTCCTTGAAGCTCTCCTGGGTGCCGCTGTTCGACTCGCGCTGGATGACCACAATATTTGCGTTCGGACCGCCGACCTGGCTCCAGTTGGTAATCTTGCCTTTATAAATATCGGCAATCTGCGCCGTAGTCAGCGAACGGACCGGATTTGAAGGGTGCACGACGATGGCAATGCCGTCGAGCGCCACCACATTGGAGATCGGGTTGACACCTTTTGACTTTGCAGCCGAAAGCTCCTGTGGTTTCAGGGGACGTGACATGCTGGCGATATCGCAGCTTTTGTTGATCAGGCTTTTCGCGCCGTTGCCGGAACCGGACTCGCTCACGGTGACGGCGATGTTGTATTTCCTGGTGAAATATGCGGCAAAAGACTTGGCAAGCGGCCCGACGGTCGTCGAACCGTCGATCACGATGCTGTTGCCAGCCTCGGCACTGCCCGTAGCGGTAAGGAGGACGATCGCTGCTATTGAAAGCTTCTTCCCTAAACGTTTCATCATGTCTGCCCCTTCGTTGGTTGTATAATGACCCGTTTGAATTTAATGCTGGGCCGACAATTTAAAAAACGGGATTTCCCGGGTTCATATGAAAAGTCCTATAACAAAAAGGCCTGCAGGTGTTCGCCTGCAGGCCTTGGTGGAAAACCCTATAATTCGTGTCTCAATAGTTGTTCACGAAACCGATTTCGTTGATCATCTTCTTGCCGGCGGGGGTCTTCGGGATGTCGACGAACTTCTTGATGTCGCCCTTCGGCTGGCCGTTGGTGTACATGAAGAGCTTGCGATGCAGCGGATAGGTGCCATTCTTGACCGTCTTGACCTCAGCCTTGATGCCGTCGATGGGGAGGGCCTTGACCGAACGGTCCACGAAACCGAGGCCGATGAAGCCGATGGCGTTCTTCGTCGTAGCTACACGGGTCTTGATTGCGCCGTTGCTGGCCTGCGTTTCGGCTTTTTCGCTCACCTTGGCGCCGTCCAGAGCCAGCTCCTTGAAGCTGTCCTGGGTGCCACTGTTCGACTCGCGCTGTATAACCACGATCGGAGCTGGTGCGCCACCCACGTCTTTCCAGTTGGTGACCGTTCCTGTGTAAATGCCGCGGATCTGCTCTTTCGTCAGGCCCTTGACCCGGTTCGACGGATGCACGATCATGGCAAGGCCGTCGAGGGCTACCACGTTCTGGACCGGGGTCACACCCTGTCCCTTGGCTGCCTCGAGTTCATTCTCCTTCATCGGGCGGGACATGTCGGCGATGTCGCAGGTCTTGTTGATGAGGCTCTTGGCGCCGTTGCCCGAACCCGATTCGCTGACCGTGACCTCGATGCCGGTGGTCTTGGTGAAGTGCGAGGCAAAAGCCTTGGCGAGCGGCCCTACCGTCGTTGACCCGTCAAGGACGAGTTTCTTGCCTTCGGCCATGGCATTGCCGGAAACCATAAGGCCGAACACGGATGCGCCAAACAGGACTCTCCTGAACATGTTTACTGTTTTCATGAGCAAAGATGTTTGATTTGAAATATTGTTCTCCCGATATCGCGGCATTGCTGTGGGCATACCTCCCGGAAAGCCGTTTATCAAGGTCAAATCTACGGCGGCATTTGTAAATTTATTGTTACGGTTCTGTTAAGAATCATTTCATGCCGACAATCCGGTCATGACTGCTAAGCTTTAAATGCCATTCCGGCCGAACGGCAAAAAAAAGCCCGCAGGCAGGCGACTGCAGGCTTTTTTGCTTATGGATAAGCTCTCAGTAGTAGTTAATGAAGCCGATTTCGCTGATGATGCGCTTGCCTTCAGCAGATTTCGGGAGTTCGATGAACTGCTTGACGATACCGGTCGGCTGGCCGTTGGTGTACATGAAGAGCGCGCGGTGCAGCGGGTAGGTGCCGTTCTTGACCGTCTTGGCATCGGGTTCGACGCCGTCGACCAGCAGGGCCTTCACCGAGTTGTCGACAAAGCCGAGGCCGACGAAGCCGATCGCGTTCGGGGTAGATGCGACGCGGGTCTTGATGGCGCCGTTGCTGGCCTGGGTCTCGGTGCGCTGGGAAATCGGGTTGTCCTTGCCCATGACGAGCTCCTTGAAGGAGTCCTGGGTACCGCTGTTCGACTCGCGCTGTATCATGACGATCGGGGCGTTCGGGCCGCCAACCTGGCTCCAGTTGGTGAACCTGCCCATGTAGATGCCGCGGATCTGGGCTTTGGAGAGGTTGTTGATGCGGTTCGACGGATGGACGATCAAGGCGAGGCCGTCGAGGGCGACCACGTTCTCGACCGGGTTGACGCCCTTGCCCTTGGCTGCGGCGATCTCGTTGTCCTTCATCGGGCGGGACATATCGGCGATATCGCAGGTCTTGTTGATGAGGCTCTTGGCGCCGTTGCCTGAACCCGACTCGCTGACGGTCACCTGGACGCCGGTGGCCTTGGTGAAGTGGGCGGCGAAAGCCTTGGCGATAGGGCCGACGGTGGTCGAACCGTCCATCACGATCTTGTTGCCTGCAGCCATGGCATCAGCGGAAGCCATAAGCCCAAACACCGCTGCGCCGTAAACGAATTTCTTGAAGAGTTTCATTGTCGTTAATCCAGATTAGGTTTGAAAATTTAATAGCTGTCGATTGACCTCCTGTCAACCTCTATAACAGGCCGCCCGGCACACCCCGGGCGACCAGCCAACAACACGGATGAGCACCACACACTCACCCAACGAAGGAAAGAACAACACACAAAGAACAGCACACATTCATCAGAACTTCACGACCATGTCGCACTGGAGGGTATGGAGGTGCGGGTTGCCGGCATCCAGCTGGTTGATCTGTATGTAGTTGTAGTACTTGGCACCGACGGTCATGTTCTGGACTAGATGGTAGGTTGCGCCGACTTCCCAGCCCTGGGTGCCGCTGTTGTAGTTGCCGACTTTCCTGTCGGAGTCGGTGAAGATCGGGAACACCGAATCCTTCTCGATCCTGTTGTAGTTGAAGTCAAGCGCCCACTGGCCGGGTTGCTTCGCATCGCCGATGCTCACACCTGCAAGCCAGGCGTTCTTCTCGTTCTTGACAGCGTTTTCGCCTGTATTATAGGAGTACTGGCCGCGGATCTGCCAGGGAAGCGTCTCGGTGATGTCTCCGCCAAGAGTGCCGAAGAACTCAAGAAGGTTCCTATTGGTCAGGGGAGAATTTTTTGAATCATAAGAAATACCCTTATTCTGGTGATCCATGTTCCTGAAGTTGTGGTCAGAAACACCAATCATGTAGGGATGATCGAAAACATCACCCTTGTATGCCAGCTGGACGACCGTCAGGAATGGGTCGTTCTCCCTGGAAGGTGCATTATAGCTAGCAAGGTCTGTCGATTCTGGACTGAGTTGATCCAGGAAATAGTAGCCTGCGATGAAGACCAGGCCATCTTTCTCCTTGCCGTCTGAAGCCTTGCCGTACTGGAGGGTCGCACCTTCAATCGTGATGTCTCCATCGTAAACCAGATCGTCTACCCTGACGATGGTCTTGGCAACGTCGCGCTTACCGAGGATCGCATTAACCTTGCCGTCGAGGCCGAAGTTCATCGGGTGGTAGTCGATATAGGCTTCGTTCAGGTAGATGTTCTTTGGGGTGAACAGGGTTTTATAAGACTGGTTGCGGGAGACAGAACCGTCATAGCCGTTACCCTCACCAGTTGCAATAGAGACGCCTGCTGAAAGCTCCTCGTTGATCCAGGCGTTGAGGCCTACGCGTACCCTGGTGCGCCAGCGGTCGTTGGCATAGTCGGCGGTCCCGCCGTCGAACTTGTTCTGGAGCGACTCATACCTGAACCTGACGTCGCCGGTCGGGGTCAGCTCCACGGCTTCCGCGGAGTTGAACCCCATCGCTGCGGCGAGAGCGAGAAAGAAGAGGGTTTTTTTCATGATTAAGGGAGTTGTGTTGGTGATGTTTTGTGTTGTGTCGTCATAAAAACCTATGAACACGGAGGCCTCATCGGGGCCGTCCTTTTCTCGTGACAAATCTACGTTGCGAAGTATTGCGGAATCATTACGGCATTGTGACGATATGGTAAACAAATCGGCAGCAAGGACACTTTTCCGAATGGAACGTGGAGATATGGCAGCCTATTCTCTTCAGTACAACCCATTCAATCGATGCCACCAGACAAGCTCAACCGTTTTCCTGACGACGTCCGGAGCCCTTCGACCAGTTCCTGGTAGATGCGGCTTCGGCTGTCCTTGACCCGGTTGTAGAGCTTGAGGATGTCGAGCGTCAGGATGATCCTTGTCGAACTGCAGTCGAGCTCTCCGAAGAGGTGGCGTCCGATAACTTCGAATCCCAGTACCCTGGTATGGAAGTTCAGGGGCGAATGCGCATCGCTCTCGAATACGTCGGTGATGAAATGGGTATAGCCGCGCTCAACCACCTCCGCAGTGGCCGCCCGCATGAGGCGAAGCGCCACAAGGTACTGCCTGCGGTATTGCGGCAGGATCATGAAACGTCCGATTTCGGCGTAGCTTCCTGAAGACTTTACCTCTTCGATGTCGACTCCCGGCTCAAGGCTGACCTGGAAGGCCTCCGGGATATCGAACGACGGGTCGTAGTAGAGGCGCATTACGCCTGCCGGCTTACCGCCGACCCTGGCAAGGAACCATGAACACCTTGCGTCCGCTCCCGGATCTTCCGGTATCTGCTCCTGCGAACCCGCGATCCACCTTTTTTCCCGCACAAACACCTCGTCTATCACCGACATAGCGTCGGCCCGCTCTTCCGGTGTCATGACCTTTGAAACGGCTACGCTGGACATATTGCCTCCGGAATGTTACTGGTTGTTCCTTCATGATCCTGCCTTTGCATCTCATGCGGATATGCCTTGCCGCACAGGCCGGCGACGGCAAGCATCACCTCTCCTGCCGCGGTGTCGGCCATGCGTGCCGCGTCTGTCCGCCGTCCCTCGTCTAGGGCCAGCCTGTATGCGGCGGAGAGGCTGGTGAAACGGATCGGCGCGCCGAACCTCACCTCCATCCTCCCGGCATAGGGGGTCCTGCCGAGACGTGCCGACGCAGGGAACCGGATGCCTACCGGTATGACCGGAGCCCCCGACCTCAAGGCGATATGGCCCACCCCCGGCTTTGCCTTCAGCATGACCCCGGGGTCATGGTTCCTCTTCCCTTCCGGGAAGATTCCGATGCTCCCGCCCTGGAAGAGCCGTAAAAGGCACCTCCTGACGACATCCTGTCGCGTACGGACGCGTCGTCGTTCCAGAAACGCGAGCTTTGACGGCTTGCTGTGCACAAATACCGGATCGATCTGCCGCATGAGCCATCCCACAACCGGCAGATGCCCATACATCCAGTCGATGACGAAACTTACCTGCCGCCCGCCGAGCAGGAACATGAGAAGGACGGGTACGAACAGGGATTCAAACGAGTTGTTGTGGTTCAGCGCAAAGATGCAGGCCGAGCCTGATACTTCGCGGAGATGCTCCTCACCTTCGGCTTTGGCCAGTACGGTATTGGGGAGCATAAGCAGCCTGAGCAGCATCGCCTTGACGAACGGAAGCGATGGCATTGATGTACCAAGCAGCCGGGGTGGCATACCCATGGGGGAATAAGGAAAATCGTGACGTCGCCGACGGTGCTTCATGGCACCATGGCAAAGGTAGGTCGGGAAGTGTTGGGGTTTCGTTGAGGCTTGGCAACGATTCCGCAAAAACAGCCCTCCGGTCATGAGGTCGGAGGACTGTTACTGGAATTTAATTATGGAATCGATTGCACGACCCGCATTTGGTTCAGGGCAGAAGGACGGCGCACGACACGACGGTCGTCCACATGCCACCCTCCCCTTCCGCGGATTCGGTGATATTGAACGAGTTGATGATCTTGCCGCTCATTTTGTAGATACCTTCACGCTCATCCCAATCCTTGTTCGGGTCGAACTCGATGCCGAGGGTGGTGGCGAGCATGGTGGCCGCGAGGTCCTCGGCGTATTCTCCTGACTGCTCCGCGGTTTCGCCATGGGGATGGTGCTCGGAGAGATAGCCGTACTGGGATTCATCGGCTGGAATGGCGACGCCGACCGAAGCGGATATCAGGCGGTTGTTCTCGTTTGTCGAGTTTCGGGCAAGTACGGCGAAGGTGATCTGGCCGGGAGAAAGCATCTCGAGCCCCTTCTCGATGCTGATGCGCTCGCAGTGGGGCGGAAGGATGCTCGAGACGGTCACGATGTTGCACTTCTCGATTTTCGCGTCACGAAGAGCGAGCTCGAAGGATTCGAGATACTCTTTGTGCCGTCCGGTGCCTTTGGTGAAAAATACTTTGCCGGGTACGAAAGGCATGATGGTCAGCTCCATTTAATGTTATGGTTGAAGAGTAAACACTGGTTTCAGACTCGTTAGTAAACACACTGAGGCAGTTCAGTTTTTGCTGAAACCGGTCATCGGCATCATTTTTCCGATATGGATGGGTTCCATCGGGAAAAGATCAAACGCCAGGGGCAAGCTTCTGGAGATACCCGATGCGTGCGCAGCAATTCTCTCAAGGTTCCATGAAAGGCTCCTCGAAGCCAGAATCTCGCCGGGTGAATACATGCCAACCTGCATCAGCGCCTTCGCATTTTCATGGACCTGCCGGTGCATGTCATCTAGCTCGCATTCTATGGTATGGAGGTCGTCCAGGGCCGTCGGATCGGTGCCGGAAAAAGCGTCCACCGACCGGCTCGCCAGCAGGACCAAAAGGTTGCCTATGGTGTTGAACCCGAAAGATTCGAACACTTCCGGCCCGATAGCAGCTCTCCGTTCGATGATTTGCCGGCTCAGGTCGGTGACCTGCTCCAGGTCCTTGGCTGCTTTCATGATCGAAGCTACCGTCTGCAACTCTTGCGGCATAGAATCAGCCAAAGTCAACAGGTTCAGGCATCGATGATTCAGTTCGAGAAACATCAGGGCGATCGCATGTTCCCGACTCAGGATCTCTTCCGGAAACGAATCCGGGGTCATTCCGGAAGACTTCAAGGAGCTCTCCAGGTAATCGATGACCTCATCGGCGATAAGGGCAAAAGACTGTCTGCAGCTCTCAAACTGCTCCCTGGCACTCCGATCTGACATGGCTTGGTGATTTATAGTTGATTTCAGGGGCCAAGATAGGAAGAGTGCTGATGATGGAATGTTACGTTCATGAAAAAACGATATGCCGTCAACCGTTCATCAGATGAGATACGGAAAACGTGCAAGCCTGATGCTTTGGCCGTGCAGGAGTGGCGAAGCGAAGCCGGCCCGGCTGACGCGGTAATGGGCTCAGGCGAGATAGAGGTATGGTTTCCAGGATTCAGCAACCGGGAGGTAATGCTCCCTGAAAAACGTGATACGGCTCGGGCTCCCAGGCTCCTTCAATGGAGCCATCCCGGCTTCGGCGGGGGTCCTGTTGCCCTTGGAGGTGTTGCATGGACGGCAGGCGGTAATAAGGTTTTCCCATGTATCCTCTCCGCCTCTTGATTTTGGCATCACGTGGTCGATAGTGAGTGGTACATCCTTACGTCCGCAGTACTGGCACCGGAATCCGTCCCTCAGGAAGATGTTTTTCCGGTTGAGGGAAACAGCGCGGAAACGGATATGCACAAAAACGGTAAGCCTGACGACGCTCGGCAGGGGAAATTTTTCAGAGACCGTGCTTATACTGAGCCCGGGATGATGCGCGACCGTGACTGCTTTGCCGCCGAATACGAGAAGGACAGCATTTTTCGCATCACAGATGCTCAGCGGTTCGTAACTCGCGCTGAGTACCAGGACCTTCGATTTTCGTAAGGGCATATCAGGCAGCGGTTTTCCTGATTATAGCGCAGAAGCCGGAGACTGCCTCTTCCTGTTTGTGAAATCCCGGTTACTTATATTTTTCGGGGACCCGGTTTGGTATATTGGCCAGCAAACGAATTTCTTTTCGAACAATCATCATCGCCAGACAGGACGACAAGACAGAAACGCCTATGAGCGACCGAAAATGGACCGATAAACAACGCTTTGACAGCAAGGCCTCCGAATGGGATGCGAATGCCGTGCGAGCCGCCCTCGCCGACGCCGTGGCACGGGCGATCATCGCGCACCTGCCGGTGAACCGCCCCGAAAATGGTCTGGAGTTCGGGTGCGGCACCGGGCTCGTGACCCTCAGGGTCTCTCCCCTCCTCGACCGGCTTACCGCGGTCGACACGTCGGACGGCATGCTCGTGGTGCTGAATGAAAAAATCTCCGCCGCCGGTGTGCCCAATGTTGCCACCCGACTGCTCGACCTTAGCCTCAGCGGGACAGCTTCGCAGCTGGAGGGCCCCTTCGACTTCGTATTCAGCAGCATGACCCTGCACCACATCCCTGACACCGAGGGCTTCCTGAGCCTTCTGCACGGCCTCATGGCCCCCGGCGGTACGCTGGCCATCGCTGACCTGGACGCCGAGGACGGGCTCTTCCACGAAGACGCATCAGAAAAGGTGCATCACGGGTTCGTTCGCCAAAGATTGAAAGAGCAGCTCGAGCAGGCCGGCTTCGGATTCGTTTCGTTCATTACTGCACATGTCGTGGAAAAGAAGACCCGCGAAGGGCAGATATCGTCATACCCGGTCTTCCTCGTCACGGCCGTCAAACCCCAGCACTGAAACTCCATGACCAAATCCGTACCCTCCCCTTTCAAGGCGGTTATTTTCGACCTCGACGGCACGCTGCTCGACACCATCGAGGATATCGCGACGAGCCTGAACCTCGTGCTTGCCCGGCACGGCTACCCGACCCATACCGTCGATGAGTGCCGAATGCTTGTCGGCTACGGCATGAAGGAGCTGGTCAGAAGCGCACTGCCTGCCGCAGCACAGGATGAGACAACGTTCCTCCGGATGCAGGAGGAGATGAAGCAGGCTTACGCGGAACACTGGAAGGACGAGTCCCGAACCTTTGACGGCATTGGACGCCTGCTCGACGCTATCGACGCCCTGAAGCTGAAGAAGGCAATCCTCTCCAACAAGCCGGACGCCTTCACGAAGCTTTGCGCCAGCCACCTGCTCGCTCCATGGAGCTTCGACGTAGTCATGGGGCATCACGAAGGCATCGCCCACAAGCCGGACCCCCAGGGGGCGCTCCTGGTCGCGGAGATGCTCGGAACAGAACCGTCGGAAATTCTCTACGTCGGAGACAGCGGTATCGACATGCAGACCGCCGTAGCGGCAGGCATGTACCCGGCAGGAGCGTTGTGGGGTTACCGCGATGCGGCAGAGCTGACGGCCGATGGAGCGAAGGTTCTTGCCGGAAGGCCTGAGGAACTGATTCCGCTTATCGAAACCGCTCCCCGGACATAAGGGCCACGCATCCGCCACCGGCTCGCAACAGCATCTTCCGTCATGTCCGCAGAGATTTAACAAGGCTGTAACACGCCAGCCTCTCCTGATTGCATAAGTTTCTTTTTTGAATACCGGCAGCCATGTCCATGTGGATATCGACATGGCTGTAACCGGCTTGTCAAACAAGGTTGTGCGGTTATGGATCGTCCCCCTTCAAAACAGGAATTTCACGTCAAGGCAGCCGCGTCCGTCCATCCGAAGTGCTGGTCCGAACGCTTTTGGAGATTGGCCACGCTGCTGTCCCTGATGCTCATCGCCGTGCCTGCGGTCGGCAAACCTACGGCAGATGGCCTACGGCAACGACATCTGACGAGACGTCCTGCTCCAAAGTACATCTTCCTTTTTATCGGCGACGGCATGGGGCCGGCCCAGGTGGAACTCGCAGGAAGGATCATGCCAGAAGGCTCGCGGCTCGCGATGACCAGGTTTCCCGTTACCGGGATGGCCATAACCAACTCGGCCAACCGCCTCATCACCGATTCCGGGGCTGCCGGCAGCGCACTGGCGACAGGCCACAAAACGAACAACGGTACGATTTCCATGGCGTCGAACGGCCTGGATACCCTGAAGACGATCGCGGAGATGGCCAGGGATCGGGGCATGCGCACCGGCATCGTTTCGAGCGTCGGGATCGACAATGCCACCCCGGCCTGTTTTTACGCCCATAACCGGGACCGTGAGAACTATTACGATATCGCCATCCAGATGGCCACCAGCAGGTTCGACTATTTCGGGGGCGGCTACGCGGAGGGTGATTTCCCGGAAAAACGATCAACCGCGGCCACGTTCAGGGGAGCCGTCCCCGAAGTAATGGCGCAGTCCAGTTACAGGATCGCCAGGAACCTGAAGGAACTCGCCTCGATCCCAGCGGGGAGACGTTGCTGGGCTTACGCGCCATTTGACAGGAAAGCGGCGCTGCCGTTCGATATGGACAGAAAACCCGGTGAGCCGGACCTGGCCGCATTCACCCGCGAGGGCATCAGGCTCCTTGACAACCCTGCGGGGTTCTTCATGATGGTCGAAGGCGGAAAGATCGACTGGGCATGCCATGCCAACGATGCAGCCGCTGCCGCCCGCGACGTTCAGGCCTTCGACATCTCTGTCAGGGAGGCTCTGGCATTCTTGCGCAGGCACCCGGCCGAAACCCTTATCGTCGTGACCGCTGACCACGAGTGTGGCGGCCTTTCGCTCGGCAACCTCAAGAACGGGTACACCATCAGGCCGGAACTGCTGAAGCGCCAGTCCATCTCCTCGCAACGGCTGGCCGAAAAAGTATCGGCCTGGAAACAGGCAGGCAACGTCACCCACGCCATGGCGCTTGACAGCGTACGCGTGTGGTACGGCCTGTCGGCTGATGCGATGGATACGGCGATGAGGCTGTCACCGGCCGACATCGAAGCCCTTGGCGCCCATTACGCCGAAAGCAAAGCTGAAGGCTTTTCCGACGCGGTGACACGCCTGCTCAACCAACGTGCAGGAATAGGATGGGCAAGCAACGCCCACACGATGACGCCTGTGGAAGTATTCGCCATAGGAGCCGGCTCCAGGATGTTCAGCGGCATGTACGACAATACCTTGATCGCAAGGAACATCATGCGGTTGGCCAGGCTTGGCAACGGTGCGCCGCGCAGCGGCAAGGCATCGCAAAACGCAGAGGCCATAACCAGCAACAATACCAGAACATGGAAACACAACTCCCTGACGGGCAGGCAACGCAGGCCGTAGTCCCGGATGAGAATGGATGGAACGGCACCGACCATGAGCGTGATTTATCCGATCCGGCCCTGTTCGTCAACCGCGAGCTGAGCTGGCTGCACTTCAATCAGAAGGTGCTTGAGGAGGCTGTGGTCCCGGGCCAGCACCCGCTCTTGGAAAGAGTCAAATTCATCTCCATCTTCAGTTCGAACCTCGACGAATTCTTCATGATACGGGTGGCCGGAATCGAGCACCAGTTCGAAGCCGGCCTCCAGAAACGAACCATCGACGGATACACGCCTGCCGAACAGCTAGACAGGATCAGGACGATCGTGGTGCAGCAGCTGCAGCAAAGGAACGACTCTCTGTACGGAGAGATCCTGCAGCAACTCAACGGAGCCGGCATCGAATTCGTCCGTTTTTCGGATCTGGACGAACCTGCCCGGCAGGCACTGAACCATCATTTCCGCCATGAGATCTATCCCGTCCTCACGCCACTGGCTTTCGACACGGGCCATCCGTTCCCGTTCATCTCCAACCTTTCGCTGAACCTGGCCGTCGAGCTTCAGGATGAAAATAGTGCCGCCATGAAATTCGCCCGGGTCAAGGTCCCGGACATCCTGCCCCGACTGATCCGGGTCGACCAGATCGATGGGGCAGGAAGCGATACATCGTCGGTACGCTTCCTCTGGCTTGAAGACCTCATCATGAACAACCTGGAACAGCTGTTTCCAAGCATGAGGGTTGTCCAGGCGCACCTGTTCAGGATCATCCGCGATGCCGATATCGAAATCGAGGAGGACGAGGCCGGCGACCTTCTCGAAACCATTGAAAAAGGGGTTCGCTCAAGACGGTATGGACAGGTCGTCAGGCTGGACATCGGCCCCGACATGCCGCTTCTGGTCAGGAACCTGCTGATTCATAACCTTGAAATCGAAGAGCGCAATGTCTACGTGATAGACGGGGCGCTGGGGCTGGGCAGCCTTATCGAGTTGCTCGGCGTGGACCGCCCTGACCTGAAGGACGAGCCGTACGTGCCTGCGAATCCCTTCGGCAAGGAGTTCGATCACGATATATTTGCCGCAATCAGGGCAAAGGACCACCTGCTCTGCCATCCGTACGATTCGTTCCAGCCGGTCGTGGATTTCATCATCAGGGCGGCGGCTGATCCCGATGTCCTCTCGATCAAGCAGACGCTTTATCGGGTGGGAAGCAATTCACCGATCGTCAGGGCGCTGATGAAGGCGGCAGAACTCGGCAAGCAGGTCGCCGTGCTTGTCGAACTCAAGGCAAGGTTCGATGAAGAAAACAATATCGTATGGGCAAGGGCGCTCGAAGATGTCGGGGCTCATGTGATCTACGGACTTCCCGGCCTGAAAACACACGCCAAGCTGACCATGATCGTCAGGCGCGAGCAGCCGGGGCTGAAAAGATACCTCCACCTCGGAACCGGGAATTACAACCCTTCAACCGGAAAGCTCTATACCGACTACAGCCTATTTACCAGTAATGAACGCCTTGCCGATGAGGTCTCAGAGCTTTTCAATTCCCTGACGGGATATTCGAAGCATACCGCATACGACAACCTGCTCGTCTCTCCGATCAATACCCGGGACAGGATCATCGAAATGATAAGCCGTGAAGCCGCATGGCAGCAAAAGGGCCAGCCCGGACGGATCATCATGAAGATGAATTCCCTGGTAGATCCCAAAACCATCAGGGCACTCTACCAGGCATCAGGCAAGGGAGTCAGGATCGACCTGGTCGTTCGCGGCATCTGCTGCCTCAAGCCAGGCATTCCCGGTGTCAGCGACAACATCAGGGTGGTCAGCATCATCGGCCGTTACCTTGAGCACAGCCGTGCCTATTATTTCTCCAACGGGGGCAAGCCGCAACTCTATCTCGGCAGTGCGGATCTCATGCAAAGGAACCTCGACGAGCGGGTTGAAACACTGTTCCCGGTACTTGACGGCACCCTGGTACGGAGGGTCCGCGCCGACCTGGAACTGCAGCTCAACGACAACACGAAGGCCTGGCTGTTCCTGCCTGACGGCACCGCCTCGAAGATCAGCAACGATGCGCCGAAAATCAACTGCCAGGAGCGAATGATGAAAAGAAGTTCCTGCAGGATGAAGTCGGCAGGGATCAAGGGAAGCTGAACGACGCTGCCCTGAAATCCAGGATATCGCAACGCTTTTGTCAAGATTTGGTGAACTGTTGATCAGGCGCCAAGATAAACTGAAACAGGAGGCTATCTTCCGATCAATAGGCGTCTTTACGCGCTTCAACGTCGTATTTGGCCTACGGGAGTCCATCTCCCGGCAGCTGCGATCGACGATCAATCAACCGCCAACAATAGCGAAATGCGGACATTCAGGGATGTAATGGGAATACTCGATGGGACCGGCGACATCGACTGCTCGAACATGGGGTTGACTTCGCTCGATGGGTGCCCTGAAATCATCGAGGGGGCCTTCAACTGTTCAGACAATTTCCTCACGACTCTCGAGGGGGGGCCGGCCATCACCGGAAGCTTCGACTGTTCCCAAAACCTGCTCACCTCACTCGAAGGCATGCCGAAAAAAGTCAACGGCGACTTCAACTGTTCCGGAAACCTGCTGACCAGCCTCGTGTGGGCGCCCGTGAAGGCAAAAGCGTCGTTCAACTGCTCGGGCAATCTCCTGCGTTCCCTCACGGGGGCCCCGAAGAAGGTGCGGGGCATGTTCGACTGCTCAGGGAACACCCTGGTCACTCTCGAGGGTTCGCCGATCGAAACAGGCTCCTTCGACTGCTCGAACAACCGCATCACCACCCTGGACGGTGCGCCGGACGAAGTCCATCACGACTTCATCTGCTCCGGTAATCTGCTCGCCTCCCTGTCGGGCGCCCCTGATTTCGTTCACGGGAGTTTTTCATGTGCCGACAACTACCTCGAGAACCTCAAGCACGGACCGGTTGAGGTGTCAGGAAATTACGACTGTTCAAGCAACCGCATCATGACGCTGAAGCATGCACCGAAACATGTCGGCGGTAAGTTCGACTGTTCAGGCAACCCGATGCTTTCCTGCCATAACATCGAAACGAGGTCCAAGCATACGCTGACCGCTCAGATATCAAGGATGATGCAGGAAGCTGTCTGATGAATCCAGTCGCCGACACCATCTACTTCCGTGTTATCGAACCCGACTCGCCTGAACTGCCAAGCCGGGATAACCTTCCTGATAACTGGAAAATCGAGAAGATCGCCACCCGAAAGGAACGGCACACCTACTACGACACGTTTGAGAGCCATGCCTATCACAAGGGCCTGCTTGTCGTCAGGAAAAGAGGGCGCCTGGAAGTGGTGAGCCTGGAGACAGGCAACGTGTCGGGCGAAACCCGATTCCCGAAGACGCCGTCAAGCTTCCTTCCTGCATGCCTGGACAATGACAGGGTGAAAGAGCTGCTGCTCGGGTGCACTGGCGTGAGGGCGTTCATGAGAATCTGTTCGATCGATGTGGGCATTTCATCCTGGAAAGTCCTTGACGAGAATCTGAAGACGGTGGCGATCATGAATAGCGAGTCGTTGCGACTTGCCGATGCAGAAACCGCAGAGCCCTTTGCCCGTTTCTTTTCGCTCAGCCCGCTCAGGGGTTACCACAAAGAACTTGCCCGACTGCTCCGGGCATTACCCGAACCAGTCGATACCTACCGCATCACAGGGTTCAGGGAACGATACCTGCAGATCACAAAGGCCGCCGGACACCCCATTGGGGGATACTCCTCAAAGCTCAGGCTGCAGCTGGACCCGGAAACGACGATCCATGAAAACGTACGGAGACTGCTCCAGTTCACCATTTCGGTCATGATCGCCAACGAAACCGGGATCCGGAATGACATTGATACCGAGTTCCTGCACGATTTCCGTGTCGCCACACGCCGGGCACGGTCGATCCTGAGGCAGGTCAGGAGTGTGTTCGATCCGCACCGTACCGCATGGGCGCTTGCCTTGCTTCGAGAATTCGGCAAGCGTACCAATACGCTGAGGGACCACGATGTCTGCCTGCTTCGAAAAGATGAGTATCTCGCCATACTCCCCTCCGAACTACGGCCCGGCCTTGAGATATTCTACCGCGAACTTTCCGATGAACGCCGCCAGCTGCATCGTCAGCTATGCGCTTATCTTGCCGGCGCCGAATATCGGAACGCCATGCAGGAATTTGGTGCATTCATAAGTTGCGGGGAGCTTCCGGATCAGGAACTGGCCCCCTGTTCGGCGCTTCCGACCAAAACCGCAGCCTGCAAGACGATCGGGAAAGCCTGGAAAAAGGTGATCGTGCATGGCAGGAGAATCGCTTCAAGAAGCGATGACAAGGAACTCCATGAACTGCGGATCGAATGCAAGCGCCTGAGGTACCTCCTTGAGTTCTTCTCTTCGCTGTTGCCCGCCAAAGCCTCGTCAGGCCTGATCGGGCACCTCAAGGAGCTGCAGGAGAACCTCGGAGACTTCGTCGATGTCTCGGTCCAGATCGGGTTCATGCTCCGGAAACTCGAGTCGCTCGGCAAAAGGGAGAACGGCGTCAGGCAGGCCGCGGCCATCGGAGGCCTGATCGTGGCGCTCTACCGGCGGCAGGAGAAGGCCCGGGAGAGTTATCGCGAGACCTTCGCCAGGTTCGACGACGAGCAGACCGGCGAGCTGTTCGAAAAAATCCTAACCAGCCTGCAGTAGACTGAACATCCCATGAAAACCATCGCGCTTTACAGCATCAAGGGCGGCGTCGGCAAGACTGCAGCCGCGGTCAACCTCTCCTATCTTGCATCCCTCGACGCCTCACCCACCCTGGTCTGCGATCTCGATCCACAGGGCGCGACCTCCTACTATTTCAGGATTAGGGCTTCAGGCAAGTACAACAGCGACAAATTCCTGAAGGGCGCCAAAAAGATTTACCGTCACATCAAGGCAACCGACTTTGAAAACCTTGACCTCCTCCCTTCGGACATCTCCTACAGGAACCTCGACATCGAGCTTTCCGAGGAAAAGAACCCGAAGAAAAAGCTCAGGAAAAACATTGGTGAGCTGAGTGAAGAGTACGCTTACCTCTTCTTCGACTGCCCGCCGAACCTCACCTTGCTCTCCGAAAGCGTCTTTGCCGCATCGGACATCATCCTGGTCCCGATGATACCGACGACACTCTCGGTTAGAACGTACAACCAGCTGGTCGAGTTTTTCAGGCAAAACGACCTCGACACATCGAAAATCAGAGCCTTTTTCTCTATGGAGGAGAAGCGTAAAACCATGCACCGTGATATCATCGAACAGTTCAGAGCCACCCCGGGAATGCTCTCCGTCTCCATCCCCTACAATTCCGAAATTGAAAAGATGGGTATCCACCGCGCTCCGGTTATTGCCGCCAGGCCCGGTTCAGAGGCGTCCAGGGCCTATCGCCGGCTTTGGGAGGAACTCAGTGGTGAAATCGGCAGCAGGCAAGCTTCGAAGTGAATCGCCCACCGCATTTCCGGATATTTACCTGAAAAACCATCTGGTGTCTAAAATAGTCCTGATCAGCGTTTCTGCGGGTGGAAATACAGGCCACCCGCAGCACAAGAGCTGACTATTCACGAATCCTTGCCGGTATTCCTTGACCGGTATGCATGGTAATCCGGAACCAGCCGGTCGTACTCATCCTCCATCAGGGGCGATGAAATCATGAAATCCGCTGTCGACCGGTTACAGGCTATCGGGATGTTCCAGACGACGGCCATCCTGAGGAGCGCCTTCACATCGGGATCATGCGGCTGAGGCTCAAGTGGATCCCAGAAGAATATCAGGAAATCGATCTCTTCGCCGACGATCTTTGCCCCTATCTGCTGGTCTCCACCAAGCGGGCCGCTTTCCAGCCGGTTAATCACGAGTCCAAGCTTACTTTTAAGCATATCGCCGGTCGTGCCGGTCGCGTAGATTTCGTGTCGTCCAAGGATTTGCCGGTTGTATCCGGCCCATTCGAGGAGGTCGCGTTTCTTGTTGTCGTGCGCCACCAGGGCGATACGCTTGGAGCTAGGTATGGATATTTTCCTGTTCGGCATGACGCTGTCGTATGGTTTGGATGTCATGTAAATGTCGGGCATTCACCCAGAGGCGTCGGCAGGATAGTCTGCGCTTTTCTGTGACCGGGGTTGGCCAGCAGCCTGATGCGGGAAAATACATAATCGAGCCGGTCCTCGTTGAGCACTACCCTTGTGTATCCGCTCGAGCCGAGTTCCTGCCAGTCCCGCCCTTCATGGGGCACTGAACCGGCAAGCCTTCCGTTGTGCCAGTAGACCAGCCTGATTTTCCCTTCATCGATTTCGATCGCGGTAATTCCCCGCTTGCCGATGGCGCATCCGGAATTGAAGATGCTCGGGATCGTGATGTTTCCATAACGGCCGCTCCTGAGGCTTTTGCGTAGTCCCTTGTGGTAGCATCCGTCAAGTTCTTCCTTGAGTTGCCTGATCTCCTGCTCGATCATAAGGCGCCTGCCGCGATCGGCCGAGGGATAGCCGCGGCAGAGCTCCTCTATGCGGTAGTTGAGGGCATCTACCTTCGAGAGGGATTCGAACAGCGGACGGTGGGTATGGCCGATAATCGAAATGATCCCGGCACGGTTGGAAAACTCGTAAACCGCCTTTTCAATGGCATAACGCCTCCTGCTCTTGTATGAAACTGAGTAGTTGCGTATTCCTGCAGGCTTGGCGATGTAGCGGAGAAAGTAAGAGAGCGGCCCTCCGATAATCGAAAAGGGGGTCTTCAGGAACGGTGATGCCTGATGGCCATGGAACAGCAGCAAGGTATCGTTGCCGTAACGGAACGCTAGCGATTCGACGAGCCACGGCTGAAGCGGATAGGCTTTCTCCTCGATAAGTCCGATATCGTGGTTGCCGTAGATTTTCCAGAAAAACCCAGATTGCCGGAACCGGAGGAAAAGGTCGTACAGTCCCTTCCACGCATTGGCGATGCTTGCGCAGGAAAACTTCATCAGCTCTTCGATATCACCGTTCAGCACAAGGCTGAACGATTCCTTGAGGTAATACTCCTCAAGCAAGGTTTCGAAAAGGTGGGCATTGTGCAGGAAGTCGTCGCTCCGGCCACCGTCCCCGATGTGCAGATCGCTGAAAATGACCACTCGGGAAGAGTCGTCCAGCGATATCGCCGGTGCCTTTCGAAGCAGGAGTTCAAGAACCCGGGTTATTCCGGAACGGCCTTTCTCCATATCGTTCAGGGTATGGAATAGAGAAAACTGGTCTGCTTAAAGGTACGTCAAACCGGAATGCCGGAATGTTAACTTCAGGTAAAATCTATGGATGGTCGAAATGACATTGAGACGAAGTCGGCCCTTCAGGCTGAGGGGCGGGTGCATCAATGCGCATTCGTTTTTTCGTACCACCCTTTTGAGGAATTGACGATCCGGACCACGAGCAGCATCACCGGAACCTCGATCAGCACGCCGACACCATCAAGCGCATCGAGGAGGAGATCCTCGGCATCCGGAGACCGTAGGCATGGCCCCCAACCTCAACCGGTACTTCCTGCCGTACCAGATCGCCTGGCTGCTCGACGACAGCCCCTTCAAACTCTGGGAAAAGACACGCCGAGGAGGCATGACCTACGTCCAGAGCTACGAGGACGTCCGGGACGCCGTGGCCGGGAGGTGGGACGTCTGGTTCAGCTCCGCCGACGATACCGCCGCTCGGGAATACATCCTGTACTGCGAGAAGTGGGCCAAGCTCTTCGACGAAGCTGCTAAGGCGATGAACGAGCAAGTTCTCGACGACGAGGGCCGACCCGTCACCGTCAAGAGCATCACCTTCCGCAACGGCCGGCGCATCACCGCGCTCACCAGCTCCCCGTCGCAGTTCCGCTCGAAAGGTGGAAAAGTTGTCCTGGACGAATTTGCCTGGCACAAAGACCAGGACGGCATGTGGGCGGCCGCCGAACCGGTCACCACCTGGGGATTCCCGCTGCGCATCATCTCCACGCACAACGGCATGAGCTGCCGGTTCTACAAGCTCATTCAGGACGCCGCCGCGGTTGGAGCCATCGTCCACAAGACCACCATCTTCGACGCCGTCGATCAGGGTCTCGTCGACAAGATTTTCGGGCGCAAGACCACGCTTGCCGAACGCACGAAATGGCTCGATGAAAAACGTGCCAAGGCCGGCCCGACCTCATGGGAACAGGAGTACTGCTGCAACCCCATCGACGAATCGACCGCCTTTCTCACCTACAGCCTCATCGAAGGCTGCACCGAGAAAGGCCTCCTGCAGAACCTTGACGAGATTCGAAACCCCTTTGTCCTCGGCATGGACATCGGACGAAAGCGCAACCTCTCCGTCATCTGGGTCACCGAACTCGCAGGCGGGAGGTACATCACCCGCATCGTCCACCCGATGGAGAAAACCGCTTTCCGTATCCAGTACGCCACGCTCAAGACCTACCTGATGCACCCGCTCTGCCACCGGGCCGGCATCGACAACGGCGGCATGGGCGCACAGATCGCCGAGGATGCGCAGATCGACTTCGGCATGTACCGGGTCGAATCCGTCACCTTCAACAACGCAGGGAAAAGTCGCATGGCAGAGGCTGTCAAGACCAAGATGGAGGACCGCGACTTTCTTCTCCCCGGCGACGGACCGCTTGCCGATGTCATCAGGGAGGACTTCCACAGCATGCACCAGACGGTCACCGCAGCCGGCAACACCCGCTTCGACCCGACCGAGAACGAAGAGAACCCGAACAGCCACGCAGACTTCTTCTGGGCTGCTGCCCTTGCGGTAAACTCCGGAGGCACCATCGCGCCTGAAATCATTGGCGCCATCAGGGCACCTCTCGACCAGCCCGCCCGCACCGGGCGCATCGAGCAAGTGCTCGACGGCTACGAGGGCCGCTTCGACCACTCAATCACCAGAATGTTCCGATAATGCCACGCACCGCCACACCAGCGACCATCACTCAGGAAGTCGCCGTACGCACCTACGTCGAGGCTGCCCTCGCCGTCACACGCCTCCTCCCGAATCCCTCGAAGGTGCTCAACAACATCGGGCGAACCATCGCCGTCTTCGACGCCACCATCAAACAGCCCGACGTGGCCGCCGTCGCCCGACGGTACCGTGAAGGCATCAAGAAGCTCGAGTGGGACGTCTCCCGCAACACCAGCCGTGGGGCCCGTGCCGAATGGATGAAAGAGGTCATCGGCAACATGCCCCTCAACAAGATCATCCCCGCAGCCACCAGTGCCCGCGACTACGGCTATACCGTCTTCGAGGCCATGTGGGAACAGGTCAACGGCCAACACCGCATCGTCAACCTCGTGGAAAAGCCCCGTGACTGGTTCGGCTTCGACCAGGGCAACAACCTCCTGCTTTTCACCAGGGAAAACCCCTATGGCATCCGCGTCCACGAGCAGTGGCCCCGGAAGTTCATCTGTGTCCAGCACGAAGCAAGCTACAAGAACCCCTATGGCAACGGGCTCCTCGATGAGGCATACTGGTACGCCAAGGGGCTTGCCGCAAACTTCGAGTTTCACCTCGGTTTCCTCGAAGACGACGGGCGAGACCACTGGATGGGATGGGTGCCGCCCGGTAGCGACAACGAGTATAAGGACAAGGTGGAGATCGCACTCCGAGCGCTCCGGAACGCCGCCGTCGCCGTCGTCGAAGAGGGAACCCGCATCGAGAAGGTCGAGAACAAGGGACGATCCTCGACGTCTGACGCTTACGAGATCTTCAAGAAGTCATGCCGCGGCACCATCAACATGCTCTGGCTTGGCAGTGACCTTGCCACCAACGCCCAGGGCACCGGAGCCTACGCCAGCAGCCAGAGCGGCATGGAGATACAGGACGACGCCCTTGCCGCCGGAAAGGAGCTCGCCGAAGACCTCATCAACTCCGCCGTTGACTGGATGATCGAAGTCAACAACATCCCCGATGATGGCGAAGAGGTCAGCTTCTACCTCTACGACCCACCGGCCAACGACAAGACGCAGGCCGAGATCGATCAGGCCTACGCCACAGCCACCGGCCGCAAACCAAGCGACCAGCTCCTTGCCAAGCGAGGTTACGAGCCCGGCGACTGGGAAGACGCCGCCCCGCAGCCAACGGCCCCGCAACAGCCTGGAATGACCTTCGAATCCGGCTACGACATCAACGCATTGCTTGATGCTGCCGAGACCTTAAAAAAAAAGTACTGACGGCTGCGACGGCCGACGCCATTCTCTCCGCCGCCCCCGACGCTGAGTTCATCGCTGCCTGGTCCCGAGCCATCGAGGCCGTGATGACCGACGCCTGGGACCGTGGCGCCCGGCACATGGCTGCGCTCACCGGCACCCGTCGAACATCCGCCACCTTCGAGGGCGACATCAATCTCCCCATCTCCTTCGGCAACAGGGACGCCGCCGCCTTCCACCGGTTCAAGGCCTTCTCTTCCGCCATCGTCAAGGATGCCGAGGTAGCAGATGCGCTCAAGGAGAGCCTCGCCCAAGCCCTTGAGAGGGGCGAAAGCCTCGCCGAGTGGCAGCGGAACGCCGCCGATATCTTCGACAAGCTCGGCGTCTCACGGCTCAACTCATGGCAGGCTGAATTCATCTACAGAAACGAAACGGCAATGGCTCACGGAGCCGGGGAATGGGCAAGCCTCCAGAGTTCAAAAAGCCGGTGGCCCTACTGGCGATACTCCACACGCAAAGACCACCGCGTGCGACCGTCACACCGCATTCTCGAAGGCAAAATCTTCGCCGCAGAAGACAAAGAGTTCTATCCACCTATCGGATGGCTCTGCCGATGCGTCGCCATTCCGATCAGCCGCCGCGAAGCCGAAAAGCTCTCGATCAACAAGCCCGACACGGTCACCCCGGAGATGCGGGCAGAACTGAAAAACGCCGAATTCATCGGCGACAAGATCAAGCTGTTCGAAGATTGGCTCAACGAGAAGATGGCCACGCTTGACCCGGACCGCAAGGCCCTCATCAAATCCGCTGTTGCTGACATCCAGCTCGGCATATCGGAGATTCGCACCGCCTACTCCTCCAGCACGAGCTACACCGAGATCGCCTACGACGACGTCACGGGCGCCTTTATCGCCACGCATAAGAAGGCCGACAAGGTCGACCTGAAGCCGAATCTTGATGCCGCGCAACGCCTTTACGAAAACGGATGGTCGGTGGTGATCAACGAGCACTTCACTGTGGAGAACACGAAAAACCCCGAATACACCATCATCGACGCACAGGGGCGAAAGTGGGTTTCCGATCTCAAGACCCCGGAGACAACCATCAGCAAAGGGATAAAAAACGCCGTTGAGCGAGCCATCGAGCAGGACTTGTCACACGTCGTCATCGACGTTGGTCCGGATGCTCCCCTCGAAAAAGTTGCCGAAGGCATTGCCCGAAGTTATGGCCGATACCCAGCCATGCAGCGCATCATCATTCTATGTGGCAGGCAGGCGGTCGAAATAAGCAGGAGTGACTATGCGAAAGGAAAAACGTTGGAGATTCTACAGGACGGCCTGAAATAAAAAAATGCGATGTAGGGAAGACCGCAGCCTTTCCCTCCGGAGGGCCGGCATTACCCGCACCCCCCTCATCGCACCAGCAATATAAGTACACAGTACAATCAATGCAACACCATGATTGACCCCATCATTCGTATCAACATCTCCGGGCTTCCCGACGCCCAGGATAAGATCATGCGAATACCGAGCTTGATCAACCGTGTCATCAAGGATCCTGACACGCTCACCGATATCGGACGCACCCTGCTTACAAGCGCACGCACAACCCTCGAGCAGGGTGGCCGGCCCCTCTACAAGCCACTCGCCCAAAGCACCATCAACCGCCGATGGGGAAAAGAACAGAAACTCTCCCCCAGCAGGAGGAGCAACCGGCAGGGCATCGTCTCCAACCAGCCGCTCAACAACACCGGGCGACTCATCCAGTCCCTCGGGTTCTCCATCGAGGGCGACGGACTCTATCTCACCTCCGTTGACTACCTCAAATACCACCAGTGGGAAGAGGGCCGCATCAAAGCCCGGTTCCCGGCACGACCCGTCTGGGGAGTCCACGACGACGACCGCGACAAAATCGCCGACATCATCACCAATCAACTCGGCAACGCCATAACCTCATTGACATAGCCATGACCATCACGCCAGAAACAATCTCCGATCGCAGCCGCCGACAGCACGACATGACCGCATTGCTTGGCAAGCTCAAGGCCGCCGGTCTCCGTCAGGACGACGTCGAAACCCTCGGTTGCACCACCGAACCGACCGCCCTGGTGCAGGCCGCCCTGCACCTTACCCACGCCACCGCCGGCGAGATCATAGCCGCCATGCAGGAGATCGAGCGTGTCAAGCTCAAGACCTACGCCAGCGTCAAGGTTGCCGGCATCGACCCGCCGCCATACGCCGGGATCCCCGACAGCCTGAAAGGGATCAGCAAAGCCGACCTCCGGTCCTTCGTAGATCGATGCCGAAAAACCACCTTTGCCAGCGGCAACAAATACCAGCCCCTCCCAACGCACGACGAAGCCTGGCAGGCCTACGTCGGCGTATTCCAGGGATCACACATCACCCGGCAGCACGCCAGCCACCTCAAGTCCGGCGCGAACCCATCCTTCAGCGACGAGGAAGTCATCAACGCCGCCACGTGGGGATTCTGGCGCGACATGACCCTTGCGCTTCGCCGTAGGGCCTATCGGCTGCTGCCGCAACAAGTCCGGAACGCCATCACCCGGCAGTACAAAGGAGACCCAGAGGGCGCAATGGAGGCCGTCCGGGAATACTACGACGAACTTTCGGTTAAATGACAATTACACGTCAAACTTGCGGATGTCGTAAAAAACCATTACGCTGAAAAAATCTGAACCCCCAAATCAGGCACCATGTTCGGACACGAACTTCTCGACTTCATTTCCACTCATGCAGGCCACCAGACGGCCGCTCTCGTACAGGAGTCGTTCGGAGGCGAATCATTCTACATTCCCAAGCGCAAAGCCGCCGACGAAAAACAGGCCTTCATCGAGCAGCATTTTGGACAGATGGACACCCGCCAGCTCGCCCGAGCCACAGGGCTTTCCGTGCGCGCCGTCCAGCTCCGCCTCAATCGACCCATCAGTAAAGACCAAGTACGCTTGCCGTTCTGATGCAAACAAAAAAGCCCCGTTCACCGGGGCTTTTTTGATCATTGAACACACGATAAACGTTCTCGCTTCTGGACCTGAGCAGACCTCATTGACGCCAGAGCCTGTCGAACCCGGCTCACATCCTCACGCGCGACCATCTCCGGGCTGGTCACGCCGAACTTGTGCAGCAGGAACGAATGATACGCCGCCATGGCCGTCCCCCGGCTCTTCTGCACCGTCACATCCATCCACATCGCCTCCAGCATCCGGAGCTGCTTCGCCGTCGCCCACTCCGCTCCACGCCGCCCGAGATCCGCGTACCGTTTCGGAGGTCGTGCTTGACCCTGCCCCTGATCCTGACCCGACACCTTCTGCAGGAATGATATCAGCTCCGCCGCCTGCTTCAAGTCCAGATCCTTGCACGACGAAACACCATACCCTGCCAGCAGAGCCCGGTAATCCTCATCCTCGATCTGCGCTGCTCGCTGCAGCGTCTTGATCCGCTTGATCAGCATATTGTTCAGCATGGGACCTCTATCATTTTGCCTTTGAATAACGTTCATTGATCAACCTGTCATACTCTGCCATCAGCGACGTCTCTTTTTTCATCCGAGCGCGCGACCGATCTATATAATCAGCAGCCTCCTGTCCCCGGAACTCTCGGCAACGCTCCCGATCAGCCTTAGCCTCATTGCAGAGATCCTTCATCGCTGAGTCATTTCGATCAAACAACACCTGATACGCCTCATCAAGCACATCGAACCACATTACATTACCCGCCACTCGGCAGAAAAGATCAATGATCATCTCTTTCGTCATTCTGTTCAGAGCCCTCCTCAACCGAAGGGCTAACTCGTTCTTCTCCTTACGAAGAGCCCCGTATTTATCATCACATGTTTTCTCCAGATATCCCTGCGACTCAGCCATATCTACTTCCGTTTTATTAATCTTTCCTTCCAATGACAGACATGGAAAAAACGACATATCCCGATTGTTGCTTAAACCCGGTAACATAGCTTATCGTAGCTGTTGCCGAACGATCAGTGAACTTCTTCGTGACCTCGTCAATTTCACTTAAAACGACGATATCACCCCGCTGGAACCCTCGATCATCCTTCCGGATTTCAAACGTCTTTTCTCCGCTAACCACCGCCTCAAAAAACGGTCTTTCAATCTTCAGATAATGAGTCATTACTCCCTCCAATGATTTCGCAAACGTCACAGATACATCTATTCTTGGCGCCCCCGGAGGGAGTCGAACCCTCCTGACCCGCCGCTCGGCATCTGCCACGGCAAGGGGCGAAACCCATGTTCACGAAACGAATTTCGTAAACATCACACCTTGTACTTCACGATCCTGCCTGCCTCCTCCCGCATCCCGGCCTCGATCTCCTCAACCCTGACATCACCAGTCATCCGCAGGTACTCCGCAAGCGCCAACACCTGGCCGATCCGGCGGGCAAGCGTCCGCTCCTCCTGCCCGGTCATCGGCGACCGTCGGCGACTGGCGTCCTCATCCGGCCACCCCGCCTCAGCCCGGTTCACCATCCGCGACACCTCACGCATGACGGTCCCGCACCGCACCAGAGCCCTACGACGAACCGACACCTTCGGCGCCCGGTGGTGCCGGCGGAACGACGCCGCCGGATACCACTCCTTCACCTGCTCTTTTGTCATCGTCGAACGGCAGAACTTCCGCTCAGCGTCACGCCTCGCCGTAATCGCTGCCGCCTTCGTCTGGAACAGGCCGTGATACACTTGGTGCCGGCCGATATGCAGGTACGCCCGCCACGCCCGATACTTGGGGCTCCACGCAACGCCCATCACATCCTCGGTATCAGTCAGGTCACAAACCACCTCCTGCTCAACGGTCAACCCGACCGGAGTCAACTCCGTCAGGAAGACGGACTTCTTAGACCTTGCCATGCTTCGTGCCCTCCTTATCCGTATACATCGTGATTTTCACCATTTTGATATCGCTGCTCGAAACCCCTTTTCGGCCAAGCGCTACGACCATTTTCATAGCCTCAAGCAGAAAAGACCCACCCGCCAAGACCGGCATAAACCGCTTGTGTCGACCGTCTCCGACGTTCTGCCGAACCTCGTATCGGGCCAGCGGCATGACCCCGTCTCCGAGGTCAACCCGCTCGACAATGAACTGTCTGCTTTTCATCTCGCCACCTCCTGTGCCGCCTCCGGATGTTTCTGAAAATACCTGTCCACCTCCGGAGGAAACGCGCCGAACGCATCGACAGCATACGCCGCCAGCAGATCCCGCAACTCACGGACCTCGTCCAGCGTCGAATTAAGCTGCGCCGCTACGGCACGAATCTGTGCCGATCCAACACTCTCATTCCTGGCAGGAATAACCACCGTCCTCATCATGACACCCTCCTTACGATTTTACCCTGTTGCTCAAGCCTTCTTCCTGCCTCCCATACCCAGCAAGCCACCACCTGCATCCGGCACGCGACCCATTGAACCGCCGCCCCGATCGGCAGCATGCACAAACCCCAGAACTCAGCCAGGATCGGCCCGATAAACCACAGCACCGCCAAATACCCGACGGCTACGGCCGCCAGTAACCCGTAAACGATATCCACATTCACGATGCACCTCCTTTGCATTCTTGGACAATGACAAACCACATCAGATAAGCCGCCGCGCGTTGAATCCGGCTAATAGGTCCATGTAACCGCCTGTCATACATTGGGAGCAGATCAATCAGATGACACGTCGCAGCATTCACCTCCCGAATCAACAGCTCCATTTTCCTGTCCACGCCACACAGCTCCAACGGCGCAGCATGCACCTCTTTTACCAACAGCTCCATCTCTTCGGTCATGATGCACCTCCATTGCTTTCGTTGTCATCCATCAGGCGCAGCTGGATCCTGATGCACACCGCGTTCACGATCCCGCGATCCGTCAGCACCTCCATCAGCAGCTCCTGCGCCTCGCGCGAATCCACCGAAAACCGGAACATCACCTCGTCGATCAGCTCCTGCGTCGTCTCACGCATCCTTGGATGTAACCTCGTCATACCGCACCCCCTTCGTGTTTGCAAACCAGTTGTCCGAAACTCCGCCGCTCCGTGCAATAACCCCAGTGCGGCTCATACCCGGCCACATCAGCACCAGCCTTCCGCACCGTCCGCCCCTCATGCGTCACCAGCGTCACACGGCCGTCACCGGCCTTGAGGTCGATCTCGCACGGCATCTGCTTGCCGGCCACCGTCTTGATGAAGTGAATCTGCTTGCCGCACACCGGGCACACCGTGTACGGCCCGTCTCCCTTGAGCGTCACACCGTTAGGCCGGCGCACTGTTGTCGTCGTTTCCATAGTGCACCCCCTCAGAATATCTTGACCGACTCGGCCGTATCGTGGATGATCCGTGGGCTCAACTTCTCCCCGGCCTCCACCAGCTCCCGCAGGTTGTAGGTCAGCGTCTCCAGCAGCCTCGCCGATCCGCCGCACGCCTTCAGGAACTCGCTCACGTATCCGTTCACCTCCGGTATCTCCGTGCTCACCAGCAGCTCCACATCCGACGACACCAGGTCACGCACCGCCATCCGCAGCTTGAACCGATCGACCAGGTACTCATGAGACCGGCGAGCTTTCGCCAGCATCGTGTAGAACTGCTCCTGTCCGATGAACAGGAGCCCGGCGCCGCTCCAGTCGTTGATCTGACGGACCGCGTCCAGCAGGTCGAGCGACAGGTGTTCGGCCTCGTCGATGATGATCAGGCTCTTCTGCTTCGTCAGCTTCTCGCAGATCCCGACCAGGAGGTCATAGCTCGACTTCGCGTCAACCTCAAGCGGCCTGGCGATCGCACTCATCAGGTGCTTCTTCGTCATAAACGGCGACGACGGCACATACACCACCCCCGAGTTCGACGCAGCGTACATCTCCGCCGCCGTCGTCTTCCCGCGTCCCGCAGGCCCGGTCACCAGTCCCATCAGTCCCTGCTGATGGCACGACTGCGCCGCTGTGAAAATCGACTGCGCCACCGTCGTGATCAGGCGGGGGAACTTCCCGGACGCCTTGTTCCCGCTGAAAAACCGCTTCTGCAGGATGCGCTCAATCGCAGAACGGAGCGCCAGCTCGAACGTCCGGTCGTCGCCACCCTTTCCGTACGTCCCCTTCATCCACGACGACAGCGCAGACCCGGAGTAACCAGCCGATTCGGCAATGAATCGACGCGTCACCCCATGCTTGCTGATCAACTCCACCAGGCCCCGCAGATCGTCCGCAGACATACCCTGCACCGATTCCGCACCAGGGATCCCTTTCAGTTGTGCATGTTCTTCCATTTTCGTACCCTTGATTGTTGATTGAACTGTTCTTTACCGCCTTCCGAAAGCCTGAGCTGCTACTCAGGCTTTCATTTTGTACTACCAATCGTTCTGCTCTTGACTGAAACGGCTGCGTTGTATATATCGACAGCCTGGTCATACTCATCGAAAAAGCAGTGCACATCGATTCCAGCATGCCAGAACACCACAACCGAAGTCTTTTCGCCGTAAATCAGGACAATCTCCCTGATCTTATCCACATCTAACCCAACAGTTGTACCCCGGGCCTCAATCTTGATTTCAGTTGCTGTACCTTTGGAAAGCGATTCCACGGCACGTACTTCTGGGTTAGTCATTTCACAAATCATGTCATCTCCATTGTTTGGTTGCTTTAACTACCACTCATCCTCTTCCCTGTATCGCGCGAGTTTCCTCGCCATAATCTTCTCGTTCAACGCCTCAAGCTCCGCCTGTCTCGATCTCCCGCCATCCGTTCCCGTCTTCTCGACGACCATCCGCTGCCGGTCCTCGATCTGTCGCATAGACGGCACAACCCGGGCCTCCTCGGCGGCGATAGCATCGTAATACCCCTTCCCGATAAAGCTCTTCGCGATCGATTTCGCGGCCTTCTTGATTGCCGATTGCTCGTCGATGGCCTCGCCCAGCCGGCGCTGATCTTCGGCGCTCCCGAGCGTCCTCGCTGCCGGGTGGATCCCCGTCATAAAATCATCCTGAGCCGTGCAGATCAACTCCTGACCGCTCTCATCGAACACATACACCTGGTGCACGCCATCCTCGTCAAGCAAGTCGTACTTCACCACGAAGTCCTTTTCACCTGGTCGATACCCGAACAGCTCAGGCGCATAGAAATGGCGACCGAACAGCTTGATCTTCGAGTTCCTCGCGCTCCGCTTGACCTCGCCCATCATCAGCCACAGCAAGTCATGCTCAGCAATCTGGCGGTTTTCAAACCCTTCAGTGATTCGGACCCGCTCGATCGACTCCTCATAGACCTCCAGCGGAGTCCGACCAGGATAAAACGCGCTCTTCGAAGCCGGTTTCTGTGCATACTCCATCACCCACTCGATCAGCAGGGCATTCACCTCGGTAACCGTCGGTTGTGCCCCGCCCGTCATCCGCTCACGCAGATCACGGTGCAGCTTCTCGTTCCGGCGCTCTGATGCCACCCGGTTTTCGATCGAGTTGCCCACGTAGGTTGGGAGCCTTTTTTCGAAGGAGTGCATCGTCCCGAAATACCGCTCGATCGGCTTCGACTGGCCGTGGTAGGGCAAGGCATTCACGCACTCGATGAACCCATACGGCTTCAGTCGAGAGAACAGACCGGAAAGGTCCTTCTCCTGCACCACATTCCGCGCCGCGTCAGGAACCTTGGTGAAATACTTGCCGGTAAACGCCCGGCCATTGTCCACATAGAACAGGCGTGGGACGAACCCGAGCGTCTTGATCGCCCGACGATACGCCGAAGCGATCACCGCCGTGTTCTCGGACGGCGCAAAATCCCATCCGACCGGCATACCTGATCGGAAATCGAAAACCATCACCAGCGTCATCCGCTTCGGTCGCCCGCTGATGGGATCCAGCATCGTAAAGTTGAACGTGTGGCCATCGGCGACCAGCTTGTCGCCGACCTCGATCTTGTTGCGATCGCGTTCGATTGAAGGGAGGTAACGGTCATTCAGGGCCTTCTCGCCGTCACGCATCGTGTCATGGATATAGCCATTGTTCACCAGGTGCTTGCGCAGATACCGGTACATCGTTTCATCGCTGCACCTCGCCGGATACCCGGCGTTTTTCAGGTCCTTCTTCGCATAATCGATGATCTCGGCATAGGTCAGCTTGTTGGCGAACAAGGCGTACTTCAGCAGCGCCTCACCCTCAGCCATCGACACCATAACCAGCCCCTTCGAAGTCCCATACTTCGGAGCCACCCCAAGCGGGTCGCCTTCCGCCGCATCGAGATCCTTCTGCCACCGGTCCAGCGTCTTCCATGACACCGATGCGATCGCTTTACGCTCATCCTCGAGCTCGAGGAACCCTCCCCGGTTGTACCGCTCGCAAAACGCTGCTTTCCGGTCAATCAAACCGCCCCGGTCACCAGCGATAAACTGCCGGTACAGCTTCAGGATCGAATGTCTGGTGTACGCCTTTTTCTGGTTGTGACCAGCCGTCGCGGTCCGTGCTCTGAACGCCCGATTTCGCTCCTCGATCTCCTCCGGAGTCATCGGTTTTATCCCGCGAATCTGGCGGACAAATGCCTCCCTCGCCTGGTCAGGAAGTGCCGTAAAATTGATCTGGTAAGGACGCCTGCGGTCGGACTCATCAACCCGCTGCAGATTGGCGTATTTTTGCTTCTTCAGGCGGTCCTTTATCGTCCGCTCTGGATTGCCCGACCATTGCGCGAACTGGGATACGGATAACCACCCGCCATTCACCCGTAACTCACCTAATTCCTGTTCGTTAAGTGTTATCAGGCAACCAAAAACAACATTGCCCGAAATATTGCCCGAATATTGCCCGACTTTTTCGCCAGGATTAAAGGGGATAATCATGGTCAGACGGCTTTACGGAGCGTTTCACGAAGACTCCTTGTCAGCTCTTTGCTGGCGGCGATTCGTGCTTCGAGGTGTCGCTGGAAAACCTCGGCATATCGTGGAGATGGTGTTTCACTTCCGAATAGACTGTTGTGCACCGTGCAGGGCTTGACGCCCATTTCATCGGCTATGTCCTTGATGATCCCGCGATAGGGGTACCTGCGAAGATCGAGCCGTTTCATACTTCTTGGATTTGGTTATATTTCTAATAACTTTCAGAAAGATAACTCAAATATGTGAGCATGTCAAATAAAAAGCTCGAAAATGTGAGCGACATTATCGAGCGATTAAAAAAAGCCACCAATTCCTGCAATGACGCTGAATTAGCGCGTTTACTCGGTATCGGTTCAAGCCGCATTCCTATGTGGAAGAAGCGAGGTGTGATCGATATGCTCTTGGTAGCTCAAAAGTGTGAGCGAGTGAGCACTGATTGGCTGTTGACAGGGGAAGGGGAGATGTTGAGTGTGAAACAACCGTTGAACGGCCGTGAAGAAGAGATTAAACGGAAGTTTAAGGTCGAGGATGACGAAGGATACTATCGTGGAGGGAATGTCTACATGGTGCCCGCGATCGGGCCGCTGCAGACGCCGGAAAAGATCAAAGACGGGGACGTTTTATTCATAGACCCACAGGCAACGCCGGAAGACGGCGATTTTGTCCTGGTAAAGACGCCAGAAGGCCCGAAAATCGAGAGGTATCAGCCAGGAGAGCCCATTGTCGGCGTCCTGGTCAAGCTGATCCGCGAACGCAGCATCCTCCGGCAATAACGCGCGAAATTTCTCAAACTGCTCGCCCAAAAACGGCAAAAACCGGCAATTTCTCAAACCGTAATTTTCGACCACCAAAACCCGCAAACCCGCACCAGCCGCCTTTCTTCTCTCTTTTTCTCATTTTTTCCCATTTCTCAAACTGCCTGTTGAATTATAACCTCCATGCGGCCGACCGCCTGGAAAAGCCATGGCAGAAGCTGGCCGAGCGCGATACCGGCGACGATGCAGAGGAATACCCACACGGTCAGGTAGCGCTCGAACACGCTCATTGCCGCGCCTGCGGATTTATTGGATGTGACTTCACATTGGACGGACATGGTTGATCTGGTTTTATTGCGGTTCTGAAAAAGCTGGACGTGGCAGGTGATCTGCATCAGCGAATCGTAAACGGCCGTGAACCTCTGGCGTGACGATCACGGAACACCGGCCGGGACGGACAGATGAAAAGCACATTGCTGGTTATGCGTTCAAAGTCATGATTGTCAGGCGTTCGGTTGAGACAGCTCAAGCAATTGGGCTATGCCGACCGGTTCCTGCTTCAGTAGCGGAACGATGGCATATCGTCTGGCGTACCGGTTGGTTATGACATCGATCTCCCGAAGTTCATTCAGTGCACGCAGCTGCAACAAGGGCGAGTTCGGTGTACTCGATGCTACGCAGTTATTGACTACCCACGCCCAGGGCTCGATGCCGGCACGGCGCAGTTCCTCCTGAAGGCCAGCTGCTTCCAGGACAGGCGTCGGTTCGGCAAGGGTAGCGATCAGCACCCTGGTCTTCCGGGGATCCTGCAACCGCATCATCGGCGTGATGGCCGTCATGCCTGAAGCTCCTGCCTGACGTGTGACTTCGCGGTGGTAGGCACCTGTCGCGTCAAGCAGCAGCAGCGTGTGTCCTGTCGGGGCCGTATCCATGACGACAAACTTTTCGTCTGCCTCGCCGATGATTTTCGAGAAGGCCTGGAAAACGGCGATCTCCTCGGTGCATGGCGAGCGCAGATCCTCTTCCAGAAGTGCCAGCCCTTCGGCGTCAAGATCGGCGCCATGGGTTTCAATCACCTGCCGGCGGTAGTGATCGGTCTGTTCCCGCGGATCGATCCTGCTCACCATGAGATGGTCCATCGTGCCCTCAAGGGTTTCGGCAAGGTGCGCCGCCGGGTCGGAAGTGGAGAGGTGGACCGGAAGGCCGCGACGGGCAAGTTCGACTGCAACAGCGGCCGCTAGCGTGGTTTTTCCGACTCCGCCCTTGCCCATGAACATGAGGAGTCGATGGCCCTCGGCGGCAAGATCATCGACCAGCGAGGAGAGGCTTGGCGCTTGCTTTGCCGCTGGAGACTCCGTGCTGGTGGCCACAGTCATATCAACAACGTCATTCAGCAAATGGCGAAGTGCGTCGAGACCGACAAGATTGAACGGCTTGAGTGCAACCAGATCGCGAGGCAACGACTGCAGTGAATCCGGAATTGCAGCCAATGCCGCCTGCTCGCGCTCGAAAATAGCTGCCGCCAGTTCGTCCTTTCCGGCTTCAGCCGAAGGCAGCAGGCCATTGATGACAAGGCATTGCTGACAGAGGCCCACCGCAGCGAGTTCGTCATGGGTGCGCCCCACCTCCCGCAGCGTTGCCTGCTGGGCACGTGCCACCAGGACTAGGCGGGTCCGCTGCGGGTCTGCGAGGGCCTCGACGGCAGCCTTGTATTGTTCTCGCTGCTTTTCCAGTCCGGCGAGCGGTCCGAGGCATGAAGCATCACCCTTGGAGGTTTCGAAAAAACCGCTCCAGGCACCCGGTAGCTGCAAAAGGCGGATGGTATGCCCCGTGGGCGCCGTGTCGAAAACGATATGGTCGTAAAGGGCGGTCAATTCCCTGTCGGTCAGAAGTGACGTGAACTCGTCGAAGGCCGCAATTTCGGTGGTGCAGGCTCCGGAAAGCTGCTCCTCGATGCCTTTGACCACGGCATCCGGCAACACCCCCCGGACTGGACCGACAATCCGGTCACGGTAGGCCCTGGCCGCATCCTGAGGATCGATCTCGAGCGCAAAGAGGTTCGGCGACGCTGCCGTCATGGGGGTAATACGGTTGCCGATCGGCACACCGAACACCTGCCCTACGTTCGAGGCGGGGTCTGTGCTGACCAGAAGCACGCGCAATCCCTGTTCCGACAGCTGCAGGGCCGTTGCGCAGGCAATGGAGGTCTTGCCCACGCCGCCCTTTCCGGTGAAGAAGATGTGGCGTGGGGGATGATGAAGGAACTTCATTATCTCAATCCCGTTCAGCAGCAGTTCTTGCCCGAACAACAGCTCGTCGGTTTCGGAGCCGACGTCAGGGGGATGCCGGACCAGCGGGCCAGGTCAGCACGGGATGGGTAAACTCCGGACATGGCGATGTCCCCGCCGACGATGCTCAAGGGAAGGGCTTCTTGTCCTGCACGCTCAAGAAACTCCTTGACGATGGCATTTTCGGCAAAGGCTATCGGCTGCTGAGCAAGGTTGACGCGATCCACAACGACGCCATGCTGCCTGGCCCATTTCACATCAGCCGTGAAGGTTACCAGGGTCTGGTCGACCTCTGTGCCACACACGCCGGTGCTGCAGCACAGGGCCTGTTCAAATACCTGTATGGTTTTCATGATGACTTTCCGTTTAACTATTCAATGAAGCTGACGGCAGCAAGGTGCCGATACGGTCAAGTTCTGTCTTCAGGCGCTCCGGATCGTGTTTCAGCTCTTCCAGTGGAAGCGCCAGGAACGCTTCGATACGGGCACGAAGGATACTGTAGGCGGTCATGAACGCCGCTTCAATCTCTTCTTCGGTGCCGGTCGCATGTGCCGGGTCTTCGACGCCCCAGTGTGTCCGCAACACCGGGCCGAGGAATGCCGGGCAGGTTTCACCTGCGGCGTTCGAGCAGACGGTGATGACAATGTCCGGAGTGACCGGGAGGTTATCCCATGACTTGCTGTGGTAACCGGCGGTCGGAATCCCTTCACGCCCCAGGAGGTCGAGCGAGCGGGGATGGACGTATCCGGCCGGCTTGCTGCCTGCGCTCATCGCCCGCCACCCCGCAGGGGCAAGATGGTTGAAGGTGGCCTCACCGATTATCGAACGGCAGGAGTTGCCGGTGCAGAGGAAAAGGATGTTCATACAGCGCTATTCTTGGTTATGATCAGGGATTTTTCTGGGCGGTTTACGCCATTTTCGACAACCATCTCAACTGATTCCCGATGGGGAGTCGGAACACTGCGGGCAGATGGCTGCCGCACTGAAGTCTCCGCACGTTTCGGGTTTCCCGCCGCAGCACTCGTCGGTCAGGTAGGCGATCAGGTCGAGCATCAGCGGCAGGTTGGCCCGGTAACGCTGGAAACGCCCCTCCTGCTCGACATTGATCAGGCCTGCGTGCGTCAGCGCTTTCAGGTGAAACGAGAGATTCGTCGGCGGCACCTCAAGCGTTGACGCAATTTCACCCGCGACCATGCCGTTAGTGCCCTTCCTGATGAGCAGACGATAGACCTCAAGGCGCACTGGCGATGCAAGCGATTCAAAAATCGTTATGGCTGAATTCTTGTTCATGCCTGATAATACAATAATTGTAGAACAATTGAAATAACATCAAAAAAAAACATGCGGGCTATCGTGTTCAAGGGCCAGCAGGCCGGAACAATATCTTTTTTTGACTATTGGTACTTTTCAAAGGGTTCACGTGGATCCTGGTTACCATCCGATAGACCCTCTTCCGATTTTGAGGTCATGTAAGCGATTGCATCAGTTATTTCATCGTCACTCAGGCTCGGGTTTCCTCCCCGTGGCGGCATCGTGCCCTTTTCGCCTTCCAATCCCTGAACCGCATGTAATAAAAGAACGGCTTTCCCTGATACAATACGGGACTGCCATGCACGGCTATCTCCAGGTTTGGGAGCGCCGCCAACACTTCCATCATGACAGGCAGAACAATTTGCATCATAAACTTTCTGGCCTGCCAGTAGTTTGGCGTCCAATGGACTCATCTTCCTTGAATCTGTCAGCTTGATGTTCTCCTGGGGTTGTCCGGAGCCACATGCACCAAGAAGGAACATGCCCGAAATCATTATCAATGAAATTCCTGGTTTCATATATATCCTGATTTTCAGCTGTCATGGGTTCCGATCTTTTCTGCATGACGCAAGCAGGCCATCATGCCCTCACTGCCGGATTTTCCCGCCACGGTATAAAAACAGCGACACCCGGTCATTCTTCCTGATGGCCTCCTTGACCGACTCGACATTCTTTTCACATCGCAGCAGCGTTTTCCACGAACGGAGATGCTTCTCTTCATGGAAATCGGAATTGGCGATGTAATTGAATTTTTTCAGGCCGACAACGTTGAACAGGTCGTCGCGATTGGCCACCTCCCATGCGTCGAACATCTGGGCAAAGCGTTCATGGTTCTCCCAAAGGAATTCGGACGGCGAATCTCCCGAGTGGTTCCGCACGTATGGATGGCAGGCGACCGACACCGCCCCCTGGCGCCGTATCTCAACGAGTATCTCTTCGACTCCGAGGTCGGGACTGATGTACTCCTTGACATCGAGGGCAAGAATATGATACCGGGAGGTATTGTTCGTCAGTTCGATTCCCGGCAACACGAGCATTCCCCAATTTTCCCAGGCCGTTCTGGCCGCCTGCCAGAGTTCACTGCGATAGTCGACGAAGCGCTCTGCAGGCATGCATCCCGACTTCCGTCCAGACCCCGTGTACTGAATTTCAGACGCGGTATCGAGGAGGTGATCGGTTATGGCAATCACATCAAACCCGGCTTGGCCATACATCCCGACGATCTCATTGATGGTCAGACGACCATCGCTCCATGTCGAGTGGATATGAAAATCACAGCAAAGCCATTCCATAAGCAACCTCCATGGATTCAACGGAAACATCGGGAAGCGTGTGCAATCTGTTCGAACACAAGGTATGACAATCCGGTATATCGGTTTGTCAAAACTACGTTAACTGTTGTGAAATAGTGGGGAGGGGAAGGAATCGTGGAAATTCACGCCAGGAGCCTGATTCGGGAGAAGACGTAGTCGAGATGGTCCTCGTTCAGTACGATCCTGAAGTAGCCGGTATCTCCGAGCGGCTCCGGCGCGGAGGTCCGGTCGCTCACGAAGCGTCGGCCCTGCTTTCCCTTGAACCAGTACACCAGCCTGATCCGTTCGCCGTCGATTTCGAGGGCGGTCACGCCGCGCTTGCCGATGGCGCAGCCCGAATTGAACAGGCTCGGGATGGCGATGTTGTTGTAGCGCCCGCTGCGGAGGCCGATCTTCTTGCCCTCGGTAAAGCAGGCATCGAGCATCGTCTTCAGTTCACCGATCTGCTCGTGGATGAGCCGGCGTTCTTCGGGGACGGCTGCCGGGTAGGCCCGGCAGAGCTCCTCGATCCTGTAGTTCAGGTGGTCGACCTTCGAGAGCGACTCGAACAGCGGTCGATGGGTGTGCCCGATGATCGACACGATCTTTGCCTGGTTGGAAAAATCGTAGATCGACTTCTCGATGGCGAAACGTCGCCGGCTGTTGTAGGCGGTGGAGAAGTTCCTGATGCCCATGGGCTTAGCGACATAGCGGAGGAAGAGCACCACCGCGCGGCTGACGACAGGATAGGTCTCCCAGAGCAGGATTGAGGCCTGGTGGCCGTGGAACAGCAGCATCGACTCATCTCCCCAGGCGAACCTGATCGATTCCAGGAGGTGCTTCGACAGCCGGTAGTTCCGCTCTTCGAACAGGTCTGCGTCGTGGTTACCGCAGGTCTTCCAGAGGAAGCCGTTCTTTTCGAACTGCAGGAACAGGTCGTAGATCTCGCGCCACTGATCCTGGATGCTCTCGACGGAAAACTTGAACAGTTCCTCGACGTCCCCGTTGAGCACGAGGCTGTACTTTTCGGGAAGGTAGTAGTCATGCAGCATCGACCGGACCAGGAGGGCGTTGCGCTTGAACTCGTCTCGCCGCCCGCCGTTTCCCATGTGCAGGTCGCTGATGATCAGGACCTTCGTGTCGGAACCGAGCGTTATGGTTTTTGCCTTCTCGAGCAGCCGTTCGAGATGCGGATGTTTCTTCTGATGCAGACGCATGTGCACGATCGCGTTCTTCATGACGGGATTTCTCCCGACGGGGCTCACGGTATTTTACTACGAACAAGGACTGACGGCTAGAGGTTCGGCACGTCCGGCAAGCCCGGACGATGGTCGGGCCGCGGATTGAACATTACGCAAAAAAAAGCTTTCTTGTGTTGTATTTTCATACAGATAACGTCACGAAAACACTCCTGACAGTGATCGCTCCCGAACGATTCCACAAGATCCGCAGGCTCCTCGAGCAGCGGCAGCCCGACCTGACGCTCGTCATGGACAACGTGAACAAGCCGCACAACCTTGCGGCCATCATCAGGAGCTGCGATGCGGTCGGGATCCCCGAAGTGCATGCGGTCTCCTACCGTTCGTCGATCAGGACCAAGCAGCACACCGCCGCCGGCGCAAGCAGGTGGTTAAGGGTCGGCCTTGATGAGTCCGTCGAACATATCGGCGGCCAGCTCCGGAGTCGGGGCATGCAGCTCCTGGTCGCCACCTATCGGTCCGATTCGGTCGATTTCAGGTCGGTCGACTACACCCGCCCGACGGCCATCATCGTCGGCGAGGAGCTCAAGGGGCCGTCAGAGGCCGCCCTGGCGCTTGCGGACAGGTGCATCTACATTCCCATGCAGGGCATGGTCGAGTCCCTCAACGTTTCCGTCGCCGCCGCCCTTATCCTTTTCGAGGCGCAGCGCCAGCGGCTTGCGGCAGGCATGTACGGCGTCAACCGCATCCAGCAGGAAACCTTCGACCGGCTGCTGTTCGAATACACCTATCCCCGCCTGAGCAGAATGTTACGGGAAAAGGGTTACACCTATCCCCCGCTCGACGAAAACGGTGCGTTCACACCCCCGCCGGGCCTGACCGTCACCGCGGCCATCGACGAACAGGACGAGCTGACGGCTGCGGCGACATGAACATAAAGGCAGGAACAATGAAAAAACTCACTCCGAAAGGGCTCCGCTGGTTGAAAGGATTCCACCTGCTCGCCGCATCCTGCTGGATCGGCGGTGCGTTCTCCCTGATCACCCTCTACTTCCTCAAATCGGGCGTTGCCGGCGGCGGCGAGCTCTACGGCATCAACCGGAGCATCCACCATGTCGACATGAACATCGTCGTCCTGCCCGGAGCCATCGGGAGCCTGCTCACCGGACTCGGCTACTCACTTTTCAGCAACTGGGGGTTTTTCAGGCACCGGTGGCTGACCGTCAAGTGGATTGCCACCGTTTCCGCAATCATCTTCGGGACCTTCTGGCTGGGCCCCTGGGAAACGGCCATGATGGAGATCTCGGGAAAACTCGGCATTGCCGCCCTGCATGATCCCACCTACCTCGACAGCCAGTTCCTGAACCTCGCCTTTGGCAGCCTGCAGGTCTCCGTGCTCGCACTTCTGCTCTTCATCTCGATTTTCAAACCGTGGAAAGCGAAACCGGCCGCTTTCGCCGTACAACAGGGTGATGCCTCATGAAACGTTCGGGCGCCAGCATCATCCTGACCAACAGCCGCCGCGAAGTGCTGCTCCTCCTCCGCGACGACATCCCGGAGATCCCCTATCCCAACATGTGGGACCTCCCCGGCGGCCATGTCGAACCGGACGAGACGCCGGAATCCTGCATCGTGCGCGAGATGCTCGAGGAGATCGAAACCGATGTGGCCGGATGCCGCCTCATCAGGGTCTACGACTTTCCCGACCGCTTTGAACACATCTTCCTCATGGAGTTCGAAGCCGACGCTGGCACCATTCCCCTTCACGAAGGCCAGTGCCTCCGCTGGTTTGCCGCCCACGAACTCCCCGGCCTCCCCCTCGCCTACGGCTTCGACCTTGTCCTCAACGACTTCTTCTCCTCTGCCGGCGACATCCCCCGGCGGTAAGGCAACCAAGTAAGAGCCGTATCTGTTGAGGTAGCACAGGGTCTTGAAGGTGCAGTATGCCCTTTACTGCCCATGGTGAGCTTTTACTGTACGGAGGCTTGATTTGCAACAACTCGCCAGGAGGATCATATGCCTCATGAAAATGAAACGGTTCGGATCGAGTCGTTCAGTGATGCGGTTTTCGCCATAGCGATCACGCTGCTGGTCATCGAGATCAAGGTTCCGGCCCGCGGGCAGGTTGACCAGGCAGGGTTATGGTGCGCCCTGCTTAATCTTTGGCCGAGCTATCTGGCATTTTTAACGAGCTTTGCAACAATCCTCGTCATATGGATCCAGCACCACTGGATTTTCGTGCTGGTCAACAGGTATGATCATGCCCTGTTTTACCTGAACGGTTTGCTGCTTCTCTTCGTCACCTTCATCCCTTTTCCCACCGCATTGCTGGCCGAATACCTCCTGTACCGGGAAGCGACAGTGGCCGCCAACATTTATACGGGCATGTTCCTGGCCATTTCAGTTTCGTTCGATCTTCTCTGGCGGCATGTATCGAAATGCCTGTTGAAGAGAGATGCGGTACTGCAAAAAAAAGAGGATGCCAAACTGATCACCAGGCACTACAGGTTTGCGCCGTTGCTCTATTTGGGGGCCTTCGGCGTGTCGTTCGTGTCGGAAACGCTCAGTGTCACTATGTGCCTCCTGCTGGCCTTCCTCTATGCCCTCAGGGGGTGGCCGTTCAAACAGCCGGTGTAGTCTGTTGCCTGGAAAGTCGGGTGGTTGAAACGCAAACAGGGCGCCTTTGGACGCGCCCTGTTTCTTTGCAGCTGTATCGGAGTATCCGGAGATTCAGCGGATGCTCTCCAGGTAACGTTCGGCTTCGACAGCGGCCATGCATCCGGTGCCGACGGCGGTGACGGCCTGGCGGTAGACGAAGTCCTGCACGTCGCCGCAGGCGAAGACGCCTTTGACGCTGGTCTCGGTCGAATGGGCGTTGGTCCTGATGTAGCCGTAATCGTCCATGTCCAGCTGGCCCTTGAAAAGTGCGGCGTTCGGTTCGTGCCCGATGGCCATGAAGACCCCCTCACAGGCGTGCTCGGTGAGTTCGCCTGTCTTGACGTTCCTGAGCCTGATGCCGGTGACCTTCATGCCGTCGCCGAGGATCTCCTCGACCACCTCGTTGAGCATGGTGGTTATCTTGGAGTTCTTCCTTGCCCTGAGGCTCATGATCTTCGACGCCCTGAACTCTTCGCGCCGGTGTACCAGCACGACCTCTGATGCGAACTTGGTGAGGTAGAGCGCCTCTTCCATGGCGGTGTCGCCGCCGCCGATCACGAAGACGCGGCAGTTCTTGAAGAAGAATCCGTCACAGGTCGCGCATGCGGACACGCCTCGGCCGCGGTAGATGGCCTCGGACTCGATGCCGAGCCACTTGGCGGTGGCGCCGGTGGCGATGATGAGGGTCCTGGCAAGGATTTCACGGTTGTCGTCGAGCGTGATGCTGAAGGGGCTGCGTGAGACGTCCGCGTCGGTAACGCTGCCGTAGACGAAGTCGACGTTGAAGCGCTCGGCCTGCTGCCGCATGCGTGACATGAGCTCCGGCCCGGGGATGCCCTCGGGGAATCCGGGGAAGTTCTCGATGTCGGTGGTGATCATGAGCTGGCCTCCGGGCTGGTGCCCTTCGATGACCAGGGGCTTCAGGTTGGCCCGCCCGGTGTAGATGGCGGCGGTGTATCCGGCAGGGCCGGTGCCGATGATGACGACGTCCCGTATTTCTCTGTCCATGAGGTTGACTCCGGCAATAATTTTATGGGGATGGCCTGAAAAAGTGATCCCGGCCGAACGGCCGGGATTTGAAAAGGAGGTGAAGGATCAGCCGATGTGCTCGTCGATCTTCTTGGCGATAGCGGTCTTCGGCAGGGCACCGACCATCTGGTCGACGACCTGGCCGTTCTTGATGACCAGCATGGTCGGGATGCTGCGGATGCCGTACTTGGCGGCGGTGCCGGGATTCTCGTCGACGTTGACCTTGGCAACGATGGCCTTGCCTTCGTAGTCGCCGGCAAGCTCGTCGATGACCGGGCCGAGCATCATGCAGGGGCCGCACCATGCAGCCCAGAAGTCAACCAGCGCCACCTTGTCGGCCTCGAGGATCGCGCTCTGGAAGTTCTGGTCGGTGGCCGTGAAATATTTTCCGCTCATGGTAATGGAATAAAGGTTGAAAAGAGAGGACAACAACAGTCCATGCAAATATAATTGACAGGAGATTAATGAACCATAAAAATCGGTTCTTTATCACCCGGTAATTTTCACATTATCGGGTCCGAGCACCTCCTCGAGCTTTTCGAGCGCTTCGTCGTCCGGTTCGATCGGGGTGTTCCTGGCGAAGATCATGAGGGTCTCGTTGTTGGTCGACACCGTGGCCTTGACCTCGAAATCGACCGGCGTACCGCCTTTGTGCTTCTCGAAGATCTCCCTGACCGCCTTGAGCTTGTCCACCTGGGATGGATCGTCGGCATCGACTTTCAGGACGACCTTCCTGACCAGGCCTGAACGCACCTTCTTGAGCGGCACAGCCTCCCGGACGAGCAGCTTGAGGCTGCCGTCCTTGACTTCGGCTTCGGCAACCAGCATGACCACCTCGTCGGGACGGATCAGGTGACGGAACTGCTCGAAGACGCTGGCGAAAACGGTGAAGTCGGCCTTGCCGGTGAAGTCTTCGAGCACGCCAAAGCACATCTGCTTGCCTTTGCGGTCCTGGTAGGGCTTCACCGAGACGATCACCCCGATCGCCTTGTACTGCCTTGAGGGCGTGACCTCCCGGGTGTCGAGCGGCAGGTTGGCGAAGGCCTCCCAGTCGCGGCGGAAGGGGTCAAGCGGATGGTGGCTGAGGTAGAAGCCGACGAGCCGCTTCTCGTGCTGCAGCTTCTCATTGTCCGGCATCGGCTCGGCGTTGTCGAGCTCGGGATAGTGCACTCCTGACTGCCCCTGGCTGAGGTCGTCGCTGAAGAACCCACCCTGGCCGAGCGTGACGGCCTTGTTCTGCATCTGCCCGAACTTGATGGCCTTGTCGGCATTGGCCAGCAGCCTGGCCCGGTTCTTGTCGATCTCGTCGAGCGCGCCGGCCAGGATGAGGCATTCGAGGGCCTTGCGGTTCATGGCGCGGAGGTCGACCGATGTCGTAAGGTCGAAGAGGTTGGCAAAGGGCTTGCCGTTCCTGCGCAGCCGCGCGGCAACGACCGCCTTGGCACCGCCGCCGACCTGCTTGATCGCCGAGAGGCCGACACGGATGTAGGAGCGCCCTTTGTGCTCGTCGATCGAGAAGAGCGCGTCGCTCCGGTTGAGCGAGGGCGGGAGCGTGAAGATCCCGAAACCCTTGGCCTCGTCGGTCAGGTGCTTCATGCGCTCCGTATCGCCGATCTCGCTGTTCAGGATCGCCGTCACGAACTCGATGGTGTAGTGGGCCTTGAGGTAGCCGGTCCAGTAGGCCAGCACGCCGTAGGCTGCCGAATGGCTCTTGTTGAACCCGTAGCCGGCGAACTCGGCCATGAGGTCGAAGATCCTCGTGGCAAGGGCCTTGTTGACATCGATGCTCACCGCCCCCTCGACGAACTCCTCCCTGAACTTCTGCATCAGCTTCGGGTCCTTCTTGCCCATCGCCTTGCGGAGGTTGTCGGCCTTTGCGAGAGAGAAGCGCCCCATCACCTGGGAGATCTGCATCACCTGCTCCTGGTAGACGATGACTCCGTAGGTCTCCTTCAGGATCTCCTCGAGCATGGGGTGCATGTAGTCGATCTCCTCCCTGCCGTGCTTGCGGTCCACGAAGAGGTCGACCGCGTTGCGCTCCTCGTCGATCTCAGCGTTGAGCGCTCCGGGGCGGTAGAGGGCGCTCATGGCGATGATGTCGCCGATCTGCGTCGGCTGGAGGCGCGTCATGTAGCTCTGCATGCCGGAGGACTCGAACTGGAAGATGCCGGCCATCTTGCCCTCCTGGAAGATCCTGAAGGTCTGCCGGTCGTTCATTGGCACCTTTTCCAGATCGATGTCAACGCCGTGGCGCTTCCTGATCAGGCGCAGGGTCTCGTCGATGACGGCGAGGGTCTCGAGGCCGAGATAGTCGATCTTGAGGAGGCCGGCCTGCTCGATGCAGTTCTTGTCGAACTGGGTCACCACCTGTTTTTCGTCGGCCCCGTCGGAGGATCTCGTCGTGCCGTCGATGTCGTCCTGGTTGAATTCGTCGGCGTACTTGCGCTCCTCGGTCTCGATCTTGTTCGAGACGTAGAGCGGCACCTGCTCCTCAAGCGCGCCGTTGGTGATGACCACCGCGCCGGCGTGCATCGAGACGTTGCGAGCCCGGCCCTCCATGGCCCTGGCGTACTGCATGAGCTGCTTGTACTGCGGATCGCTGTCGACAAGTCGCCCCAGCTCCTTGACGTCGCGGAAGGCGTCATCGAGGGTCGTGCCCGGCCTTGATGGCACCAGCTTGGCGAGCTGGTCGACCGCCTTGAGCGGCACGTCGAGCACACGCCCGGCGTCACGGATTGCCGCCTTCGCGCCCAGGGTGCCGATGGCGATCACCTTGGAGACGCTCTCGTTGCCGTACTTCTCGACCGTATAGTCAAGAACCTTCTGCTTGCCGACCGGGGTGAAGTCGATATCGATATCGGGCATCGAGAGGCGCTCGGGGTTGAGGAAGCGCTCGAAGAGCAGCTTGTAGAGCAGCGGGTCGATCCGGGTGATGCCGGTCAGGTAGGCGATGATGCTGCCTGCCGCGGAGCCGCGTCCGGGGCCGACGGAGTAGCCGAGGCGGCGCGAGGCGGCAATAAGGTCGCTCACGATCAGGAAGTAGGAGCTGAAGCCCATCTTCTCGATGACGCCGAGCTCCATCTCGATGCGCGCCTTGACCTCCTGCGGGTCGATGCCCATCTGTTCGCAGTCCGCGTATTTCTCCTTTGCCCCTTCCCAGGTCAGGTGCCGCAGGTACTCCTTCTCGTCGGTGAAGCCCTCGGGCAGCGGGAAGTGCGGCAGAAGGGGCTCCTGGGTCCTGAAGGCGTAGGTGCAGCTGTCGGCGATCCGGAGTGTGTTGTCGAGCTCGTCGTGCGCGTTGTCGAAGGTTGCCGACATTTCGTCGGGCGACTTGAAGTAGTTCTCGCTGCCGGGCAGGCACTGCAGGTTGCGGCTGTCGAGCTTCTCCTTGGTTCGGTTGGCGATCATGGCCCGGTAGCAGCCGGAGTCGCTCCGTTCCAGGTAGTGGACGTTGTTGGTGGCTACGAGCCGGATGCCGGTCTCCCCCGCCAGCCTCAGCGTCGCCTCGACGAGCTGGTCGTCGTAAGGCGCCCCGTGTCGCTGGAGCTCGAGGTAGAAGCGCTCTCCGAAAAGGCCCCGGTAGTAGTCGGCGTGCCGACGGGCCTCCGCCTCGTCGCCATCGAGCAGTGCCCTGCCAATAAGGCCCGCGTGTGCCGCAGAGAGGCAGGTCAGGCCTTCGCAGCACGACTCGAGCACCTTCAGCTCCACCTGGGGAGTGCCGTTGGTGAAGCCCTCCCTGGCCGCGCGCGAAAGCAGCACGCACATGTTCCGGTAGCCGGTGTCGTCCTGCACGAGCAGCACCAGCGTGGCCGGCCGTCCGCTGCCCCTCGACTCGGTGCCGGCGAGGAAGATCTCCGAACCGATGATGAGCTTCACCTCGGCCTTTTTGGCGAGGCCGAACAGCTCAGGCATGTTGAACATGGCCGAGTAGTCGGTGATGGCCACCGTATCCATCCCCTTCTTCCTGCAGGCGGCGAACAGCTCTCCCGTAAAGATCGGGCTGCTCTGCATCGAAAAGTGGGTGTGGGTATGCAGGTGGACGAACGGCATGCTGCTATCGGTAACGACGAGGGTTTAAGATAGCTTCATTATAAGCTTTCGGACGGTTCTTCCAAGCCAACTCTGGGGTCAGGTCTTGCATTTTGACATTCGGGATCCGAAAAAGCCAAGATTGGGGTCAGGGTTGCTCGCCTTTCACGCGGCTATCTCCCCATCGTCGCAGGGGGATGCCGGCAGGCGCGTCTTCCGGGACGAACCCGCGATAAGTTCATGATAGAGCATCTCGTAGTTCGTGGTCATGTGGCTGAGGGTGAATCGGCGCTCGAACTCGTTGCGGCAGGCCTGTCGGGAGAGGGTGCCGATATCGCGGATAGCCCGGATGAATTCCAGGCGTGAGTCGCAGACGAAACCGCTCGTGCCGTGGCTGACCACCTCGGGGGAGGAGCCGCAGCGGCGCACGATGACCGGCGTGCCGCAGGCGAGGGCCTCTATCATGACGAGCCCGAACGGTTCGGGCCAGTCGATCGGGTTCAGCAGGCCCCGGGCGTTCCGCAGCAGTACCGATTTCCGGCTGTCGTCGACCTCGCCCACGAACTCGATGAGGGGATGGCCGAGCAGCGGTTCGATCCTTTCCTTGAAATAGGCCCTGTCGGCTGGATCGATCTTTGCGGCGACCTTGAGCTTCACATTGCATGCCCGGGCGAGCATGATGGCCTGGTCAGGCCGTTTCTCCTCGGAGAAACGGCCGAGGTAGAGAAAGTACTCCTCCGGGTCCGGATTGAACTCGAAGAGGCTTTCCGGATAGCCGTGGTAGACGGTGCCTACCCAGTTGATATCCGGCACGGGAACCCTCTGGGCATCGCTGATCGAGACGTAGGGCATCGCGCCGTAGCGCTTCAGGAGCCTCGCGTAATCAGGGGTGTCGAGCCTGCCGTGCATGGTAAGCACGGTCGGTGTCGAGGAGCGGGCGGCGAACGGCAGGGTAAGGTACTCGAGGTGCGAATGGATGATGTCGAACTGCCCGTCCATCTCCTCGTAGACCTTCGAAAGCATCAGCATGTGCATGATGATGGCGGAATGGCTCTTACGGCCGAGCCTGAGGCTTTCCGGGACGGGTGCGACGAGGCGGGCGCTGGTTGTCGAGTCGCCGGAGGCGAACAGTGTCACCTCATGGCCGGCGGCGACAAGGCCTTCAGTCAGGTTGTAGACGACCCGTTCCGTGCCGCCGTATTTTTTTGGGGGGACGCTTTCGATCAGTGGGGCAACCTGGGCAATCCTCAGCTTTTTCATGCAATCGTTCTCCTCGTTGTTGTCACGACGGGCAATACTCAAGCCGGTACGCTTTGTTGGTTCGCAATTTGCTCGTCCTGCCATAGAGGGTGCAGGGAAGGCTCATGTCTGTTTCAGAGTCGATACGTATCGATACCTGCCGGTGCGAGATGTCGAGGTGGACGTCCCGTTCGCGCCATATGACGCGGAACGCCAGGCGCTCCCATTTCTTCGGAAGCCAGGGGTTCAGAACGATACGGTCCGACTTGAGGGTGAGGCCGGCGAAACCGTGGACGACCGTCTGCCAGCTCCCGCCAACCGCAGCCGCATGGATGCCGAGCTCGGTGTTCCGGTGCAGGTTCTTCAGATCGAACAACGCGGTCTTCATGAAGTAGCGGTATGCGTTGACACGCTCCTTCACGGCCATCCCCATCATGGCGTGGGTGCAGTGGCTGAGGGATGATTTGTGGGCCGTGCGCTGCTCGTAATAGTGGTAGTTGGCCAGCTTCTCCTCTGCGCTGAAGGCATGAGGAAAGAGCAGCATCATGATCAGGACGTCTGCCTGCTTGATGAGCTGCGTGCGGCCGATGTTCCTGAAGGTAACCCCCTGAGGCAGCACCGGACTGCCTTCGCGGTCATGCCGGGTGATCACGTGGTCCTTCAGGGAGAAGTAGCCGTCGAACTGCTCGATGAGCCCGGTATCCGGATCCTGGGTGAACTTCAGCTTCCGGCTGATCCTGAGCCACTCTCCCGGTTCGTGTTCATCGAGTCCGATCTTCGCGGTGACGGCAACGAGCGAGTCCGGGTTCGTCTTGGCCACATGCTTGTGGAGCATTCCCGCAAGGCGCAAATGCCACTTCACCAGGAAGTTCGTGTAGGCGTTGTTGTCGACATGCTCGTGGAACTCGTCCGGCCCGATGACCGTTCGGATCTCGTACGCATCCCCCGGCTTGAGCGTACGGCTCGCCCAGAAGCGCGCAGTCAGGAAGACCATCTCGAGGCCGTACTCCAGCAGGAAGGACTCGTCCCCGGTCACCCTGAAATAGCGCTCCAGGCCGTAGATGACGTCGGAGACGATGTGGTCCTCCTCGGTACCCGTATATATCAGCCGGATGGTCTTCTCGAGCTTCGATGCAAAACGCGGGGTGACGTCCTCGCCCGTCGTTGCCGATTCCCAGGCGTACTTCGCACCCCTGTACCCCATTTTCTCCGCGTTCTTCCTGGCCCCGGCAAGGGTGTTGTACCGGTACATCAAAAGGTTGCGGGCGACCGGCGGGAAGTTGTAGACGTAGAAGGGCAGGATGAAGATCTCGGTGTCCCAGAATGCGTGGCCGAGGTAGCCTTCGGAGCTGAGGAACTTGGCTCCGATGCCGGTTGGCCCGGCGGGGCCGTTGATCAGGAGCTGGTAGATGTTGAAGCGGAGGGCCTGCTGCGCCTGTTCGTCACCGTCGATATTGATATCGGCCTGATCCCACATCGAGCGCCAGGCCGCCAGGTGACTTTCGATCTCCTGCTTCGCCCCCTTGCGCACGTAATCCTTGAGCTTGCTAATGGTCTCCCTGAACATGCAATCAGCCGGAGTCTCCCGGCTGGTGTTCACTACGGCGAGTTTCTCGAACTCATAGGTGCGCCCCTTTGCCGCATCGATCGTTATTTCGCTGGTGAACTTCTCCCCGTAGATCCTCGGTTCCCATTGCAGGGGGCTCCCCGAACCGGCCATCAGCTTCCATGACGCCGCCTCGGCGATCCTGATCCCGCGTTCGCGGGTCTTCACTTCGAGGTACATGAAGTTCCTGCCGCGTTCGATCTTTTCGAGCTGCAGGTGCTTGTACTTCTCCCTCGGGAAATAGCCTCGGTTGTAGACCTCGCCGTTGAGGCCCGACAGCACCCGGATCTTCCCGGAGAAGTTGCGCGGGGTTATCCGGACGCGCATGTAACCGCGATGCGGGTCGTGCATGAATGCCGTGCGGGTGATGTCGAGGGCCAGGACCTTGCCCGCCGGGTTCCTGAACACGGTCCTTCGGTGAAGCAAACCCTTTTTCATGTCCAGGAGCTGCTCGTGGAAGACGGCCCGGCAGATCGACAGACAGAACTTCTCCCCCTCGTGCCAGATCGAGACGTCGGTCCACATGGGGCACTTGACCAGCTCCTCGACATCCGATTCGGACTTGTCGAAGACCCCCGCCAGGTACATGCCGCCGCAATGGCCCGGAGGCAACTCCTCGAGGCTCCCCCTGATGTTGAGATAGCCGTTGCCGACGGTCAGCAGGCTCTCGTTTACCTGGATGGCCTTCGGCGAGTTCCGGAATCCCTTCCTCCGCAGCAGCCACTCCTCGTCCGACAGTTCGAGAAGCCTGTCAAGATCCTCCGGACCGGAGTCGGGATATGGAGATGATCCTGTAACCATGAAGCCTCCACGGGCTCGCGCCCGATTCGATTTGCACTTCAGGACTGAGATATGGAAACATCACAAATGGAAAAGCCACGGGGGAATGGCTTCTGTTACAACAATGCTTTGCACTCTATAGTTCAAAGCGCCTGCAACGGAAGAGCCGGGGCGCGGGCGAGCAACGATTCTTGCTTGGCGATCAGGCCGAAGCATGGCTAGCCACTGATTATTTCGTATGTTGAAGAATAAAATCACATACCGTAAAACCTTCCAGGAATACCCCGAGTTGGAGCAAAACATCTATAAACAGTGTCCTGTCTGCAGCTTCCCGCTGACAGAACAGAACGCGATCTGCCCAAGGTGCAGCAACGACCTGCTCGCCGAGATCTCGACCCTCGACGAGCAGAACCTTGAAAAGCATTACCGCATCATCGAGGACAAGAAGGCCGAATGGTACATCCGTTGCCTGGCCGAGAACCTCGAAACCGGAAAAACCCCGTCCGTAACCTTCACGCCGGAGCTCATCAACTCCACGCAGTCGAAAATGCCGGTGACCCCGCCACATACCAACCGCGAGGCCCTTCCTGCAACGAGGGCCATGCTGATGCGGGAGCCCCATCGCCGTCTGGGGCTGTTCCGCTGGTTCGACAACGACTGGAAGGCGGTGGTGCGCAACAACCTGAAGATCCAGACAGACCCGGACGAATCACAGATGCTCGAGTTCCTGAACACGACGAGCCTGCGCTGCGATAACCACCGGATCCACCACCTCGGCCCCGTCAGCCTGCTGGAGAACCTGCAGCAGCTTCGTTGCGATGAAACCCCGATCGAAAGCCTCGAGCCGATCAGGAACCTGCGTAATCTTAAACGCATCTACGCCTTCGACTGCAACTTCACTACCCTCGAGCCGCTGCGCGACATCCTGTCGCTCAAGCTGCTCTGGATATCGAGCACCGAAATCGATGATCTCGGCCCGGTAAGCGGGTTGGTCAACCTCGAGGAGCTCTACTGCTCGGAAACTCCCATCAGCGACCTGACTCCCCTTTCGGGACTGAAAAACCTCGAGAAGCTGAGCTGCTACAAGACCGGTATCACCTCGATTGCGCCGCTCAGGGATCTCGAGAACCTGATCGAGCTCGGCATCAACAGTACAGGGGTCACCACGCTCGAGCCGCTCGCAGGCCTGACCAACCTTGAGTACCTGCGCTGCAGCCGCACCCCGATCAAAAGCCTCGAACCGCTGAGGAATATGGCAAGCCTGAGGGAGCTGAGCATCGAGCAGACCGCCGTTCGAAGTCTCGAACCCCTCTCCGGCCTCGTCGACCTCGAAGAGCTGATCGTTACGGGAGCGCCGATAGATTCCATAGAGCCGATCATGCAGCTCCGGAACCTCGAAAAGCTCGAGCTCTCTGCCGACTGTGTGCCGGATTACGAGCTGGAGAGGTTTACCCGCGAGAACCCCGGGTGTGATGTTGTCTTGAAATAGGAAAAGGCAGAAGGACTGCAGGGACGAAGAGAAAGATGGTGCTTCCAAGCAGCGTATTCTTTTTCGTCCTTGCAGTCCCTGATCTCCCTGCTGTCCTTTATAATTCCCCTCTGCTCCTTATTCGAGGTACATGATCGCCTGGCCGGAGCCGACCGAGTCGCCCTTTTTGATCAGTACGGCGGAGACCTTTCCGGCTGCCGGCGACTTCACGGGGGACTCCATCTTCATGGCCTCCAGGATCGCCAGGTCCTGGCTCTCGGCGACCGTGTCGCCTACCTTCACCTCGATGGAGACGACATTTCCGGGCATCGACGCGATGACCGGTGTACCTGCGTGCTGCGAGGCCGGAGCAACCATCTGCTGAAGCGGGATAGTCACCGGCTGCATGCCCGGGGCGACCGACTGGGCCATGGCGACGCCGTCGGCGATCACGACGTTGAACGACTTGCCGTCAACCATCACGAGATAGTTTCCTGACAGGCCGCGGGATGCGGGGCGGATCAGCTCCTGCAGGCGGTCCTGCAGCGAATTGCCGTGGGCGGTCACCTTCAGCTCCTCGGCGTCCTTCTTGGCCACCTCTTCGGCTTCGATATCCTTCTTGTAGCGGATGCCAAGCGGCTTGTCGCCCTGGAGGAACTCGATTCCCTTCGTGCCGCATGTCGCGGCGATGAAGATGTTCTCGTCGGTCTCGGGCAGGTGGGCCTCCCTGAGCAGCTTGCGGTTGTGCTCGATGCCGAGGTCGGGGTTGCGGTCGTTGATGTCGTGCACGTCCTGCACCGTGGGCTCGAGTCCAAGCTGTTCGGCGGCGAGGCGCACCACTTCGAGATCTGGTTCGGCCGGGGTCTTGCCGAAGTAGCCGAGCACCATCTTGCCGTAGCCGTCGACGATCTTCTTCCACGGCCCCTGCACGGTGTTGGCGAAGGCCTGCTGGAAGTAGAACTGCGAGACCGGCGTGACCGAGGCGCCGAAGCCGCCCTTGGCCACCACCTCGCGCATGTTGCGGATCACCTCCGGGAAGAAGTGCAGCGTATCGTGGTCGCGCATCATCTGCGTGTTGGCCGTCAGCGCGCCGCCGGGCATCGGCGAGAACGGAATGACCGGATTGACCTCCTTGGCTTCCGGGGGCATATAGTACTTGTCCATGTGCTCGATGAACATGGCCTCGACCTGCAGGTACTTCTCCTGGTCGATGTCGAGCGTGTAGTCCGTGCCGCGAAGGCGGTGCCACATGGTAAGGATGTCGACCTCGGCGGTGCCTCCGCTGACCGGGGCCATCGCAAGGTCGATGATGTCGATGCCGGCCTCGATGGCGGCAAAGTTGCAGGCCACGCCCATGCCGGCGGTGTCATGCGTGTGGAACTGGAGGATGGTACCTTCCGGAAGCATCTTCCTCGCCCCCTTGACGGTCTCGTAGACCACAGCCGGGGTGGTGGTGCCGGAGGCGTCCTTGAAGGCGACGCTGTCGAACGGTATGCCGGCGTCGAGGATCTCCTGAAGCTTGTCGAGGTAGAACTGCGGGGTGTGGCAGTACTCTTCCCTGAGGCCCGGGGGCAGGCCCATGAGGGCGACGACCACCTGGTGCTTCAGCCCGGCCTCCACAATGCACTTTCCGGACCATGCGAGGTTGCGCACGTCCATGAGGGCGTCGAAGTTGCGGATGGTGCTGATGCCGTGCTTCCTGAAGAGTTTCGCGTGCAGGTCGACGATGTCGCGGGACTGCGAGACGAGGCCGACGACGTTGGCGCCCCTCGAAAGGGTCTGCAGGTTGATCTCCGGACCGACGACCCTGCGGCAGGCGTCCATCATCTCGAATGCGTCCTCCTGGCAATAGAAATAAAGACTCTGGAAGCGCGCCCCACCGCCGATCTCGAAGTTGTCGGTGCCTGCCTGTACGGCGGCCTCGAGCACCGGGAGGAAATCCTCGGTTTTGACCCTCGCGCCGTAACAGGACTGGAATCCGTCACGGAAGGAGACGTCCATGAAACGTATTTTCTTCATATGGATGACACTTGGTTGTGCTTGTGCAATTACTGGTTGTCTCTCGAATCCAAAACTGTTACCGGATCTCCTGGGCTTTCAGGGCTTCGAACGACGCTTCATCGACCTGCTGGTGCAGGCTGTTGCCGTTGGCGTCCATGGTGACGATCGCCGGGAAAGACTCGACCTGGAGGTGCCACATGGCTTCGGGTACGCCCATCTCCTCAAGGAAATGGACCCCGGTCACCTTTTTGATGCAGCGGGCGTAGTAGACGGCTGCCCCGCCGATGCCGTTGAGGTAGACCGCGCCGTGCTCCCTGAGCCCCTGCAGGGTCTTCGGGCCCATGCCGCCCTTGCCGATGACGACCCTGAGGCCCAGCTTCTTGATGACGTCGGCCTGGTAGGGCTCCTCGCGGATCGAGGTTGTCGGACCCGCGGAGGTGATGACGTACTCCCCCGCCTCGTTCTTCATGACGACCGGGCCGCAGTGGTAGATGATGCCCCCCTTGGTATCGAGGTCCGGCGGGAGGTCGTGGTGCATGACGTAGTGGTGGAAAGCGTCGCGGCCTGTGTGCATCTCGCCGTTGACGATGACGATGTCGCCGACCTTCAACTTGCGCACCTCTGCTTCGCTCACCGGGGCCTGGAGCACCACCTCTCGGCCGGTCAGCGGGATGCCGGCGCCTTTGGCCAGGCGTTTGATCTCGTCGGCTTCCCGGTACTGCCACGAAGTGATCGACCCGTCGGCTATGTCGAGGATGACGCCAAGCCGGCGGTATGCCCAGCAGTTGTAGGCGACAGATACGTAGAAGCTCGCCGGCACGCGATGGGACTTGCCGATTTTGCATCCGAGCAGGGTCGTCGCTCCGGAGAAGCCCATAGGGCCGATGTCCAGGCGGTTGCCCTTTTGCATGACCTCATCCTCGAGCGTGGCGAGTTCCGGGTCGGGGTTCCGGTCGTCGACGCTGCGGAGGAGCTGCTTCTTGGCAAGCTCGTAGCCGCTGGTCCGGTCTCCGCCGATGCCGACGCCGATGAAGCCGGGGCTGCATCCCTGGCCCTGTGCCTGCCAGACCGCATGAAGGATGCACTTGCGGACGCCGTCGATGTCCCGGGCAGCGCGTCCGAGGCCTGGCACCTCCATCGGAAGCGAGTACTGGATGTTCTTGTTCTCGCAGCCACCGCCCTTGAGGATGAGCTTCACTTCGATCGCGTCCCTGTCCCAGGGTTCGAAATGGATCGACGGCATGTGTTCACCAAGGTTGTTGCCGGAATTCTTGCCGGTCAGGGAATCGACGGCGTTCGGGCGAAGCTTGCCCAGTCTCGTCGCCTCGGCGACGGCGGCCTCGATCTCCCGTTTCATGAGGAGCTGGTCGGCACCTTTGGGGCTATGCACGAAAAAGGTGGGCATGCCGGTATCCTGGCAGATCGGGGAGACGCTGTCGACGGCCATGTCGATGTTGACCGAGATGGTCGACATGGCCAGGTCGGCCCTCGAATCCGGGGCTTCCTGCCCGATCGCTTTGGCGAGAGCGCGGCGGACGTCGCTCGGCAGGTTCGACGAGGTCTCGGTGATCAAGGTGACGATGGAGTCCCTGAAGTGTTTCATGTTCGAACGGATAAGATGGTAGTGAATATTCGGATTTCAGCCGGGAATCGCCTTGTCGACGGCGTCCTGCTTGACGAGCAGAACAGGAATGGCCGCGGAGCGGAAAACAGCTTCGGCCACGCTTCCCATCATGATGCGCATCAGGCCGGTCCTGCCGTGAGAGCCCATGACGATCAGGTCCGCGAACCACTCGTGGGCATGGCTGATGATGGCTTCGGTCGGCACGCCGCTCACGACCTTGACGTCCGCCATGAGCCCCTTCTTCTTTTCGGCCATGAGCATCTTCATGAAGCCGTCGGATACCGGGTTCTCATCCTCTCCGCCACTGCGCACGATGCTGACGTCTGGCGCCTGGATGTGCAGGAAGCGGACATGGGCGTTGACGCGACGGGCTAACTGGATGGCGTACCGTACGGCCTTGTCGGAGGTGTCGGAATAATCAGTCGGACAAAGAATCTTGGAAAGCTGTATCATTGATGCTGCTCTGTTTAGAGATATGTTCTGGCAGTAAGGCTTCCCGCAAGCCACGAAGGATTCATGGCGGCTTCGGGATAGGGCTGGTCATGAACTCATAATTTACATTTTTTTCTGCAAACTTCCCCACTCGGACCGGTGTTGGGCGGCCTGCATGCGGCAATGTCGGGGATTTCACTTAGTATGGAAGAAGAGATCAAACATTGCCTGCTGCCATGACACCGGTTGCCGAAGCCCTGTGCCGCCCGGAGGCCTACCCCCATACCGTGGAAACCCCGATACGGATGGTCGAGACGCACATCTCGATGATCTTCCTGACCGGCCGCTACGCCTACAAGCTCAAGAAGCCGGTAAACCTGGGCTTTCTCGATTTTTCTACCCTTGAACGGCGCAGCCACTGCTGCCGGGAAGAGCTCAGGCTCAACAGGAGGCTCTGTCCTGGGCTCTACCTGGATGTCCTCCCGGTCACGGCGGATGGCGACGGCTTCCGCATAGGCGGAACCGGTCCGGTGGCTGATTACGTCGTCCGGATGGTTCAGTTCGACCGGAGCCTTGAACTCGACCGTCTGCTTGCGGGTGGCGCCCTCCCTTCCGAAAAGGTCAGGGAGATCGCAGGTATGGTTTCGGAATTCCATCGCACCGCCACCCCGGCTGAACCCTCATCGGCGTTCGGCACCCCCGAGGTACTGCTCGTACCGATGCTCGAGAACCTCGACCGCACCGAAAACCTGACCCATACCCCCGAAGAGTCAGTGGCGATCGAAACCATCAGGGCCTGGACGATCGCCGAGCACCGCGGGCTCGCCCCTGTGCTGCGTCGACGCAGGGCCGACGGCTACGTAAGGGAGTGCCACGGCGACATGCATACCGGCAACATGGTGGTCTGGAACGGTAAGGTCATGATCTTCGACTGCATCGAGTTCAACCCGAACCTCAGCGTCATCGACGTGATGAGCGACGCGGCGTTCCTGTTCATGGACCTGCAGCACTCGTGCCGTCCCGCGCTTGCCTGGACGTTCCTGAACGGCTACCTCTCGGACAGCGGGGACTACGGCGGCCTCCGTGTGCTGCGCCTCTACTGCGCGTACCGATCCATGGTGCGTGCCAAGGTCACGGCCATCCGCCTCATGCAGGAGAGCGACCCGGAGTCCCGCAGCGCGATGCTGGAGGAGCACCGCTCTTACCTGTCGCTCGCGCTGGGCTACGTGCGCCCCGCCCCGCCGGTGCTGGTGCTCATGCACGGCGTTTCAGGCAGCGGAAAATCGGTGCTGGCGGCAGGGCTTTCCGAGAGGGGGGGCTTCGTCCACCTCCGTTCGGACATCGAACGCAAAAGGCTCTTCGGGATCTCGCCCCTGAAGGGCAGCCGCCTTTCCGGTATCGACATCTACTCGCCGGTAGCGACTGAGAAAACGTATCGCAGCCTTCTCGATGCTGCGGAATCCGCCATTTCCGGGAGCTGGCCGGTGATCGTCGACGCTACGTTCCTCAGGCAGAGCCAGCGGAGGCCGTTCATCGAAATGGCCGGGCGGATGGGCTGCCTGTGCCGCATCCTCTGCCTGACCGCCCCGGATGAGCTCCTCCGGGAACGGGTGCTCGCACGGCTCGCAGAGGGGGCCGACCCCTCGGAAGCTGATCCCGCCGTCCTTGATGCGCAGCTGCGATCGGTCGAGCCTCCGGAAGAATGGGAAAGGGCCCTTTGCGTCTCCGTCGACACCAAGGGCCCGATTGACTGTGCGGCGCTCCTCGGCGCTCTTGCCGGATAACCTACACCTCGACGCCGAACACGGTCCGTATGACCAGGCCTGCTCCGAAGCTGATGCCCGCCACCACGAAGATCAGCCCCGCCATCTCGAGGAAACGGCTGCGGAACGGCTCTCCCTGGGCCACCGAAACATAGAAGTTGAACAGCGCGATGATGGCGATCGCCCCGGCGAAGGCGAGCGCCAGGCAGAGATAGAGGTTCTGGACGAACAGGTAGGGCAGGATCAGCACCGTCACGGCCAGCAGGTAGGCGATACCGGTGTAGACCGATGCCTTGATCGGGCTTTTCGTACCAGGCTCCGACTTGGTCGACAGATACTCGGATGCGGCCATGGAGAACGCGGCGGCAAACCCGGTGATGCCGGCTGTCAGGGCGACGATCCTGGTGTTCTGCAGGGCAAAGGTCAGGCCCGCCAGTGCACCGGTAAGTTCGACCAGGGCATCGTTCAGCCCCAGCACGATCGAACCGGTATACTTCAGGCGCTCCTCGTCGAGCAGCGAGATCAGCGCCTGCTCGTGCTCCTCCTCGTCCCTGACGATCGCGTCCACTTCGTTCCTCCCTCCGACCAGGCGGCCGTAGGCGTCATGCGCTTTCTGCTCCCCCGCCTCCATCAGCTTGATGCCGAAGGTGAATCCGAACAGAAGGCTGACCACTGAATAGAACCAGATCTTCACCCGGCCCGGTGCGATCTCCCTGCCGGTGAACTTTTTCCAGACATGGTAGTGGCGGAGCTCGTCTTCCGAGATCTGCGTCAGGATCCGCCGGTTCCTGACCCCGTCGACCCGCGTCGAGAGATTCTTGTAGATGTGGTGCTCGGTGATCTCGTTCTTCTGGAACACGGCAATCCGCCGAAGTTCCTGTTCTGACAGCTGCTTCATTACTCTGGTTTAATTGCTACCACAAAAGGACTGCAAGGAGATCAGGGACAAGAAAGGCAATATTTTGACGTACCACTCCGCGCCCCGTTTTCAACTATCAACTATCAACTATCAACTATCAACTGTTTTTACGCCCCGGCCCGGGTCGCCGCCTCGACCAGTTCGTTCATCCTGGAGACGTAATCGGTGACGCTCTCCAGGTCGCCCTCCAGGAGGAGCGCCCCTTCGAAAAGCTGCATGACGGCGGCCCGCACCACCGGATCGTTGCCGAGTCCCACGGCCTGCTTGCCGGCGAGGTTGCGGACGATCGGGTGAGAGGTGTTCACCTCGAGGATCTTCTTCGATGTGGGCACGCCCTGCTGCATCATCTTCATGACCTTTTCGAACTGGCTGTCCATGGCGTCCTTGCCGCTGACGAGGGTCACCGGCGAACTCACCAGCCGCTTCGACTCGACCACGTCGGCCACTCGGTCGCCAAGGACCTCCCGGAACAGGCCGAGGACGCCGCTTTTGACCTCTTCACCGAGTCTTTCGCCCTCGGCTTCCACCGTGCCGGCGGCATCGATCTCGGCCTTCTCGATGGACTTGAGCGGCTTTTTGTCATACTCGAAGATCGACGGGATCACGAACACGTCGACCGGATCGGTCAGGAGCAGCACCTCGATCTCTTTCTTGCGGAAGTACTCGAGGTTCGGGTGCGCCAGCATCTGGGCGCGGCTCTGGCCCGCATGGTAGTAGATTTCGGACTGTCCTTCGGCCATGCGCTCCACGTACTGTTTCAGGGTGATGTACTCGCCCTCCGCGGTCCTGGTCGTCTCGAACCGGAGCAGGTCGATCAGCTTGTCGCGGTTCGTGAAATCGGTGTTCAGGCCGATCTTGATGATCGGGCCGAACGCCTTGTAGAACTTGTGGAACTTCTCCGGCTGCTCCGTGGCAAGGGTGTCGAACCAGCCGAGGATCTTGCCGGTCAGAATCTGGCGGATCTTCGACATGACGGGGCTGGACTGCACCATCTCGCGCGAGACGTTCAGCGAAAGGTCTTCGGTATCCACCACGCCGGCGACGAAGCGCAGGTACTCCGGCAGCAGGTCTCGGCACTCATGCTGGATGAGCACCTTCCTGACGTAGAGCTGCGGGCCGTGCTTCTCGAGCGCCCCCTGCTGGTAGAGCAGCTCCATCGGCGCCTCTGCCGGTATGAAGAGCAGCGCCTTGAAGCTGACCGCGCCTTCGATCGAGAGATGCAGGTGGTCGAGCGGTTCCTGATGGTCGGTCGAGATGAACTTGTAGAACTCGTTGAGCTCCTCCTCCTTCAGCTCGCTCTTCGAACGCTGCCAGAGCGCGGTGATGCTGTTGACCTGCTTCGTTCCGAGCAGGATCGGGAAATCGACGAAGTTCGAATATTTCCTGATGATCTGTTCGACGCGGTACTCCTCGGCGAACTCCTTGTACTCCTCCTTCAGCGTAAAGGAGATCCTCGTGCCGCGGCCGGCGAGCTCCGCCGGCTCGATGGTGTAGGTCCCCTGACCGGAAGAACGCCAGCGGCGGCCTTCCGAGCCGGCCTCGGCGCTCCTGGTCTCGACGGTCACCTCGTCGGTCACCATGAACACCGAATAGAAACCGACGCCGAACTGGCCGATCAGGTTGGCATCCATGCCCTCGCCCTTCTGCTGGGCCTTCATGGCCTCCATGAAGCCGAGGGTGCCCGAGCGGGCGACCGTGCCGAGATTGGAGATGAGCTCCTCCTCGGTCATGCCGATGCCGGTATCCTCGATGACGACGCTCCGGTCCTCCGGGTTCACGGTGATGGTGATCTTGAGCTCCCCTTCCCGGTCCAGCCCATCGTCAGAGGAGAGCAGCCTGAAACGTGCCTTGCTCAAGGCGTCCGATGCGTTGGAGATCAGTTCGCGAAGGAATATTTCGGGATGGGTATAGAGTGAATGGACGATAAGGTCGAGTAGCTGCTTCATTTCGGCCTTGTACTCGAACTCCTTGGCCGCCGGAGAGGTCTTGTCGCTCATATGGGTCTTGTCGGTTGTCTGTTTTCGAAGCGGAGGCGCCAGGCTCTGGCAGCATCGGCGCAGCTGGTAATTTCGGGGTAAATTTAATCGGGAAGAGATTATGACGCAAGAGGAGAGAATGATTTCCCGACCCCCGGGCTGAAGCCCGGGGCAACAATGGGAAATATAAGAAATTGCAATGTCAGGAGGGCTGAAGCTCTCCGGAATATGGGACTGTCTTTTCGCGGGTTTGCGTTGAAAGAGCTCACACCCTGCGGAGTTTCTTCCTGGCCGCGGCTTCGCCGTCGTAGACGCGCTTGACGCCGTCGCCGAGGGCCTTCTCGATATCGCGGATGTTGGAGACCAGCCTCGACATGCCGGAGATCTCGACCGATGCCGCCTGGTCGGAACCCCACATCGCGCGGTCCAGGGTCACGTGGCGCTCGACGAACACCGCGCCGAGCGCTACGGCCGCCCAGGTGGTGGCAAGGCCGACCTCATGGCCGGAATAGCCGATCGGTACCTCGGGGTAGAGGTTCTTGAGCGTTCCGATCATCCTCAGGTTGAGCTCCTCCACCGGGCAGGGGTAGGTCGAGTTGGTGTGGGCGATGAGCAGGTTCTTCCTGCCGAGGGCGTTGACGGCCGCATCGACCTCCTCCATCGTCGACATGCCGGTCGAGATGATCAGTGCACGGCCGGTATCCTTGGTCTTCTTCAGCAGGGAGAGGTCGGTAAGCGAAGCCGAGGCCGCCTTGTAGCACGGCGGGTTGAACTGCTCCATGAAGTCGACAGCCTCCTCGTCCCAGCACGATGCGAACCAGGCGATCCCCTTCTCGCGGCAGTAGCGGTCGATCTCCGAGTATTCGTCGAACCCGAACTCCACCTTGTAACGGTAGTCCATGTAGGTCATCCGGCCCCAGGGTGTGTCGCGCTCGATGTTGCGCTGGTCCATCGGAACACAGAGTTCGGGAGTGCGCTTCTGGAACTTGACGGCGTCGCAGCCGGCATTGGCCGCGCCCTCGATCAGCTTCTTGGCCACGTCGAGAGAGCCGTTGTGGTTGATGCCGATCTCGGCGATCACATAGACCGGATGGCCGTCGCCAGCCAGTGTGGAACCGAATTTTACTTCTGCCATAGGATAGGAGGAAAAGTGAACCGGCTGCTGGCGTTACGCTGCTGCTGGCCCAGGTTGGAATTGCTGGACAAATATAAGTTTTTCTTCGGTATCAGGAAGCCCTCAGCAAGATGAGCCACTCGGCGAAGTCCCTGAACCCGCCACGCCCGCCGTCGGCGGCGCTGCGATAATGGATGTAGGGTTCGACGAAATGCAGCCCGTCCCTCGGGGTGGCCGCAAGGCCGTCGGCGGATATCGCCTTCATGATGCCGAGATCATTGACGTCGTCGCCGATATAGGCGATCTCGGATGTCTGCAGGCCGGTGTCTGCAAGCACGTCCGCAAGGCGGGAGAGCTTGTCGCTCACGCCGAGGTAGAGGTTCTCGATATGCAGCTTCTGCGCACGCCTGACCAGGCTCGGTGAGACCTCCCCGGTGATGATTCCGGTCTCGATGCCGTGGGCACGGAGCCGCTCCACGCCCATGCCGTCCCGGATCGAAAAACGCTTGAACTCCTCGCCTTTTTCCGAGTAGTAGACGCCGTTATCGGTGAAGACTCCGTCGTTGTCGGAAAGCACCAGCCTGATCCGCAATGCTCTGGACTTCAGTTCTTCAGGGGAAAGGGCGATCATGTATCAGGGCAGGTTCTGTTCGATGGAAATCCGAAGCCGGTCAACCCGCCCAATATATAACTTTTTCTCCATTTCAACCGCCAATTGCGTCACCCTGGTGCAGCGGCCAGACAGAATCATCAACAAGTTATCAACATATCATCCACAATCCGGAGTCCGTACCGCTATTCTACCTATATGGATGACAAAAACAGTAAGGCTGATCGGCCATTTCCCGTATGATGTTGTTATCAAGTCACTTAGGTGAGATGACAGTCGTACGGTGGCATGGAGTGCGATGTCTGCAATTCGCTGATGGAGGGCTGGAAAGCCTTGCCGGGAAGCGATGTCCACACTCGCCTCCGCTCAGGATGCACGGTTTCTGGCAGCGTATACGCTTGTCACCAGAGAACGCTCAGCCGAGGCCGGCCATCCTGCGCGGATCGACCAGGCGGTCGAACTCCTCCGCCCCGAGGAAGCCGGAAGCGACAGCCGCCTCCCGTACCGTGATCCCCTCCTCGATTGACTTCCGTGCGATGATGGCGGCACGGTCGTAGCCGACATGCGGAACGAGGGCCGTTACCAGCATCGGCGTGCTGGCTGCATGACGCTCCATCGCATCGCTGATGGGTTCGATGCCGGCGACACAGCGGGAAGCGAACGAACGGCTCGCATCGCCGAGAAGGCGTGCTGATTCGAGGAACGCCGAGATCATGACCGGCTTGAAGACGTTGAGCTCGAACTGCCCCGCAGCGCCGGCTGCGGCTATGGCTACGTCGTTCCCCATGACCCGTATGCAGACCATGGCCAAAGCTTCTGCCTGCGTGGGATTTACCTTGCCAGGCATGATCGATGAACCCGGTTCGTTAGCGGGAATGGTGATCTCGCCGAGCCCGCAGCGGGGACCGGAAGCCATGGCGCGCAGGTCGCCGGTGATTTTCAGCAGGCTTACGGCCAGGAGCCGGAGGGCTCCGTGCGCCTCGACCAGGGCGTCATTCGCCGCCAGAGCCTCGAACTTGTTCGGGGCCGTGACGAACGGCAGGCCGGTCATCTCGGCAAGGATTGCCGCGCTCCTTTCTGCATATCCGGGAGGTGCGTTCAGGCCGGTACCGACAGCCGTGCCGCCGAGGGCAAGCTGCCCGAGGCGCGGCAACGTCCGTTCAAGTGCGGCGATCCCCGCGTCGAGCTGCGCGGCGTAGCCGGAAAGCTCCTGCCCGAACGTTACCGGCACGGCGTCCATCCAGTGCGTCCGGCCAGCCTTGACCACCGTCATGTAGCGCTCCGAAAGTACCGACAGGGTGCGTTGCAGGCCGCGGAGTCCCGGCAGGGTCGTCTGGCCGAGCATCAAGCAGGCGGCGATGTGCATCGCTGTCGGGAAGGTGTCGTTCGAGGATTGCGAGCGGTTCACGTCGTCGTTCGGATGCAGCAGCCGCGCCCCCTGCCCCGGCAAGCCGCCGCCCAGGACGTGGGCCCGGTTCGAGATGACTTCATTGACGTTCATGTTGGTCTGCGTACCGGAACCGGTCTGCCAGACCACCAGCGGAAAATGGCCGTCAAGCTTTCCGGCAATGATCTCGTCGCACACGCCGGCGATGGCTCGGACTTTCTGGTCGGCCAGCACGCCGAGTTCGCCGTTGGCGATCGCCGACGCCTTCTTCTGGTACCCGTAGGCGTGGATGAGCTCGATCGGCATGCTGGCGGCTGGCCCGATCCTGAAGTTCTCGACGGAGCGCTGCGTCTGTGCGCCCCAGTAGCGGTCGGCGGGCACCCGAACCGGCCCGATGCTGTCCGTTTCTGTCCTCCACTCCATGCCGGCTCCAGGGATAGGGTTGACATTTCAGGTAAATATACGAGTAATGACGCGCTGACAGCGTGGGGTACAAAAAGAAAGGGCGGCATGGTGTGGTTGAACCATGCCGCCCCGTATTCAGCGGTCAAGACGCCTGTGCTTCAGCCGTAGGTCTCGTTGTAGCGGGTGATCGACTCGAGGACGATCTCCTTTGCTGTCTTGGCGTCCATGAAGTCTTCGACCAGCACGGTCTTCTGCTCGAGGGCCTTGTACTCCTCGAAGAAGTGCTGAAGCTCCATCTTGAAGTGCTTGCCGAGGTCGTGGATATCGTTGATGCCGCTGACGCTCATGTCGTCCTCGGCAACTGCGATGATCTTGTCGTCGCCTTCGCCGTGGTCGATCATGCGCATGACGCCGATCACCCTGGCCTGCACGACGCACATCGGCACGATCTGGCACTGTGAAATGACGACGATATCAAGCGGGTCATGGTCTTCGCCGAGGGTCTTCGGGATGAAGCCGTAGTTCTCGGGATAGAGCAGGGAGGAGAAGAGGACCCGGTCCAGCTTCAGCATGCCGGTCTTCTTGTCCAGTTCGTACTTGGTCTTGCTGTCCTTGGAAATCTCGATGATCGCATTCACGACATTCGGGCAGTCATCACCGATCTCGACGTGGTGCCACGGGTTGAAATTCATAGTTGCGTGCCTTGTGATATGTTTGAAAAAAGGTGTGGGAAGATAGCATATTTTTCAAACTTCACAATGCACGCATACCGGTATGATTCAGGACCTGCGGGAAAAATAATCTTTCGTTTCGGCGGCGATGACCGGACTGAGCAGCAGCAGCGACACCAGGTTCGGGAGCGCCATGAGCGCGTTGGCGATGTCGGCGAAGGTCCAGACCGCATGGAGCGAGACCACCGAGCCGAGCATCACCGCGGCGACCCACGCCCAGCGGTAAGGCATGATCGAGCGCTTGCCGAAGAGGTACTCCATCGCCTTCTCGCCGTAATAGGACCAGCCGAGGATGGTGGAGAAGACGAAGGTGAGCAGGCCGAAGGTGAGCACGGCGGGGCCGATCACCGGCACCGCGGCAAAGGCGGCGCTGGTGAGCTCCGCCCCCTTGAGCCCGGTGACCCAGGCCCCGGAGTTGACGACGACGATGCCTGTCGCGGCGCACACCACGACCGTATCCCAGAAGGTGCCGGTCGAAGAGATCAGCGCCTGGCGCACCGGGTGCTCCGTCTGGGCGGCTGCCGCCACGATCGGTGCACTGCCGAGACCGGACTCGTTCGAGAAGAGCCCGCGGGCGATACCGAACCGGACCGCCTCCTTCATGCCGGCGCCGGCGAAACCGCCAAGTGCAGCCTGCCCGGTGAAGGCCGTCGAGAAGATCAGGTGCATGGTCTCGCCGAGGGTCTCACGCCCGATCACCAGGAGCACCGCGCACCCGATCAGGTAGAACCCGGCCATGAACGGCACGAGGTACTCGCACACTTTGGCGATCGACTGGATGCCGCCGATGATCACGACCGCGGTGAAGACCGTCATCACCGCTCCGCTGAGCCAGGGGGAGATGTTCATGTTCGAATGCAGCATGGTGGCGATCGAGTTGGCCTGGACCATGTTGCCGATGCCGAACGCAGCGATCGAGGTGAAGACCGCAAAGAGTACGGCCAGCCATTTCTGGCCCAGAGCCTTTTCGATGACGTACATCGGACCTCCGGCCACACCGCCCGTCTCGGGGTCGACCGTGCGGTACTTCACCGACAGCAGCGCCTCGCCATACTTGGTGGCGATGCCGAACACGCCGGTCAGCCACATCCAGAGCACGGCTCCCGGCCCGCCGGCGGCGACGGCCGTGGCTACCCCGACAATGTTGCCCGTACCGATGGTGGCAGCCAGCGCGGTCACCAGCGCCGCGAAATGGCTGATCTCCCCTGTTCCCTCGTGCGAACGGGTGAAGGAGATCCTTATCGCGTGCGGCAGGTGCTTCTGGATGATGCCGAGCCGGAAGGTCAGGAAGAGGTGGGTTCCGAAGAGCGCCACAAGGAGCGGAACGCCCCAGACGAGGTCGCTGACCCGGGAGAGCAGTTGTTCGAATTCAGTCACGGATAATCCTTTTGCGGATGGGGTTGACGAAACATTTTCAAAGATAAGGTTTTACCATTATTTTGCGCGTCCCGACCGGTCGACCGGCGGCGCGGACACCCAAGCGTTGTTTTCAGATTACCCTACGGCCCGACACCCATGGATTTACAGAAAGAGATCTCGAAGCGGAGGACATTCGCCATCATCAGCCATCCGGACGCCGGCAAGACGACCCTGACCGAGAAGCTGCTGCTTTTCGGCGGCGCCATCCACACGGCCGGCGCGGTCAAGAGCAACAAGATCCGCAAGACCGCCACCAGCGACTTCATGGAGATCGAGAAGCAGCGAGGCATCTCGGTGGCTACCTCGGTCATGGGTTTCGAGTACAAGGGGCGCAGGATCAACATCCTCGACACCCCGGGCCACAAGGACTTCGCCGAAGACACCTACCGGACCCTGACCGCCGTGGACAGCGTCATCCTGGTCGTCGACAGCATGAAAGGTGTCGAGGAGCAGACCGAACGCCTGATGGAGGTGTGCCGGATGCGCCAGACACCGGTCATCATCTTCGTCAACAAGCTCGACCGCGAAGGACGCAACCCCTTCGAACTGCTCGACGAGCTCGAGCAGAAGCTCGACATCCATACCCGGCCGATGACCTGGCCGATCAGCCAGGGCCAGACCTTCAAGGGGGTCTACAACCTCTTCGACGGAAGCCTGAACCTGTTTGAAGCCACTGCGTCGAAAATCGGCGAGAAGCTGACCGACATCTCGGGCATCGACGACCCCGCTCTTGACAACTGGGTCGGATCGGCCTATGCGGTGAAGCTTCGCGAGGATGTGGCGCTGATCGAAGGAGTCTATGAACCTTTCGACCAGGAGCTTTACCTCGAAGGCCTGCTCGCTCCGGTCTTTTTCGGAAGCGCCGTGAACAACTTCGGCATACGGGAACTGCTCGACACCTTCATCGACATCGCCCCCTGCCCGCACGAGCGGGAAACATCCGAACGCATGGTCAAGGCATCAGAAGAGCAGCTTACCGGCTTCGTCTTCAAGATCCACGCCAACCTCGACCCGAACCACCGCGACCGCACGGCATTTTTCAAGATCTGCTCAGGCCGGTTCGAACGCAACAGGTTCTACCAGCACACCCGTCTCGACAAGAAGGTGCGATTCTCCAACCCGACGCAGTTCATGGCCCAGGAGAAGAGCGTCATCGACGAGGCCTGGCCCGGTGACGTGATCGGCCTGTACGACAACGGTTCGCTCAAGATCGGCGACACCCTCACCGAAGGCGAAAACCTGCACTTCAGGGGCATTCCGAGCTTCTCGCCCGAGATCTTCAAGCTCCTTGAGAACCGCGATCCGCTAAAGGCCAAGCAGCTCGACAAGGGCATCCGCCAGCTCACCGAGGAGGGGGTTGCCCAGCTTTTCGTGCAATACGGAAGCCGGAAAATCGTCGGAACGGTCGGCGAGCTGCAGTTCGACGTCATCCAGTTCCGGCTCGAACACGAATACGGGGCCCATTGCTCCTTCACGCCGCTGCGTTACCACAAGGCGTTCTGGGTCACCAGTGACGACAAGGCGCAGCTTGACGAGTTCCTTCGCCGCAAGTCCACGGTCATCGCCCTCGACAAGGAGGAGCACCCTGTCTTCTTCGCCGAAACCGAGTGGATGCTCAAGATTGCCCGCGAGGACTTCCCGGGGATCGAGTTCCACGCGACCTCAGAATTCAAGACCGAGGGAGCAGAGTGAGTCTCGGCTGAACCGCTTCAGGAACCTTTCCGGTGGTATTGCGGTATGGCTACAAGCAGACAGAATTCATACCAGACCACGATTCCGATGACAAAGCACCGAACCTATGCCGTGAACGGCATGCATTGCGCTTCGTGCGAAGCGGTCATAGAAAAAAAGCTGCTCAAACTATCCGGTATCACTGCGGTTGATGCCTCGATCCCGAAGGGCACGGTAACGATCACAACCGGGGGCGACATCCCCCTACCCGAAGATCTGACCCGGCTCTTCCCTGATGGCAGCTACACCTTTTCTGATCCTGCGGACGAAGGCACGAACCTGATGGAGGCCATGCGCGTCCTGGGCTATGCCGTCGCGGTCGTGGTGCTCTTCTTCGGCCTCTCCGCCTCAGGGCTCCTGCCCCCGCTCTCCATCGACGGCACCAGCTCGTTCGGCGCATTCTTCCTCTTCGGCGTGATCGCCGGAATGTCGACCTGCGCGGCCCTGGTCGGAGGCCTTGTGCTCGCCCTTTCGGCCCGGTGGGGAACCCGTCTCGACAGGGATGCGACCATGCCTGACAAACTCCGTCCCCACCTCCTGTTCAACATCGGCAGGATCGCAGCCTACACCCTCACCGGAGCCCTGCTCGGACTGCTCGGCGAATCGGTGCGCCTCTCCCCGAGCTTCACCACGATCATGGTGCTCGCCATCTCGACGCTCATGATCGTGCTCGCGCTCCAGATGCTCGGCTTCAGCCCGTTCAGTACCCTTCGTATCGCCCTTCCGAAAAAGCTCGTGCACGCAGTTGGCGGGGGAATCGAACAGGATGGCCTGCTCCGTCCCTTCCCTTCCGGATTCCTGACCGTGCTGCTCCCCTGCGGCTTCACCATGGCCGCCGAAGGCGCAGCCATACTCTCCGGAAACCCGTGGCATGGCATGGGGGTCATGTTCTGCTTCGTGCTCGGCACCATGCCCTCGCTGCTCTTCATCGGGCTCTCCAGCTCTGGACTCGTCAACCGCCCCGGAACATCGCGGCTCTTCATGAAGACCGCCGGTTTGCTTCTCATCTTCTTCACCGTGTACAACCTGAACAGCCAGTTCGGCATCGCCGCCAGGATCGCCGGCCAGCCGACGCCGACCGCAACCGCCAATACCGCTGCGCCTTCCGCCGGAGGGCGGATCATAAGGACCGTCTACACGAGTGCCGGGGACATAGCGCCGGCATACTTCGAGGTCAGGCGGGGAGAAAAGGTCAGTTTCATCGTCGAGCCGAAGGACACCGGTTCGGGATGCATGAGCACCATCATGGTACCCGGCCTCTGGAACCGCTCCGAGGATCTGGTCAGAGGCCGGACCATCGTCATGGAGTTCACGCCATCGAAACCGGGCAGCTACAGGATCACCTGCGCCATGGGCGTGCCTCGCGGCGTCATCACCGTCAAATAATCAAGCCAGTACACCGGCCATGCAGAAAATCACGCTCTCCCTTGCCGTATCGCTCATGATCGTCTCGGCCGTCGCCGGCATCGGCGTCGGGTACTGGCTCACGCCCCAGTACTCCCTCTCCATGTACGACAAGAACGTCATGGACCTCGGCCAGCCGGATAAATGGATCGATCTCCGGTACATAGACGCCATGATCGCCCACCATCGCGGCGCGATGCTGCTCGCAGAGCAGGCCCGGCAGAGCAGAAACACTGAAATCGAAGGCCTCGCCGCATCGATACTCAAAGACGAACCGCCGAACATCGACGAACTCTACCGCTGGAAAAAAGAGTGGTACGGTGACACCCGCTCGGTTCGCGACCCCTTGGTGCCCCGTCTCGGCGCATACGACAGGACCTTCGACCTGCGATTCCTGAACGCCCTTATCGCCCACCACCGCAACGGCATCCTCATGACCAGGGAGATCCGCCTGAAGTCGAGCCGACCCGAGGTGCTGGACAATGCCGACAAGGTCGAACAGTTCCTCTCCGGAGGCGTGGCCATGCTGCGCGACTGGAGAAAGACGTGGTACAACATCTCAGACCCCCAGCCTGTGCCATGACGACAAAAACCTATATGGTCAGGGGCATGCACTGCGCAAGCTGTGCGGCCATCATCACCAAGAAGCTCTCGGCAGTCGAAGGGATCGATAAAGCCGACGTCAACCTCGCCACCGAAAAGGCGAAGCTCGAGTTCAAGGGGGAAGCGGTGAGCGATGAAGCGCTGAACGAGCTGCTCGGCAAATACGGCTACGGCCTCGTTGCCGAACAGGCGCCCGAAACTGCGGCAGCTCCTGTCAAAGACAGGAAAGCCTCCGCTGAAAAGCAGAGGCGGGAGAAAGAAGAGGGGCTGCTCGAACAGAGGTCGAAGGTGCAGTTCGCCCTGCCGATCGCCTTCATGGTGTTCGTACTCATGATGTGGGACATCGCCGCCAGGTCCATCCCGTCGGTGCCCAACCTCCCGATTCCGATGGATCTCTTCAACATCCTCTCCATGGCGCTGGCCACCTACTTCGTGTTCCGCATCGGCGCTCCGTTCCTGCACGGCATCGTCATGTTCGTGCGAAGCGGCGCGGCGAGCATGGACACCCTCATCGGCATCGGCACGCTCACCGCATGGCTCTACAGCACCGTCATCACCCTCATGCCGCCGGTGCGGGAGCTCCTGCGCGTACCCGACTACACCTACTTCGACGTCACGATCGTGGTCATCGGCTTCGTGCTGCTCGGCAAGTACCTCGAAGCCCGCTCGAAGATGAAGACCGGCGAAGCCATTGAAAAGCTCATCGGCCTGCAGGCAAAATCGGCCATCGTCAAGCGCGGGTCCGTTGAGATCGAGGTGCCTCTGGAAGAGGTCAGAAAAGGAGAGATCATCGTCGTCCGGCCCGGGGCAAAGATCCCGGTCGACGGCACCATCGCCGAAGGCAGCTCCTCTATCGACGAATCGATGGTCACCGGCGAACCGGTACCGGTGGACAAGACATCAGGCGACCCGGTCATCGGCGGCACCATCAACAGGCAGGGCGCGTTCACCTTCATCGCATCCAGGGTTGGGGAGGAGACCGTGCTTGCCCGCATCATCTCCATGGTCGAAGAGGCCCAGGGCTCAAAAGCCCCCATCCAGAACATCGCCGACCGCATCGCCGCGGTCTTCGTGCCGACGGTGCTCGTGCTGGCCGCCCTCACCTTTATCGCCTGGCTCGCGATCGGTTCATCCTTCATGAACTTCCCGACAGCCCTCTCCTTCGGCATCATGGGCATGGTGGGCATACTCGTCATCGCCTGCCCCTGCGCACTCGGTCTCGCCACGCCGACCGCCATCATCGTCGGTATCGGAAAAGGAGCCGAATACGGCATCCTCATCAGGAACGCCCAGAGCCTTGAAACCCTCAGCACCGTGGACACCGTCGTCTTTGACAAGACCGGAACCATCACCGCCGGTACGCCATCAGTCACCGACCTCGTGCCGCTCGATGGCCAATCGTCGCCAGACCGGCTCCTTCTGCTTGCTGCCAGCGTCGAAAGCCGGTCCGAGCACCCTCTCGCACAGGCCATCGCCGGAGCCGCCAAAAACCAGGGTATGGCACTTCTGGAGGTCACCGGGTTCGAGGCGCTCGAAGGTATGGGGGTCAAAGGATCGATTGGCGGTAAGACCTTCAGGATCAGGAAGCCGGACGCCAACGAAACCGGACGGTCACAGATATCCGCACTGCAGCAGCAGGGTAAGACCGTCGTCATGCTCGAAGAATCGGGCTCCGTGCTTGGCCTCATCGCGCTTTCCGACACCATCAAGGAGGAGGCAGCCGAAGCTGTCCGGGCGCTTCATAAAAAAGGGATCAGGGTCGTCATGCTCACCGGCGACAACCGCCTCGCGGCAGGCTTCATGGCAAAACAGGCCGGCATCGAAGACGTCATGGCCGAAGTGCTGCCCCATGAGAAGGCCGATCGTATCCGGGAGCTGCAACTGCAGGGCGGGAAGGTCGCCATGGTCGGCGACGGCATCAATGACGCCCCGGCGCTCGCCCTGGCTGACGTCGGCATCGCCATGGCCACCGGCACCGACATCGCCATCGAATCGGCCGGCGTTACCATCCTCAGGGGCGACATCACGAAGGTGGTCCAGTCGATCACCCTCGCCCGGGCCACCATGCGCATCATCCGCCAGAACCTCTTCTGGGCTTTCATCTACAACATCATCGGCATACCGCTTGCCGCAGGAGCCCTCTACCCGGCCTTCGGCATCTTCCTCAACCCTGTCTTCTCGGGGATCGCGATGGCCGGCAGCAGCGTTTCGGTCGTCACCAACTCCCTCAGGCTCAAGACCAGGAGGCTATGACACATGGACACGAATCCCTTTTCGACGGGATTCATGTCCATGCGCCATCGCTGCCTACGATCAGGACGCAATGGATGACCTTGTGATAGCCGACGGCACGTAAGACTTAACGGTCTACCTGGCACCCGTCGGCCACAAACCATGAGATCCCCCAGCCATCAAGGTCACAAGATATACTCGTTATTTAATCGTAATGCTTGCGCATTATCATATTTATATATACTTTATACCGGTTGGTGATTTTCCGGGTTGTTCCCCCCATCCCCCATACACGGCCGGATATCATCATCCTGGGGCGCCTCCGATCGAGGCGCCCCCTTTTTTATCCCTTCACGCATCACACCCTCACAGCACAGTGCTGCATATGTGGGGCCTGCACAACATCATATAATATCATCAAGAATTCAGAAGCCAATAGGCGGTCGTCTTCAGGATTGAACATGAGCCCCCTGTCAACATCATTATTTTTATTGAAACTGAACGCTGATTCCCCGGATCGCGTTAAAATCTACAAGCATAAAGGATTATTACCCGAGACCCCTCCCACCATAAACAGGAGCACGCCATGCGGAAACTATTACAGATCAAGACCAGCATTTTCTCCGACGAGGGCCAGTCGAGCCGCCTGTCTAATGAACTCGTTGCTGCATTGAAGGTGAAATACCCCGACGCTGAGGTTGTGACGCACAACTTTGCCGTCGCCCCCCTGCCGCATCTCGACGCCACAATCTTTCAGGCCCTGGTCACCAGACCTGAAGATAGATCCGCCGGACAGCAGGCCGTTGCTGGCCTGTCTGATGCGCTCATCGAAGAGCTGAAGTCCAGCGATGTCGTTGTTCTTGGCTTGCCGATGTACAATCTCGGGATACCTTCGACGCTGAAAGCCTGGTTCGACCAGGTCACCCGCGCCGGAATCACGTTCAGCTACACGGAGAACGGAGTCAAGGGGTTGCTGCCCGACAGGAAAGTCTATGTGATCGCGACGCGGGGAGGCCGGTACGCCGGCACCCCATATGACACGCAGACCGGTTTCGTGCAGAACTTCTTCAACCTCATCGGAATACATGATGTGGAGTTCATCTATGCCGAAGGCCTGAACATGGGAGAAGACAGCCTGGCCGCAGGATTGGCTGACGCGCATTCCGCACTGGCACGTATCTGCAGCTGAGGCTCGTTCTGCAGCAGGGTACGGCACTCATGATCATTTCCTGTTAGCCGTGAGACAGAATTATTGGATCAGTGTGGTGGTTGATGCTTGAGGGATGTCGAAGTGCAAGAGGTAGGTTACCATGATCATAGAAACGGAGGATGAAATGACAACTGAAAGAAAAGAGTGCAACCCGGTCGCCTGGTTCGAGATTCCCGTCACTGACATGGCGAGGGCTGCGGCCTTTTACGAAGCGGTGTTCAAACTGCCGATCAGGGTGGAGCCGATCGAAAACGGCACGGTCATGGGGTGGTTCCCGATGAGCGAATCGGCTTACGGAATTTCCGGGGCACTCGTCAAGGCCAGAGACTATCTGCCCACGCTGGGCGGCATGGTGATCTATTTCTCGGAACCAGACATAGAGGGGGCGCTCGACCGGGTCAGGAGCCACGGAGGAAACGTGATCATCGGAAAGACCGATATCGGCAAATACGGTTTCTATGCATGGTTCGAGGACACGGAAGGCAACCGCATCGGGCTGCATGCCATGCCTTGAGCAAGTGCATTCCTGAAGTCCTGGCCTGTGGAAAGATGAGGCGGCTCCAATGATGCCTCATCTTTTTTCATTTTATTACGACCAGGATTAGGAAAGCCCGAAAATCGGGTTACATTTCAGTTCATAACATCGTGGGGTGGAGCAATTGGTAGCTCGTCGGGCTCATAACCCGAAGGTTGCAGGTTCAAGTCCTGTCCCCACCACCAGCAAAGCCGTCCCGACCTGTCTGGACGGCTTTCTTATTTCCCCTCTGCACCTTCCCGACAAACGGCACTCCGAGTGCTGTTGTTTTATCCTGTATAAGCCTCGGATTTTCATATATTCAAAAGTATTTACCGCCTTCTGAACGGATCAACAATCCCCTCGACCATGAACAAGAAACTCGTGAAAAGCGGACTTATCTCCGCGGTACTGCTGTCAGGCTTCGCCCCGGCCCTGCACGCCGGGACAGGAGACCTTGCGATCGGCGCCAAGGCCGGCACACTGGGCATCGGAGGTGAGGCGACACTGGGCCTGCTGCCAGGGGTGAATGCAAGAGCCGGCTACAATGCATACAATTACGATGGCTCCACTACCAAAGACAACATCGGATACAACTACCGTCTGAAACTCGGTTCCATGCCGTTACTTCTTGACCTGCATCCGTTCCCGATGTCCGGTTTCAGGATCTCCGGAGGCTTCATCGTCAACAACAACAGGGTGGATGCAACCGGAAAACCGCAGGACAGCTACAACATCGGCGGTACGACGTACACTTCAGGCCAGGTCGGAACACTGACCGGCAAGATCGAATTCGATTCCACGGCACCTTATCTTGGCATCGGCTGGGGCAACGCCGTGGCCAAAGGGCTCCCGTTGACGATCTGCGTCGATGCCGGCGTGATGTTCCAGGGCACTCCGAAGGTTTCGCTCTCGGCCAATGGCACGCTTGCCTCGGATCCGGCCTTCAAGGCCAATCTGGCAAAGGAAGAGGCCACCATAAGAGACACGACTGACAGCCTGAAGTACTACCCTGTCGTATCACTTGGACTTGCTTACCGGTTCTAGGCACAGCGGCAGGAATATGAACGATCCATCGTCAAAAACATCAGGGAATCACCTGACACTCCCTTCTGGCGCTTTGCATTGACTCGAACCGTCTCGCATGCTATCTTCCCTGAGAAACTTATGCAATACCTCGCTTGTTCTCAGTATCGGTTGTCTCGTCAACCACGAACATTAAACAACTATCAGCGACTCACATGTTTTTCTTCGATCCTTCATACCTGCTGTTCGCAGGGCCGCCGCTGCTTCTTGGCCTCTGGGCCCAGTTCAAGGTGAAGTCGGCATTCAACAGGTACTCGCAGGTTCCGACTCAAAGCGGCATAACCGGCGCTCAGGCGGCCATGCGCCTGCTTGGACAGGGAGGGCTCGGCAATGTCGGCGTCGAGATGACCGAAGGGATGCTGTCGGACCACTACGACCCGTCCAGCAAGACGCTCCGTCTCAGTGAGGATGTCTACAGTGTGCCAAGCATCGCATCGGTAGGCGTCGCAGCACATGAAGCCGGCCATGCACTACAGGACAAAACCGGGTATTCGCCACTGAAGCTCCGTTCAGCAATGGTACCAACCGTATCCATAGGCAGCAACCTCGGCCCGATCCTCTTCATGATCGGGCTGTTCATGCACGGCGTCCTCGGCAGCTCGCTCGCATGGGCCGGAATCATACTGTTCGCCGGCACCGCTCTGTTCGCCGTCGTCACCCTGCCGGTAGAGTTCGATGCCAGCCGCCGCGCCAAAGCACTCCTGGTATCCCAGGGGATCGTGTCCGAAGGCGAGATGGAGGGAGTGAACGCCGTGCTTGATGCCGCCGCGCTTACCTATGTGGCCGCAGCGGCCCAGGCCATCATGCAGCTCCTTTACTACGTAACCATCCTGAACAGGCGGGACGACTGAAACGAACACTTATGGATGTCGGAAACCAGAAAGGGCGCCTCAACGCGCCCTTTCTGGTTTCCGACATCCCGCCATTCAGTTGCCGTTGGCCCTACGCACCGCCGCCCTGAACAAGCATAGGGCAGGACACCGGCTGCCTGCATTTACCGTTTCGTTTGTTGCGACAAGTTGCTTATCGTTACAACCTGCATCCGAATCTGCACAGTAACAGGCAACCGGAAACAGCGGATTGAAACTTATAACCTGTGAGCAGGGTTGATCTTGAACGTTGAAAGGAACAATACCTCCTTCTCCGGCCAAGACGCTTGAGGAGCAACAAACCGAACCGTTGAGATGAACGACGTTCTCGAAAAGCCCAGAAAGGTCTATGTCACCCGCAAGATAGAGTTCAATGCCGCGCACCGGCTCTTCAACCCTGAGCTCTCCGAAGATGAAAACCGTCAGCTCTACGGCAAGTGCAGCACGAGGCATGGCCACGGCCACAATTACCAGATCGAAATAACCCTTGCAGGCCGGGTAGACAGGAAAACAGGATTCCTTTACGACCTGAAAGAGCTGAAAAGCCTGCTCGAAGAGGAGATCGTGGCGCGCTTCGACCACAGGCACCTGAATTTTGATGTTCCTGAACTTGAGGACTGCGTCCCGACGACGGAGATCCTTGCCGTCACCATCTGGGATATCCTTGAGTCAAGGCTCAACACCATCACCAATACGGGGGTTTCCCTCCACGAAGTAAGAATCGATGAAACAGGAAAAAACAGTGTCAGATACCTTGGAGAATAACCGAAGCGCCATCCGGAACATTCCGGCCGGCCTCATTGACGAGTGCTGCGACGAATCGCACGAGCACAATGAGCGGGTGATCGCACCGATGTCGGATGCGGTCGTCAGCCTGCTCGAAGGCATCGGGGAGGATCCTGAACGCGAGGGGCTCGTCAAAACCCCCGAACGGGTCGCCAAATCGCTCAGGTTCCTGACCAGCGGCTACCGCCAGGATCCTGAAGAGGTGCTGATGAAGGCGGTATTCACCGAATCGTACGACGAGATGGTCCTGGTGAAGGATATCGACATCTATTCGATGTGCGAGCACCACATGCTCCCCTTCTTCGGCAAGGCGCATGTCGCCTACATACCGGACGGCAAGATTGTCGGGCTGTCGAAGATCCCGAGGGTGGTGGAGGTCTTCGCACGCCGCCTGCAGGTGCAGGAACGGCTGACCCAGCAGATCCGCGACGCCATCCAGAACGTGCTCAACCCCAGAGGCGTAGCCGTAGTCATCGAGGCGACGCACATGTGCATGGTGATGCGAGGCGTGCAGAAGCAGAACTCCATCACCACCACCTCGGCGATGTCGGGTGATTTCATGAACAACGCGTCCACAAGAAGCGAATTCCTGAGGCTTATCGGCTCCAGGTGATCGGACGCGAGTTCACACCTGTAGTTAATGAAGAAGCCGGGCATCGCCCGGCTTCTTCATTTGGCTCACTCGGCGAGCCAGCCATGTATCACTTCCCTGCCCATCCGAACTGCGGTTTCGAGATGGCCTTTCATGACGTCACTGAGTCCTCCTCCGAGGTCGAGGTCGTGCGGCGGAGCGCCGATCATCACGACCTCTGCCGGGAACCTGCCGTGCAGCTTCGCGATGCCGAGCAGCTCGCTGAGCCCCATCTGGTGGGCTGACATCTTCCGATGGATGAATGCCGGAAGTTCCTCGTTCCGGTACATATAGACCTTAGGCTCGAACTCTATCGGAATGATTGAGTCGAACACCAGCAGGCAGTCGCAAGATTCGAAGTAGTCGAGCAGGTAGATGCCCTGCGTGCCGCCATCCACGAAACTGACCGATTCGGGAAATGTACCCGAGGCCTCAAGCGCCCTTATCACCTCGACCCCGAACCCCTCGTCGCCGAAGAGCAGGTTGCCGAGGCCGACTACATTGATCTTTTTCAATGAATAATGAATAACCGTGATGATTTCGAAAAGCTATCCGCCAACAAAACATGGACGGATCAGCCATGTTTCCAACCAGAAAGTATAACGAAAACATCACAAAACTCTCACTGCAGGAGTTTCGATAACGTGAACCTCCTGCAGGCGCTAACAGGTAATTCTATTTGCGACCAGCCTTGTCGATAACGATTTTCAATGCGACATCCCCAACCTTCAAGACCACCTTGAGCGGGAACGCCTTGTCGGGAGCACCTGTGGCCGTGAACTGTTTTTCCTTCGGATCGTATTTCAGCCATCCTGGAAGAGCCTTGCCATTTTCAAGCAAAACCGTCTCCGTACCGTCCGCACCGGATACCTCGCGCCTCACCCTGTCGGAAATCGAGAAACTGAAGCTCGTTTCCGCTTTGGCGCGGCTTACGGGAATCGTAACGTAGATGATGCCTCCCGTGCCCCATGCAGGACTGTCGGCCACATTGACGCCGGGTCGACCTGCTGACTGTTCAGGCCCTCCGGAAAGGTCCGATCGAGACGCCCCTCCGTCAGCCGGCACAGTGTTCGATGCAGAAGGATTCCCTCCGGCCGGTCTCGTCGTGGTTCCTGTCGAAAGAGGGCTGGCCGGCGCATCAACGGCCGGGACCTCCGGTCGAGGCACATTGGCGTTACCGGCCGTGCCGCCGGTCACGCTGTCCGCGCTGGACCGGGAGACCTGGTCATCCCGGATGAGGCCGGCCCCGAAGCTGTTGCCGCCGCTGAACCTCACGCTCCCGATCTCTGACTTGAGCCTTGCCTGCCCGCCCGCGGAGATCGGACCCGTTTGGGTTACGTCGTCATGTGCAGTGACCGACATGGTACCATCTGCTGACATGGCGAGGAATTTGACCCCGCCGTCACTCGACGCCTGCAGGCTTCCGGCATGTCCGCCGATTACGAGGTCCCCGCCGATGCTGGCCAGCGATGCTTTGCCATGCACGTCCAGCGTGGCGTTCAAATCCCCCCTTGAGCGTACTTCCGTATCACCCGACGCCGTCACATCGATGTCGAGAGGTCCGTCGATATCGACAGTCACATCCCGCCCGTCGGCAGTCAACAAACCGCCAAAAAGGTTGGCTCTGCTGTCCAGATTGATATCGGCCGCACTATCGCCGATGCGCGCCGTCATCTGCGTCGTCCCGGTGACGGACACGCTCGTGCCCGATGCCTGGCCAACTCCGCCGCCGTTGCTCGCCACCGAGAGTCCACCGGTAGCCGTCGTCGTGCCCAGCGTCACGCCGCCGGTGTCGTCTCGCAGCGACACGCTGGCACCATCCGTACTCACCGTGCCGCCGAGGTCGTTGCCGGCGTTGCCCAGGGTGATGTCTGCGGCGGCATTGCCGTTACGCGCCGTCACCGTGGCGCTGCCGCTGCTGATGCTCGTGCCCGATGCCTGCCCAACTCCGCCGCCGTTGCTCGCCACCGAGAGGCCGCCCGTTGCCGTCGTCGTGCCAAGCGTCACGCCGCCGGTGTCGTCTCGCAGTGACACGTTCGCACCGTTGGTGCTCACTGGACCAACAAAGTCGTTGTCGCCGTTGCCCAGATTGATATCGGCCGCACTATCGCCGATGCGCGCCGTCATCTGCGTCGTCCCGGTGACGGACACATTCGTGCCTGACGCCTGTCCTACGCTGCCTCCATGGCTCTCAACCGAGAGGGCGCCCATGGCCGTTATCGTGCCCAGCGTCACGCCGCCGGTGTCGTCTCGCAGCGACACGCTGGCACCATCCGTGCTCACCGTCCCGCCGAGGTCGTTGCCGGCGTTGCCCATGGTGATGTCCGCCGCGCTGTTGTCGGCGTTGCGGGCGCTCACCGTGGTGCTGCCGCTACTGATGCTCGTGCCTGACGCCTGGCCCACGCCGCCACCGTTGCTTTCAACCGAGAGGGCGCCCGTGGCCGTCGTCGTGCCCAACGTCACGCCGCCGGTGTCGTCACGCAGCGACACGTTCGCACCGT
>JAAXWS010000016.1 GCA_013334865.1 Chlorobiaceae bacterium
AGGAGCGGCGTGTTGCCGATCAGGTCGGTGAGTTTTTTAGCGATGCGTGCCATGGAGTCAGGAGTTTTGGTGACGAAATCTCATACTTCATGAATTTCGTCATAGTCTCCTGCTCCTGAAATCCCGCCGTTACGGTATTTTGTCTACCTCAAACAGGGTAGATGTCGTGAGGTAGATCCGCTCAGATGTGGTACTCGATGTTGTCGATGAGCCCGGCCTTGATGGCGAACATCATCAGCTCCGGGCTGCTCGAGACGCCGAGCTTGCGGAAGATGTTTTTCCGGTGGGTCGTGACGGTGTGGAAGCTGACATGCTTCCTGACCGCGATCTCCTTGGTTGTCAGGCCGGTCGAGATAAGGCGGACGATTTCGATCTCGGAGGTGGTGAGCATGCAGGCGTCCTCGGCGGGCCCTTCCTGCTTGAGGAGGATGTCGAGCACGCTGCCGGAGTAGGCTTTTTTGTTCTTCATGGCGGTCGAGACGGCCTGCAGCAGTTCGGTGCGGTCGTCGGTCTTGAGGGCGATATTCCTGATGCCGGCCTGGTTCAGCTCCTTGATCTGCATCTGGTTGATCGAATTCTCGAGCACCAGGATGGGTGGACCTTCCGGAAGATCGCTGAGTTCCCGGAGGTCGTTGATCGACCTGAAATCGAACAGTACGTAGTCGGTGACGATCAGCGTCACCTCGTTCTGCTTCAGGTGTTCGTGCAGTTCGCTCCTTGTCTCCACCACGTCGACCTCGTATCCCTCGGCGGTCAGTATCGACCTGAGCGCCTCGGTTGTGAGGAACTGCGTGTCGGCGATGAGTATTGAACCTTTCCGTTTCATGTCGATCAACTCCTTCCGGTACTCATGGTTGCGTCAGCTCAAACTCCTGCCAGCGCGTCGTCGAGCGCGGCGATGAGGTCGTCCGGGTGCTCAAGGCCGACCGAGAGGCGGATGAGGTCGGAAGAGAGTCCGCTTGCGACACGCTGCTCTTCGGTCATCTGGCTGTGCGAGGTGCTGGCGGGATGCAGGATAAGGCTCTTGGCGTCGCCGACGTTGGCCAGGTGCGAGAAGAGGTCGATCGTGTCGATGATCTTCACGGCAGCATCGTAACCGGCTTTCACGCCGAAGACCACCATGCCTCCGAAACCGTGCTTCAGGTCTCGCGACGCAAGACTGTAGGACGGGTCGTCCTTCAGGCCGGGGTAGCGCACCCAGGCCACCTTCGGGTGGTTCTTGAGGTGTTCGGCGACCTTGAGGGCGTTTTCGGAGTGCCGCGCCATCCTGACCGGAAGGGTTTCGATTCCCTGGATGAAGAGCCACGAATTGTCGGGAGAGATGCAGGCTCCGAGGTTTCTCAGCGGCACGGTGCGGACGCGGAGCGCGAAGGCGATCGGCGCCAGCGGCTCGGGCAGGTCGATGGCCCAGCGCAGGCCGTGATAGTTCGAATCCGGTTCGGTGAAGAGCGGGTGCCGCCCGGCCTTCCAGTCGAAGCGGCCGGCATCGGTGATGATGCCGCCGATTCCGGTGCCATGGCCGCCGAGCCACTTGGTCAGCGAGTTGATCACGATGTCCGCGCCCAGCTCGATGGTCTTGAGCAGGTAGGGGGTGGTGAAGGTGGCGTCCACGATGAGCGGCAGGCCGTTGCGGTGCGCGACCTCGGCGATCGCCTTGACGTCGGCATAGTCAAGCACCGGATTGCCGATGGTCTCGATGTAGAGCGCGCGTGTCTTTTCGTTGATGGCCTTCTCGAAGTTCGATGGTTCCTTCGGATCCACGAAGGTGACGTCGATGCCGAGCTTGGGCAAGATGGCGTCGAACTGCGTGTAGGTGCCGCCGTAGAGGTTGTTGGCTGAGACGATGTTGTCGCCGGCTTCGGCCAGCGTGATGATCGTGTAGAAGATGGCTGAGGTGCCGGAAGCCAGCGCTACCGATGCGGCGCCGCCCTCGAGCTGGGTGACCCGCTGCTCGAGCACGTCGGTGGTCGGGTTCATCAGGCGGGTGTAGATGTTGCCCAGCTCTTTCAGGGCGAACAGGTTTGCCGCGTGCTCGGTGTTCTTGAAGAGGTACGAGCTGGTGCGGTAGACCGGCACGCCGCGCGACTGGGTGGCGTCTACCGGCTGGCCGGCATGCAGGGCGAGGGTCTCGAAATGGTAGGGCTTCTGGCTCATATGGTACTCGGGTTGTTTGGTTATCCTTCTTGATGTGTTTTATGCCGCCGGGGCAAAACAAAAAAACCGGTGCTGACATGCAGACCGGCTTCGTGGCGAGTTCGCGACAATGGGAACTTCGGTTCGGGAACGCAGGGGCTTCATGCAGCAGGTGACACCGGAAAGCGGCGACAAGAGCGGCTGCCATGCGTGATGCTGTAGGACCGGTTCCTCATTTTCTGCGCTTCCTGTGTTAACGATTGTTAAGAGTTTCGCAATTTTTCTCCTGATTTCAAAACATTATTTGTGGCTTGACCCTCTTTTTGAGTTGTGAAAAAAAATGTGCGGAGCTGCTTGACATGTATGCTATTTCCATGTACATTAACAATCGTTAAGCGTTCTTTCTCGCAATTGACAGTCATCAAGAAAGGCCGAGGGAATAGACCCGACGACGCCTTGACAACCGATCCCGCAAGGGACACGGTGCCGCATTCTACCTCTGGTCCGGAATCAGCAATTCGCTGGCGGGATGGAGGAAAGATGAGTGATTAAGAGTTTGACCGAACCGGGAGCCGGCAGAAAAGCTGCCTCGCCGGACAGAAAATCAGAAGACCTCTTCCTCGTCACTCATCAGGGAAGGGGTTTTTTCGTTTCCTCTTCCGTTTGCGCCCGATTTATCACCAACCATGAACGGAGGAATTGCAATGAGTTTCCAGACCGACACCATCCACGCCGGGGTTGGCCCGGACAAGGCCTATGGCGCCATCATGACGCCGATCTACCAGAGTTCGACCTTTGTGTTCGAGGATATCGGCAAGCACAAGGGCTTCGATTACACCCGGAGCGGCAACCCGACGAGGTCAGCCCTCGAGGACAACATTGCCGCACTCGAAGGGTGTTCGTGCGCGGTGGCAGTTACCACCGGCATGGCGGCCGTCGCCACCGTGCTGCACCTGTTCAGGGCCGGCGACGAGATCATCTGCACGGATGACTGTTACGGCGGCACGGCCAGGCTGCTGAAGACTATCCAGGAGCATTTCGACATCCGCGTCCATTTCATCAGCCTCAGGGAACCTGCCGGTATCGAATCCTACATCAACGGGAAGACCAGGGCCATCTGGATTGAGACCCCTTCGAACCCGCTGCTGAACCTGGTCGACATCGAGGCGGTCACGACCCTTGCGAGGCAGCACGGCCTGCTCTCGATCGTTGACAACACCTTCCTGTCGCCCTACAACCAGCAGCCGTTCAAGCTCGGGGCCGACATCGTGGTGCACTCGACCACCAAGTACCTGAACGGCCATTCCGACGTTGTCGGCGGCGCAGTGCTGTCAAACAGCCCGGAGATCGACGAGAAGCTGAAATACCTGGTCAACACCCTTGGTACCTGCGCCCAGCCCTTCGACTGCTGGCTGGTGCTGCGCGGCATCAAGACGCTGGTGCCCCGCATGAAGGAACACGAGCGCAACGCCATGGCGGTCGCAAGGTTCCTCGACAGCCACCCGAAGGTGAGCCGGGTCTTCTATCCGGGCCTCGAGACCCATCCGCAGCACGATCTCGCCAGGCGGCAGCAGCGAGGGTTCGGCGGCATGGTCTCGTTCGAGCTCGACGGCGGCATCGGGGAGGTCAACCGGGTACTGACCGGCACGAAGCTGTTCGCCCTTGCCGAAAGCCTCGGGGGCGTGGAGTCGCTGATCGAGCATCCGGCGACCATGAGCCATGCATCGATGGGTGCCGAGCACCGCGCCGAGGTCGGCATCACCGATGGCGTCATCAGGCTGTCGGTGGGTATAGAGGATCCCGACGATCTCATCGCCGACCTCGCGCAGGCGCTGGCCTGAATTTGCCGTACGGATCTTCCGTTCTGCCCGCAGACCGTTCAGAGCAGGAGCGGTCCCCGTGACGCACCCCATGCGAACGGGGCGGGTGGGGCGGGGGATCCGTTTTGTTTATCCCGTCTCGAGCCATATTATTCCGTATCCCGGTTTCGTTTCAACCAGACCTGTCTTCATGACCAATCCTGGAAAGGAGATTCCCTACACGCTCAGGGTAAGCCCCCGGGCCAGGTACGCACGTCTGAAAATCTCCCCGCACGAGGGCCTGATCGTCGTCATTCCGCAACATTTTGATAAAAAGAGGGTTCCCGGGCTGGTCGAGAGCCGGAGGGAGTGGATAATCAAGGTGCAGGGATCGTTCGACCTGCGTCGCCTGGACGGTGTATCCGACACCGGGGAGGCGCTTCCGTCGAGGATCGAGCTCAACGGGATCGGCGAGACGTGGCGGGTCACCTATCGAAGCGAGGCGCGGGCAAGGATATCTGTGCGGGAGGCTTCGGAGGACGAGCTCCTGGTTGTCGGCCCGGTGCACGACGAAGCATCCTGCCGGCTAGCCCTCGAGTCCTGGCTGAAGCGGCGGGCCGACCTGAAGCTCGTGACGCAGCTGGGACGGATCGCGTCGGCACACGGGTTCAGCTATTCGTCGGTGTCCGTCAGGAAGCAGCGTTCACGGTGGGGAAGCTGCTCGTCGAAGGGGCGGATCAGCCTGAACCTCAAGCTGCTCTTTCTTCCGCCTCTCCTGGTCCGCTACATCATGGTGCACGAGCTCTGCCATACCCGCCACATGAACCACTCGCGCCGCTTTTGGAGCGAAGTTGCCGGTGTCGATCCCGACTATGCGGCCCATGACCGCGAGATGAAGCATGCGTGGCGGTTCGTGCCGGGATGGCTTGTTGCCGGCAGCTGACGCCGCAGGGTGTTTTCAGCGCGGCAAGGCTTGCGTAACTTACGTCAAGCACATCCGGAACGCAAAACAGTATGTCCCATGAACATTGGAATTCCCAAAGAGATCAAGGTCCGTGAACACCGGGTAGCCTGCACGCCGGCCGGTGTTCGCCACCTGGTCGGTGCCGGGCACCGGGTCGTCGTCGAGAGCGGTGCAGGACTGGGCAGCGGATACAGTGACGAGAAGTACCGGCTGGCCGGTGCGGTCATCTCTTCCACGGCACAAGAGGTCTGGCGGAACGAACTGGTCGTCAAGGTCAAGGAGCCGCTCGAACAGGAGTACCGTTTCCTCAGGAAGGATCTCATCCTGTTCACTTTCCTGCATCTGGCCGGGGTGCCGACCCTGGCGCGGCAGCTTGTCGAGTCGGGCACCACGGCCATCGCCTACGAGACTGTCGAGGTAGGCGGACGCCTGCCCCTTCTTGCTCCGATGAGCGAGATCGCCGGCAAGATGAGCATTATCATGGGAGGATACTACCTTTCACGGCACCAGGGCGGGGAGGGAAAGCTTCTCGGCGGCGTGCCGGGGGTACTGCCGGGCAGGGTTCTCGTACTCGGGGGCGGCTCGGCAGGCATGAACGCTGCACGCTCCGCGGCTGGCCTGGGCGCCGAGGTGACCGTGATGGAGTCGAGCCAGGAACGGATGCGGGAACTCGAATCCCAGCTGCCTTCGCAGGTGCATACGATCTACTCGAACGAGCAGCATCTCGAGGAGCTGCTTCCCGAAACCGACCTGCTGGTCGGAGCGGTGCTCCTGCCCGGCGCGAGCGCTCCTAAACTGGTGACGCGTTCCATGGTGTCGTCGATGAAGCGGGGTGCGGTTATCGTCGATATCGCCATAGACCAGGGGGGATGCGTCGAGACCTCCCGTCCGACGACCCATGACGAACCGGTGTTCGTCGAAGAGGGGGTTGTTCACTACTGCGTTGCCAACATGCCTGGTGCGTTCCCGGGTACCTCTACCGAAGCACTGGCCGGAGTCACCCTCCCGTATGTCAGGAGACTCGCCGATCTCGGCCTGGTGAGCGCGAGCGTCGTCATGCCGGGGCTTGCCGGGGGTCTGAACGTCTGGGAGGGCAAGGTGGTCCACCCGGTCGTCGCGGCATCTCTGGGAATGGAGTGCCACGAGAATCCGTTTGCGTAGTATTGGGGGGAAAAGGAAAAGGACAACAAGGACTAAAGGACGTGAAGGACGAAGATGAAGACAGTGCAATGTCGTATTGCCTTCTTTTTTTGTCCCTGATGTCCTTGCAGTCCTTTACGTCCTTTTGCTATGGCTGAAGCAGCTTGAATCCCGTCGCACTTTCCGGCAGGCGGCGGGCGGTGGCGTTGAGCAGTTCGACAAGGATCACCTCCATAACGTGCCATACTTTTACACCGCTGCGCACGCAGCCGGTGACGGAGTTCTCTTCGCGGCCGCAGGTCATGTGCAGGTGCACGACCGGATTGCCTTCGTCGTCGGGGAAGAGGGTGCCGGTGCCGACGATCTCGTGAGCGTCATACAGCTCGTGCACCATCGGGTTGACGGGCAAGGCCCGGCTCTGTTCCGGGCCCACCACCAGCCGGCTTCCCCTGTCGGCGCCGCCGACCACGTTCAGGAACGCCCGCCCGATTCCCTTCTCCCTGGCGAATCGTTCGATCTCTTCATGGAAGATCTCTCCATCCTCCAGCCTGATGATGAATGTCCGGCCCAGTGCCGCTTCAGAATATTTCATGTCAACGCCGCTCTCTTGCCGTTGGAATTACTTGAAATAGTAACGGAGTCCAAGTGCGCCGTTGAGCCGAAGGGAGACATAGGGGGCGATATCGACGATCGGGGCGACTTCGGCGAAGAAGTCGAGCGGCGCATCGGCGAACATGTAGCTGATGCCGAGGGGCACCCTCACGCCGACCCGGGTGTCGCCGTCATCTGCCTTGACACGTCCACCGATGCCATAGTACCAGGGCAGGTTTCCTTTCAGCTCCGGAATGGAGCCTGATGTTTCGTGGATCAGGTAGTCTGCATGGAACTGGAAGGCGTTGCCGTTCGTGAGGGAGAACGCGAGCGCCGCGTCGACGGCATGGGTGTCGTCGGTCCATTTCTTGAGGCTGATGCCGGTCGGCTCGCCGACGATGACGCCCACGCCGAATCCGTCTTTGGTTGCAGCTCCGGCATTGGTGGTGCATGCAGCGCAGATGGCCGTAGCCACCGCCATGCTCTTCATGGCTTTCAGTCGTGATTTCATGGTTGTAACTGTCGTGACAGGGTTATGGTTTGATTGCGGGCGGGGATTTGCTGGATCGTCTCTGTCTATTTCCATTTGCCCAGCGATAATGTACCAATTCCGGGGTTCCCGCTCAAGCCTTTCCTGAATTCCTCCCTGTCACGTGTTACGAGTCACGAGTCATGTGTTACGGATTGAACGATATCCTGAGGTTGTCGTTCTCATCCTCGACCATGGTATAGGTGCCCTTGCGGTTTACCGAAAGACCTTTGCCGGCAGCGGCTGGCAGCAGCCTTGTCGTAATGGTCTCTGCATCGCCGTCCGGGCACTCCGTATTGAAATAGAGCTGAAGCAGGTTCGGATCGCTTCCGAACTGGAGCAGGAAATCGTTATGATCGACGAAAACCAGGTCGTCGTAGGCGTAGGTTATCTGGAGGCCGATCTCTTCGACCACCTCTTTGACGATGCCGAGCGGGCGCAGCTGTGTTTGCATGGCGCAGTCCTCCTTTATGGTGTGCAGGTGTTGTCTGGTGAATTCGGGCAGTTTTCAATGTCGAGTTTCCTGAAAGTCTCGACCGCCGTTTCGGCGCCCGCGACCGGTTCGAGCGTGATCAGCGTTTTCAGCAGGCCAGTGTCGAAGCCCTGAAGGTGACGTCCCTCGACAACCATGAGCGGCCTCCTGATCAGCAGGGGGGTTGCGACCATCAGCTCAAGTGCCGCCTCGAACGTGCAGGACGACGGGTCGATACGTCCGTCACGAACGTCCGGTGCTGAAGGGTTGAAACATTCGCTGACCGGTTTTCCCTCGAGGAACGGCCGCAACTCCTCCTTCGACCATGCATGTGCAACCAGGTCCACAACCTCAAGCGTATGGCCCGAGAAAAGGAGCCACTCCTTCTGGCGGCGGTTGTTCTTGCAGCCGGTTTTTTCGAAGAAAATGATATTGACCATCTGTTGTGAGACCCTGATGCTTTGTGAAATCGCTTGAAATAATAAAATATTAAGCCTAATTTGCAATAATTCCTAAAAGAATAAGGATTATCTTTAATGTCATTTTATCGGGAGGTGTTATGGCCACAGGAGCCCTGCAGACGTGGGAAAAGGTGCTTGAATACGCATCGGTTCCGCTTCACGGAACCATGTCGAGGAAGATCAGGAAAGGTGTCAGGCTGCAGATCAACGAGGGCAAGGTGTACGAAGATGCCGTGCTCTTCATCAGTGATCTGTTTCTGAGAGTTACCGAAGAGGGGGACGGTACCGCCGTCAATACCTATTACGATATCGACGCTATCGCCAGCATCCGCACCTATAGCAGCAAGGAGTGAACTGAGGGGAGGTTTTCGGGTGCTTTAGGACAGCTGTACGATCCAGCCATGCAATGGCCCTTCAAGATGGATCGTGCGGCTGTTTTTATTATTTCTCCCGCTCTCTGTTGACGGTCGGTACGAAGTTCGCCGGACGGCCTTCGAGCGGCAGGCCAAGCAGCTGCCGGGAACGGTCGAGGGCGTCGTCGATGTTGCCGAAGATGTTCTCTTCGCCTATCTCGCTTTCCAGGCCGAACTGCTGCATTGCGAACAGCGGCTGGACATGGACGCCGGAAAGGATGAGCGTCGTGCTGGTTTTCCTGCAATCCTCGAGCATCTCCCTCATCATGTTCAGTCCGGTCGCATCGATGGAGAGAACCTTGCGCATGCGGATGATCCGGATCCGGGGTGTTTTCCCCACGATATGCATGGCGTCCTTGAATTTCGAGGCGGCGCCGAAAAAGAAGGGCCCGCTGATTTCGAATACTTCGACCCCTTCCGGGATGTGCCTGGAGACGATGGCGTTGGGGTCGTCCTTCTCCTCCTCGTCCTTGAGTTCCCCGGTTATCACGCCGACATTGGTAAGTCCTGCCATGCGTTGCATGAAGAGGATGACCGAGAGCAGCATGCCGATCTCGATGGCGATCGTAAGGTCGAACAGGACGGTGAGTCCGAAGGTGGTGAGCAGTACGACGACGTCGCTGCGGGGGCTTTTGAGCAGCTGACGGAAGACATGGTGTTCGCTCATGTTCCAGGATACGACGATCAGGATGGCTGCCAGAGTGGGCATCGGTATGAGCTTCGCCCAGGGACCGAACAGCATCATGATGCAGAGAAGGGTGATGGCATGCACGATCCCTGCTACTGGCGTTCTTCCTCCGTTCTTGACGTTCGTGGCGGTGCGGGCGATCGCTCCGGTGACCGGTATGCCGCCGAACAGCGGGGAGGCGATGTTGGCGATTCCCTGCGCGATCAGCTCCATGTTCGATTTGTGGCGGCCGCCGATCATGCCGTCGGCTACCACGGCCGAGAGCAGTGCCTCGATGGCACCGAGCATGGCGATGGTAGTCGCCGGCATGATGAGGTTTTTTATGGTCGCCAGGTCAACAGCGGGGAACATGGGAGCCGGAAGGGCCGACGGAATGTTGCCGAACCGGGAGGCGATGGTGTCAACCTCGAGATTCAGGAAACGGACGGCAGCGGTTGTGGCCAGGATGGCGACCAGCGGTCCGGGGATTTTTTTCGAAACCTTCGGCCAGAACAGGATGATCAGCAGCGCCGCCATGCCGGTCATGAATGCCTGCGGCCTGAAGCTCGGGATTGCGTGCGCGTAGGCCGACCATTTGTCGATGAAGTCGGCAGGAACCTTCGGAAGGTCGAGTCCGAGGAAGTCCTTCACCTGGCTGGAGAAGATGATGATGGCGATTCCGCTGGTGAATCCGACGATGACCGGATAGGGGATGAACTTGATGAGCGAGCCGAACTGCGCAACCCCCATGATGACGAGGATGATGCCGGCCATCATGGTGGCGATCATCAGTCCGTTGATACCATAGTGCTCGACGATGCCGTAGAGGATGACGATGAACGCTCCGGTCGGCCCTCCGATCTGTACCCGGCTTCCGCCGAAGAACGAGATGAGGAATCCGCCGACGATGGCGCTGATGAGCCCTTTTTCCGGGGACACCCCCGATGCGATGGCAAAAGCTATGGCAAGGGGCAGGGCGACGATGCCGACCAGGATTCCGGATATGATGTCGCGGCCGAGCTGATCCTTGTCCAGCTCGGGAAGAACCGTAAACAGTTTTGGCTTGAACATTGCTGCAGAACATGGGTGGGAAGGAACGGCAGCCCTGTTGAGCCGGTGGGGCTGCAGGGGCTGTCAATTGAATACAATGTATCGTTTTCTGTGGATTAACAATGGACCGGCGACGGCAAACGCTGCTTTTTTATGATAATACCCGCCGAGGGGTTGCACGTTTCGGCAACGCTTGCTACAATGGTAGTAGGTTCATCAATGTGTGTTCAAATCATCACAATAGGAGAAATCGGATATGCCAACGACCAACGAAAATCTCAAGACTGCGTTTGCCGGCGAGAGCCAGGCGAACCAGAAATACCTCGCATTTGCCGGTGAGGCCGAAAAAGAGGGTTTCGCCAATGTGGCGAAGCTGTTCAGGACCACGGCCATGGCCGAACGCATCCATGCAGAGGGCCATCTGAAGGCTCTTGACGGCATCGGCTCTACCGCCGAGAACCTCGAAGCCGCTATCGGTGGCGAGACGTACGAACATACCGAGATGTATCCGCCCATGTTCGAGCAGGCAGAGGCGGAGGGCCATCCGGCAAAGCGTATGTTCGCCTTTGCCCTTGAGGCCGAGAAGGTGCATGCCGTGCTGTACCAGAAGGCCCTCGAGGCCGTCCGCAACGGGCAGGACATCGCGGCTTCGGAGATCTGGCTCTGCCCGATCTGCGGACATGTCGAACTCGTCAGTCCCCAGGAGAAATGTCCAATCTGCGGCGCGAAGTCATCGGTTTATATCCAGGTCTGATTTTTTAATCAGCTATTCAGTAAAAAAAGCCGTCCTGACGACGGCTTTTTTTACGTCAACAATGGCTCGACATGGGAATAATGACGTAGGGAGGGGAGATAATTATTTGTAATTTATGTAGTCAGGCTTTTGTGAACCCCTCACCTTCGTAAGCCATGGGAAACATGCCCACCCCCTCCTCCAGGAAATTCCGGGATTACCGCGAAAAACTCCTCGTCCGCCAGCAGTCACAGAATACCGCGGAGCGCCGAAAAGCCACCTACGAACTGTCGCTCATGGAGCACAGCCATTTCATCGACGTCGGGGGAATCCTGCACCATTACCACGATTCAGGCCCGAAGAATGCAGCTGAGACCGTTCTGCTGATCCACGGATGGGACTGCTGGTGGATGTGGTGGCACCATGTCATCAAGGCGCTGAACGATGCGGGGATCAGGACCGTTGCCTACGACATGAAGGGGCACGGCTGGTCGGAGAACGATCCGGCGAACCATTACCACATCGACCACTTTGCGCGCGACCTGGACGAACTGGTCCGGAAACTCGACCTCAGGAACTTCCACGTGGCTGCTTTTTCGTTCGGACCTTTCGTGGCGCTGGACTACGTCCGACGCTATGAGAACTCGGTCAAGTCGATGGTGTTTTTCAACTTCGGGTTCCTGCCGAACAGCGAGATGATCTCCAAGGTAGCGACGACGACCCTTACCTTCGTGTTCAACAACCTGATGCGCAAACTGACCTGGTGGCTTCCCGCCTACATCTTCGCACGCCTTGTGCTGGCGAAGAACACGGTCATGCAGCACGATATCATGATCGGATTCGAGAGCCTGGGGCTCTGCGCCTCGGAAGCCATCGAACAGACGACCCGTCAGATTACCGCACTCGAAACGACCACGATGCTGCCCGAGATGGTGAAATCGGTGAAGGTGCCGATCCTGTTCGTCGCGGGGGAGGGAGACTCGATCATGACCTGCGAGAATACGAAAAAGCTCCAGGAACTGACCGGCACCGGAAGCTATGTCTGCGTTCCGGAATGCGGCCACCTGATTACGCTCGAGCTTCCCGATACCGCCTCAGAGATCGTGCTCCAGCAAGTCATCAGCCACCGCTGACCATCAGGTCGGCTTCACGCACAGCCCTGACGAATGCGGCCATGAGGCCGTGGTCCTTGACGCCGGGAGCGGCTTCCACGCCGCTCGCGGTGTCAACCCCCCAGGGGCGGACCTGACGTACCGCTTCCCCGACGTTGTCCGGCCTGAGGCCGCCGGCAAGCAGCGACCACGCGAAATCCCTTGTCCCGTCGAACAGCTCCATGGCCGTCGTCGATTCGATTCTCTGCCCGGTCCCGCCCGCCATCCCGGGGTTGTAGGCGTCGAAGAGGAACCAGTTGCAACCGCTCAGCCGGGAGAAATCCTGTACCTCGCGGATCACGAAGCCTGGCCCCGGCCTGAACACCCGCATCACTTTCGCAGACGTCACTGCCATCGCCTGTGCCGGCGTGTAGGCTTCTGCATGGAGCTGCGCGACCTGCAGGCCGCAGTAATGGCATAGGTCGTTGATCTCTTCCGGTGAGTGTTCGACGAAGACACCGGCGGGAGTGACCAGCGGAGGCAGCTTCGAGATGATCCTGCGGGCCAAGTCGGGAGCGATTGCTCGGGGGCTCGAGCGGCTGAAGTTGAAGCCGAGGGCATCTGCGCCGGCAACACTTGCGGCAAGGGCGTCTTCCATGCTGGTGATGCCGCAGATCTTGATTCTGGTCATGGGGTCGTTAGGGATGCGTTCGGTGAGTTTGCCATGCTGTCGATCAGGGTGAGGCCTGCCAAAAACTCCTCGATCAGTGAACGTACGGTTTCCGGCGTTTCGAAAAAGAAGTTGTGGCCGGCGTCGCTTATCACCTCGAGTCTGGCATTTGGGATCTTCCCGGCAAGCAGCCTCGAATTTTCGGGGGGAATCAGGCGGTCTTCGCTTCCCGTGACGACCAGCACCGGCACACGGATCTGTTCAAGGAGCCCTTCCGCATCGAACCCCATCAATGCCTCCATCTGGAATATGGCGCATTGCCGCGTCAGGGCATGTTCGACGCTCACCCGGATGTAGCTCTCGACGCGCTCTTTCTCGCTTTCGACGAACCTGTCGGAAAAAAGGATCGGCACGAGCATCCTTGCGGACGCTTCCACGGTGAGGCCGGGGTTGGCTACCGCTTCGAATGCCTTTACGGTTAACGGCGGCGCCGGGATCGCATGCCTGCCTCCATGGCTGGTACAGCCAAGTATCGCTTTCCTGACGCGATCGGGATGCCTCGCGCACAGCATCTGGGCGATCATCCCTCCCATGGAAACCCCGAACACGTGTGCGGAGTCGATGTCCAGGAAGTCCATAATGCCTGCGGCATCCTCTGCCATGTCGGCGATAGAAAACGGTTCGGCGGGGAGTGTGCTTTCACCCGAACCTCGGTTGTCATAGACGATCACCCGGAAGCGTTCAGCAAGGGCTGCGGGCAGCGTGCCCCAGAACTCGCGGGTCATGCCGAAGCCCCCGATAAGCAGCAATGGTTCCCCTGAACCGAGGATGTCGTAGGCGATATCAATGCCGTTTGTTTTCAGCAGGGGCATGGCAACAAGGGTTTGTTGGTGTTTTTCAGCTTTCCGGCAGGTGGCGGTTGCCGCTTGTCGTACCTCGATGCAATGGATGCCATCAGCACAAGGAATATACGACACGATCACGTTCGGACGAAGTATCCCTAAGGGTGCGCGGGTTGTGTTTTTAAACGATTTTTGCGTATACTTGAAGCCGGTTTTTAACCGGGTCATTGGGGTGTCGCCAAGTGGTAAGGCATCGGCCTTTGGAGCCGACATTCGCAGGTTCGAATCCTGCCGCCCCAGCAAGAGCAGCGGGTGTGCTTGCCGTTATTGGCAAACACACCCGCTTTTTATTTATTGGGGGCCGCTTACCCCCGGCTGAAGCCGGGGGCAATGGAAGAGTGATGTGTTTCCCCGAGCTTCAGCCTCCCATATTCAGGAGGGTTTTAACCCGACGGACATTCAACTCTTCTATTTTCTCCATTGCCCCGGGCTTCAGCCCGGGGAGGCAACCCTCAAGAATACGAAAGCAAAAAAGGCATCCAGACTGCTGTCGGGATGCCTTTTTTGCTTTTCGAGTGCCTTACTTCTCGCCGATCAGTAGCGATAGTGTTCGGGCTTGTAGGGGCCTTCGACCGGCACGCTGATGTAGTCGGCCTGCTCTTTGGTGAGCTTGGTCAGCTTGACGCCGATCTGCTCGAGGTGCAGGCGTGCAACCTCTTCGTCAAGCTGCTTCGGCAGGCGGTAGACGTCCACCTTGTAATCGTTCTTCCAGAGTTCGATCTGGGCGAGCGTCTGGTTGGTGAAGGAGTTGCTCATCACGAACGACGGGTGGCCGGTTGCGCAGCCGAGGTTCACGAGGCGGCCTTCAGCGAGCAGATAGATGCAGTGACCATCTGCGAAGATGTACTTGTCGACCTGCGGCTTGATGTTCAGGCGGGTAACGCTCGAGTCGGCGTAGAGCTTCTCGACCTGGATCTCGTTGTCGAAGTGGCCGATGTTGCAGACGATCGCTTCATCCCTCATCTGCTTCATGTGCTCGAGGGTGATAACATCCTTGTTGCCGGTGGTGGTCACGAAGATGTTGCCCTCCTTGACGGCGATATCCATGGTGGTGACTTCGAAGCCCTCCATGGCGGCCTGCAGGGCGCAGATCGGGTCGATCTCGGTGACGATCACCCGGGCGCCATAGGTGCGCATGGAGTGGGCGCAGCCCTTGCCTACGTCTCCGTAACCGAGCACGACAACCACCTTGCCGGCGATCATGACATCGGTGGCGCGCTTGATGCCGTCGGCGAGCGACTCGCGGCAGCCGTACAGGTTGTCGAACTTCGACTTGGTGACCGAGTCGTTGACGTTAATGGCAGGGAAGAGCAGTTCGCCTTTTTCCATCATCTGGTAGAGGCGGTGAACGCCGGTGGTGGTCTCTTCGGAGACGCCCTTCATGCCGGCGGCGACCTTGTGCCAGCGGTTGGTGTCTTCGGCGAAGACATCCTTCAGCTGCTGGTAGAGGGCCTTTTCCTCGGCGTTGCCGGGGACCTTTTCGAGCAGCGAGGGGTTCTCTTCGATCCTGTAGCCGAGGTGGATCATCAGGGTCGCGTCACCGCCGTCGTCGACGATGAGGTTCGGGCCCAGGCCGCCTTCGAACTCCAGGATCTGGCGGGTGCACCACCAGTATTCGTCCAGGCTCTCGCCTTTCCATGCGAATACCGGGACGCCGGCGGCGGCGATGGCCGCAGCGGCATGGTCCTGGGTCGAGAAGATGTTGCAGCTCGCCCAACGCACTTCGGCGCCGAGGTCGACCAGCGTTTCGATGAGGACGGCAGTCTGGATGGTCATGTGCAGGGAGCCGGCGATGCGCGCGCCCTTGAGCGGCTTCTGGCCTTCATATTTCTTGCGCGTGGCCATGAGGCCCGGCATCTCTTTTTCAGCGATTTCGATCTCTTTGCGGCCCCATTCGGCGAGCGAAATATCGGCTACCTTGTAATCGAGCACTGCAGATTCAGTGGTCATGTTCTCAGTGTCTGTGTTATGGGTTTCAATGGCGTGCGCCCCTGCGGTTGGCAGAGGCGCGCGTCGTAGTGGTGGTGATCAGATGCCGAAGGCGCTCTTCAGCTCGGCAACCTTCTCGGTTTTCTCCCATGGGAAGATCTCGCGGCCGAAGTGGCCGTAGGCAGCCGTGTCGCGGTAGCTCCAGCCGTGCGGGCGATCGAGGTTGAAACGGCGGATGATGGCCAGCGGGCGCAGGTCGAAGATCTTCTCGGCCTTTTCCTGGATCTGGGCGTCAGACAGGCCGAGCTTGCCGGTGCCGTGGGTGTTGATGTAGATCGACACCGGACGGGCCACGCCGATAGCGTAGGAGACCTGGACGGTGCACTTGTCGGCCAGGCCGGCGGCCACGATGTTCTTGGCGACGTGGCGTGCGGCATAGGCTGCGCTACGGTCGACCTTCGACGGATCCTTGCCGCTGAACGCGCCGCCGCCGTGCGGGGCTGCGCCACCGTAAGTGTCGACGATGATCTTGCGGCCGGTCAGGCCGGTATCGCCGTGGGGCCCGCCGATTTCGAAACGGCCGGTCGGGTTGATGTGGAACTTGGTGTTGGCGTCGAGGAGGCTGGCCGGAATGACCTTGCGGACAACGTTCTCGATGACGTCCTTCTGGATCACGGCCTGGAATTCGGCTTCGCTCAGTCCTGCCGGTTCGGGGTCGTGCTGGGTGGAGACGACGACGGCGTCGACGCGGGCGACCTTCTCGTCGACGTACTCAAGGGTGACCTGGCTCTTGGCGTCGGGGCGGAGGTAGGTCATGATCTTGCCCTCCTTGCGGATGTCGGCGAGGACCTTGACGAGCTGCTGGGCGAACTGGATCGCGGCCGGCATCAGCTCGGCGGTCTCGGTGCAGGCGTAGCCGAACATCATACCCTGGTCGCCGGCTCCGACGCGGTCGAATTCGTCGGCGATCTCTTCCTTGCGGTCGACGCCGCGGTTGATGTCGGGCGACTGCGAGTGCAGGGCGGAAAGGATGCCGCAGGAGTTGGCATCGAACATGTATTCGCCCTTGGTGTAGCCGATTTCGGTGATGGTCTTGCGAGCGATGGTCTGGACATCGACGATGCCCTTGGTGGTGACTTCACCTCCGACGATCACCTGGCCGGTGGTGACGAAAGTTTCGCAGGCAACGCGTGAATTGGGGTCCTGCTTGATGAACTCGTCGAGGATCGCATCGGAAATCTGGTCGGCCACCTTGTCCGGATGACCTTCGGAAACGGATTCAGAGGTAAAGAAATACCTTTTTTGTGACATGTTGCAGTACGGTTTTGGTTGATCGGACGACAATACACAATAAACAGCGGGGCGTTCCTGCCGTTGCAGAAAGGATTTTCGTGCGGGTGAATGTCGGGAGGGGACAGACTGGACACGGAAAGCCTTTCGGCAAGCCCGCAGAGAGACTCCTGCTGAGAGCTTTTGGCACCGTGTCCATAGATAATGGGAGTGCCGGGGTAAAAATCAACGACCAATAATAAACAATCCGTAGCTATCGTGCAAAAAGAAAGAACAGTTGATAGTTGATAGTTGATAGTTGATAGTTGATAGTTGATAGTTGATAGTTGATAGTTGATAGTTGATAATGGATGGTGGATGGTGGATGGTTGACTAGCGGAGGGCGGCTCTTTCCATCAGATGTCCCATGCCATCACTCGGAAACGCGGATTCCGAAAACCGTTTATCTCTTAATATCTTATAACTATCAACTATCAACTATCAACTGCTTTCACCCCATCCTGATTTCCGAGTAGTCCCCGATATTGACCTGATGGCCCATGCCCGAAAGGGTTGCGTTGTTGCCGACGATCGAGTGGTCGAGCATGATGTCGGACACCTGCGACTTTTCGCCGATGATGGAGTTCCGGACAATGGAGTCCGAGATGACGGCATCTTCGGCGATGGTTGCGTTTGGACCGATGATGGAGTTGGAAACGGAGGCAGAGTCGGCAATGAAGACCGGCGGGTTGATGATGCAGCCCGGCATCGGCCTGTCGGTGTGGAGGCGGTGGAGCAGCACCTCATTGGTCGACAGCAGCGTCTCAGGTTTGCCGCAGTCGTACCAGCCCTGCACGGGGAAGGTGGTGAACTTCTCGCCACTGTCGATCATGTGCTGCAACGCGTCGGTGAGCTGGAATTCGCCTTTCGTCCTGATGCCCCCTTCGATGATATGGTCGATGCTGCGGAACAGCATTCCGGCCTCACGCAGGAAGTAGAGCCCGACGATGGCCAGGTTGCTTACAGGCTGGTCCGGTTTCTCGACGAGCCGCATGATGGTGCTGCCCTCGGTCACGGCAACGCCGAATCGCCTCGGATCGGCAACCTCCTTGACCCCGAGCGTCGAGACTCCTCCGGCGAGGACCGGCATCAGGTCGACATCGAAAATGGTGTCGCCGAGGATGATGAAGAGGGGCTCCTTTTCGACCACATATGGCCGGCACATGTGTATCGCATGCGCCAGACCGAGTTGTTCGGCCTGCGTGACGAAGGTCAGTTTGATCGAGTAGTTCGCCTTCAGGTACTCCTCGATCATCTCGCCCAGGTAGCCGACGATGATCACCGCCTCGTCGATGCCCGAATCGATCAGCTTGTCCATGATATGGCCGATGATCGGCTTGCCTGCGACGTTGAGCATGACCTTCGGTTGGGAAAAGGTGTGCGGACGTAGTCTGCTGCCGACTCCGGCAACCGGGATGATGGCTTTCATGGTCCTGAACGGTAGATGTTGTTGTGCTCGTATACTGGTAACATATCCAATAACCGGAAATTATCACAACGCCAACAGACCGATTTGCTGAGGCTGACGACAGGAGCGCCTTTCCGCTTCCCCTGAAAAGAAATTCAGATGGCAGGAGAGGGAATTGAAGTATTTTTCGCAACTTCACCCATATCCGGATAATCCCGGTTCTCCCCCGATTTTGGTCGAACCCTGATCCCTGAAATACTTTCATGGCCGATGGAATGGAAAATCTCTATTTGCAGTCCGGTGTACTGCCCATGACAGGGGATGGCGTCATGCTGATCACGGCGCGCCGCTCAGGGAAGTGGATCATCCCGAAAGGGCATATCGAAAAGGGGATGACGCCTGCGGAATCCGCTGCCAAGGAGGCATGGGAAGAAGCCGGTGTCAGCGGAAGGGTCGGCGCCGAGCCTATCGGGACCTACCGGTACCGCCGGTCGCGCGGGCTATACTCTGTCGAAATCTATCCGCTCGAAGTCATGGAGATCCATGAGGACTGGCTTGAACGTCAGTTCCGGCGTCGAATGGTCGTTTCGCCGTCCGAAGCGGTCGCCTTGCTTTCCAATGATGAGCTTCGTGCGGTTGTCGCCGGGTTTTTCGCGAAGCGCCAGGAGTCATGACGTGGTTGCAAGTTGCAGATGGATTTTTAAGTCTTTTCGGGCCAGCTTTCCGTGAAATTATTTTTTGGCAATCACTGTTCTTGTCGTATATTATGAGCCTTCCGTTCAAACGGGGCATGGCGCAGCTGGTAGCGTGCCTGCTTTGGGAGCAGGAGGTCCCGAGTTCGAGTCTCGGTGCCCCGACCAGAAGAGCCGCGACAGAAGTGATGTGCCCGTAGCTCAATGGATAGAGCATCAGCCTTCTAAGCTGAGGGTTACAGGTTCGAGTCCTGTCGGGCATACGACGGATGGTGAACGGAATTACATGGTGATTGTAGCTCAGGTGGTTAGAGCGCCAGGTTGTGGCCCTGGAGGTCGGGGGTTCGAGTCCCCTCATTCACCCTCGTTGACATAAGGCCCCATCGACTAGTGGTTAGGTCACCACCCTTTCAAGGTGGCAGCACGGGTTCGAATCCCGTTGGGGTCACGCAGTACCACTCTCCCGATCCGCTCGCCGGACACCTGTCGACATGCGGGGGAGCGTCGAAACAGCTTACGGTTACAGTGCTCTGTTCTTCAAAGGTTCAGGGCTTTTTTTTTGGGTATCCCTGAAGATCCGCACCAGGTGCTATCCGGCGATGTTCAGGGGCGCCCCTTCATGAATACAGCGGAACCCTTCCCATGAAAATCTCCGTCAACTGGCTCAAGGAGTTCATTCCCGCCTTCTCCCCAGAGATCCCCGAACTTGTCGATCGCCTGACCTTCCTCGGCCTCGAGGTCGAAGAGGTGCTCACCCTCAAACTGCCTGACCAGAAGGTCGTGGTTGGCAGAGTCGGAGAGGTTCGCCCGCACCCGAACGCCGACCGGCTGCGTATCTGCATGGTCGATATTGGTGACGGCGAACCGAAGCAGATCGTCTGCGGTGCCCCGAACGTGGCTGCCGGGATGATCGTTCCTGTCGCCACCATCGGCGCCGTACTGACGACCGCCGGGGGAGAGACCTTCACCATCAAGCCGGCAAAGATCCGCGGGGAACACTCTTCCGGGATGATCTGCGCCGCCGACGAGCTGGGGCTTTCCGATGACCATGACGGGGTCATGGTTCTTGATGACGCATGCACGGTGGGCGAACCTTTGGGCACCTACCTCGAGGCCGATACGGTGCTCGAAATCGCCGTGACGCCGAACCGCCCGGACGCACTTTCGCACCTCGGCGTGGCTCGCGAACTGGTCGACTGCAGCGACATCTCCTATCCCTCAGCCCCCGTGCTCGAGTTCTCCAGGGGTGGGGGGCTGGTCGAGGTGCACGATACCGAGGGCTGCCCCTACTATTCCGGCACGGTCATCAAGGGGGTCAGGGTCGGCCCGTCACCCGCCTGGCTTGCAGGGCGGCTCGAGAAGATCGGCCTGCGTCCGAGGAACAACATCGTCGACATCACCAACTACATCCTGCACTCCTTCGGCCAGCCGCTCCATGCCTTCGACTTCCGTAAGCTCAACGGCCGCCGGATCATCGTCCGGAACGATGTGGACGCCTCGATCGCGGCTCTCAACCAGTCCGAATACCGCCTCGAACCGGGTATGACGGCCATCTGCGACGCCGAAGGCCCCGTAGCCATCGCCGGCGTGATGGGCGGCCTGCACTCAGCGGTCACCGGGGAGACGACCGACATCCTCCTCGAGGCGGCGTACTTCAGCCCGGCATCCATCAGGAAGACTGCCAAGCTGTTGCAGCTCTCCTCCGACTCTTCCTACCGTTACGAACGCGGTATCGATCCCTGCAACGTGAAGCGGGCGGCCGAGTATGCCATCGCCATGATCCTCGAACTTGCCGGTGGATCCATCGCATCTGCCGAAGAGTGCGGCAGCATGCCATCGACGCCGAAGATCGTCTCCCTCAGGCCGAAACGCGTCAATGCGATGCTCGGGACCAGGATCGGCGTGTCAGACATGGTGAAGCTGCTCGGCAGGATCGGCATTTCCGCCCCTTCCCAGGGTTATGTACCGGAGGAGGTCGACTCCGTAGCCTTCTCGGTGCCCTCTTTCAGGGTCGACATCGATGCCGAGATCGACCTGATCGAAGAGGTGGCGCGCCTGCACGGTTACAACAACATCGAAGCGTCGTCGGCCATGGTCTCCAGCTATCCTGTTTCGCGCAAGGTACCGGAGTATTTCCCGGATTACCTGCGCGGCGTCATGATCGGCCTGAACTTCAGGGAGGCATTGACCAACCCGCTCATCAGGAAGGAGGAGGCAGACCGCTTCGGAGGCATCCATGTCAGGGCGCTCAACCCCATAAGCGAAGAACTGGAGGTGCTGAGGCCGAACGTCGCATCGTCCCTGCTCAAGGTCGTCGCGCATAACCTCCGCCACGGCAACAGGGACCTCCGACTGTTCGAGGTCGCCCACGGTTTCTCCATGCTGGCTGAAGCGGAGCGCGAAGGAACCGGGCCGCTTGCTGCCTACAGTGAACGTGAGCTGCTGGCCATCGTCATGACCGGTCGCAGGGAGCCGAGGAACTGGAGCCAGGGCAACGCCCAGATCGATTTTTTCGATATCAAGGGGGCCTCGGAGATGTTGCTTGAGAAGCTGAATTTACTTGATAAATCAGCACTTAATATTTATAATGATTTTACGATTGGCATTGAGATCGCAGTGGCAGAGAACGGGAAACGCTGTATCATGAAGGCCGGTACGGTTCAGCAGATCGGGAGTGAGATGCTTGATGCATTTGGCCTCGATCAGGATGTTTACCTCGCTGAACTGGATGTCGCGGTCCTTGAGAAATGTTTCGATGCGGGCGTCGTATACGAGCCCCCGTCGAAGTTTCCTGTTGTCGAAAGGGATCTTTCATTTGTTATACCACGCCATATTCCGGTACAGCGCCTTGTCGACCTTGCGGCAAAAAGCGACCAGCTGGTCAGGGCTGTACGGGTCTTCGACGTGTTCGAGCGCAACTGCGCCGACACCGTGGCAGACGAGACGCGCAGTGTGGCGATTTCGCTGGAGCTGGCGGACAGGAAGGGAACGATGGACGAGGAGCGTATCAGCTCCGTTATCTCCAAAGTCACTGACAATGTCAGGAGTGAGCTTGGTGCGGTGATTCGGCAAGTTTGATCCAGTGTAAGTCATGGATGCAGCAGATGAGCGAAGCGGCAACGATGTGCTGGCCGTTCTTGAACAGAGCGTCGAAAGGCTCGTTGCTCAACTGACCGAATGCCGGAAGGAAAATGAGTTGTTGAAATCTGAGGTTTCGAGCCTGCAGAACATATTGAGGTCCTTCAAGCTTCCGGGAACCGAGGGGACTTCCCCTGAACTGACGGTTGCCGGTGACGGCTTTTCATCGTATGAAAAGCTTCAGGTCAAGCAGAAGCTTGCCCTGATCCTGCAGAAGATCGAGAGGGAACTCAGAGGCGAACAGGTCAGATTTTAATGGTCCATGGAAAAGATCAACGTCAATGTTTACGGCGACAACTATCCCTTGAGGGTAGAGAGCAGCGAACTGACCGGCAAGGCTGCCAGGGAGGTTGATGGAGTCATGAGGCGCTTCGCCGAAAAGGCCCCCGACCTCGAACCGAAAAAGCTGGCAGTGCTGGCGGCAATCCAGTTTGCTGAGAAGAAGAATGAACTCGAGGAGGAGCTGTTGCAGCTCAGGCAGAAAATGACTCGTGTCAACGAATTAATCGAGCAGAATTTGCACTGAAGCGTTACATTGAAAGTAGACGAAATATCCGCACCACGACTTGAGGTGTATTGTAAGTAAAAGAACTAACAGGATAGAACAGGGAGCCCAACTCTTCATTTCGATTGCAGGCCTTGCTGTCTGGCGGTCACGAACCGCGGGCATCGGTGCTCTTGAGGCATCGCGTTGGAAGCAAGATATCTGAAGGAGGCGCCCACCGTGTCACAGCGGGTTCTTGAATCTTACACATCTCACCATGGTGCGGTTTTTTTTGTTCAATTTTAAGGTGTGGCCGCTTCAGGCCTGTCGAAAAGGAGGTTTTTTAATGGGAATAGTCATAAACCTGTTTCTCATTATTTTTGCATCGGTTGTGTTCTTCGCGGTTGGATTCTACATCGGGAGGGTTTTCCTCGAGCGCATTGGCACCACCAGGGTCCTTGATGCAGAGGAACGAGCCGTCCAGGTGATCCAGGAGGCCCAGAAGGAGGCTAACGATTACAAGGAGCTGAAGGTCAACGAGGTCAACCAGGAGTGGAAGAAGCGCAAGCGCGAGTTCGATTCCGAAGTGACCATCAAAAACAACAAGTTCGCCCAGCTGCAGAAGCAGATCCGCCAGAAAGAGGAGACCCTGAACAAGCAGACCAGGGAGGTGCGGGAGATGGAGAGGAAGCTCCAGCAGCAGCAGGAGGAGCTTCGCCACCAGACCGAAAATGTCCAGAGCCGGGCAACCGAGCTCGATCGGATCATCAACGAGCAGAACCTGCGCCTCGAGAGCCTCTCGAGCCTGACGGCCGAAGATGCCCGTCAGATGCTTGTCGACAACATGATCTCCAAGGCCAGGGAAGAGGCAACCGAGACCATCCACAGGATCCACGAAGAGGCCGGGCAGCAGGCCGACCGCATCGCCGAAAAGACCCTCCTGACGGCCATCGAGCGGGTTTCATTCGAGCAGGCCACCGAAAGCGCACTCTCGGTCGTTCACATCCAGAGCGACGAACTCAAGGGGCGCATCATCGGCCGTGAAGGACGAAACATCAAGGCCTTCGAGAACGCCACCGGCGTCGATATCATCGTGGACGATACCCCGGAAGTGGTCATCCTCTCCTGCTTCGATCCTCTACGCCGAGAGCTGGCCAAACGAACGCTGCAGAAACTTCTTGTCGACGGCGTCATCCATCCTGTAGCCATCGAGAAAGCCTACCAGGACGCCAAAAAGGATGTTGATGACGTGATCATGTCCGCCGGTGAGGAGGCGCTCTCCTCGCTCCAGATTCCGGACATGCCGGCCGAGGTCGTGTACCTCATCGGCAAGATGAAGTTCCATACCGTCTACGGGCAGAACCTCCTCTTGCACAGCCGCGAGGTTGCCATGCTGGCCGGCCTGATGGCTGCAGAACTGAAGCTCGACGCCCGTCAGGCGAAGCGTGCAGGCCTTCTTCATGACATCGGCCTCGTGCTGCCCGAGAGCGACCAGCCCCACGCCCTTGCCGGTATGGAGTTCCTGAAGAAGTTCAACGAGTCCGCCGTGGTGCTCAACGCCATCGGTGCCCATCACGGCGAGGTCGGCAAGGATTCGCCGATCGCCGAGCTTGTCGACGCGGCCAACGTCATCTCTGTCTCACGGCCGGGCGCTCGCGGAGCCGTCACGGCAGAGGGCAACGTCAAGCGGCTCGAGAGCCTCGAAGAGATCGCCAAGACATTCCCCGGTGTCATCAAGACCTACGCGCTTCAGGCGGGCCGCGAGATCAGGGTGATCGTCGAAGGCGACAACGTCAGCGACTCGCAGGCCGACGTGCTTGCACACGACATTGCCAGCAAGATCGAATCAGAGGCCCAGTATCCCGGCCAGATCAAGGTGACCATTCTCCGCGAAAAGCGCTCGGTAGCCTTCGCGAAGTAAGAGATTGCCGACAAAAAGAAACGCAGAAGGGCGGGGTTATTCCCTGCCCTTCTGCGTTTCTTTGTTGTTTGTTCCTGGCAAACCCCCGGCTGAAGACGGGGGCAATTGGAAGATGCGACATGAATGCTCTCAATTGCATCGGCTTACCAACTTTCATACACAGGAGAGACCGAAAAGTCGGGACGACGGACATAAACCTCTTACATCCTCTTCAGTTGCCCCGGGTTTTAACCTGTTACAAGTAGGAGGGCTTCAGCCCGACGGACATGAAGATCTTGCATGCTCTTGTGATGCCCCGGGTTTTAACCTGTTACAAGTAGGAGGGCTTCAGCCCGACGGACATGAAGATCTTACATGCTCTTGTGATGCCCCGGGTTTTAACCTGTTACAAGTAGGAGGGCTTCAGCCCGACGGACATGAAGATCTTGCATGCTCTTGTGATGCCCCGGGTTTTAACCTGTTACAAGTAGGAGGGCTTCAGCCCGACGGACATGAAGATCTTGCATGCTCTTGTGATGCCCCGGGTTTTAACCCGGGGTAGAGAGCCGTCCGCCGCACAATAACATGAGAGCCGCGCTGTTCGGCGCGGCTCTCATGTCTTTCACCAAGGCAGACCCCCCGGCTCAGATCACGCCCTTGGTCGAGCGGATATCAGATCCCTCGATCCTTACGGCCTGCTTCATCGCGTAGGCCAGCGACTTGAAGAGCGCTTCGATCATGTGGTGCGTGTTCTTGCCGTCGAGCACCGCCAGGTGGACGTTAGCCTGCATCGTCCTCGAGAGGGATACGAAGAAGTGTTCAACCATCTCGGTCGACAGACCCTGGATCACCGGGCGTGCGAACTCCGCCCTGAAAACGCAGTAGCTCCGTCCGCCAAGATCGATCGAGCACTGAGCAAGAGCCTCGTCCATGGGGATGATCGCCCATCCGTACCTGCCGATCCCTTTCTTGTCTCCGAGTGCCTCCGTAATCGCACTCCCCAGCACCAGGGCCACGTCCTCGACCGAATGGTGGTCGTCCACGTCGAGGTCACCCTTGCATTCGAGTTTCACGTCGATACCAGAGTGGCGGCTGAAACTGGCAAGCATGTGGTCGAGGAAGACCACGCCTGTGCTGATCGACGACGAACCTGTTCCGTCAAGGTCTACGGTCGCGGTGATGTCTGTTTCTGCGGTTTTCCTGTTGCGCGATGCCATGCGGCGCTCAGCGCCTGATGATGATGTCATGGAGGTCCTTACCTGATGAGTTTGTTGATGATCGACAAGATGAGGCTCAGGATGATCGACAGAAGTATCGAACTCCCGATGGGGAAGTAAAAACGGAAATTCTCCTTTTCGAGCCGGATGTCAAACGGCAGGTTGCCGAACCATCCGAACCAGCCGGTGGCCCCGGATTTCTGGGCGAGAACCACCAGGAGGCCGAGCAGTGAGATTGAAATCCCGGTAAAAATCAAAAATTTCCCCATACTTAAAAACAGTACTTGCAATTTGGTCAAAAGTTGCTAAATTATGCCCACTGTAATGACAAGATACGATAGTATCAGAAAAATTCATCAGTTGGCCTATATGCACCTGTTTGTCGTCATCCTTGCCCTGCTTGCTTCGATCCTGCTGATTGCAGCGGTCCTGTTGCAGAGCCCGAAGGCTGGAAGCGGTCTGACCGGCGGCATTGCAAGCCTCGGTACTGTGCAGACGCTCGGCGTCAGGCGGACCGGTGATTTTCTGAGCAAGACCACGGCTGTGCTTGCAGGCCTTGTCATGATTCTTTGCTTCATAGCCCAGTTCACGCTTCCCGCCCGCCATAAGGCAGGTGAAGCAGACAAGAGCATCCTGCAGAAAGAGGTTCCGGCCTCGCTCCCTGCAAGTGGCCTTCCCCGGTCAGCTCCTGTCGCACCAGCAGTACCCGCACCGGCAAACAACCTGCCCTCGGCGCCTGCTAAATAAGATTTGCACTCGTAGCTCAGTTGGTAGAGCAACTGACTCTTAATCAGTGGGTCCAAGGTTCGAATCCTTGCGAGTGCACCAAGTAGAATAAGGACTTACAGACATCGAGCTGTAGGTCCTTTTCTGTTTTTACTCATTCTGGGGTGCTTTCTAGGGTGCTCCTGGCTTTGATGCATCTGCAGCTCTGACGATTATGCCGGTATGAACGCTTTTCATCCTGCTCCTCCGTTTTGCCGCTCATCCTGCAACTATTTGGGCCTCACACTAATTATGGCTCTTGTAGGGTAGTAATCCGTTATTGTCTCCCCCAGCTTGGTTGACACTCCATAGAACGCTTGTAATGGGCTGTTGACATTTTGTTTATGAACGATACGAATGAACAAACGGGGACGAACATGAAAAGGATTAAGCTACTTATCGGAATTTTGTCGTCTTTACCCCTTGTCATGCAGACTGCATTTGCTACCCCACCGGATGTGACCGTCATGTACAAGGAGGGCGTCGGCAGCTATCTGGCCGATTCCAACGGCAGAACGCTCTACTGGAGCAACAAGGACATGCCCAGGAATAGTAAATGTACAGGAGCCTGTCTTGACCAGTGGCAGCCGTTCTACAACGGGGTGATCTTGTCGGCTGACCCCGAAATGGCCTCATCTGATTTTGGCACCATCATCCGGACGGACGGGAAAAAACAGACCACCTTCAGAGGTTACCCACTCTATTTCTACAGCTTGGACCAGATGCGCGGCGATACCAAGGGGCATAAGGCCAACGGAGCCTGGTTTGCCATGATGCCAGGCAAATTCCATCTGGTCGAGAAATACTACACCGGCTATAGCGTCACGGTCGGTTCCGTCGACTGACCGGTTCAGGATGGTCGGGAAGGCAATGCTCGGTAAAGAGCCAGAGGACTTACGGGTTCAAGCCTGTAAGTCTTTTTTTTGAGCCATTCTCATACTCCGAAAACATCTCAGCAACTTGATCTCATCCTGGAACCCGTTTTAGACGGAAAGCAGCGAAAGATCCGTTCATAATAAACGTATTAACTGTTGTGGACAGGACAGCGCGCGTTCCTCCAGATATCGATGATGAGTTCATGAAAGACTGTTTTCAACCAAAAGAGAGGCACCTATGAAAAATCAGATTTTGTTCGCGATCGGTGTTGCCGGGCTGTTTGCAGCCCAACCGATGCCCGAGGCTCAGGCAAGGGTAAGCGTCGGGGTCAACGTCCCCGGCGGGCCGAGTTTCTTTTTCTCCGACAGGCCGGATTTCGTCTACCTTCGGGATCGCGGTTACTCGGTATCCTACGGCGCCCCCTATGATGTGGTCTATTACGGTAACGCCTATTTCCTTTTCCATGACGGGGGCTGGTATCGTTCGTATGACTACCGTGGACCCTGGGCCCGTGTAAGGGATTTCGAGCTTCCGCCTCCCATCCGGCGTCATCGTATCAATGATATACGCAGGTTCCGCGACATGGAGTACCGCAGGCACGACCCCAGGTTCTGGGATGACAGGTTCAGGCGTGACCGTGACGACTGGAGGGGACGCGACATGCGCCGAGGTCCTGATGATCGCCGAGGCCCGGACGACCGGCGAGGCCCCGATTTCGACAGGCGGTGATCTTCAGGATCCCTCAGGAATCCAGTTCCGGCAAAGGGGGGCGAACCTGCCCCCCGATTGCTGGTAAAGCGCCCGGCCCTTGATGTCCGGGCTTCGTGCAATCAATAATGAAAGGAGTGATCGTATGGTGCAGGAGTGGTACCATTCATGGCTTTGGTCCTCGTCATCCCCGGTCGCGGCATTTTTCCTGACCGTGATGCTCTGGGCGATCTATTTGATCCCGTCGATTGTCGCCGTCAGGCGTAACCATCGCAGCTGGGGAGGTATCATCGTCCTGAACCTGCTGCTCGGCTGGACATTCTTCGGGTGGGTAGGCGCCCTGGTCTGGTCGCTCTCCTGGCCCGGTCACAAGTGACCACACAGGTTTCCGGTGTTCGCAAAAAAGTGTGCCTCCGTGAAGAATTGATGAAAGACACCGCCCCTCACGGTCGTAATAAGTAATGAGCGGTGTGGCCATATCGGCCCCGCCGAATTCAACCAAAAGGACAACGATGAACAAGAAGCTGATTTACGGAGTGATCGCAGCATTTGCGATGAGTGGTGTTTTCAGTGGAGTTTCATTTGCGGCTGACGCCGTGACGCCCAAACCGGCCGGAACGCCGAAGCCTGCCGTTACCTCACCGGCGGCAGCCCCCGAGCCTGCGGCGGAAAAGAAGGTCGAGACGACGACGACCGAAAAGAAGCCAGTGAAAAAGTCTGCCAAGAAAGTGAAGAAAGCCCCGAAGACAGCCGTCAAAAAGGTCGAGGCGAAGCCTGCTGAAGCGGGAAAGTAAATCCTGGCGGCAGAGCATCCCTGCTCCAGTTATTCGAAAAACCCCTTCCCGGTATGGAAGGGGTTTTTCGTTTCAAGATATCGGCCTTCATCGTGGCGCCCCATGCTGGCGCTGATGCTTCCCGTGATGATATTCAGGGTTATGGCCAGGTCGAGGATGGTTAACCCGTCCGTTGTCTGGAAAAGCACAAAGCGGGGCTACGAAAGCGTAAAAATGATTTTATTAGTGGTGTAGCCGTTCTGTCATCGTTCAACCCAAGCATTGTCATCCATGAAGAAGGTCCTTGTCGCCGGAGCGACCGGTTATCTCGGCCGTTATGCCGTGCAGGAGTTCAAGAATCAGGGGTACCAGGTCCGCGCGCTGGTGCGCAACCCGGAGAAGTTCAGGACGCCGGGACCGTTCTTTGCCCCGACGATCGACAACCTGGTCGACGAGGTCGTGTTCGCCGACGCTACCAGGCCGGAGACCCTTGCGGGCATCTGCGACGGCATCGACGTGGTTTTCTCATCGCTCGGCATGATCAAGCCCGATTTCGTGCACACGGTTTTCGACGTGGATTACCAGGGGAACATGAACATCCTGGAACAGGCGCTGAAGTCCGGCGTCGGGAAATTCGTTTACGTGTCGGTGTTCGATGCGCACCGCATGATGAACATTCCCAACGTGCAGGCGCACGAGAAGTTCGTCAAGGAGCTGCAGGCCGCCAATATAGGGAGTACGATCATCAGGCCGAACGGCTACTACTCGGAGATCGGTCAGTTCGTCAAGAGGGCAAAACGCGGTTTCATGTTCTGGATCGGCGACGGCTTCGTGCGCTCCAACCCCATCCACGGGGCGGATCTCGCAGAGGTGTGCGTGCAGGCGGCCGACGGGTCGGAGCGTGAGGTCGAGGTCGGCGGGCCCGAGGTGTTCACCTACTACGAGATGGTCGATCTTGCCTGCGAGATTGCCGGCGAGAAGCCGATCATGCTGCCCCTGCCGTTCTGGCTCGCCGACGGGCTGGTGGCCGCCGTAGGGCTTTTCAACAAGGAGGTGCACGACGTCGCCCTGTTTGCGACCACACTCAGCAAGATCGATATCGTGTCGCCGAAGTACGGTACCCGACGCCTGCGCGACTTTTTTTCGCAGTGCAAAACCCTCCCCGGTTGAGGGGAGCTGGCAGCGAGTTAAATTTTCATTTGAGAGGTGACCGGATATCCAATCACTGAACCAATGGAGGGGAGATGCTGAAAGAAGCCGCAGGTATAGCAGGCGGGGCGCTCCTGCTGCCGCCGCTTGGACTTTCCCTGGTAGCCTGCGGGCTGCCGGGGCTGCTGGTGGCCGGCGCAGGCATGATGGTCGTCGACGCGATCATGAAGGAGAGGAATGCATCAGAGGATCGGAACCGGGCAGCGGTGGCACCTCCGGAGACGGAGAGCCTCGAAGAACGGCTTTCCGACCCGTTTTCCCGTCGGGTGCGTCCGGGATCCAACCTCAAATCGTGACGATTATGGGTGAACTTGCATCAGGTGCACTTCTGGAGGAGCTCTTCGAGGAGTATTCGGAGTGGTACCTTTGTCTTGCCGGGGATGATGGGGTTTTGCCGAGGTCGATTTCAGGAGTTTCCGGAGACGGGCGGCAATTCATCTATATGATCGACGATCTCGAGCTGCATCACATGGCCAGAAACAAGTACCTGCGCTTCGTTCTAGACCAGAACGCCGCGATGGCATACGCATATGCCGGTCTGGCCCTGAGAGGAGACAGCGACCAGGCTGAGATCGATGAGGTTCTGGACGTCGTCGTCGCCGATGCTGAACGGTATATCATCGGCCACTGGAAGGTTATCCGCAGAGAGGACGGTGCCATTGCCGGCCTGAAGAACCTCGGTACGCGCCAGGGCGATGATCTCCAGAAGCAGCCGGCCTCATGGTTCCTTTCAGGATCGATCAGATTCAATGAGGCCGAAATGGCGAGGTTCGGCTCGATATGGGAGGCAGACAGGCCGGGAGTTACCTTCAACGACCGGTCCGCCTGGTCCTGAGCAGCCTCAGGACCAGGCCTGGTTCGCCGGTTTCAGACCTCTTCGCCGTTGATCAGCAGGATGACCTGTCGGTTGTCGCCCAGGGCCTCCTTCACCTCCAGGGACCACTCGATCGATGCCTCCTCGAGTTCGAAGATCACGAAATCCTCAAAATCCTCCAGGACCTCCTCGTCGGCGTCGACGTAAAGGTCGTCGGGCGTGGTGACCCTGATCAGGATGCTGGGTTCCTCCTCCTTGCCTTCACCCCATATGCCGAATTCGATCGTGACGCTACTTGCCACGGTTCCGGTAAGCTCGACGAGCTTGCCGTTTTCGAGCAGACTGGTTTCGATATTGTCAAGGTCGGCGAGGACGCGTGCGAATTTAGGATCGTCGTGGAGGTTGATGGTCTGGCTCATGGATGTTACGGTTTACGGTTGGTTTCAGGTTCATTTCCGGCAAAATAGTCATAAACCCGTTACGGGAACGAACAAAAACGGTTTTCCGCCCGGATCGTCAACGCTGCCGCGACCCCGTTCGCTGCTTCGATCAGTACAAGGGTGTATTGCAGTCGACCGGTTCCGCCGTATATTGAGTCCGTCCCGATCGCGTCGCACGGCATGAACACCGTGAGGCTTGAAATTCCCTGTATCAACGATCCTTTGATGAAAATATTCGATCGATACATCCTTAAGGCGCATGCGGGGCCGCTGTTCTTCGGGTTTTTCACCATCATGTTCGTCTTCATCATCTCGTTCCTGACCAGATTCATCGACCATCTGGTCGGCAGGGGGCTAGATCTCTGGGTCATGGTTGAGATGATCCTGCTCGAATCCGCATGGATGGTCAGCCTCGCCCTGCCCATGTCGGTGCTGATAGCCACGGTCATGGCTTACGGTAACCTCACCAACAGCTCGGAGATGACGGTCATGCGTTCGGGTGGCGTTTCGGTCTACCGGCTGGCGATGCCGGTACTGCTCGCGAGCCTCCTCCTTGCCGCCGGCGATGAAAGGTTCAACAACGTGCTGCTGCCGGAAGCCAATTTCCGGGCCAAGGCCCTCATGTCCGACATATCCCGTCTTAAGCCGGGTTTTGCGGTCAGCCAGGGCGCTTTTTCCGACTTCATCAAGGGGTATTCGCTCATGGCAAGGAAGGTCGACAGTTCGACCGGAAAGCTGGAAGGGGTGCTCATGTACGACCGGGACCGCCCGAACGTCAGGACGGTCATCATGGCCGGAAGCGGGCGCATCGCCTTTACCCCCGACTACCGCTACCTGGTCATGACCCTCGAGGACGGGCAGATCCACGAACTGTCCCTGCCCGCCATGGACAAGTACCGGCGCATCTCCTTCAGGAAGCATCGCTATGTGTTCGAGGCCACGGGATACGGTTTCGAACGGTCCGACAGCAACAGCGGGCCGAGGGGCGGTGGAGAGCTTTCAGCCTCCGAACTCCTGTCGATGGGCAGGGAGTTGAAGGCGAGGGCTGATGCCTCGCAGCGCACCGGCTCACCAGACATGGAGAACTTCAGGCAGCAGTACTTTGAGACCATGATCGAGTACCACAAGAAGTTCTCGCTTGCCGTCGCCTGCGTGGCGTTCTCGCTGGTCGGTATTCCGCTCGGCGTGATGGCACGCAGGGGCGGGTTCGGTGTCGGCGCCGGCCTGTCGCTCCTATTTTTCGTCCTCTACTGGGCCCTGATGATCGGCGGGGAGAAGATCGCCAAGACCGGGCTGCTTACTCCCGGGGTATGGGTCTGGCTGCCCGACATCCTGCTTTCTTCGATCGGTGTAACCATGCTCTACCGCCTGAACCGCTCGATTACCGGCTCCACGCGCTGACAGCCTGCTTCACGAAGCGTCGCCGCGAACTTTCCTGCTGCAGATTGCCTGTTTCTTTCCATGTCCGTCGACGCTCACGAAGGTGATGCGTGTGGTGAACACCAGCTCCTTCTGGCCGCTGGTGATCTCTTCGCGGGTGACGTTGACCACATATTCCACCGACGTGGTGCCCAGCCTGCCCTGGGTCGATTCGAAGCAGAGGATGGTGCCCTCCCTGATGCTTTTCCTGAACTCGATCTTGTCCATGCCGACCGTGACGAAGTTGCAGCCGGGGTAGTCGAGGGTGACGGCGATGTAGGCGATCTCATCGGTCCACCTGAGCAGGTTGCCGCCGAACAGGAACCCGAAGTGGTTCAGGTGTCCGGGCATGACGAGCTTGTATGTTTCCATGATGCGGTAGTTGATAGTTGATAGTTGATCTGTAGGGGCACGGCGAGCCGTGCCCGTCAAGTGTCACGCGTCTCGGATCTACTCCTTCCTGGGTTTTACCATGAGCACCTTCTCCCGTTCGACGTGGACGCTGCCCGGTGCTCCTTTCGCCTTCCTCACGTACTTCTTCAGGACGTACATGACCGGGACGAGGCCGGAGTTCTTTGCGGCTGAATACCATGCGGCGATCTCGGCCGCACGGCGGATCTCGCTCATGTTGTGCATGCCCGCCCCCTTCAGGATGCAGTGCGAGCCCGACGTGCCCCGGGCGTGGAGCCAGATGTCGTCCGGGCGTGCGTGGCCGAAGGTCAGGAGCTCGTTGTTGCGGGCATCCTTGCCGACATAGAGGGTGATCCCGTCGGCAAGCGGTACGGTCCTGAACCTTGCCTGACGCTGGTCGCTTTTGTTGCCATGGCCGGGTGCGAGCTTGCCGCCACGGCTCCCTTTGCCGATGATCTGCCGCAGCTCGTCGCCCGATTCCGCCACGTCCAGCCGGTCGAGCTTCATGCGGAGCGAACGGAGGCTTGTGTCGAGTTGCATCCGCCGCTCCTCCGAAGCCTTGATCTTTTCGCGGCATTTTGCGGCCCGGGAGAAGTACCACGCGGCGTTCTCCTGCACGTTCAGCCCGGGTTTCACGGCTATCGTGACCAGGGGTGCACCGGGAGCGAAGATGTCGGTTACCGCGACCTCGCCGGACCCCGGGTCGGCAGAACCGATGGCCCCGGTCAGCAGGTGCCCGTATGTCTCGTACCGTTTGGCGGTTTCGATGAGGTCGGCCGATTCGAGTTCGTTGATCTCCTTCTCCGCCCGGCCGATCTGCTGCAGAAGCTCCCTCCGCAAGTCGCCGGCGCCGGACTGGAGGTGCATGAAGCGGTGCATCCGCCGGGCGTAGTGGTTCATGGCTTCGAGCACGCTGCCGAAGGGTGCGGACTCGATCCCGTCATGAGCTTCGAGCATCGAAAAGTCCGGCGGCTGGCCAGGGTTTTCGATAACGCACGGTGCAGGAGAAGCAAGTTCGTAGAAGATCGCCTCGAGGCATCCGTAGAGCTTTTCGGGGGAGTGGTCCCCTGCGGTGCGGGCGATCAGCCGCCTGGCGAGGTCACGGTCGAACCCGGGCAGGAAGGATGCGAGCCTCCGTTCCAGGGGAAGGCCGGCATCGGTGGCCGCGAGCAGTTCGAGGAATCGCTCCCTGTCGCCGGCAAGCCGTTCAATCGAGCGGAACACCGGTTCGTCGGACATTCCGTTCTCATAGGAGCTCCCTTCGAGCTCACGGGCATCCTTGAACGCATCGACGATGCGCCCTTCGTGCACCAGCAGCACGTTGGTCTCAGCGCTGAAGAACCTGAGCACGATGAGCCAGCCGCCTTCAAGGGTGATGCGGATCTCGCGGTCGAGGGGCGCCATGTCGACGCGTTCGACCTTCAGCTCGTAGATCCGGCTCATGATGGCGGCCGAGTTTCGCCGTCTCCTGTTCAGCCCCTCCCTCGTCGAGAGCGAGAACTCCCGGGAGCGGACCGTGACGATGAGCTGCAGGTGCCTTCCGTCGTGCGTGATGAATCCGAGGGTGAGTTCGTTGCGCTCCTGCGAGTGGATTTCGAACAGGAACCCGCCGGAAATCTCCTCATGCAACTCCTGTGCGGCATGGTAGAACGTGAAGTAGTTTCGGATCATCAGGATGCGCTAAAGGGTTGCCGGGGGTTGCGGAGAGGGTTTCTTTGCTCTATTTTACATGAAAAAGCGCACTTGTCTCCCAAATGTATAAAAAATCACCGCCATGCATGAAGAGGACAACAACTCCTGCTGCTGCGGCGCCCCAGGCGAAGTCGGCGGATCCGGCCAGGAGCAGCGGCTCGGATGGCACGAGTACTTCATGAGCGTCGCGCACCTGATCTCCCGCAGGGCCACCTGTACCAGGGGTCATATCGGTGCCGTCATCGTCAGGGACCACAATATCCTGTCGACCGGATACAATGGCGCCCCGTCGGGCCTTCCCCACTGCAACGACATCAACTGCCGCATCTACCGGAGCACCCATCCGGACGGCACGGTCGAGGAGAACTGCGTGAACACCATCCATGCGGAGATCAACGCCATCGCGCAGGCGGCCAAGCACGGGGTGTCGATCAAGGACGCCGATATCTACATCACCGCGAGCCCCTGCATCCACTGCCTGAAGGTGCTGATCAACGTCGGCATTCATACGATCTACTACGAGAAGCCGTACAAGATCGAAAATATCTCGGAACTTCTGCGCCTGTCGGGCATCCGGCTCGTGCAGGTAACGGCCTGTCAGCCCTGAGACCGGAGATGGCTGGCGCTCCCGACATGATGCGCGGCGACGAGGCTTTCATGCGGCGATGCCTCGAGCTTGCCGTGAGGGGCGCCGGCACCGTGAGCCCCAATCCGATGGTCGGTTCGGTGGTCGTGCATGAGGGCCGGGTCATCGGCGAGGGCTGGCACGAACGGTATGGGGGACCGCATGCCGAGGTCAACGCCATCGCTTCAGTTCGCGAACCGGAGCTGCTTCCGGCTTCGACCCTCTATGTCAACCTCGAACCCTGCTCCCATTTCGGGAAGACGCCGCCGTGCAGCGACCTGATCGTCTCGACGAAGATCCCGAGGGTGGTCGTCGGGTGCGTCGACCCGCACGAAAAGGTTGCTGGCCGTGGCATCACGAGGCTCCGCGAGGCTGGCGTCGACGTATCGGTCGGCATCCTCGGCGAAGAGTCCGAACGCATCAACGAGGCGTTCATGACCAGCCACCGGAAGGGGAGGCCGTTCGTGATGCTGAAGATCGCCCAGACGCTCGACGGGCGCATCGCCACGTCGCTGGGGGCTTCGAAGTGGATCACCGGCGAAGAGTCGCGGCTCGAGGTGCACCGCCTTCGCAGCAGGTTCGATGCGGTGCTGACCAGCTCGTCGACCGCCGTCTTCGACGATGCCGAACTGACGGTAAGGCACTGCGAAGGGCGCCAGCCGCTCAGGGTCCTGCTGGACCGGCAGCTCCGAGTACCGTTGGAATCGAAGCTCTTCGGTCCTGAGGCCCGGACACTTGTCTTCGCCTCTGCAGACGCTACCGAACCCGCTCGTGTTGCGATGCTCGGGTCTCGTGGCGTCGAGGTGGTCACGGTGCCGTCCCCTTCCGGCAGGATGAGCCTTCAAGGAGTGCTTGCCGAGCTCCATCGCCGCAGGGTGCTTTCGGTGATGGTCGAGGCTGGCAGCAGCCTCGCGGCGGCGTTCGTCAGGGAGCGCCTCGCCGACAAGCTCTGCCTGTTCGTCGCACCCCGCCTGTTCGGGGGCGACGGCCTGCCTTCGCTAGCTTCGCTCGACGTCCTGCTTCCCGGGCAGTCGGTGAACCTTCGGTTCTCCGGAACCCGCATGGCAGGCATGGACCTCATGATCGAAGCCTATTTCGACTGAATATCTTCAACCATTACCAGCGATTTGCCCATGTCGGCTTTTTTCAGGAAAAACAACAGGGGAGGACGGAAAGGTTCCAAAGGAGATGCGTACATGAGAGATGACGATTTCGGAAAACTGCTGCTCAGGCTCTCCGTCGGTGGCCTGATGCTGTTCCATGGTATCGGCAAGCTGATCCACGGGCACGGATTCATCGTCGCCAAACTCAAGGCTGCAGGGCTGCCTGAGCTTCTGGTTGCCGGTGTGCCTATCGGCGAGGTGGTCGCGCCCCTGCTCATCGTGCTCGGCCTCTTTACCCGCCCGGCAGCGCTCATCGAGGCCATCCTTATGGCCATGGCTGTCTGGCTCGTGCACATGGGGCAGCTTACCGCCATATCGGAGACGGGGGGCTACGCGCTGGAACTTCAGGCATTCTACTTCTTCGGGTCGCTGGCGGTCTTTTTCCTGGGGGCAGGGAAGTACAGTTTCTCGCGGGGTGCCGGCAAGTGGAACTGAACGCTCCGCAGGAACTTCCGGAGTGCTGCGACGCAACCCCTGATCATCACGGCACCCCTTGCGGTTGCGTGCTGGAGTGCGTGAACGTACGTGCGTACCGTGGGGGTACGCTCGTGTTCGACGGCCTTGACCTGTGCATTGAAAAAGGGCAGAATACCGCGATCATCGGCCCGAACGGTTCCGGGAAGTCGACCCTGCTGAAGCTTCTCTCGCGGGAAATCTACCCGGTAGACGATCCGGCAAGCCGCCTGCTTGTCTATGGCCGCGACCGCTGGAATGTCGAGGAGCTGCGTTCAATGCTCGGCATCGTCTCCAACGACCTGCAGCAGGAGTACGGCCGGCATTCCCCGGGGCGGAACGTGATCCTCTCCGGATACTATGCAAGCATCGATACCTGGCCCCACCAGCAGTTCAGCCCCCCTGAGCTCACTCGTGCCGAAGTTCTCATGCATCGGCTCGGCATCGCCGACCTGGCCGATCGTCCGTTCGGCACGATGTCGACCGGGCAGCAGCGTCGCTTCCTGCTCGGCAGGGCGATGGTGCATGCGCCGGAAGCCCTGGTTCTTGACGAACCCACCAGCGGCCTCGACCTGCCGGCGACCTTCCGATACATCGATACCATCAGGCGGCTGATGCGCTCCGGCACGCAGATCATACTGGTCACGCATCATATGCACGAAATACCGCCGGAGGTCACCCGCATTGTTTTCATCAGGGATGGCCGCATCTTCGCGTCCGGGGACAAGGAGGCGCTCCTGACCTCCGAAGCGGTTTCGGAGCTGTTCGGCTGCCCAGTGGACGTGATGTGCTGTAACGGCTTCTATCAGGCGGTACCCTCCTCGTCAGGTGAATATGATGCGGGTGATGGCATGTGAAGTATATGTGATATATATTGTTTGTTGTTGGTGTGATGCTGTTGACCAATGGTATCCGGAAAGAGCTGACCGCCAATCTTTCAATCACTTCTCACATCCCTCATGATGAGACACCTCTTGCGCTTGCAGATTGTTGCCTTGTGCAGCCTCGTATTGCCAGGCATCCTTCATGCTGCGGCGATACCCGATGCGGGAAGCCTCATTCGTCAACTGGAGCAGCAGACGGCGTTTCCGGACAGAAAACCGAAACCGGATGCTGCGGAGCCGAAGGGTGAGGGCCCCGAAACCGGCACGACCATAACGGTTTCCAGGTTCGTGTTCAGTGGGCATGAAGGGATAGCGACCGACGCGGAGCTTCAGGCGCTGGTTACCGGCTCGGTCAACAGAGGCCTTACGATGGGTCAGCTCGATTCGCTGGTGAAGAACGTTTCGATGTGGATCAGGGGGCGGGGCTGGTTTCTTTCCCGCGCATACCTGCCCGAGCAGGACGTTACTGACGGTGTTGTTGAAATCCGCATAGAACAGGGGAGGGTCGACGGCAGGCTCACCTATTCACCTGACGCTTCGGTCAGGATCCGGCACGCGCAGTTGAGAGGCATGGGGAACTATGCCATGAGAAACGGAGGGGCGTTGAACATGAAGCGCCTGGAACGTGGCCTCCTGCTGATGAACGACCTCCCCGGCATCAGGGCGACGGCTATGGTGAGCCCCGGCAGCACGACAGGAACAAGCGCCCTGAAGATCAGTGTGTCGGAAGGGCCGCTGATTGGCGGCACGGTCTGGGGCGACAATATGAACAACAGGTATACGGGCTCATGGCGAGGGAATGCGCTGCTTTTCCTGAACGACCCGTTGCGGTCAGGCGACCAGGTCGAATCCATGCTGACCAGCAGCGAGGCGATGTTGCAGGGACGTGTTTCATATGTCTTCCCTCTTTTCTGCGACGGCCTCAAGGCAAGGCTTTCATATACCGGGATGCATTACAGCCTTATCTACGGAGAGCTTTCATCGCTGGATTATTCAGGTTACAGCAAGGGCGGGGAGGCCGGTTTGAGCTATCCGCTGCTCAGGACCCGTAACACGAACATCACCGCGCTGGCTGGTTATGGAGTGCGAACCCTGGTCGACCGTCAGGGTGACCAGGATATCCACGACAAGCTTTCCCGATATGGTACGTTTGGGCTGAACGGCGACTGGTACGAATCGGTGTCCGGCGAGGCCTATTCGACGTGGAACATCGGCCTGACGACCGGAGTGCTGCATGAGAACATCCCGTCCGCATCGGTTGATGCCGAAGCGAACGGGACCGTGGGTGGATTCACACGGGTCAATCTCGGCCTTGGCCGAGTGCAGACGATCACCGAGCGAACGACCCTTAAGCTTGCCTGGAGTTCGCAGGTCGCCTTCGGGAACCTGGACAGCAGCGAAAAGTTCTCCCTTGGAGGACCCAACAGCGTGAGGGCCTATCCTCTGGGGGAAGCTTCCGGTGACCACGGGCACCTGTTCAATGCGGATTTGCGGTACGCCATTCCCATCCCGTTTTTATGGGGCCGACTGCAGGTTGGCGGGTTTTACGATGCGGGCAGGATCACCGTACAGAACGATCGCGGGATGGCCCCTCTCGGCACGGCGACCGAACGGAATACCTACTGGCTTCAGGGGGTGGGTGTCGGGCTGACCTATTCGAACGGCGGCGGGTTGAGCATCAGGACCACCTGGGCCCGTACGATCGGCGAAAATCCAGGCAGGAGCGTCTCCGGAAACAACTACGACGGCAATCCGGACAGGGCAAGATTCTGGGTCCAGGCAGCATACGGGTTTTAAGCTGCGACGCGATGCCGGCAGCCTCCTGGCGGATTCTCCGCCATTACGGGCCTGAACAGGGAACCTGAAAGATAAGAACACCATGAATCGTTATCTCATCGGCAAGGGCAGCGAAATGTTCGGAGACAGGTTCCATGCCCTCGCTTCTGCAGTTACGATGGCAGCGCTGTTCAACATGACGCTGCTCGTCGATTGGGATGATCCGTTCTGGCCGGATGCAAGGGGTGGCTTTTACCGGTATTTCACCCTGGCCGACCTTCCGTATGTGACAGCTGCGGAGATGGTTCCTTCCGACCTTGAAACCTATCCTGCATGGTGGCGCCACGGCCGAAAATTCGAAATCGACGAACAGGGGTTCACCATGGCGGAAGCGCCGTCGTACGATCCCCGTGAAGGACTTCATCGCGAACCTGTCTGGGTCTACGGGGGATTCGGGGCGCCAGCCGGAGATTATCATCTGCTGAAAGAGCACCTTCGCCTGACTGCCGAAGCCGTCGAGGCTTTGCGGCCACAGCTTGTAAAGGTCCCTGCAGGACGTCCGCTCGTGTTTCTGCCCGCTTCGGCTAGCGGGTCGGACCAAAGCCGCTGGGCCGAGTCACGGGGTGCATTGGATCAAGCACTGATCGATGCCGAGCACGAATTGCCTGCCCGACTCTGGATCAGGCAGAATCCCGGTTCAACCTTGCTCGATGATCTTTTCGGCGGCAATGGCATTCCGGATGCCGGCGACCGCTTCGGAGCCTCGATTCGAAGATTGGCCAGCTTCCTGGTGCTCGCTTCGGCCAGCGAGGCCTACTCGCCTGACGAACAGGACCCGTATTTCATGGCGGCCCGTTCCTTCGGCCAGGCAGGTGGTGTCCGCGCCCTCTTCGCTCCCGTTCCGGAGGCGGTAAGCCTGCCATCCGGCTATCCCGGGTACGGTTATCATTACCGTTGCAGCAAAGGCGTGTGGCAGCAGGGAGGCTCCGCCGAAACAGTTCAAGGGGTTCCTGATGCCCATCAGGCAACCATGCAGCAGGCCGTCGCCCTGCACCAGCAGGGGGAGATAGCCGGCGCTGAACGGCTGTTCAACCAGCTGCTTTGCGCCATCCCTGGGGATGCGGATGCCCTGCATATGCTTGGGGTGATCGATTGCCAGCGGGGCGATTTCGCCGGTGCGGTCGACCGTATTGCCCGGGCCATTGCCGGAAACCCTCGCAACGCGGCGTACCATTCCGATCTGGGGTTCGCCCTGCAGTTGCTCGGCAGGTTCGAAGAGGCGCTCGAGCAATACGATCAGGCCCTGACGCTCAACCCGGCCCTGGCGATTAGCCACCTCAACAGGGGCGATGTCCTGACCGAGCTCAATCAGGAGGTCGCTGCCGCCGAAAGCTACAGCCGTGCCGAGATGATCCTCAGAATCCAGTCGACGGATGCGGAGTCGTTGCATCGGCTCGGATTGCTCGAACGGAGGAAGAAGCATATGTCCCGGGCGGCTGAGTTGTTCAGCCATGCCGTGATGATCGAGCCGCATCGGCCGGAATGGCATCAGGATCTGGGTATCACCCTGCAGGAACTTCGGCGGTTCGACGAAGCCCTGCAGAGTTACGACCGGGCACTGGAGATCAATAGCGGCCTGTTGACCGCCCAGCTGAACCGGGGCAATATCCTCAGGACGCTCAAACGGATGGGTGAGGCTTCGGACAGTGATGAGAAGGCGGCGTTGATCCTCGTGAAGCACCCCGAAGACGCCGAGTCAATGCACCTCCTGGGGATCATCGAATTCCGCCGCAAACGCTACCGTGAGGCTGTCGTCCTCTTCGACCGTGCCCTCGGGATAGACCCTGCCAATGCCGCCTGCCATTCGGACCGAGGCCTTGCGTTCCGGGAACTCCGCCAGTTCGGGGATGCGCTTGCCTGTTACGACCAGGCATTGCGTCTCGATCCCGACCTTGCCGTCACAGAGTTGAACCGGGGCAATCTCCTCCGGCTGATGAAAAGGAACGTTGATGCCGGCGAGAGCGACCGGCTTGCCGCCGCTCTGCTTGAAAAACACCTTGACGACGCCGATTCGCTGCACATGCTGGGCCTGGTCGAGTACCGCAGGAAAAACCTCGAACGGGCAGTCGACCTGATCGGCCGGGCCATCGAGATCAATCCGCATAACGCAGCGTTCTACTCCGACCGGGGCTACGCCCTGCAGGACATGCGCTGTTTCGATGCGGCACTGGCGTGTTACGACAAGGCGCTTGCCCTTGATCAGACGCTCGCCATCACCCACCTGAACCGGGGCAACGTCCTGCGCGAATTCATGGTCAACGCCCCGGCGCTCGAGTCGTATGCCCGGGCGCAGGAGCTGATCGAACAGCAGCCGCAGACAGCCGAAAACCTCCATCTTCTGGGCACCATCGCATTCCGTATGCGAAACCTCGAAGCGTCGGTCGACCTCATCGGCCGGGCGATCGATCTGGAACCGGAGAACGCCGGGTACTACTCGGACCTTGGGCTCGCCCTGCAGGAAATGACCCGTTACGACGATGCCCTGAGGAATTACGACAAGGCGCTCTCCCTCGATCCGGGGCTCGAGGTGACCCATTTCAACCGGGCGAACACCTTCAGGGCGCAAAAACGGTTTGATGCCGCCTTCGAGTGCTATGACAAGGCCCTTTCAATAAAACCCGACTACTGGGACGTCTACTGGAACAAGTCGCTCGACCTGCTGATGATCGGCGATCTCGATCAGGGGTTCGAACTCTACGAGTGGCGCTGGAAGCGCAACAGCTCCCCGCAGCCGATGAGAAATTTCCATCAACCCGTATGGCATGGCCGTGAGACGTTGGAGGGCAAGGTCATCCTGCTGCACAGCGAGCAGGGCCTTGGCGACACGCTCCAGTTCTGCAGGTATGTCAGGATGGTCAAGGCGCTCGGACCGACGGTCGTACTCGAGGTGGATCCACCCCTCCTCGAACTGCTCAGGCCGGTTGATGGCGCCGACATGGTGGTCGCGAGGGGAGATGCGCTGCCGCCGTTCGATACCCATTGCCCGCTGCTGAGCCTGCCCCTTGCGTTCAAGACGAGGCTCGAGACCATCCCTTCGGGCGTGAAATACCTGCAGAGCAGCCAGGAAAAGCTCGAAGATTGGGCCCGCCGCCTCGGGCCGCGCACCATGCTCCGCGTGGGCATCGCCTGGAGCGGACGCGCCGAGCACCTGAACGATCACAACCGCAGCATGACGCTCGCGCCCTTCCTGGAGCAGCTTCCCGAAGGGTTGCAGTATGTCAGCCTCCAGAAAGAGGTTCGTCCTGCGGACCTTTCCGCGCTGCTGTCGACTGGCCGCATCCTCCATTTCGGGGAGTTGCTCATCGACTACGCAGACACGGCGGCATTGTGCGACCTGATGGACCTTGTCGTCACGATAGATACGAGCGTGGCCCATCTCGGGGCGGCACTCGGCAAGCCTGTCTGGATCATGCTGCCGTTCATGCCGGACTGGCGCTGGCTGCTCGACCGTGAAGACTCTCCCTGGTATCCGACGGTGCGCCTCTTCCGCCAGCATGCGGTCGCCGACTGGAGCGAAGTCTACCGCAGGGTACGCTGCGGCCTGGAGCTGTTCAGGGAGGAGGGGGTGTTGATAGTTGATAGTTGATAGTTGATAGTTGATAGTTGATAGTTGATAGTTGATAGGCGGGGGCTTGCAGTTCGATTATCATCGGTTTTATTGGACAGGAGGAACTTAGAAGCTCTCGGGGATGGTTGATGGGGCATGTTCCGAGACGTTATTCGCTAAAAACAATAAATCAGTATACATCATGGCAACGATCACCCTGAAGGGCAATGCGATCAACACCTCCGGCCAGTTGCCGGCTACCGGCAGCGCCCTGCCGAAGTTCAAGCTTGTCAAGAGCGATCTGTCCGAGGCCGGTCTCTCGGATTTTGCTGGAAAAAAGCTGGTCCTGAACATCTTCCCGAGCCTGGATACCCCGGTCTGCGCCGCTTCGGTCAGGCGTTTCAACCAGGATGCGGCTTCGCACGGGGACGCCGTGGTGCTCTGCATCTCTGCCGACCTTCCGTTCGCGCATAGCCGCTTCTGCGTGGCCGAAGGGATAGAGGGCGTCGTGTCGCTTTCGACCTTCCGCTCGCCTGAATTCGCCGCAGCATACGGGGTAGGCATCGTCGACGGGCCGCTGAAAGGGCTCCTTTCCAGAGCCGTGATCGTGGCGGATGCATCGGGCAAGGTCCTCTACTCGGAACAGGTGCCGGAGATCGTCCAGGAACCGGACTACGAAAAGGCGCTCACCGCGCTCTCCTGAAGGCTTTTTGCCGCCGTTGCCGGGCTTGCCGGCAGCGGCGGCAAGCCTGTCTGCGGTTCATTCCCATCGTTGCCCCCGACGACCAAGGAACCCCTCGGCTTCTTCCGCTCTCAATATCCTGTCGTTCTCAGGGCTGCTTCATTCGCTTGGGATTTTCCTGAACAGCGTGATCCGTTTCTTTCACGAGGTGATCATGAACGGCGGCGGTCGATGAGTGGCAAGAGCCTGTTTCCGATTTTTTGTTACCTTGAACCATATGACTTATCCGCAACCGCCAGAGAATTACTACTGCATGTTTACAGGAATCGTCAAGGATGTCGGCACGGTCGCGGGGAGCTCGCCACGAGGGGGTGGCCTCCGGTTGCGGGTCGACTACACCTCCGCCGCTGAGTTCGGCGATCTGTCGGTCGATGAAAGCGTGAGCGTGAACGGGGCCTGCCAGACCGTCGTTTCCTGCGGCCCGGGATGGTTCGAGGTGGATACCGTTGCCGAGACCCTCAAGAAGACCACGCTCGGTTCATTCCGCACCGGCACGAAGGTCAACCTTGAACGTGCCGTCCGGCCGATGGACCGGCTCGGCGGCCATTTCGTGCTCGGCCATGTGGACTGTGTCGGCAGGGTTGCGCGGATCGGGGCGGCAGGGGATAGCCGGATGGTCTCGATCGCCTATCCCGAGGGGTTCGACTCCTGGATCGTGCCGGTAGGGTCGATCTCCATCGACGGCGTGAGCCTGACGGTCGCCCGTGTCGAGCCGTCGCTCCTTACGGTGGCCCTTATTCCCTATACGCTCGGCAACACCACCATCGCCTCGCTGCGCGAGGGGAGCGAGGTGAACCTCGAGTTCGACATCCTCGGGAAGTACGTGGCGCGCCAGGGCAAGACGGCAGGAGGCTCGGGCAGCACCGGCCGCATCAGCGAATCATGGCTGACGGAGCAGGGCTTCTCATGAGTGCAGCCGATCTCTCCCAGCAGGACCTCTTCGGAACCGGCGGCGGTGAGGCCGCGGCGAGCCGCTTCCGGCCGCTTGCCGAGCGGGTAAGGCCGATGAGAATCGACGACCTGTTCGGCCAGGCGCATCTCGTCGGGCCCGAAGGGCCGGTCAGGCGCTACCTGGAACAGGGCAAGATCCCCTCCATGATCTTCTGGGGGCCTCCGGGCTCGGGCAAGACAACGCTTGCCGAAGTGTGCGCCCGTTCGCTGAACTACCGGTTCGAGCAGCTCTCGGCCACAGACGCCGGCGTGAAGGATGTCAGGCGGGTGCTGGAAACCGCCGAGAAGACCCGCAGGATCGAAGGGCGCCAGACGCTCCTCTTCATCGACGAGATCCACCGTTTCAACAAGGCGCAGCAGGATACGCTGCTGCACGCCATCGAGCAGGGGCTGATCGTGCTCATCGGCGCCACCACCGAAAACCCGTCGTTCGAGGTCAACCGGGCGCTCCTTTCAAGGATGCAGGTCTACATCCTCGAGCCTCTCGGGGACGACGATATCCGCCGGGTCGTCGATCGTGCGATCTCCGGAGACGAGTCGCTTGCAGGATCGGGCGTCCAGGTCGATGACATGGAGTTCCTGCTGCAGTATGCCGGAGGAGATGCCCGGAAAGCACTCAACGCCCTGGAGGCGGCGCGCTCGCTCCTTCCTGCCGATACCGGCCACGCCGTGCTCGACAGGCGCCTTTTCGAACTGGCGCTCCAGCACCGTGCGCCGGAATACGACAAAGGCGGTGAGGCGCACTACGATACGGTGTCGGCCTTCATCAAGTCCCTTAGGGGGTCCGATCCCGATGCGGCGCTCGTCTGGATGGCGAAGATGATCGAGGGCGGGGAGGATCCCAAGTTCATCGCCAGGCGCATGGTGATCTTCGCCAGCGAGGACATCGGCAACGCCGACCCCTACGCGATCACGCTCGCCATGTCGGTGTTCCATGCCGTGGAGGTGATCGGCATACCGGAGGCGCGCATCAACCTCGCGCAGGGGGCGACCTACCTGGCGAGCTGCCCGAAGTCGAACGCCAGTTACGCCGCGCTCAACGAAGCCTCGGCTGCGGTGAAGTCAGCCGGTTCGTTGACGGTTCCCCTGCATCTTCGCAATGCGCCGACCTCGTTCATGAAGGAGATCGGTTATGGAGAAGGGTACCGTTATCCCCACAGCTACCCGGGCCATTTCGTCGAAGAGCTATATTTCCCTGAACAGATCGGCCCGAAGGCTTTCTATCGTCCGGATGGCGAGGGTCGCGAGAAGTATCTCAGGGAGCGGCTTGATGCACTCTGGAAAGGCCGCTACGGGGGCTGATTGGCGTAGTCACTCCGCAAGCCTATATTTGTAGACAAACATTAACATCGATCCCTGAGTCATGAGCCCGATTCGAATCCTCCGACTGCTCACCGCCTTCATGCTCGTTGCCGGACTTTCTGCCAGGGGAGCGTCTGCCGAGCCCGAAGAGCCCCGAAAAATGGTGCTCAGCCTGGATGATGCCGTACGTATCGGCATGCAGCGGAACCGCTCGCTCGAGATCGCCAGGCTCGACCGGCAGATGGCCGGCCAGAAGGTGCGGGAGTCATGGGCCGAGGTGCTGCCGCATGTCTCGACCGGCCTGACATACACCCGCTCGATCAAACCGACGGTACTGTTCCTTCCGTCAAATTTCCCCGGAGGTGGCGGACCGATTTCGATAAGCCAGGACAATGCCTTCACCGGATCGGTGAACGTTAACCAGAACATTTTCAAGCTCTCCGCGATCGCCGGTATCAGGGCCTCCTCCCTGGTGAGGCAGATCAGCGACGAGGCCTACCGCCAGTCAAACGCCGATGTGGTGACCTCCATCCGCCGGGCTTACTACGATGCCCTCATCTCTGCCGAAAAGCTCAAGCTGGTGGTGCAGAGCATCGCCCGATGGGAGGCCGCCCGCAAGGATACCGGTGCGCTGTTCAGGCAGGGGGTTGCCGCGGACATCGACACCCTCAAGGCCTACCTTTCAGTTGAGAACCTCAAGCCGGAGTTCATTCGCGCCAGGAGTGACGTCTCCATCGCCGCGACGAGGCTCAAGTCGGTCATGGGGGTAGATCAGGAGACCCAAATCGCCCTTTCCGATTCGCTTGCATTCCGTGAGCGGAAGTTTCCTGCCGACATCGCATCCGCTTACGCCGAGGCGCTCCAAAAACGCCCTGACGTGCGCAGCCTAACCCTGCAGCTGGCGGCCGAAGGGGAGAAGGTGACTGCTGCGCGTTCGGAAGGGTTGCCGACGCTCGGCGCGTTCGGACAGCTGCAGACCCAGACCCAGTTCAATGACGGGACCCCTCTCGACAAGAGCCATTGGCCGGTCTCCTCTTCGGTCGGCCTGCAGCTCAGCGTCCCCATTTTCTCCGGATTCGCCACCAGCGCCAGGATCGAACAGGCCAAGATTTCAAGGTTGCAGACCCGCACGAGGCTGGAGGACCTGAAGGCCCAGGTCAGGGCCGAAGTAGAAGTGCGCCTGGCAAACCTGGCCGAATCGCAACGGAGGATCGAGGTGCAGTCCAGGACAGTCGGCGTGGCTGAGCGGAGCTACAGGATCACGAGGCTGCGACTGCGCGAAGGGGTCGGTTCGCGGCTTGAGCTGAAGGATGCCGAACTTCAGTTGAACACGGCACAGATCAACTACCTGCAGGCGGTATACGACTATCTCCTGTCGTCGGCCGAACTGGAGAAGTCACTGGGCATCATACCCCAGGAGCTCTCGGGCTCCTGATGCTGCTGCCATGCAGGCCGTTGCTGCAACGGTCTGCATGGTCTCCCCGCTTAAAGCTCACCCGGTTTACGTTTGTACTCCATGCTCCTCTCTGCTTGCAATCCCTGACCGTCTGTTTTTCCCTTCATCTTATCCTGATGCAGTAATGTCCTGAGTTGGATTTACTCTTTTATACTTTATATATTTGAATTACGTTAAAAACGCATATTCTCGTTTGGTGGTTTCTTTGGATTTATGTAAATATACAAATATTGTTGTTGGTGTTATGTTTGATATATAGATTATGTGCATGTATGCCTGAATGATTGTCGCTCAGAGAGGTTTTTTCATGACAGGGAAATCAAGGAGTTTCCTGATATGTATTGTTCTGATGACCCCAGCATTGGCAGCAGTACGCAACAGCGAAGGTGTGCCGCAATTGTGCCTGGTTTAGCGAAAGGGCTATTCCTCTTGTTCTGCGTTAAAGGAGCGAATCAACCGTTATCCTGTCTGATTACCGCCCCCGTTTATTTTATTCGATATTTCCCCTTCCCACGTCTTCTCATCATAGCAGGCAGCTTCAGCTCTTTGCATCCGTCAAGCCCTGCATATCCCGTCCGTCATGCAGGATGGTTTCGGGATCCCGTCAGCAATGCTCCGGCAACTCTTTCAGTTAATCGCCGATTCAGGAGCAACCGGTCACCCATGGTCTCATGAACAGGATTCACAGGATCATATGGTCGGAGATCAAGTCGCGATGGATCGTGGTTTCCGAGAAGGCAGGAAGCAAGGGCTGCCCGATCCTGACGTTCGGTGCGCTGAGCCTTGCCGCACTCGTCTCGACAGCTCGCCCGGCTATGGGCCTGGATCCGGGCTCTTTGCCCACTGGCGGTGCGGTCGTTGCCGGAAGCGGAACGATCACGACCGATGGCCTGAAGATGACCGTGAGGCAGAACACCCCGCAACTCATAGCGAACTGGTCGAGCTTCAACATCGGTGAAAAAGCCGGCGTTGAGTTCGTCCAGCCCGGTCAAACCGCAACGGCGCTCAACCGCATCAGCGATGAGAACCCGAGCGTGATCATGGGCTCGTTGACCTCGAACGGCCAGCTCTTCCTGCTGAACCGCTCCGGCGTAATCTTCGGCCGGACGGCCAGGGTCGACGTGGGCGGCCTCTTGGCGAGCAGCCTGAACCTGCTGGACAGCGACTTCCTCGCCGGCAGGTACAAATTCACCGGCGAAGGCGGTGCAGGAGCCGTCATCAACCGGGGAGAGATTACCGCCAGGCAGGGAGGCGTGGTCGCGCTTATGGCGCCAACAGTATCGAACGAGGGTACCATATCGGCACAGGGGGGCAGCGTGCTGCTGGCTGCGGCCAACGAGGTGACGCTCGATTTCGGAGGAGACGGCCTCATCAGCTACACGATCGACAAGGGAGCGGTTGACGCCCAGGTGTTGAACTCAGGCCTCGTCAAGGTAGACAGGGGCATGGTGGTGATGACGGCGCAGGCGGCCGATGCGCTGACGACGGCGGCGGTGAACAACACCGGCATCGTCGAGGCCCGGACCCTGCAGAACCGGGGCGGCAGGATCCTGCTGCTGGCGGACATGGAGCGGGGGACGACGACGGTTGCAGGCACGCTCGACGCCTCGGCGCCGGAGGGCGGCGACGGCGGATTCGTGGAGACCTCCGGCGGCAGGGTGAAGATATCGGACGGTACGGTGGTGGATACGCATGCTGTTTCCGGTAGTGCAGGAACCTGGCTGATCGACCCGGCTGATTTCACCATCGCTTCAGGCAAAACCGGATCAATCAACGGTGGAACACCTTCGGGTGACGTCTCCGGTCAAACGCTTTCTAATGCTCTCGGTTCGGGCAACGTGACGATCCTGTCGAGCCAGGGCTCAACCGCCAACGGGTACGGCGACATCAACGTCAACGATACGGTGAGCTGGAGCGCGAACACCACGCTGACGCTTACGGCCGCACGGAACATCTGTATCAATGCGCAGATGACCTTGACGGGCAGCTCGAACCTCGCCATGAACCCCGCGACGACCAACACGACAGGTGTCGTGACCGATAATTCTATTACCGGCGGTACGGTGCTGGTTGGCATGAACTCTGACGGCACCTTCAAGGGAAAGATCGATTTCTTTCAGGCTGATGGTGTGACACCTCGATCGGGAACCGGCCACCTCTCGATCGGTGGAACGGGCTGTACACTTGTAAGTTCGCTCTCCGCCCTTCAGGGGATCACTGGCGGGCTTGCCGGATCGTACGCCCTCGGGGCCGACATCTCCGGTTCAAATTTTACGGCCATCGGGACTACATCGAGCAGGTTTACCGGCCAGTTCGAAGGACTCGGGCATACGATCTCGAACCTCGCCATAACAGGCACGACCGGCGTCGGGCTCTTTGGCGCCATTGGGCCATCCGCGACCATCCGCAACCTCATTCTCGATCTGGGAAGCTCCACGATCAGCGGCGTTACCTATGTGGGTGGGCTGGTCGGCTACAATACAGGCGGTACGATCAACAACAGCGTGGTGAACGGGGGGACGTTGACCGCGTCCGGAAACTACGCCGGGGGTCTGGTGGGGTACAATAGCGGAGGGCTCATCATGGGGGCGACCGTGAGGGGATCGACATTGTCAGGATCCGGTTCGTACCTCGGCGGTCTTGTGGGGGGCAATACTGGGACGGTGAGCGCCTCCAGCGTGACCGACACGAACGTGACAAGCTCCTATGCCGGGAACACCTATGCCGGAGGCCTGGCAGGATCAAATTCGGGGACGCTGGCCGGTGTGAGGGTGAGTGGCGGATCGGTAAAGGGCATTACGCATCTCGGCGGCCTGGTGGGGAGCAACACCGGCACGGTGAGCGGTTCGAGCGTCACCGGCTCAACAGTGACGAGTACGTACAACGCGGATGCCTTCGTCGGCGGTCTTGCTGGCGCCAACTCGGGGACGCTGACAGGAGTGAGCGTGACGAGTGCGACGGTGAAAGGCAAGAGCTATATCGGGGGCATGGCCGGTACCAACGCAGGGACGATCGTAGACGCCAGCGTGACGAATGCGACGGTGAACGGCAGTAGCTATATCGGCGGCATGGCGGGCTACAATGCCGGCACCGTGATCGCTTCGGGTGTTACCGATACGAGTGTGACTGGAACTTACAGTGACTCATATCTCGGTGGTCTGGTAGGGTACAATAGCGGGACGCTGGACAGGGTGAGCGTGACGAATGCGACGGTAAGTGCTGTGGGTCAGGCTGGCGGGCTTGTTGGGCGCAATGCCGCTACTGGCATCGTTGTCAATTCGAGTGTGACCGGGGGTACGGTTACCGGAGTACAGTATATCGGTGGCATGGCGGGCTACAATGCCGGCATCCTGAGCGCTTCGAATGTTACCGATGTGACGGTGACGAGTACGTACAACGTTGATCCCAACCTCGGCGGGCTGGCGGGTTTCAATTCGGGGACGTTGGCCGGCGTGCATGTGACGAATGCTTCGGTAACTGCGGCGGGTCAGTACGTCGGTGGACTGGTCGGAAATAACACGGGGACGCTGAGCAGCGCGAGCGTGACGAATGCGACGGTGAAAGGCAAAAGCTATATAGGCGGCATGGCGGGCTACAATGCCGGCACCGTGATCGCTTCGGGTGTTACCGATACGAGTGTGACTGGAACCTATAACGGGGACTCCCGTATCGGCGGCATTGTGGGTTACAATTCGGGTATGCTGGCGGGCGTGAACGTGACGAATGCGACGGTAAGTGCTGCGGGTCAGTACGTCGGCGGCATGGTAGGGTATAATAATGGGATGATAACTGCTGCCGATGTGTACGGCGCGACAGTGAGCGGAAGCAACTATATTGGCGGGCTTGTCGGTAGGAACTATTCACCAGGCAATATCAGCGCCTCGAACGTAACGAATTCGACGGTCAACGGATCGGGTCAGTATGTCGGTGGCCTGGTGGGGGACAATACTGGAACCCTGAGCAGCGTGACTGCCAGCGGGACGACGGTTACGGGACATAGTTACGTTGGGGGATTGGTTGGAAGCAATGGCGGGAACATTGACTCAGTATCACTGACGGACGCGAAGGTGTATGGTTCTGGTACTAATTATGTGGGAGGTTTGGCTGGCCTGAACACCGGTACGATCTACAATTCGAGGGTGGCCGGGGGTACGGTGTCCGGAAGTATCAATATGCAGGATATCGGAGGGCTTGTCGGCCGTAATTCTGCGGGTGGCATGATCAGCGGATCGGGCGTGAGCGGTACGGCTTTGGCTGGCACTCGCGCTAATGTTGACATTGGTGGACTGGTAGGCCAAAACTTTGCTGCTATCAGCCAATCTGGTGTGACCAGCGTAACGATTACCGGGACCAATTATATCGGAGGAATGGTAGGCCTGAACGTTTCGGGCGGGACGGTCAATGGCGGAACGGTGACGAATGCAACCCTGTCGGGGACGAACGCTACGTCTTCCTATATCGGCGGGTTGGTTGGGTATCTCGTCGGCGGCTCGATAACCGGCTCGAGCGTGATCGGTGGTTCGGTAAAAGGTGCAGGCCAGTATGTGGGTGGACTTGTCGGTGCGATGCTTCCTTTCTCAGGGTACAACTTTACAGGGGCGGCAATCGTCAGCTCGAATGTTTCCGGTACCCGGGTGAGCGGAAGCGGGAATAATGTCGGCGGGCTTCTTGGGGCAAATGCGGGTTCTCTGTCCGCCGTGAGCGTGACGGACGCAGCCGTTGCCGGAGTGGGCAACATCGGTGGACTCGTTGGCAGCAACATGGTATACACAACAACCGGTGCGAACTATACAGGAACGATTGTCAGCTCGGGTGTGGTCGGCGGTTCGGTGAGCGGCGCCGGGCAGTATGTGGGCGGCTTCGCGGGCATCAACAGCAACAGCGTGATCTGCGGATCCATCAGCGTGAGCGGCACTGCGGTGACGGGCTCGTACAGCGGGGCAGGATATATCGGTGGCCTGGTTGGCGCAAATACGGGAACGTTGAGCAGTGCTACGGTTACGAGCGCGAGCGTCGCGGGTTCGACATCGACCAGCGAGATCGGTGGCCTGGTCGGACGGAACAGTGGAGGTACGATAAATGATTCAGGCGTGCTTGGCGGCTCGGTGAGCGGACTCCAGTATATCGGCGGCCTGGTCGGCGACAACAGTTCGGGAGTGCTGAGCGGTGTAAGCGTGAGCGGCACGACGGTATCGGGCAGTTTCAGCGGGTCCGGTTATATCGGCGGCCTTGCAGGGTACAACGCCGGGACGCTGACAAACGTAGCCGCTACCAGTGTGGCCGTGTCAGGAGCATCGACGACCGACCGGGTCGGCGGGCTTGTGGGAAGGAACAGCGGGGTCATTGACGCCGGCAAGGTCCTGGGTGGCAGCGTGAGCGGGCGTAATGACATCGGCGGCCTCGTCGGGTATCAGGATGGTTCGGCCATCAGGAGCTATGCCACCTCCACGGTGACCGGCTCCAGCGATGTCGGCGGGCTGGTCGGCGGAAACTACGGTTCAGTCAGCCAGAGCTATGCGATCGGCACGGTCTCTGGAAGCGAGAATGTCGGCGGACTTGTCGGACTTCAGGGCACCTCTTCAAGCATTGTCGACAGCTATGCAGCAGGACTCGTCAGGGGCACGAATTCCGTCGGCGGGCTTGCCGGACGTGTTACCGCCGGCACCATCTCGAGGTCGTATGCACTTGGAGTCGTCAACGGCAGCTCTTTTGCCGGGGCACTGATCGGCCAGCGAAGCGCTGGGGTGACGATCGCGAACACCTGTTACAATACCGATATCAATGTCGGGATGAACGGCGTCGGCGGCACGAGCCCTGATCTGACCGGCGTGACTGGTGCGGACAGTTCAGCCTTGAGGAGTTTTTCCACCTATTCCGGTTATGATTTCACATCCGTCTGGAATATCGATTCGACCCAAACCAATACCAACCTCGGGTATCCCTACCTTAGAGGGTTGGATGTTGCCGTGGGGGTTTACGTGGTGCCTTCAGGCAGCAGCGTCTACGGTGACCAGCCAACGGTCCCATCCTATATTTACGACTCTGCGGCCAATGGCAACGGAACCGATATTGCCAACGCCAGCCCGACCGGTACTCCCGTTTGGACAACGTTACCCGGTCAAACGTCACCCGCAGGCAGTTATGACCTGGCCTATGTCAGCGGAATCACCCTTGGGACTCCCGGATATTGGCTCTATCTGGGTTTGCCAGGAACCTGGACGGTCCAGAAGGCTCCGCTTGGTGTCACCGTATCGGGAGTCTATAGCGGGTCGACGACGATCGTGCCGACGAGTTTCAGCGTCAATGGGCTGAAGAACAGCGAGACGATCGATAGCCTGACTTCAGCGACGTTGCATTCTAAGGAGGTGAGCGCGAACGGAAGCAACTATGTGACCTCGCTTTCGATCGGGAGCGGATCGGCGTCGATGGACAACTACGCGTTGAGCCTTGCCTACAACGCCACCGTTGGCACGACCAGGAACATGGCGACGCTCAGCCGGAAGGCGCTGAACCTTACGATCAGCAAGACGTACGATGGCAATGCCGAGTTTGAGAAAACGGATACCTATTCGCTTGACGGTTACTGCCAGAATGACAGTGTCGTTCTGAACTCGGGCATTGGTGCGGTATGCAGCAAGGATGCCGGGTCATACACTAGCTTCGTGAGTGGCGGGTTTGCGCTGGACAACAACAACTATACCCTTGATGGTGGCGCTGTCAGTGCGACGATCGGGAGGGCGAGCGCGACGGTGACGGGCAACAGCGCCAGCGGGACCTACAGCGGGGTTGCGCAGGGCGTGAGCGGGTTCACGGTGACGGGCCTGGTGAACAATGAGAGCGCGAGCATGCTGACGAGCCCCACTGCAAGCGGAGCCACGGGGACCAACGTCGGGAGCTACTCGAACACGGTGAGCGGCAACATGGCCGACGGGAACTACAACCTGACCTTCGTCAATGGTACGCTGACGATCGGGAGGGCGAGCGCGACGGTGACGGGCAACAGCGCCAGCGGGACCTAC
>JAAXWS010000017.1 GCA_013334865.1 Chlorobiaceae bacterium
AACTCCTCGCAGCTCTTACCGACCGTTTTCAGTGGCTTTGCCATGCCTGGTGCCTCATGGATAATCATTACCACCTTGTTATCGAGACTCCCGAAGGAAATCTCTCACGGGGTATGAGACAACTCAACGGTATGTATACCCAGAAATATAATTGGAAGTATCACAAGACGGGACATGTCTTCCAGGGAAGGTACAAGGCTATCATTGTGGACAAAGACAGCTATCTCCTTGAACTTTGCCGGTATGTAGTGCTTAACCCGGTGAGGGCGCACATTGTTGAAAAACCGGATGACTTTCAGTGGAGCAGTTATCGGGCAACTTCCGGAATTGACAAAGCTCCATCCTTCCTTATTACGGACTGGCTCCTTGCTCAGTTCAGTTCTAACAGGAAACGGGCAGAGAAACTCTACAAAGAATTCGTATTCAAAGGAATCACACAAGAAGCACCCTGGAAGGAATTAAAAGGGCAGATCTTCCTGGGAGATTCTCAATTCATCCAGAGGATCAAAACATCTCTTCCCCATGACCTCAGGGAGGTTCCCCGATCCCAACGCTTTGCAGAGAGACCGCCCCTGCCTGACCTCACCTCCGGACTAACCACTGCCGGCAAGACTGAGAGAAACAAAGTCATACATGAAGCCCATGTGCGTTACGGGTATACCTTGAAGGAGATTGCAGACCAGTTAGGTATCCATTATGCGACGGTGAGCAGGATCGTGAAGAAGATTAGTGAGACAAGTGTATGAATACAAGACCTGACCCCAAGACTCAGTGCACGGAGATCTCCTTGCTCTTCTTCGATTCCGGCTCCCTTTTCGGCACCACGATCTTGAGCACGCCGTTGTCGTAAGAGGCCTTGATATTCTCGCTGTCGACGTTGTCGCCTATGGTGAAACTCCTCGACAGGCTACCCCAGGAGCGCTCGACCCGATGGTAGTTCTTTTTCTTCTCCTCCTCCTCCTGCATCCTTTCGGCAGTGATGCACAGCACATCATCATCCATGGTCACTTTCACGTCCTCCTTCCTGACGCCGGGTATGTCGGCGTTGAGGAAGAAGGCCTTGTCGTCCTCGCTGATGTCCACCTTGAACGTCGGCGCCATCATCGAGCCCATGGAACTGAAGAACGGCGTCAGCCTTTCATTGAAAACATCCTCGAACATCTTCAGGGGGTCCCTTCCATAAAGCTTGAGATTCATGGCTTCCTCTTCTGTTTTTCTTGTTCTGGTATTCTGCTGTAAAAGGTAACTGCAAAATGCATAACATCACGGAGGCACTCATAATTCCACGCCGCATACCCGTAAAGGCGGCGGATGCGGCCGCTCCAGGCGGTCGACGGCCTTGACTTCAGGCCTTGGAGGGCTTGCGGAGGGTGCCGATGCCGAGCAGGTCGGCGATGTTGGCCCCGGGATCGAGCACCGGCCTGATGCGGGAAGTGGCGCAGGTCATCAGGGTGGTGACCCCGGGGCCGTGACCCGCTTCGCGGCAGTCGCTGTGCACCACGATGCCGATGGAGATGGCTCCCCTGCGGTAGGCGCGCCCGAAACGGTTGTCCTGGTCGATAAGGGCGACGAAATCGCCGAACCGGATCCGGTCGATGCCGAACTCCCTTACCGCCTCGGCGTCGCTCGTGACGATGTCATAGTCCCCCTTGGCCACATGAGCGGAGCCGATACCCGATCCCATGCAGTAGGCGGGCACCATGGTAGTGACCGGCACTTCGAGCACGCCGTCGGCCGCGACCCGGATGCCCATGCGCTTCAGGAGCGAGGGATCGAGGTTGAAGAGGGCCACTTCGGGATAGTCGTCCAGTTTCAGCCCCTGCCCTTTCGAGCGGATCATGATGGTGTCGCCATAGGTCATCTTCTCCTTGGCTTCGCGCGGGAAATCGACGATGATGTGCTCCGATCCGCCGTGGTGGCCGATCACGGTGCCGATGGCCCCCTTGGCCTCGCCGGAGACCACCGTGGCGGTGTTGCCCACGCAGGTGAGCAACTGGACCGTCACGTTCGGGTGCTCATAAGGCTTGTGGGTGTCGGCCGTGCAGCTTACCCCGGGTTCGATGTGGTCCCCCTCCCAGCCGAACGCCGGATCGCCGACCTGGATGTTGAGCGTGATGCCGCCGATTGAGGGCAGGATAAACGGGGTGCCCTGGTGATCGACCTCCCAGGTGCCGCGGGTACGGGGATGACCTGGCTGGCACTGGAGCAGGAATTCTACGAGGTGGCTTTCGTTGGTTGCAAGCATGGGTATCCTTGTTGGTTTTCGTTCTGCATGACTCAGTATATAGCACAATGGCTGCTGTTGCCAAAACCCGTCGTACGGAGGCAGAAAAACGGCGACTTTCGTTTTAAAAGTTTTTATGGTACATTAGGGCACTTTTTTTTATGAAGTCGCATGGGCGAAGAGCCATGTTTTCGTGAACGAACGATGTTTGTATGCGTTTTGTCAAGCCCCCCTTTTTCCATCTTCTGCAGAGATTCCGCAACCAGGCGCGCCGCAAGCCGGCAGCCTCACTCCTGATCGCCGCCCTGCTCGTCCTTTCATGCCTGCCCCTGCTTGCCGATGAAGATGAATTCGGCCTTGAGGGCCCTGCCGTTCCCTCCCGGTTAGTCCGGGGGGAACAGGAGTCGGGCAAGCGGATCGCAACGCTTGCCGGCACCATATCGTCGACCTTTTCCGGAGAGATGTCAAGGAAAAACATGTCCGCCCTGGCCGAAAAGGTCAAGGGGCTCCTCGCGTCGAGGGTCGATCTTGACGGGGCCTCCGTCAAGGGGGCGTCGTACCGCATCCTTTATGAAGAACGCCGCGACGACGGCCTGGCGGGCGATACGGGCGAGATCCTCGCCGTGGAGGTCAGCACGGCGAAACAGCGCTTCAACGCCTATCGCTTCACCAATGCCCGGGGAAGGATAAGTTATTACGACGAGCGGGGCGGGGCGGTCATGGACAGGCCGCTCTTCCTGCAGCCGTGCGACTACGAGCGCGTCTCGAGCGAATTCGGCTACCGGAGGCATCCGATCAGCCGCCTGATCCGCTTCCACGGAGGGGTCGACCTCGCCGCGCCCTCCGGGACGCCGGTCAGGGCCGTGGCCGACGGCACCGTGGCGTTCAGCGGCAGGAACGGCGGCGCAGGCAACATGGTCACCATCTCCCACAACGGGGGCATGGCGACCCAGTACCTGCACCTCAGCCGCGTCACCACGGCCGGCGCCTTCGGAAGCAGGATCAGGCAGGGCGATGTCATCGGTTACGTCGGTTCCACCGGCTCGTCGACCGGACCGCACCTCGACTTCCGGGTCATCGTGGACGGCATGCTCAGGGACCCGTTGGCGACGCTGAAAACGCAGGCGCCGAAACGGTCCCTCACCCCTGCCGAGCTTTCCGGGCTCCTGGCAAAGATCGACCTGTACCGGTCCGAAGTAGACAACAGTCTCTTCCGGGTCGCAGGCATTTCCAATCGACCCGCGGTTTCGCTCTGATGCGCTGCCCCCGGAGCATACCGGGGGCCTGAAATTCATCCCTCCCCATCCGTTACCCGTCCACGCATCGACTTGACCTCGCCTCGCCGCGCCTTGGTTTCGAGCCGCTTGCGCTTCGAGCTTCCGGTCGGGCCAGTCGGGCGTCGCGGTTTCGGCCTCCTGAGAGCCTCAAGCAGCAGCTCCTTCAGGCGCAAGAGGGCGTCCTCCCGGTTTTTTTCCTGGGACCGGAACCGCTGTGCCCTGATCACGACCACCCCCTCCTTCGAAATCCGGCGGTCGGAAAGCTGCAGCAAGCGCTCCCTGAGTTCCTGAGGCAGCGACGAAGCCGAAATGTCGAAGCGGAGATGCACGGCCGTTTCGACCTTGTTGACGTTCTGGCCGCCGGCCCCCTGCGAACGCATGGTCCGGATCTCGATCTCGTCGTCGGGAACGGCTATGGTGCGGGTGATGATCATATACCGGTCAAGATACGGCAACGGGAATCGAGCTCAAAAGGAGGAACTCTTTGCCGCCATTTGGCGTCAGGTAGCATGAAACCCGCACACGAAACCAGCGGGAAACCCTATCAGGAGGAGAGCCATGGCAAACAGCGAACAAAAGCATGCAGCCAACGCACCGGGGCCGTTCTACGTCACGAGCCCCGAAGATCCCGAAGGCCAGGGATGCACCGCCTGCACCATCTGCTACACGGCCGCACCGGAATTCTTCACGGAGGACAGCGAAGGGTACGCCTACGTCGCCCGCCAGCCCGAAACGGCTTCCGAGATCGCCTTGTGCAGGGAACAGCTCGAAGCCTGCCCGCCGACGGCTATCGGCGACGACGGGTGAGAATCAGAGGGTTCCTCTCCCCGGGCTGAAACCCGGGGCTACACAGGAGCATGTAAGATTTGAATGTCCGGGGAGCTGAAGCTCCCCGGAATGTGTGACGGAATTTTCCGGGCCTCCAGCTTACCGGATACCCCACAGCTTGATCTTACGGTCGTCGCTGCCGCTGGCGATGATACGGCCATCTGGAGAGATGTCGACCGACTGCACCTCGAGGGTGTGGCCACGGTAGGTGTGCAGGAGGGTGCCGGCCTTGACGTCCCAGAGGCAGACCCTCTCGTCGTTCGCGGCGCTGGCGAGCACCGAACCGTCCGGGCTGAAGCAGACGCTGCGCACGGCGTCCTCGTGCCCTTCAAGCACCTTGAGGATCTGGCCGGATGCGGCGTCGAGGATCTTGACCTTGGCGTCGCGCCCGCAAAGCACGATGAGGCTGTCGTCAGGGCTGAAGCTGACGGAGTGCGACAGGGTGTCGCCCGTCTGGTAATTCGCGATGTTCTTTCCGCTCTCCGCGTCCCAGATCCTGACGACCGGCTCCTCGCCGCAGCTCACGAGCCGCTTGCCGTCATGGCTCCATGCCAGGCACTCGATATAGGACTTGTGCCCGAGGATCTTTGCGGTCTCCTTGCCGGTCTCGACATCCCAGAGCCTGATGGTGGTGTCGCGCGAGCAGGTGGCCAGCACCTTGCTGTCGGGGCTGAAGGCGACCATGCGGACGGCCGTGTCGTGCCCCTTGCACAGGTGCAGGCAAGCGCCGGTCGCGGCGTCCCAGATGCGTGCCGTGCTGTCGGTGCTGCCGCTGGCGAGCTTCCGGCCGTCAGGGCTGTAGTCGATGCACTCGACCCAGGTATCGTGCCCCTTCATGGTATGTACCGGTTTACCGGACTCGACATCCCAGAGCATGACCAGCTCGTCGAAGCCGCCGCTCACGAGCTTTTTGCCGTCGGGACTGAACTTGACCCCGAGCACGCGGTCGAGGTGCCCCTCCATGGTCTTGATGAGGTTCACGTCCTCCCTGACCGTCGGACGCTTCAGCTCTTCTTCCTTCTTCCCGAAAATCTTTGACAAGAAACCCATGGATGTATGATCGTTTTGATGGTTGGTTTCGACACGACCCGCCTGGACCGGCATGCCCGTGAATACTGACTCCGAATTTAAGAAAATTTCCCGGCAACCCACAGGATCGGACTGAACCGGTCAGGGAAAACCGCCCCGCCGTCAAGCCTCACTCCGGCCGGAACCGGTAGCTCCGCCCCTTCCACACCGGCCCACCACCGAAAACGCTCTGCCAAAAGGAGTTGAAGGCGATGAGAAGCAGCACCGCCTGCGAAGGGGCGTGCAGCAGCCCTGGCCAGAACGGCTGACGGAATTTCGCGGAGATGATGAGGCGGCTGCCGACGGCAACCAGGAGCTGTGCGGACGGCAGCCAGAACTCAGCCGCCGTGACCTCCCCACTCAGCAGCGACGAGATGACGAAATACCAGGGAAGCAGGTAGAGCATCGCCACCATGAGCATGAGGGCGAACAGGCCCGGAACGCTGTTGCCCAGGCCGGCGAAGAGGTTCTTGGAGAAACCGGCCCAGATCTCTGCCAACCCCCGGTACATCCGGCAGCTGACGGCATCGGAGCCATTGAAGGCGGTGACCCGCCCTCCGGCGCCCTTCACCTTCTTGCAGAGCCAGACATCCTCGACGATGTTGCTGCAGACCGAGCGGTGTCCCCCGATCTTCAGGTACGCATCCCGCCGGAAGAGGATGAACTGGCCGATAGCGTAACAGAATGCGGGAGATGCGCTTCCGCCCACCAGTCCGATGGGCAGGTAACTGAAGAGGATCTGGTAGACGAGCGGCACGACGAGCCCCTCCCAGAAGGAGCCGAGCTCCTGGAAGGGCGTCAGGGAGAGCATGTCGGCCTGTCGCTCCCCCATGGCCGCCACGGCACGGCGGAGTGCGTCGGGGCGGTGCCGGGTATCGGCATCGGTGAAGAGCAGCAGCTCCCCGGTACAGTTAGCGGCCAGCTGCTGGCATGCCCAGGCCTTGCCGTGCCAGCCGTCGGGCAATGGAGCCCCTTTGATGAAACAGAGCTTCTGCCCCCCCGGGCCGGCGGCAAGCCGTTCGAGCTCCCGCCAGGTGCCGTCGGTCGAGTGGTCGTCAAGCACGATGACCTCGAAATCGGGGTAATCCTGGGCGAGCAGCGACGAAACGCAGCCGCCGATGTTCGACTCCTCGTTACGCGCCGGCACGAGCAGCGACACCCTCGGCCCGGACGCGCAGCAATCGGACGCCGGGGGAAGGTCCGGCAGGTCGACGAGGTTCCTCAGGATGATGCCGAGGAACACCAGCAGGCTGATAAGGATGAGGGTCTGGTAAAGCAGCATGGTAATAAAAAGGCCGCCATCGGCGGCCTCGCGTGGAGCTTGTTTTTCATTTCAGGATCAGCCGCCTTCGTCCTTGCTGTCCCTGCTGTCGTTTCAGTCCTTAATTCTTCTTTCTCAGTCAATGAGCTTGTTGATGTTGTACTCGAATATCCCCTCGGCGCCGGCTCGCTTCAGATCGGGGATCAGCTTGCGCACGATCTTCTCGGCGACGATGACCTCGAGCGCCACCCACTGGCTGTCGGCAAGGTCCGACACGGTCGGCTGGCGGAGGGCCGGGATGAGCGACATGATCTTGTCGAGCGAAGCCTTCGGGGCGTTCATCTTCAGGCCGACCTTGCCCTGGGCGTTGATCGCGCCCTGGAGCAGCAGGGCCATGCTCTCGATCTTCTCGCGCTTCCACGGGTCCTCCCATGCGGCGCGGTTGGCGATGAGCTTGGTGTTCGACTCGAGCACGGTCTCGACGATCCTGAGCTTGTTGGCGCGGAGCGACGACCCGGTTTCGGTCACCTCGACGATGGCGTCGGCGAGCTCCGGCGGCTTGACCTCGGTGGCGCCCCAGCTGAACTCGACCGAGGCGTTCACGCCATTGGCGGCCAGGTACTTTTTCGTGATGTTCACCACCTCGGTGGCGATATGCTTGCCTTCCAGGTCCTTGACCGACTTGATCGGCGAGCTCTCTGGAACGGCGAGCACCCAGCGGACGGGGCGCATGGAGGCCTTGGAGTAGACCAGGTCGGCGACCTCGACCACGTCGGCGTCGGTCTCGATGATCCAGTCCTTGCCGGTCAGGCCGGCGTCGAAAGCCCCCTGGGAGACGTAGCGGGCCATCTCCTGGGCGCGGATCAGGATCGCCTCCAGTTCATCGTCGTCGATCGACGGGAAGTAGGAGCGGCTCTGGACGGAAAATTTGAATCCGGCGTTGGCGAAAAGTTCGAGGGTAGAATCCTGCAGGCTGCCCTTCGGAAGGCCCAGCTTCAATACCTTGCTGCTATTGCTCATTGGGTAGGTAATAGGTGATGGTTGACTTATAATTTCCTGATCTCGAATTGCCCCTCGTCGTAGACGCCGTAGGGAAACCGGCCCTCTATCCAGGTGCCGAGGTTGACGTAGGTGGCACCCGAATCGCTGACGGGTTCCATACGCTCGGCATGGTTGTGGCCGCAGACAAAATAATCAAAAACACGTTCCCGAGCGAGTGCGGTTGCGAATTCGATCAGGCGGAGCGGTTCGGCCTTCATGTCGACCTTTTTGTGGCGTCGGCTGAGCTGGGAAAAGCTCTTCATCAGGGCGGTGGCGAGGTCCGGATGGAACCCGGTGAGCAGGCCGAGGTTGAAGCGGTTCCTGACGAAACGTGCGAAGAGCTTGTAGCCGAGGTCGCCCTCCCCGAGCCCGTCGCCATGCGCCACGAGGAACAGCTTGCCGTCATGGCGGACCTCCTGCATGCCGTAGAGTGTCCTGACGCCCAGCTCCTCGTCGAAGTATCGACCGAGTTCGAAATCGTGGTTGCCGGCCAGGTAGGAGACCTGCACCCCGCTGCGGGAAAGCTCCGAGAGCATGCAGAGGAACCTGGTGTACCCCTTGGGGATGACGTGCCGGTACTCCATCCAGTAGTCGAGGATATCGCCGACCAGGTAGAGAGCCCCGCCGTCCTTCCGTATCATCGAGAAGAGGGCTTCGAGGCGCTCGAGCTTGATGCGCTCGGCCTGCTGGTCCTGCAGGCCGAGATGGATATCGCTGACGAAATAGAGTGCCGGCATCACGTGTCCGGTTTTACAGCACTGAGGCCAGGCCGACTACGGCCGCGGGAATGAGCAGGTTGTCGACCTCTTTCGGGCTGAGGCCTTCGATGATGGTGCATGCGAGGGCGATGATGCCGATCCTGACGGGATCGTAGGCCTCGGGCACGATCAGCCTGACGAAGAAGAGGCCGGCGGCGAAGCTTCCGACAAAGAAGGCGAGGCTGCCCTCGACGCTCTTGTCGCAGACCAGCTTGTACCGCATCTTGCCGAACCTGGTGCCGATGATCGGCGCGAGGCCGTCGCCCCAGCCGAGCACGGCCATGGCGAGCACGCCGTTGAACTGCTTGTAGAAGAGCGTCCCGCAGATCATGGCCACGACGACGAAGTAGAGGGTGCCCTTGAGCAGTTCGCGCTTGTCGCCCGTCCGGGTCATGGTCTTCACCGCCTGGTCGTCGTCGGCCGCGAACAGCCCCTTCTGGATGAGCAGCAGGGTCCAGACGGCGAACACGGTGATGTTCAGGTAGTGCGACCAGTCGCCCTCGCGGAACAGGGGAAGAAAGATGATGGTCGATCCCGCGCAGATGTGGGTGATCTTGCGGCTGATGTCTCGCGGCAGGCCGTGGTTGGTCACCAGGTAGTCCATCAGCGGCGGGATGCTGAAGACGTAGACGAAGGTGAGCAGGGTCACCAGGGCGTTGTGCCAAACGATGGGAAGGGAGAAGAAAGTCGAGTCGCTCGGTATCATGGCTCCTCCGTTTTATGAGGGTTGGGAAAAAAGAGGCCCGTCATCCGTCCAGGGCAGGCGGGCGGAAACCGACACGGCCCCCGCCCGCCTCCCGGCGATTCACATGTATTTGATCCCGATGAGCGCAGCTGCGAACAGCTGGTTGGTCAGGAACAGGAAGTTGTTGGCTATCTGGAACCTCAGGAAGGCATTGTGCTCATGCACGTCGCTCTTGCCGATGGCGTTCCCGAAGCCGTCGTTGACGGCATGCTGCATGAAGGAGGCGCCCGTTTTCGGGTCGCGGTAAAGCGGCACCTGGATGAACACGTTGAGGGCCAGGCCCGCAAGGACACACCAGAACAGCACCGTGAAGCCCCACTGCCAGGCAAGCCAGGCGAAGAGCCCGAACACGAGGTCGATGATCAGGAAGGCCACCAGGAAGGTGTTCTTCGAGCCGATCATGACGGCGAGGGACTTCATGCCCCCCTTGGCGTCCCCCTCCTTCGACTTGAAGTCGTTCATGATGATCAGGGCCATGGCCATGAAGAAATTGAGAATGGCGAGCCAGATCACCTCAGGGCGGATTTCGCTGAACAGGGCATTGGCGGAAAGATAGGTAATGAACCCGTAGGAGAGCCCGACCGCTGGGGCCGAGAGCAGGATATTCTTCTTCAGCTTGAGCGGAGGGGCCGAGTAGATGAAGCCGACAACGAGGCCGGTAATCAGGGATCCGACGAAGACGATGCCCCGCTGCCCGCCGATATGCAGGCCTATGAAGGAGCTCAGCACCACGGCCACGACGAGGACGATGCTCCAGTTCCATACCGCCTCGGATTCAGTCAGGCGGCCCGAGGGAATGGGGCGGGTGGGTTCGTTGACCCTGTCGAGCTCGAGATCGTAATAGTCGTTCACCGACTGGCTGAATCCGGTACCGAGCGGGCCGTAGAGAAGAAACAGGGCGAACAGGAGCAGGTAGTCGTGGAAGCTCGCCTGCATGGCTCCGGAGGCCATCACCCCACCCGCAAGGCAGGGGAAGACGCTGATCCAGGTAACCGGGTCGAGCAGTTCGATATGGGCTTTGACTTTGTCTACAAATCCTGTTCGCGGGGCTCCTGACATGACGACTGCTATTGGGAAAGGCTTCCTGCCGGTTGATGGTAACGCTCTGTATGTCATTGCAATTTACGAATCCCCGCCAAGATATGAAACATCGGGCATCGATCATTTACCCTACCGCCTCTCCGACAAGGGTGGCTGAGGTCGCATCGGTGATCCTGACCCTGACCAGGTCGCCCGGATTGAAGCCGCCACGGTCGAACACCACCGCCCGGTTGCTCCCGGTCCGGCCCATGAGCCGGGAGTCCGCGCGCCGGCTTTCGGACTCGGCGAGCACCTCGACCGTCCGGCCGGCATCCTGCCGGTAGCGCTCCAGCGATATCGCGTTCTGCAGCTCGATCACCTCCTGCAGGCGGGCCTTCTTGACCCCCTCCGGCACGTCGTCGGAAAGGTTCCTGTCCGCCCATGTGCCCGGCCTGACCGAGTAGTAGAACATGAACGACGAGTCGAAGCGGACCTCCTCCATGAGCGACAGGGTCTCGCGGTGCTCCCCGTCGGTTTCGGTGCAGAACCCGGAGATGAGGTCGGTGGTCAGGGCGACGTCGGGCATGATGGCGCGGATCATGTCGATCTTGCGCAGGTACTCCTCACGCGTGTGCCCGCGTCGCATCAGCTGGAGGATCCTTGTCGAGCCCGACTGCACGGGGAGGTGGATGTGGCGGCAGATGTTCGGCCTGTCGGCGATCACCCGGACGAGCCTCTCGGAGATATCCTTCGGGTGCGAAGTGGTGAAGCGGATGCGCATGCCGGGAACCGCGCAACTGACGGCATCGAGCAATCCGGCAAAGTCATGGCCCTCGGCGGTATCGAGGTACGAATTGACGTTCTGTCCAAGCAGGGTCACCTCCCGGAAACCGGAATCGGCGAGCCTTCTGGTCTCGTCAACGACCCTCCGGAACGGCACGCTTCGCTCACGCCCCCTGGTCACGGGCACCACGCAAAAGGCGCAGCTGTTGTTGCATCCCCGCATGACCGGAAGGAACGCCCCGATCCGTCCCGACCGGACTGGATCGATGCCGGCATAGGTCTCCCTGTGGTCGTAATCGAGCTTCGACAGCCGGGCCCCCTCGCGGGCGCTGGCGATCATCGAGGACAGCGAACGGTAATTGTCGGGGCCCGCGACGAAATCGACCCAGGGATGGGCATCGAAAAAAGGCTGCTTCTCGAACTGGGGAACGCAGCCGATCACCCCGATGACCAGCGACCGCTCCTTCCGCTTGCGCCCCTTGAGCTGCTGCAGGAAATTCCCGATGCGGTCGACGGCGTTTTCACGGACCGCGCAGGAGTTGAGCAGGACGATCCCTGCGGCCTCCTCGTCCTGCGCAGGCTCATAGCCGTCTGCGCCCAGCAGCGCGGTAACGATCTCTGTATCGGCCTGGTTCATCTGGCAGCCGAAGGTGTGGATGAAAAACGATGTCGGGCTACGGTCCACCATAACTCAGGGTTGATTCTCGGGTTCAGTTCTCATTATCGTTCGCAGCAGGCGGCGGCACGGGCGGCCATGACGGCGACGAGGCCGGTCAGCGGCAGTTGCACCAGGGGGCTCAGCCCGACGCCGAACAGCGTCGGCATGGACGGCGTATATGACCAGAAATGCATTCGGGATACCGCCGCGTACTCGACGGCCCAGGCGGGAACTGCACCGACGATGCAGAACAGGGAGATGTTCCTGGCGGACAGCCTCCAGCGGAAATCGCGGGCGAACAGGGCGACTGACAACTGCATGCCGGTCACCGCCAGCGCATCGGCCAGCGCCATCTGCGCCATCATGGGTACGTAAGTGAAGGCCGGAAGCTCCTGGTGCGCCCGGTAGAGCAGGCCGTGCCAGGACTCCCAGCAGAAATTGAGCAGGAAGGCCGATGCGAAGAGCACCGGGTAGAGAACATGCAGGCGCCTGACGACGGTCATGAGGGACCCATCCTTCGGCGGCAGGTTGCCTGAACGCCTGCGGGAGGCGTGCCGGGCCTCCCGCAGTATCTGAAGGTCGTCTCCATGGAAGCAGGTGCGGTCAGAGGCCGAAATGCAGGTGCTTGAATTTCACCAGCAGAGCCTCGGCCTCATCCTTGCACTGGCCGCATACCGTGCCAAGCTTGGTACGCTCCTGGAGTTCGTAGTAGCTCCTCGCCCCCTCGAGCACGGCATCCTCGATATCGTGGTCCGTGACATTCATGCACTGGCAGATGATCTTGACCTGCTCCTTCTTCACGCGGTCATCCATGCCGTTGCGCACGAAATAGTTGTTGATGGCGGCACGAAGGGCCTTGTCGCCGAGCACCGAGCAGTGGATCTTGTGGTCAGGCAGGCCGCCGAGCTCCCGGGCCACATCCTTCGGGGAAACGTTGAAAGCCTGGTCGAGGGTCATGCCCTTGACCATCTCCGAAAGGATAGAGGTGCTGGCGATGGCACTGGCGCAGCCGTAGGTCTTCCACTGGCAGTCGGTAATGGTATCCTTCTCCTTGTCCACATTGATGACCACCATCATCTGGTCGCCGCACTGCAGGTTGCCCTCCATCCCGACGCCGTCGAAGCTGTCGGGGTTGTCGCCCTGCATGATGTTTTTCGGTTTCTCGAAATGCTCCTTGAGCTTTTCCGTATATGCCCATTCACCTGGCTGAAGCATGGACTCCTCCTTTTATGTAAGCTGTTGACATGTTTCTGATTCGATTGATGACCCCCGGGAGAACCTCGAGCATGTACTCGACATCATCGAGGGTGTTCTCCCTGCCGAGGCTGATCCGGATCGACCCATGGGCGCGCTCGGCATCGACACCGGTGGCGAGCAGCACATGGGACGGGTCGAGCGAACCGGAGGCGCATGCCGAACCGGTCGACACGGCGATGCCCGCAAGGTCGAGGTAGAGCAGTATGGCCTCGCCTTCCGCACCCGGGAAGGAGACGTTGAGCGTGTTGGCGAGTGAGTCGGTCGGGTGGCCGTTGAACAGCGCTTCGTCGATCCGCTCCCCGATGCCCTTCTTCAGGATATCCCTGAGCCCCTGCAGGCGGACCTCCTCAGCGGCCATTTCAGCTGCACGCATGTCGACCGCCATGCCGAGGCCCATGATCCCGAGGGTGTTCTCGGTTCCCGCCCTGCGGCCGCGCTCCTGGTGCCCGCCCCTGATGAAAGGGCAGTACGGGATGCCCTTGCGGACATAGAGGGCGCCGATACCTTTCGGGCCGTAGATCTTGTGTCCGGAGACTGTCAGGAAATCCACGCCCAGGTCGTCCACGTTCACCGGCACCTTGCCGAATGCCTGGACGGCGTCGGTATGCATGAGCGCGCCGTACTTGTGGGCCAGTCGGGAAATAACCGGAATATCCTGCAGCGTCCCGATCTCGTTGTTCGCCATCATCACCGAAACCAGGCCGACGCTGGTCGACTTGAGCGTCTCTTCGAGCTGGCCAAGGTCGACCTTGCCGTAGCCGTCCACCTCGAGGTACTTGACATCGACACCGCGATGCTTGAGGCAGTCCGACGTCTCAAGGACGCATGGGTGCTCGATCTTGCTGGTGACGATAGTCTGCCGCATCCCCGGGATGCACTGCGTCGTATGGCAAACAAACAGTGACAGCACCGTATTGTTGGCTTCCGAACCGCTGCCGGTGAAGACGATCTCGCTCTCGTCGGCCCCCATGAACCTTGCCACCCGTTTGCGGGCGTCCTCGACGTTGGCCCTTGCCTCACGCCCGTAGGCATGCATGCTCGACGGGTTGCCGTACATGTCCATCGCCGCGACCATCTCCTTCCTGACCTCGGGATGCAGCGGCGTGGTGGCGTTGTTATCGAAGTATATCTGTCTTGCGGCCATAACTCATTGATGAATTTCGGTGGATCTTCCTGCCGGAGGAGAATATACGGTTATTCCCCCTGAACAACCATCCCCAAAGAACCCTGGATCACTCTCTTATTCAGGACAAAAATAGTCTTATTTAGTACAAATAACAAGCGAGGTCCGGAAATATAATTCGAAGGCAATCAGAAGGGAGCCTAGAAAAAACGGGCGAGCAGGAGCAGGGAGAGCAGGAGCAGAACGATAGCGGAGATAACCAGCAACTTGCGGCGCCCGACTTTGCGGCCTGGCCGGCCCGGCTGCTCGTGGCTGGAGGCGGTATCGAAACGGGCGGATTCGGGAAGCTGCAGCTCCTGCCGGCAGCCGGCGAGCAGGGACTCGTCGCCCACACCCAGCTCCGAAGCGTATTTCCTGAGGTACGCGAAAACATAGAGCGGCGGGAGGTAGGTGAACTCGCCGTTCTCAAGTTTTTCGATATGCGAGGAGCTGATGTTGACCAGACGACCGATATCCTCGATCGAAAGGGCTCTACGGACCCTCTCCGACTTCAGAGCGAGGGCCAGTTGTACCAGCGGACCTCCTGAGGGGGTCTCATCTGCCATGGAGCATGATCAGATTAACGTGGCAACAACACCAATGAACAACTTGTCAATTTAATAAAAATACAATGAATAACTGCAATAGTCATGCAGGCGAAGCCATGGTAGGGGAAACGTTCAATCGATGCCGTACGAGCTCAGGTACATCCAAGACCCGTCCTGCCCTCCAGCAAGCGCCTTGAGGCTTCCCGAACCCGACGCATCCTGCTTCAGCTGTGCCGAGAGCCTTGTCACGAGCCCTGCAGACTCCTCCCTGGACAGGGGCTTCCAGATGAGGAAAACCCGGTCCGACGGGCGGTACATCTTATGTACCATCGCGAGGTCGGACCTCGACGCATCGAAAAACGCGATGCCCGGGGCCTTGCCAGCTGCCGGCTGCTGACCGGCATAGACGACGGCCTCCTTTGCGGAGCCGATGATCGAAACCCGTCGATCCGCCCCGAGCATCTCTTCACGGCCGAGAAGGTGGAACGGCATGGGCGAATCCGGTTCGAAGATCAGGTGCCGGTATCCCGAAAGGCGACCGTTCATGGGCTGGAGCAGGATGTCGGTCAACCAGATACGCTGCGGATCCTGGCGCATGCGTTCCCATGCGTAGCTTCCGGCGGATGCCAGGCTCTGCCTGAACTGGCTGAGCTGGGATTGGAGCTGGTCACGGTAGACCGGAGTGGAAAAGATCTGCATCTCCCTGGAACTGATGAGCATGCCGGTGGCCAGGCTGTCCCTGACGAACAGCTTGACCAGGGCCTGGTCGGGACGAAGGCTCTTCTGGACAGTCATCAGGGTCACCGGGGTAAGCCGCAGCATCGAGGCGGCCCCCCTGTCGACAGCGATCGCTTCGTTCGACAGCTCGAAAAGACGGCCCCGCTTCCGGGCGATCGCCTTGTCGGCGGGTGCGGAATATTCGAAGCCGGCCCCCTCTTCGGCCATGCTGATCTTCCTCTGGAGCAGGCCGGTGATCTCCCTGGTAGTCCTGACAATCTCGTTGCGCAGGGCTTCGTGGCCTGCCGGAAGGGTGAACTGCCCGATGCCCGCCTGCATGTCGCGCTGCAGCCCGAGAAGCTTCGCCTGCTCGCTCGCCTCGAAGAGCTCGAAATAGCGGCCGTTGGCAATCAGGAGCTCTTCAAGGTTGCCGACCGCCTCGCGCTCGAGGCGGACCAGGTCGCGCGCCGTGGCGGGAATACCGTAATTCAGCCCGAGCTGCAGGCCGCTCTTCAATACCTCGATGCGCTCCTTGTCCTGAAGCTCGGGGCTCATGCCGAGCCGGTAGACGGACGCCATGCGGGCATACGGCATGTTCCGCTGCGCGAAATACTCCATCGTGCTCCGATAGGTGTCCGGCTTGCGGACAATGACCTCGTTCGATTCGTACTGGAGGATCTGGTCGAGGCGCGAAAGTCCCGCCTGCTGCGCGATCGCCAGGGCGCGGAACAGCAGGAAGCTTGCATTGGGGTGCTGCTTTTCAAGCTGACGGAGGCTCCTTGCGGCGATCCTCAGGGCCTTGATGCGCAGCTCGGGAGGGGCCGGCATCGACATCACCTTTCCCGAAACCGCCGCGATCTTTCCGGCATAGGCATCGGGCTTTTCGAGACCGAGGTCACTGCGGGCGATGGCACAGTCAAGAAGGCCGGACAGGGCCACGATGCGGACCGCGGGATCGTCAGAAGCAGCGAGTTCGCCGCAGATGCGGGCCGCGCCGGCAAAATCGCCGCTCCTGGCCGACAGGCCCGCCTGCTGCAGCCGCTGCCATGGACCCGGCCTGTTTATCTTCCCTATGGCGGCCGCAGCCTGGCCGAATTCGCCGAGCTCGGCATGCATCCTCGCATGGCTGAGACGCACCGCCGTCTGTACCGAATCCGGAAGCATGCTGCCGGCATGGCTCTCAAGGGAGCCGAAGGTGCGGAATGCGGCATCGTACTCGCCGGTCATGAACTCGATGCGGCTCTTCTGCAGGAGGGCATCGACGGCCTGCCTGGAGAATCCCTTGAGGGTATCGACGGCAAGTGCCTTGTTGTAGGCTTCGAGCGCCGCGGGATATTTGTTCTGCCGCGAAAGCCGTGCTGCCTCCTCGTAGAGCGGCCCGGGATCTGCGGCGCCCTGTCCGGGCCTGCATGAGGAGAAGAGGGCGGCCAGGCCGGCGGCAAACAGGAAAACGGGAAGAGGACTGCGGTTATGTCTCATCGCTAACCCTTGCTGAGTTGAGAGGACGTTACCATGATGGTATGCATAAAATCCGCTAACGGCAAATGAGCTGAATATTTAGGCATCCCTTAGCTCCAACCCGTCCGGATGCCTGAACGTTCGGGGGCTGGCACGATTAATCCTTTTTTTGAATTATCTTACGTGAAAAAGATGCCATTTTCGTTCACCATGACCTATTCCTGCAGGGCTGCTTCAGCCGAAACATGAGGTACCCATGAATCCCGACAGTATCGCGGTACTGGTCATCGCGCTCCTCATCCTTGGCTGCGGGCTGCTCTCCATGGCGGAATTCGCCATCATCTCCTCCAGGCCGACCAGGCTTCATGAACTGAAGGCTGCGGGATACCCGTCCGCGGGCCTGGTGCTCACGCTGCTCGACAATCCCGGCAGGTTCCTCCCGGCCATCCAGTTCACGGTCACCCTCGATGCGATCGCAACCGGCGCATATGCCGGCATCTCCTTCTCGGCACCCCTTGCACGCTTTCTCGGCCCCCTCCCTGAAGTCGCGCCCTACGGCTCCGCACTCGCCTTCGCCGTCGTCGTCATCCCCGTCACCTTCGCCGCCCTCGTCATCGGAGAACTTGTCCCGAAGAAGATCGCCCTGCAGCATCCAGAAGCGGTAGCACTCAGGATCGCCCCGTTCATCGACCTGCTTGCCCGCCTCGCATCCCCCATGGTCGGCCTGGCCAACGGCTCGACCGGTATCGTGCTGAAGGCGCTCGGTATCGACCCGACCGAAACACCGACAGTCAGCGACGAGGATGTGATGCTGATGATCAGGCAGGGGGCAAAGAAAGGCATTTTCGAATCGGTCGAGTACGACATGGTCTCGCGCATCTTCCGCATGAGCGACAAGCGCGCCAGCTCAATCATGACACCCCGCAACGAGATCGAATGGCTCGACCTCGCCGAGCCGGAGGAAAAGCTGGTCGCCAGGATCAAGGCCAGCGCCCGGTCACGGTTCCCCGTGGCCGAGGGCAGGCTCGACGACCTCTGCGGCGTCGTCCGGGCGCTGGACCTGGTCAGCCTGCTGCTCCAGAAGCCCGGCAGCGTGAAGGAGTCCATCAGGACATCGATGAAACCCCCGCTGTTCGTCCCCGAATCGGTCCCGGCGTTCCAGGTGCTCGAGGTGTTCAGGAAGAACCGGGCACACCTGGCGCTCGTCATCGACGAGCATGGATCGGTGCAGGGGGCGATAACCCTTACCGACGTGCTGGAGAGCATCGTCGGGGATGTGCCTGCCGACGACCCGGAGGTGGGCAGGAAAATCGTGCGGAGGAGCCGCAGGACCTGGATCGTGGACGGGATGCTCCCGGTCGACGAATTCGCTTCGGCGTTCAACCTCGACATCGACACTTTCCGCGGCGAGGACGAACCGAGGTACGACACGATGGGCGGTTTCATGATGCACCGGCTCGGCGAGGTGCCCTCGGTCTCGGATGCCCTCGAGTGGTACGGGATCCAGTTCAAGGTGATCAAGATGGAGAGGCAGCGGGTGGCGCGCCTGCTGGTGGAACTGACCGAAGAGGCCGCATCGAAAATCAGCACCGGAGCTCCGGCATCCTGAAGTGCACGGGCTCCGGCCGGCGCAAGTGACGGCCCACAGCCGATTTTCAGGGTCCCTTTCCATAATCGGGCGACATTGCGTATCTTCGCACCGACCTTTTTTTCACACAACACTAATGACCCAAGCAATGGAAAGAACGCTTACCATCCTCAAGCCCGACTGCGTGCGCAAGCAGCTCATCGGCGCCGTCACCGACAAGATCGAGCGTGCCGGATTCCGCATCGTGGCGATGAAGAAGACCCGCCTCACCAAAGAGACCGCCGGCGCCTTCTACGCCGTGCACAAGGAGCGCCCCTTCTACGGCGAGCTGGTCGACTTCATGTCCTCCGGCCCCTGCGTGCCCATGATCCTCGAGAAGGAGAACGCCGTCGCCGACTTCCGCACCGTCATCGGCGCAACCGACCCGGCACAGGCCGACGCCGGCACCATCCGCCAGCTCTTCGCCGACAGCAAGGGTGAGAACATCATCCACGGCTCCGACTCCGTCGAGAACGCCGCCATCGAAGGCGCATTCTTCTTCGCCGCCGAAGAGGTCGTCAGGGTCGACTGACCGGTAAAGGCCATCAGACGAAAAAGCCTCCCGAGCGGAGGCTTTTTCGTTTTCCGGTAAATAGGTCGTATGGGTCCAATGGGACCCATTCCTTCGAATTCCTCAAGCCCAAGCTACCCGGCCCCTCGCCCCTGCCTGATGTCGACGAGCGCATCCCTGAACGTCTCGCCGTAGATCTCCCACACCGTCACGAACAGCGCCGCGATGACGGGCCCGATGATGAACCCGAACACCCCGAACATCCCGATCCCCCCGATCGTGCCGAAAAAGATGAACAGCTCGTGCATCTGCGTGTCGCGTCCGACCAGGATCGGCCGCAGGATATTGTCGATCTGGCCGACGACGAGGCTGCAGAAGAGCGCCAGCCCGGCGGCCTGGAGGTACATGCCCGACATGGCCAGGCCGATCGCGGCGGGAACCCAGATGATCGGGGAGCCGATGAGCGGCATGATCGACAGGACGGCCATGACGGTGCCCCAGAAAACGGCCCGGTCGATGCCGACCACCTGGAACGCAAGGCCGGCGAGCGTCCCCTGAAGCAGGGCGATGACCAGCGTTCCCTTGATCGTGGCGCGGGTCACGGAGAGGAACTTGTCAAGGAGGCGCTTCTGGTCGGTCTCGTTCAGCGGCACCGATGCCAGGATCTTCTCCATGAGGAGGTGGCCATCCTTCAGGAAGAAGAACATGGTGTAGCAGAAGATGAAGAAGAGGAGCAGGTCGAAAACGGCGGTATAGGTAATAGCCGATACGCTCTCGAAGAGCGCCGAGCCGACCTTCCCGAGATATTCGGCCGCCTTCTGGAGGATGAGGTCGCTCGAAAACTCGATATCGTGGTAGAACGGCAGTCGGGAGAGCAGCCCGTGCAGGGGCGCCGGCCCCTTGAGCTGTTCGCGGATGATCGGGATGGCGGTGCTGCTGAGCGAGACGGCCTGGGTTGCCACTACGGCCACCAGACCGGCAAGAGGAAGGATCACGATCAGGAGGAACACCATGAGCGTCACCCCGGCGCTCAGGCTGCGCCGGTCGCCCCACATGCGCTGGAAACGGTTGAAAAGCGGCACCATGAGCCCGGCGAAGATACCCGCGAGCAGGATGGTCAGCAGAAACCGGCGGATCATGGAGAGGAACAGCGCCGAGATGAGCAGCGCGGCGATCAGCACGACGACACGGTTGATGTTCAGGGTATTCTTCTCGTTCATGGATTCAGGCATTCGTTCTGGGGGAGGTTTCGACAGGTCGCGCAGTCAACTGCCGCTTTATTCGTGTCACGATTCCTACAATGTACACCGGGGCAGGGCGGCCGCAAAATACCTGCCTCAGGAACCGTCCTCAGGTTATTCATCGAAATCGAAATCGGCATCGTGGTCGAAATCGATTTCGATACCGATTTCGATTGCGATTGCGTCGTTGCTGCCGTTAACCCAACACTACAGCCACTCTCCTGCATCGGCCTCCATGAGCAGCCGGGAACGCACCAGCGCGACAGCGAAAATGCCGGCCGTCTCGGCCCTGAGGATCGTCGAGCCGAAGGTTACCGGCTGGAACCCGGCCGTCTCCGCTTCGGCGACCTCATCCCCGGTAAAGCCCCCCTCGCCGCCGACCAGGAACAGGATGCCCTTGCCGACAGGATCGAACCCCGGCATCCGCCGCTCGGACTCCCAGGGCATCAGCCGCAAATCGTAACCCGGAAGGCGCAGCACTTCGGCGAACGGCAACGGTTCCGAAACCTCGGGGAGGTAGTAGCGCCTGCACTGGCGGGCGGCCGCATACACGACACTCCGCCAACGCTCCGCCTTGCGTCCGAACTTCTCCTCCGACGGGGTCGATACCGTCCGGCGGGTGGTCATCGGGATGATACGGTCGACCCCGAGCTCGGTCGCCTTCTCCAGGAAGAGGTCGAACCGGTGATGCGACTTGAGCAGCGAGATGGCCACCGATACCCGTGTGGCCGGCCGGGGGAAGCGCCTGACCTCCGAGAGCGTCCCCTCGAGCGAACGCTTGCCGATGGCGTCAACCGTCAGCTGTGCAGCCAGCCCAGCCCCGTCCGTGACGGCGATGCTGTCGCCGACCCGGCTCCTGAGCACCCTCGAGAGGTGGTGGAACTCGTCGCCGTCGATGACGGCACGCCCCCGATCCAGGTCGAGCTGGCCGGGAGTGACATAGAAAAGGTCCATGAGCGCTATGTTTTTTCAGTGATGGCGACCGCGGCGAAGGAGACCGACAGCGCACCGGATCCCCTGAGCACGCCGGCGGCGGCCACCATGGTCGCACCGGTGGTCACAACGTCGTCGACGACCAGCACGCGTGCGGGGCTGGGCTGCCTGCCCGGGCCGAACGCCGCCTGGACGTTCTTCCTGCGGGCTGTCGAAGAGAGTCCGGTCTGGGAGCCGGTGTACCTCATACGGACAAGCGCATGCTTCACCACGGGAATGCCGAGCACTTCGGAGAGCCCCTCCGCGATCTTCTCCGACTGGTTGTAGGTCCGTTCGACAAGCTTGAGACGGTGCAGCGGCACCGGCACGATGGCGTCGAACCCCACCCGCCGGGAGGCGGCGACGAGCTCCCCGAGCTTTCGCCCGAAGAGGTTCCCGAGCGGAAAGATGCCTTCGTATTTGAGGGAGTGCATCGCCTCGTGCAGCCTGCCGCTGCCCCGGTACGGGTAGAGGCACCATGCCTCGGCGGGAAGTTCCGCCTGCCCGAAATGGTCCTGGATAACCCGTTTGAGCGCCTCGCCGCCGGCGGCAGGGCCAGGGTATGGGGCAAACTCAGTGAAGCATGATCGGCACACGAGATGCTCACCAGAATTGAGCAGCGCGCGGCATGCAACGCAGACTTCGGGAAAGAGGATATGCCTCAGGCCTTCAATCATCGCTGCGAAGCGGGTGCCCGGAGGCGAAGCAGAGCGCCGCGGCACCGCAAACCCCGGCGGTGTTGCCGAGCTTCGCGGGCACGATTTCGAGCCCTTCGTGCATCGACGGCAGGGTCGAACGGTGCAGCTGCATCAGGGCCGGTTCGAAGATGAGGTTGCCGGCGGCCGCGATGCCGCCTCCTATCACGAACTTGCGGATATCCATCAGCGCGACGATGTTCGCCAGCCCGACGCCAAGGATCGATCCGACCCGCTGCCAGACGTGCAGGGCGACCGGATCACCCTCTTTGGCGGCCTGTTCGATCTGGCGGGGCGAGACCTTCGAGAGGTCGCGGCTGCAAAGCTCGATGAGCCGGGGCGACGCCTTCGGCTCCTGCATCATGCCGCAGGCGAGTTCCACGATCCGCTTCTTGCCGATCAGGCTCTCGATGGTGCCGCGGATGCCGGCATGCACGCTGTCACCCTCGAAATCGATGATCATGAACCCGATTTCCCCCGCCGTGCCGTTCGGGCCGCGGTAGAGTTTCCGGTCGAGGATGATCCCCCCGCCGACCCCCGTGCCGAGCGTCACCATCATGAAGTCCCGGAACGAGTTGCCTCCGCCGAACACCGCCTCGCCGAAAGCGGCGGCGTTGGCGTCGTTTTCGATCAGGATGGGAGCGGAGATGCCGTGGGCCTGTTCGAGGCGGGCCTGGAGCGCGTCCCGGAGCGGGTATCGGCCCCATCCGGGAAGGTTGGGAGGATAGCTGAGCATGCCCCTCGACGAGTCGACCGCGCCCGGAGCGCCAACGCCGATGCCGGCGAAGGTGCCGGGGTCGAGCAGCTCCGAACCGCGCTGGCAATGCTCCGAGGCCAGGAGCGCCAGCTGCCTGACGACTCCCTCAGGGCCGGATGAGGTGTCGGTCGGCTGGGAATCCTTGAACACGACCCCCTCCACCTCGTCGACGACCGCCGCCTTGATGTTCGTTCCGCCGAGATCGATGCCGATGGCCCATGAAGGCATAAGTTCAGGATGGAATGGTTAGGACTTGAATGGCTTGATAAACTTCCTGTTGTACTTCCCTGATCCGAAGAAGTCGAGGATCTCCTGCACCTCCGGGGTCTGGGGCAGCTCCCGCCTGACCGTTTCGAGCGCGTTGTTCAGCAGCAGGCCCGACTGGAACAGGATCCGGTAGACGTCGCGGATGTTGCCGAGCTGCTCCGGGCTGAAGCCCCGGCGCTTCAGCCCGATGAGGTTGAGGCCTTCGTAACGGAACGATGAGTGCCCCCCGGCCATGACGTAGGGAGGCACGTCGAGTGCCGCCCGCGAGATGCCGCCGACCATGGAGTACCTCCCGATGCGGACGAACTGGTGGACACCGGCGAGCCCGCCGACCACGACGAAGTCCCCGACTTCGCAGTGGCCACCGAACTGCACCGAATTGGCGATCACGACATTGTTGCCGATGATGCAGTCGTGGCCGGCATGAACGTAGGCCATGATGAGGCAGTCGGAGCCGACGACGGTCCGGCCGCTGGCCTTCGTCCCCCGGTTCAGGGTCACGCACTCACGGACCACCGTACGGTCGCCGATATGGAGGTAGGTCTTCTCGCCGGCATACTTCAGGTCCTGCGGTGCGGTCGAAAGCACCGCGCCGGTCGAAATCCTGCACTCGCTGCCGATTCGGGCACCGTCGGCAATGTGGACGTGCGGCCCGAGGAGCGTGCCGTCGCCGATGACGACATCGTCCTCGATCACCGTGTAGGGGCCGACCACCACACCTTCGCCGAGTTGGGCTCCCGACCCGATGACTGCGGTCGCATGAATGTTGCTGCTCATATACTGCATACTATTGCTTTAAAGAATCGAGCTGCCCACCCATTTCGGGGAGTGCCCGCCGGAGGCGATCGACGATCACTCCCGCTTCCTGCTCCCTGCCGACGGCCCGGTAGGCGCGGGCAAGGGCGGAGAAAAGGGCGGGATCGCGCCGTTCGTCGCTCTGGTTAGCCAGAAGTTCCAGGTACTTAATATACGGATAAGCTTTCTGCTTTGCACCCTGCCCTGCGTAGATCGAGGCGACCGATCCCGCGAGGGCCGGTGTGACCGGGTAACGGCCCAGCGGGAAGAGCCGGGCTGCCCGGTCGAGCACCTCGACGGCAAGCGCCCCGCGCCGCCTCGATTCCAGGGCTCCGGAAGGGCCGGCAACCGTCACCGAACCCGTAGGCCCTGAAGCAAGCTCGAGGGCCAGGCGCACGAAAAGGGGCGGGTAGTTGCCTGCGAGGTCGCGCCCGGTCTGCTCGATGTAGACATTCGGGTTGGCAAGGTTCCGGTACCGGTAGGTCCTGAACAGGTTGCCGTAGAGCTTGCCGGGATCGACGAAACTCATGGGCGAATCGCTCCTGATCGGCACAACCTTGTAAACCATGCCGTCAAGCCGGAGGTTCCTGTCAAGGCCGATCATTCCCTCCGGATCCACGGTGAGCGCGAAATAGACCGGGCGACGGCCGTAGTTGCCCGCGACGATCTCGAACACGGCGATATCCTGGGGACGCAGGTAGCCCTGGCCCTTGTACTTGAGGCCGGGCACGAGCCGCCAGCGCAGTGAGTCCGATGGGGGCGAAGGAAGCTTCGACCCCGAGAGCCTCGCCGCCTCGATGAGCCTGCGCTGCTCGAAGCCCGAGGGCACGGCGACATCGAGGGAGTCGATCGGCTCGTAGGTGATGGCGGCGAGCTCTTCGTCATTGAAGCTGAAATCGATCGGCCTGGCACCCCGCGGGCTTTCGTGCTTCAGCTGCAACAGGTACCAGCCGGTGTTGGCGAGGCTCAGGTTGACCACCCTGACATCGGTCCGGATATGCTCGACCTCCTGCAGGTACCAGAGCGGGAAGGTGTCGTTGTCGCCGTTGGTGAACAGGATGGCGTCCTTTTCACAGCTCTGCAGGATGTTCCATGCCCAGTCCCACGGCACGTAGTTGCCCGAACGGTCGTGGGTCCGGTAGTTGGCCTGCACCATCCGCCCGTCCACCAGCAGCAGCCCTGCACCCAGGGCTACGGCGGCAAAAAGCGCGCGTTTTTTCTCATCGCCCGACTTCGCAAGGCCGGCAGCCCATGCGAGCAGGCTCTCCATGCCGATGCCGATCCAGATGGCGAAGGCGAAGAAGCTGCCCACATAGCTGTAGTCACGCTCGCGCGGCTGGGGCTCGGTCTGGTTGAGGTAGATCACCAGCACCACGCCCGTCATGGCGAACAGGGCCGCGACCACGGAGGCCATCTTCCAGTTCCGCCGGAAATGGGAGGCTATCCCCGCGACGCCGGCAAGGAACGGCAGGCCCCAGAGCACGCCCCAGTCGATCATCGCCCCCTCCATGTCGTGCTGGCGTCCGATGAACTGCCAGCCGAGGTAGCGGAGGTACATGTGGTCGAGCTGGTAGTTCAGGAAGTAGTCGAGGTCTCCCGAATAGCGGTCGTAGAAATAGCGGTGGACCGGCTCCGGGGACCACATCCTCGGCCAGAGAGGCCACTCGCCGTACTGTTCGCGGTTGACGTAGGAGAAGAATGAGGCGATCGTCGAAGGGTCGTTCTCGTTGATGGGCGGGCCGGCGTGGGCGCGCACGAAGATCAGCATGTAGGTGGAGTAGCCGAGCACCAGCAGCAGCACGGATAGCAGCGCGAGGTTCGGCAGAACGAGCCTTTTGCGGTGCGTCTGCCAGATGCCGAGCGCCAGGAGCAGCACCAGGGCAAGCAGCCCCCACCACGAGGTCGTGACCATCAGGACGGGAAGCTCCTTGATGATCACCCGGTAGATCAGGAAGAAGAGCGCGAGGCTCGAGAGCAGCATCAGGCCGAAGGAGCGGGGCGTGACCTCGTATTTCTTGAAGTAGTAGACCAGCACCACCGAAAAGAGCGCCAATAGGCAGAGGAGGTGGACGCCGATCGACAGGCCGATCATGTACATCACGGCCAGGAGCCAGCGCTCGCTGCCGGGAGCCGGATCCTCCTCGTACCAGCAGAGGATCATCCAGATGACCGTGGCGGTGAAGAACGAAGATGCCGCCCAAAGGCCGGTCTCGACCGCGTTGAACCAGAAGCTTTCGCTGAAGGCGAGGGCCAGCGCGCCGACGGCCGCGCCGCCGTAGGCCGAGATCTTTTCGGGCAGGTTCCACAGGTCGGGGGCGGTCCCACGGCTGGAGATGATGAGCCGGACCGTGATCAGGTAGGTGAGCATGACCGTCGCCGAGCTCTCCAGCGTGCTGACGAAGTTGATCCTGGCGCCGATGTCGTGGAAGAAGGGCAGCATCGAGAAGATGTGGCCGATCAGCAGGAAGAACGGGGCGCCGGGAGGGTGCGGGATGCCGAGCGTGCGTGACGTTGCGATCACCTCGCCGCAGTCCCAGAACGACAGCGTCGGCGCCATCGTCGCCAGGTAGACGGCTTCGGCCGCCAGGAACATGATGAGGGCGACGGTCCTGTTGAGCTTTCTGTGGTTCATGCCGTGTCGAAGCTTCTTGTGCCCGGCGTGGGAGCGGGCGTTTCCTTTCGCCGTTCCCGCATGGGAAGGCAAGCAAATATAAGCATTTCCGGATTTACTTGGGTCTCCGCTACCCGTGCATTAATTCACCGGCCACCAGATCGGCGAAAAGAAAACCCTTCTCCGTCAGGGCGACCATGTCGCCGGCCACGCTGATCCACCCCTTTTCGACGAAGCTGCCGAGGGCGTCTTCGAGGCGTTGCGGCTCCGACGCATGGCCAGAGTGCAGGTACTCGAGCGGCAGGGCGCGTTTGATCCTCAGGGAGAGGAACACCTCCTCGTCGAACCGCTGCTGCGGCGTCAGCACCTCCCTGAAATCCTCGGCGTGCGCCGGGTCGGAGAGGTAGCGCGTCAGGCTGCAGGCGTTGGAGAACCGGCTTTCGACGCCGCCCTCCACCATGAAGCTGTGCGCCGAAGGGCCGAAGCCGAGGTAGGGCTCCCGCATCCAGCTCCCGAGGTTGTATCGCGAGTGGAATCCCTCCAGCGCGTAGTTCGATACCTCGTAATGCCGGTACCCGGCTTCCGTGAGCTTCCTGCACGCCAGGTCGTACATGGCCGCCTGGACCGCCTCACCCGGCAGCTCGACCCTGCCGTTTCGGACATCCCGCCAGAGGCGCGTCCGCTCCTCGAGGGTCAGCATGTAGACCGATACGTGCGGCACCCCGAGCCCCAGGGCGGCGCAAAGGTCGCCCGCCCATTCGTCGACCCCCTCCCCTTCGGCACCGCACATCAGGTCGATGGCAACCGAACCGAAGCGCTCCATGGCCTCGGCGACCGTCCGGCGGGCATCGGCTTCGGTATGCGCCCGGCCGAGCGCCCGAAGCTTCCTGCCGCTGAATGACTGCACCCCGATGCTCAGGCGATTCACCCCCGCGTCGCGAAGCGCCCCAAGCGATTCGGTGTCAAGGTCCTCCGGGTTGGCCTCGAGGGTGATCTCCGCATCAGGATCGATGGAGGCGAGGCCTGCTACCTGTGAAAGCCAGCCGGAGATGAGGGATACAGGAGCGATCGAAGGGGTGCCGCCCCCGAAATGGATCGCCTTGATCCGCCGGCCCCTGAGCAGTTCCGCCTTCGCCCTGGTCTCTTCGGAAAGGGCGTCAAAAAAGGCGACGAGCTGCTCCTTCCGGGTCACCAGGAAAAAATCGCAGTACAGGCAGCGGGCACGGCAGAAGGGGATATGGACGTAGAGCGAGAGCATGGGCGTCCCGGTCTTCAACGGGATGCGGAGGGGAGGATGTAGCCGGCGACGGCCTGGTAGAGGTCGTCGGCGACATGTTCCGGCAGCACCCCGTGCTCGAGGCAGATCGCCTCCTCGTTGTGGCCGGTGCGCACCAGGATCGGCCGGAGGCCGGCCCGTTGGCCGCATTCGACGTCGATCATCTTGTCGCCGATGAAAAAGGAGCCACCGAGGTCGACCTCAAGCCCTTCGGCCCTGAAATCCTCGATGGCCTTTTCGACCATGCGCGGGGAGGGTTTCCGGCAATCGATGAATCGGTCGTATTCGGGATGGGGATATTTGGGGTGCGACGGGCAGTAGTAGCAGCGGTCGAAGAAAGTCTCCTTCTGCGCGAGCAGCTCGTTGAGGTAAAGGTTCACATCCTCGACCTGCCCGGGCGTCACGATGCCGCGGGCGATGCCGGCCTGGTTCGTGATGATCACGATCCTGAAGCCTGCGGCACGGGCGGAGGCGATGGCCTCGTCTGCCCGTTCGATCAGCACGAAATCCTCGCGCGACGCGACGTACGTGCCGAGGTCCTTGTTGATCGTCCCGTCCCTGTCGAGGAACAGCACCCTGATCCTTTCACACATGGCGGTTAACCCAGGAGTTCCCGGTACAGCTCGCCGTACTCCTCGGCGGAGGCCTTCCATGAGAAATCGCGCTCCATGCCTTCGAGCACCAGCTTCGACCACCGCTCGCCGTCGGCATGGAGGGCCAGGGCCTCGCCGAGCTTCGCGATCAGTGCATCTGGAGTATACTCGTGGAACAGGAAACCGGTCCCCTTGTCGCCGTCGACCTCCTCGATGGTATCGACGATGCCTCCACCCGCATAGGCGACCGGCACGGTGCCGTAGGCCATGGCGAACATCTGGGCCATGCCGCACGCCTCGATCTTCGAGGGCAGGACGAGGATGTCGACGCCGGCGACCATCTGGTGGAAGAACCCGTCCGTGAACTCGGTCCTGACAGCCAGCTTTTCGGGGTTTTCCGATGCCGCTTCGAGCAGCGCCAGCTCGGCATCCTTGTCGCCGGACGCGAAGACCACCAGGCTGATGTCGAGCTCGAGCAGCTTGCCGAGGCTCTCCTTGAGGAGTTCGCCACCCTGGAAGGCATCCAGGTTCGCCATGACGCCGACAAGGGGCTTCTCAGCCTCGTAACTCAGGCCGACCTCTTCCATGAGCACCTTCTTGTCCTCGAGCTTGATCTCGGGCTGTTCGACTCCGTACCGCTTCTTGATGAGCTTGTCGAGCGCCGGGTTCCACTGCCGGGTATCGATGCCGTTGAGGATGCCGTGGAAACTGTCCCCCCGCTCCTTGAGCATCCTGTCGAGGCCGAACGAAGCCTCGGTGTCGCTGACGATCTGCCGGGCGTAGGTCTTCGAAGTGGTGGTGACCAGGTCGGCATGCCTGATGCCGGTGGCCAGCAGGTTGACCTCGTCGCCCTGGGTCACGAGGCCCTCGATCACGTCGTCAGACAGGTATTTCTGGAAGAGCTTCGCCTGGAAGATGCCCTGGCGGTAGACGTTGTGGATGGTCTGCACCACCTTGACCTTCTTGAAGAACTCGTGCTCTGCGTAGCGGGTCTTGGCAAGGAGCGGCACGAGTCCTGCATGCCAGTCGTGGCAGTGGATGATGTCAGGCTGCCAGCCAAGGCGCACGAGGGTTTCGAGCACGCCGACACTGAAGAAAATCAGCTTTTCGGCGCTCCCCTTGTGGTCCCCCCCGAGCTGGATGTCGGAAAAGAGACCGTTTCTCTTGAAGTATTTCTCGTTGTAGAGAAAGTAGGTCTGGATCTTGCTGGACGGAAGGGCAGTAACCTTCACATGCAGCATATCGCTCTTCTCCTTCAGCGGGACTTCGATGTCGGAGAGGCGGAGCACATCATGCAGGCGGAACTTCCTGTCGTTGATGATGCCGTACTTGGGCATCATGATCCGGGCCTCGAAGCCCTCTTCCTCGAGAGCCTGCGGAAACGAGGCCATGTAATCGGCCAGCGAACTGACCCTTATAAAGGGAGAAACTTCGCCAGAGACATAAAGAACCTTGAAATTTCTTCTGGCCATCTATCTCGCGGTGGATCTATGTTTTTTTTCAACAAAAGCCTTTCATAGAATATCTTCAGTATTTAATTTAAGAATTTTCACGCTGAGAAACAATTTAGGGATCCCCTATCAGGCACAACGAAAAAGTGTCGTGAGCGATTCGAGTGCAATCCCTGCCTGTCGGGACCAACGCAGCAATCGGGACACGGAACATCTTTTTCGAAGCGCCCTACCCTTTCAACACACCGGAGGGAGCTAATTCGTGAGACGATTTCCCGGCCTGAAAACTCTGGCGATCCTCTGCATTTCAATCTTTGTCGGCGCCTGCGCCGTCGACCGGCCTCCCTCCGGCGGCCCACCGGACAAATCACCCCTCGCGGTCACCGCTTCGAGCCCTGAACCCGGCATGCTCAACGTCTCGCCGACCGTGATCCGCCTCGAATTCAACCGTTTCGTCACCACCGCGGCCCTGTCGAAGGCGATCTTCTTCTCCCCCGCAATCAGGAACTACCAGGTCACGATGCGCGGCAGGGAGGCCGAAATCCGCCTCTTCTCGCCCCTGCAACCGGAACGCACCTACACCCTCACGCTGAGAAAATCCCTGAAAGGCTATTACGGCAACGAGCTTGCCACGAGCTGGTCGCTGCCGTTCTCGACCGGGCCATCGATCGACACGGGGACGCTCGAAGGCAGGGTATGGACGCGGATGCTCGCCCCGGCATCGAACGTCACGGTCCTGGCCTACGCATCCGGCCCGTCGGAGGCAGCTCTGCCTGACACACTTTCCGCCGCACCCGATTACCTGACCCAGACCGACGCTGCCGGCAATTTCAGGTTCGAGAGCCTCGCCCGGGGCAGGTATCGCGTCGTCGCCCTGCGGGACGTGAACAACAACCTCCGCTTCGACCGGAGCAAGGATGAGTTCGGCGCGCCCGGCACCCCGTACATCTCCACCGGCACGAAGGGGATCGCGTTCAGGCTTGCCGACGGCGACACCTCGGCCGTTGCGGTCCAGGCGGTCCGGCCGGCCAATTCCCGGGAAATCGAGGTCGCCTTCAGGAAGCCCGTCCCATCGCTTCTGCTCGACGCCTCGGCATTCGCCATCGCCGCGAAACCCACAGGAACCCCGCTTCCGGTGCTCGCATGCTTCACCGCCGACCGAGCAGAATGGTCCTCCTCGTTCAGGCTCCTGACCGGACCCATGGACCCCGGATCATCCTATGCCATATCGCTGGCCGGGCCGCTTGTTTCGCCCCGCCCCAAGGAGCCGGCAACCACCTTCACCGGCGGCATGGGCGCCGTGACCTGGCCAAACCTTACCGTCGCCATCGTCCCTCCCGACAAGGCCACAGCCACCTTCCCTGAGCTGGTGCGCCCCGGAGCCGGCCCCTGCGTCGAACTGCAGTTCAACCTGCCGGTCGAGGAGTCCTCCCTCCGGAAGGCCGTGACCCTCTCCACCAGCATCAAAACCGGGGAGCAGCCGGTGCCGGTATCCATTTCAAGATACGACAGCCGCACCTGGGGCGTCAGGGCCGTAACGGGTTTCGAAGCGGGAGCCGACTACGTGCTCAGGGTCCGGACCGCACTTGTCTCGTCGCCGACCGGCGCGAAAGGAAAGGACTCCCTCATCGTCTCGAAGTTCTCCACCGCCGGGACCGGCCAGTACGGGGAGATCAGCATCACCGGCTCGGCTGATGCAACCGAACTCCTCGTCGAGGCCCGCCGCGAAGGGACCTCGGCAGCATACCGGACGATCGTCCGTCCCACCGCCGGCGGCGGGTTCAGCCACACCTTCCGCAACCTGCCCCCGGGCAACTACACGGTATTCGCGTTCGTCGCAAGGCCCGGCCAGCCGGTGAACCTCGAAACCCGCTGGGAGCCCGGCTCGATCGACCCGTTCCGCACCAGCGCACCCTTCGCCGCGACATCGGCAAACGTCAGGCCGGCCTGGACCTCTGAAGTGGCACTGCCCGCCCTTGCCGGCAGGCAGCAGGAACCCGGGGCAGCCCCGGCCATACCCGCGGTGAAAGCAAAACCAAAAAGAACAAGAACCAGACACTGAAACACGGACAATCATTCATGAGTACTCCATCGAAAATCGGCCCAAACTCCATCATCCAGACCGTCGGCGCCCTCGAAACGGCTTACGGCAAGCAGCGCACCGAAGAGCTGCTCACCGCCATCGGCCAGGGACACTGGATCGGCAACCTGCCATCGGAGATGGTCGAGGAGTCGAAGTTCCACGCGCTCGTCACCGCCCTCGAGAAGGAGATCGGCGAATCGGCCACGGCCGGCATCCTGAAGGAGTCGGGAGAACGGACGGCGAAATACCTGCTCAGGGTGCGCATTCCCGGCCCGTTCCAGAAGATCGTCAAACTCCTTCCTGCCGGCCTGGCGTTCAAGGTGTTCCTGTACGCCATCAGCAAGAACGCCTGGACCTTCGCCGGAAGCGGCGAGTTCGACTACGATTCGAAACCGTCGCAGATCATCACGGTCAAGGTAACCTGCCAATCGCACCCGGTCGTGGGTAATTTCTACCTCGGCACGTTCACCGCCCTGCTCAGGGAGCTGGTCAACCCGGCAACCACGATCAGCGCCGACATCCGCAGGAAGGTAGACGGCATCGACTGCCGCTACGCCTGCTCGATCTGATCCTGCAGAAAAAGCCGGATCTCCATAAATACACAAAGCGGGCAGATGCCCGCTTTGTCGTTAATGTCTCCTGCAGGAGGATGGTCACTTCTTGGGTGCCGGCAAACAGGGAGGGGTTTGCTTCTGCTGAGGGCAACAGGCCGCCCCTTTCTGCTGCGGCGCATTCGGCTTCGCGGTCTCCATGCACGGCATCTGCCCGGACATGCAGGGCATATCCTTCATCTGCGACGAAGCTGCGTCGAGGACGCCGATCAGCTTCGCCTTGTCGGCGATGATCTCCTTTCTTTCGGCGCCTGTGGCCCCCTCGTCGAGCTTCTGCTGCAGCTTCAGCACCTGGATCATGACCGGCATCGAATCCATCATGGGGCACATCGGACCCGATGCGACAGCCCCCATGCCCATGGTAATCACCGGAAGATCCGATGACGGTGCAGACCTCTGCTTCGTTTTCGCCTGGGCGGTGCCGCTGAGCACGAGTACACCGGCAAGGAAAAGGAATAACTTCTTCATATGGACTCCGTTGAGGAATGTTGGATGTTTGATGGAAATGTGAATCCGGGAGGCCCGACGGGCCATGGAGATCAAGATACACAATCGTTAACCAAAGAAACGAATCGGCAACGGCGCCGTCAGTACAGCGCCGCCTTATTACTCCGGCGATTGAACCGCCTGAAAACCGCCCCGGCCTTCAGGGCGGGATTAAGGAAGTAACACACAATAAATATCGGCGCTTTCCTTTAGCCCAACATCCCCTTGCGGCCGGCTTGGCGTCCTGTTGCCGCCGGACCAATAAACCGGAACCGCAAGCCTCGCCAGGAGCTTCATGCCCTTCGCACGCATGGCCTCGGTCCGGACGATAGAACTCCGGTCGTCCGCGTACCCTTCGGTCAACGTCTCCGCGTCTTGGCGAGCAGGCGGAGGATTTCGATGTAGAGCCAGACGAGGGTCACCATGAGGCCGAAGGCCCCGTACCACTCCATGTACTTCGGCGCACCCTGCCGTGCCCCCTGCTCGATGAAATCGAAATCGAGCACGAGGTTCATGGCGGCGACGCCGACCACGATGAGGCTGAAGATGATGCCCGCCATGCCGCTGTCGTGGATCAGAGGGAGGTTCACGCTGAAGAACGAGAGCCCGAAGCTGAGCAGGTAGTAGATCGCGATGGCTCCGGTGGCCGAGATCACCATCCGCCTGAAGCTGTCCGTCGCCCTGATGAGCCCAGACTGGTAGGTGGCGAGCAGCGCCGCGAATGTCCCGAAAGTGAGGACGGTCGCCGTGCCGACGATGCCTGGGTAGCTTCGCTCCATGAAGGCCGAGATGCCGCCGAGCGCCAGCCCCTCGAGGAGGGCATAGGGCAGGGCAAGCCTGGGGGCGAGCTGTTTGTTGAAGATGATGACGAGCGAAAGGACGAACCCTCCGATCATGCCGCCGTAGAACAGCGGTGCGACCCCGGCGAAACCCGACGACAGGCTGCGGTACCAGACGTACGCGCCGGAAGCGATCACCGTCAGCAGCAGCAGCGCAACCTTGTTGACCGTCCCCTGGATGGTCATGCTGCCGCCTTGCGCCCCGGCCTTTTCAAGCCCGGAGAACACGTTCGATTTCAACGCGGGGTTACCCGATTTGGTCATTTCCATAAGTTTTCCTGTTCTGCTGTTGAAACGTTTATCTCGTGGTGATTTGCCCCAAAAAATGCAGTAAAGACGGTATGGCCAATAGCTGACATCACCGGTCACCGTCTGAATTTACAAACAGTTTGTCTTCTTGCCACTGTGCAGGATTGTTCTGGACATACTCCTGAATCTGATGCAACTCCTCTTCGTTGCGTATGACGTGTTCCCAATAGTTTCGTTGCCACAGGTGTTCTCCTGGAGTTTGACGCCATTCATTAACGCGTCTTGTCACTGCTGATTTGTATGACCTGACAACCGTAGGAACAGAACCCGCCACCGGATCCCCGAATCTCTCGAGCGGTTTTCAACCATTCATCCGCAACGATCTTGCCTGCGACGTCAGGCCGCATCAAGCCGTCAACGATCTTTCCGAACAGACATCGACGATCGAACGTGCAGATGGTAATGAAATAGGCGCCCTGGCGGCAATAATCATATGCCTTCAGCCGTATCGAACGCCGGCACGCCGTGCCCCTACAGATATAAACAGCAGAAAAAACATAAAACGGGCGGTACGGTGCGCCATACCCCATATTGACGGACCATGTGCTGCCGCATTCCAAAAGGAAAACGGCAGAAGGGGGCCCTACTGCCAGCCGCCGACGATATCGAAGATCTCGCGGTCGCCGATCGGCTTCGGCACCGAGGCGAGCGGGGTCTTGGAGAGGATCTGCTCGGCGATCTCGCTGTAGGGGGCGAGGCAGTCGGCAAGGCCGGCTTCGTTCTGGTCCATGGCGAACAGGGTCTTGCCGGCGAAACGGCTCCTCCTGATAAGTTCGTGGTAGGGGACCTTGGCGAGCAGGCGCGTGCCGACCTGTTCGGCGAACTGGTCGAGCATGTTGGTGCCGCCGCCCGTGTTGTAGTCGACACGGTTGGCCACGATGCCCATGAGCTGCACCTTGTAGCGGACGCTCTTCTGCTGGATGGCCATGCAGAGGCGGTTGGCCGCGAAGATGCTGTCGAAGTCGTTGGTGGCGATGATGATCGAGTAGTCGGCGTAGTTCAGCGGGGCGCTGAAGCCGCCGCAAACCACGTCGCCGAGCACGTCGAACAGGATCACGTCGTACTTGTCGTACAGGCCCATCTCCTGGAGCAGGGTGACCGACTCGCCGACCACATAGCCGCCGCACCCGCTGCCGGCGGGGGGGCCGCCCGCCTCGAGGCCGTCGATGCCGGCGAACCCGGTCTCGACGATATCTTCGGGAGTGAGCTCCTCGTGGTGGAAATCGACCTCTTCGAGGGCCTCGATGACGGTCTTCTGGAGCTTGCCGGTGATCGGGAAGGTGCTGTCGTGCTTCGGATCGCAGCCGATCTGGAGCACTTTGGCCCCCTTGAGGGCAAGCGCCGCCGAGATGTTCGCGCTGGTCGTGCTCTTGCCGATGCCACCCTTACCGTATACGGCCAATACTAAGCTCATGATTTAATAGCGGTCAAATTGTTGTTCGATAAACTCTTATAAATTCTTGACAGATACCATTCTCAACGAGCGCCTTGAAAAAGCGTCGTGAGCGGTCCGAGTGCAAGGCGGATGGAGCGGAGAAACCGGAGCGTACTGAAAGTACGTGAGGATTTCGAGCACCATCCAACGTAGCAATCGGATCGCGCAACAGCTTTTTCACAGAGCGATCACCCGCCGATGTGCTCCTTCGCCTTCCGAAACACCTCGACCGTGATGACCGGCTCGCCGATCCCGCGGGCAAAGGTCTCGGTGTTCTTGCGCGCCTTCTTGCGCACGAAGAAGGGCACCTTGGCCAGCATCTTCTCCGCTTCGGCGGTCCAGCTCATCTCGCCGTCGGGGGAGGGGGCCATGACCGGCTCGCCCTCTTCCGGAGGCGCCACAGCCTCAAGGTCGTGCGACATGAAGGTGCCGTTGGTCGGGGCCACCGCCTCGGCAGGCTCCTCGTATTCGAGTCCGGCGTCGCCGAAGAAGTCGATCAGGTGCTTCTCCAGGCCGAGCTTGGCGGAGGTGTAGACGCGGTCGGCCATCACGTCGGCGCCGTCGAACCCGAAGAACGGGTAGTAGCCGAGCAGGTGGTTCTCGATGTGCGTCGGAGGCGAGATGACCATGCAGGGCACGTCGAGCTTGCGGCAGCTGTGGCGCTCCATCTGGGTGCCGCAGACCAGCTCCGGCATCTCCTCCTCGATGAACCTCGAGACCTCCTGGAACTTGTCGGTCACCATGAGTTCGCCCGGCAGGTAGCCGTCGAGCTGCGAACGGACCCAGTCGGCCTGACTCGGCAGGTAGGTGCCGGCGCCGATGATCTGCATGCCGAGCTCGTCCTTGAGGAACTTCGTCACGCCGACCACCTGGGTGGCATCGCCGAAGACGAACGCGCGCTTGTTGCTGAAGCTCTCCATGTCGGCCGTCCTGGCGAACCACGGCACGCCGCTCGGGGCGCTCTGGCCGTCGAGCGAGAAGTCGCGGAGGTCGGGCATGGCGATCGGCGCCGCGCCGCGTTCGGCGGCGATGCGGTTGACCTCGTCGACGATCGCCTTCAGCCAGCGCATCGTGGCCTGGACACCGATCGGCGCCTCGCTCACGGCCGGCATGCCGAACTTCTCCTTGAGGTATGCCGATGCCTGGAGGCCGATCTCGCGGAAAGGTGCGACGTTGACCCATGCGGCCGGCAGCTTCTTCAGGTCGTCGATGCCTGCGCCCCAGGGAGCCACGACGTTGACCTCGACGCCGAGCGTCTTCAGCATGCGGCGGAGGCTCGTGAGGTTCGCCTTGAGGTGGAAGCCGAGGGAGGTGAAGCCAAGCAGGTTGACCGACGGCTTTTCGCTCTTCGGGCACTCCGCGGCATAACGTTTCACCAGCTCGGTGAAGAGCCCTTCGGCGGCCTCGTACTCGGAGACCCTGAAGGGGTTGACCGCGTAGATCATGATCTTGTCCGGCGAAACACCCGAAGAACGGGCCATCTGGCCGAGATCCTCCTGGAGGAGCGCCGTGCTGCAGCTCGGGGCCACAACCACCAGTTCCGGGTTGTAGTGCTCCTCGACCTGTCTGACGGTCCCGGGCAGGCGGGAGGTGCCGCGCGCCAGGTCCTGGCCGCGGACCACGCTGATGGAGAGCTTCGGGAACTCGGGCGTACGCTCGAGCATGGTGTAGGTGGCCGTGATGTAGTCGTCGCCCTGCGGCGCGTGGTAGACCGTATGGACCCCCTTCATGCTGTTGGTAACGCGGCTCACGCCGTGGAGCGCAGTCCCTTCATACAGCCAGAAAGCTAAACGCATGGTTCTTCGTTGGTTTTCGTCGTTATAACGTTATTTCGCAGCCGGCATCACGCCTTCGAGCCAGACCGATTCGTCGAACTCCGGCAGGCTTGCGCGGCGCAGAAGCGGTGAGACGAACAGGTTGGCGAGCGTATTCACGCCGGACCAGCTGTGGATCGACATGAGCGTGAACTCCATGCTCCACTTCACGATGAATCCGTTACCCACGAACGGGTTGGCCGTCATGAGCGAGGTGACGATCATGTCGGGCCTCGTCGCCTTGATCTCTTCGAGCTGGCGATGGAAGTTGGGCTGTTCGACCACCTTCACGCCGTCGAGCGCCTCGAGCTCGCGGGCGTGGAATTTCTTGTTGATGTAGGCACTGCTGCACTCGGTCACCTCGGCGCCTGCGTGCTTGAGGAAGCGGGCGAGCGGCAGCTCCATCATGGTGTCGGCCGTCAGGAAGATCTTCTTGCCCTTCAACAGGTCGGTCTGCTTCCTGATCTTCTCCCAGGCGGCCTGCTCGCGGTCGGCCATGTCGACCTTCCTGCCGAACATCGCGGCAAGGTCCTCCCAGAAAGCGCGGGTACCGTCGGGTCCGAACGGGAACAGCGAACTGAGCACCTGCGAGCCGCGTTCGCGGTTCAGTCGCGAGCAGACGCGCGACAGGTAGGGCTGGATCGGGGCGAGCACCGTGTCGGGGCCGATTGCGGGAAGCCTGTCGAAACGGCTTTCCGGCAGGAAACCGCCGACGGGGATGCCGAGCTCCTCGGCTTCCGCCCTCAGGTCGTCCGCCGTGACGTCGTTGACCGATCCCACGAACACAACCTTCCTGTCGCCGGCAGGGGCTTCGGGGCAGAAGGGCACGAGCGCCTGGAGCACCGAATCCTCGGCCTGGGTGAAGTTGAACACGAGGCCGCTGGCCGGGACGAAGAGCACCGGGGTGCGGTCGCTGCTGAGGTGGTGGGCGAGGCCCTTGAAGTCGACCTTCATCACTTCGGGGGTGCATGAGGAGAGCAGGAAGATCACCGACGGGTTGTGGTCGCGCCTGATCTCCTCGATAATCTCTTCGAGCCTGGGCTCAGCCCTGGAAAGGTCACCCTCCTCGATGAGCGCGACGCCGAAGCGGGGCTTGGCGAAGATCATCATGCCGAGGGCGTTCTGGAGGAAGTGGGCGCAAGTGTGGGTTCCGAGGATGAGGAAGAAGCTGTCCTTGATCTTCTGGTAGAGCCAGCCAACGCAGGCCAAGCCGCAGAAGCTGTGGGTGACGTTGTCCTCCTTGAGAATCTGGCAATCGCTTGAAACCGGCATCATGTCGTTAATTCCTTAAATGTGGTGCTAAGGTCGCTCCTATATTGAGAACACGAAGATAAAAATATTTTTCATTTATCCGGTGTGGCTTTGCAGGCATGAACCGAGGCGACTTTGTCTCCAATCGACACCGTCCTGTCGCGCCGGTCGTCGATCTTCATGATCGTGTAGACCCTCGGGGTGCCCTGGCTGAACGAGTATTCGTGGAGTTGCCGCGCCACGGCGAAGAGCTCGTCAGCCGAGCCCTGGACCGTGGTGCCCATATCGTGAAGGTTGAAAGGAAGTCCGCTCCGCTCCAGCAGCGCCTGCAGCCCGGCGATCCATGGGCTCAGGCTCGTGCCGCCGGTCCCGAGAGGCACCACCGTGATCTCAAGCAGGGCCATGAAGCTATCGAACGATTGTACGCAATAAAAAAACAACACACGATGACGCCATGCGTTGAACGGAGGGCGGGTTTTCCAACCCGCCATTGAATGGCGGACAGGAATGTCCGCCCCCCATTATTTGAAGACGGTTTCGTCGCGGCCGGGTCCTACGGAGATGAAGGTTACCGGCACTTCGAGGGCATCCTCCAGGAAGGTCACGTAGTTGCGCGCGTTCTCATGCATCCCCGCGAAGCTCTTCGCGTTGGCGTTCGAGGCGTTCCAGCCCTTCAGGGTCTTGTAGACCGGGGTCACCCTCGACAGCGTCTGGTGCTCGGTCGGGAAGTCGTGGATCTCCTTGCCGTCCAGCATGTAGGAGGTGCACACCTTGATCTCCTCGAAGGTGTCGAGCACGTCCATCTTGGTCAGCGCCAGCTCGGTCACGCCGCTGATGGTCAGCGAGTAGCGCAGAGCGACCAGGTCGATCCAGCCGCAGCGGCGCTTGCGCCCCGTCGTCGCGCCGAACTCGTGGCCGATCCTGCCGAGAGCCTCGCCGGTCTCGTCGTCAAGCTCGGTCGGAAAGTCGCCGTTGCCCACCCTCGTCGTATAGGCCTTGCAGACTCCAATCACCTTGCCGATATGGTTCGGAGCAATGCCCGAGCCGGTACATGCACCGCCGGAGGTCGGGTTCGAGGAGGTCACGAAGGGATAGGTGCCGTGGTCCACGTCGAGCATGCACCCCTGGGCGCCCTCGAGCAGCACGGTCTTGCCGGCCTTGATCTGTCGGTTCAGGTAGAGCTGGGTGTTGGTCACGAAGGGATCGATCACCTTGTCGAACGCCTCATATTCGCCGATGATCGCCTCGACGTCGATCACCTCCTGCCCGTAGACCTTGCTGATCAGCTTGTTCTTGGCCTCGATGTTCTCGCGGAGTTTCTCCTTCAGCACCTCGCGGTTGAGCAGGTCGACAACCCTGATGCCCTTCCTGGCGAACTTGTCCTCATAGCTCGGCCCGATGCCGCGCCCGGTGGTGCCGATCTTGTTGTCACCGCTCAGGCACGACTCGCTCAGGCAGTCGAGCTGCTTGTGATAGGGCATGATCAGGTGCGCGTTGTGGCTGATGAACAGGCGCCCTCGGACGTCGTAGCCCAGCTCCTCGACCTTCCTGATCTCGTCCAGCAGTGCGACGGGGTCGATCACCACGCCGTTGCCGATAACGCAGATGCAATCCTTGTTGAAGATGCCCGAAGGGATGAGGTGCAGCACCACGGTCTTGCCATCGAAGCAGATGGTGTGGCCGGCGTTCGCGCCGCCCTGGTAGCGGACCACGATATCGTACTTGTCCGACAGGTAGTCGACAAGCTTGCCCTTGCCCTCGTCACCGAACTGCGTGCCTACAAGTACGGTCGCCGAGGCCGCCGGCCTGGGGAATGTTCTTTCTTCCACGTCGAATGCTTTTACTGAGAAAAATTGTCGAACTCGGCCAGGAGCTTACCCCTGCCCTCACCCGAAAAAGATGAATAATTTACAATAAATTTGGCGTTCGGTGCACAACTTTCCATCGTCCGGCGGGCCTTCGACTTCTCGGCCTGGCTCAGCTTGTCGAACTTGGTCATCACGATGCCATACGGGCGCTCGAAGTAGTCGAGGAACTCCATCATCTCGAGATCCAGAACCATGCCGGGATGACGCGAATCGACCAGCAGCACCACCAGCGATATCCCCTTGCGATATCGAACGTAGTCCGACAGGAGCCGTCCCCAGCTCTCGCGTTCGCCCTGGCCGACCTTTGCGTAACCGTAGCCGGGCAGGTCGACGAAGAAGAGGCTCTTGTTGATCAGGAAAAAGTTGATCAGGCGGGTCTTGCCCGGCGTCGAGCTGGTCTTGGCCAGCCCCCTCCTGGCGCAGAGCGAATTGAGCAGCGATGATTTGCCGACGTTCGAGCGGCCGACAAACACGATCTCAGGCAGGTTCTCCTCCGGAAGGCCCTTGATTGCCGAGGCACTTCGGAAAAAATCAGCGCTGGTGATGTTCATGCAGAGGGCTCCTCATAAAATAATCGCGCCGCGACAATCGCGGCGTTCAGTAAACCGAAGCTAAGCAACCGTGCCCGAAAAACCCAAAGGTTTGGCTTTGGGACTGGATCCCGCTGACTTTGCATGGCGGGAAGTGCTCCGAATCAATGCGCTTACGGGGCAACGTCCCCCAGTCTACGTTATTACTCCAGCGATTGAAACTCCTGAAAATTGCCCCGGCCTTCAGGCCGGGGTTCAGAAATAACAAATAATAAATCGGGGCTTTCGCCCAATATCCCTTTATAGCAGTCTTTGCGTCCTATTGCCGTCGGAGTAATAATACAGAGGGCTTAACTGACAGACAGATGATCCCTCTCTTTCGTCGCGTCTTCAATCACCCTCAGGCCACAAAACACCTCCGAGTCCCCCACACGTTTCGGGCCGACCACCTTGTTCCTGAAATTATCCCTGATCTTCATCATGAGTTCAGGATGCACCGTCACCGAAGACGGATTGCTGGCGGTACGGAACCCCAGAAAAACAGCGGCCATTATTTTTTCCCTGAAATAATCGCCGCCCACCTCATACGTCCTTGCCATGTACCTCCCTGTTAGCGTTTGCTGAATATACCCATTTCACGGGCTATTCATCCCCACGCAATCGGGAACCACAGCTTCCCCGCGAACGTAATGCGCGCATCGAAGATTGCGGCGTCAACCGCGGCGCGCGGCCTCGACCGAAGCGATGTCGTTTTTTTCATCTCCATCATCGCATGAAATCGCGCCCCTTCCTTGGCATCACCTTCGCAGGAAAGTCATTCAGCATCGTCACCGCACCTCACAAGGACAACTCCGGCTCATAACCTGGAGGGACTCCGGGGCCGGTATTGGAGAATCTGGACCTGGATGGGATTTTCCGGGCAGCATAATCAGAAAGGCTGTGCTGAAAAACCTTGGCCTAACAACCCAATTGTTTAACTTTTAGTACATATGGCGTTACGGCGGCATCTGCGGAGCAGTGCCTCGACGCGTAAACGAACCCTATTTCATTACCCGATGTCCTCTCTGCATATCTACAACTCCCTGACCCGCAACAAGGATCTGTTCGAGCCGCTCATGCCCGGAGTCGTCAGCATGTACGTCTGCGGCCCGACGGTCTACGGCCACTCCCACCTCGGCCACGCCAAGAGCTACGTCTCGTTCGACGTGGTCGTGCGCTGGCTGCGGCACCTGGGCTTCAAGGTCAGGTATGTGCAGAACATCACCGACGTGGGGCACCTGACCGACGACGCCGACGAGGGAGAGGACAAGATCCAGAGGCAGGCCAGCAAGGAGATGGTCGATCCGATGGAGATCGCCCAGGCCTACACCCGGAGCTATTTCGAGGATATGGACCGCCTCGGTGTGCTGCGGCCGAACATCGCGCCGACGGCCACGGGGCACATTCCGGAGCAGATTGCGATCATCGAACGGCTGATCGACAAGGGGCATGCCTACGAGTCGAACGGCAACATCTACTTCTCGGTGGAGTCGTTCCCCGGCTACGGCAAGCTCTCCGGCAGGACCGACCAGGCCGCGGTGCAGTCCGGCGGGCGCGTCGAACAGCGTTCGGACAAGCGCAGCCCTTCCGATTTCGCACTCTGGAAGCGGGCTGAGCCCGGCCACATCATGAAATGGCCGTCGCCATGGGGCGTAGGCTACCCGGGCTGGCACGTGGAGTGTTCGGCCATGGCGATGAAGTACCTCGGCGAAACGATCGATATCCACGGCGGGGGCATGGAGAACAAGTTCCCGCACCACGACTGCGAGATCGCCCAGGCGGAAGCCGCGACCGGCAAGCCTTTTGTGCGCTTCTGGATGCACAACAACATGGTGACGGTCGACGGCGTCAAGATGGGCAAGTCGCTCGGCAACTTCATCACCCTCAAGGAGCTGTTCGGGACCTTCGACCCGATGGTCATCAGGTTCTTCATCCTGCAGTCGCACTACCGCTCGCCGCTCGACTTCTCGAACGCCGCCATCAAGGCGTCGCAGTCAGGACTTGAGAAGCTCCACGAAACCGCGCGCAGACTGCTCGAAACGAGGCCGGGGAGCGGGACGCTCGATGTCGGATCCTTCGTACGGAAAACCGAAGAGGCCCTGAACGACGACTTCAACACGCCGGTGGCGATTTCGGTGATCTTCGAATTCGCGAAGGCGCTCAACGGGGCACTGGACCGGAACGAAGGGCTGTCGGCCGATGCGGCCGCCGAGGCGATGGCCTATCTTGAAACGTTCGCCGGCAAGGTGCTCGGCATCCTCAGAAGCCGTGAGGAGCTGGAGGCCGGCGAGGCCGGAGACGGCGGCGAGACCCTTGCCGATGTGATATCTGTGGTGCTCGAACTCAGGAAGGATGCCCGGGCGCGCAAGGACTTCGCCATGAGCGACGCCATCCGGGACCTGCTGCTCGCCAAAGGCATCGAGCTGAAAGACACCAGGGAGGGAACAACCTGGACGAAGAAGAGAGGATAATGCAGCATGCCGTATCAATGAAAAAGCCGGTGGTCCACCGGTTTTTTCATTTCCTGTCCACACAGTCCATATCGTCCATGCAGTCCACCCTATTTTCACAGGAACTGGTCCTGCCCTTCTCGCCGCAGCACGTCCACGGCTTTCCGGATATCGAGCGATGAACCGGCGCCGCAGATGAGCAGGGCGTCGGGGGTGTCGACCACGATGAGGTCCTTGACGCCGATGGCCACCACCGCCTTCTCCCCGGGCTTCCTGACATACACGTTCTCCGAGTCGATGCGGACCACCTCCGGACCTCCGCCCTCCCTGCCCTCGGGACCGGCGACCTTAACGACTTCGTCCCAGCACCCGAGGTCGGTCCACCCGAAATCCCCGACCAGCATGAACACCTTCTCGGCCTTCTCCATGACGCCGTAGTCCACCGATATCGGATGGATCCAGCTGTACACATCCTCGATGACCGACTCTTCGCGGTCGGTCCCCAGGAAGGCGTGGACCGACGCCATGTCCTTGTGCAGGTCGGGCATCGATCGGGCAATCTCCCGGTCGATGGTGTCGACGTGCCAGATGAAGACACCGCTGTTCCACCAGAAATCCCGGCTCTCGAGGAACTGGTGCGCCGTCGCCAGGTCCGGCTTTTCAGCGAAGGTCTTCACACGGAACTGCTGGATTTCAGGGTAGAGCGATCCCTCGTCTTCGACCATGACCGACGGTTCGGCCTGGATGTACCCGTACCTGGTTTCAGGCCGGTCGGCATGGATGCCGATGGTGACGAGCCCCCGTTTCTCCCGGGCGAGCGCCACCCCTTTCCTGACCGTCTTCCGGAACTGCAGGATGTCGAAGACGAGATGGTCGGACGGCAGCACCACGGTCACGGCGTCGGGGTCCCGTTTCCTGATGACGGTCGTGGCAAGCGCGATGCAGGGCGCGGTATCACGCACCGCCGGTTCGATGATGACGTTGTCCCGGTTGAAATCGGGGAGGTACTCGTGGATCAGGCGTGCGTGCTGGCGGCCGGTGACGATGAAGACGTTCCGGGGAACGACCTCGCCAGCAATCCTCTCGACGGTGTCACGGAGCATGCTCGCCCCGTTGAACAGCTGGAGGAACTGCTTCGGCATCTTCCTGCGCGACAGGGGCCAAAGGTTGCTGCCGATCCCACCCGCCATGATGATGGCGTAGACGTGACTGTCGGGAATCCTGGTCATGAGATACGGGAAACTGGACTCTCTTGCGTATCGGGGGTTGACGAATCAGGTATAATGTACAACATTTTTTCCTGCAATGAACCAGTCCGGGCAGCCTTGCCGGAGAACATTTGCCAATGGCGGCAAAATATCGTTTTTTCAGGTTGTCGCACTTTTCGACCGAACCCCAATCGTGCAGTCATGCAGAACGACCAGCAGCTGATAAAGGATCTTTGCCGCGAACATGCCATTCCCGCCGACCGAGAAATGCGCGACAAGCTTGTCCGCTACACCCGGCTCCTCGAGGAGTGGAACACGCGGGTGAACCTGATCAGCCGCAAGGAGGATGCCCCGGTCATCGTGAGGCACGTCTTCCATTCCCTACTGATCTGCAAGGTGCACGACTTCAAGGCGGGCGAAAAGGTGCTCGACCTCGGCACCGGCGGCGGTCTGCCCGGCATCCCGCTTGCCATCCTCTTTCCCGGGACATCATTCCTGCTCGTCGATTCGACCGGCAAGAAGATCGCGGCGTGCAAAGCCATGGCGAAGGAGCTTGGCCTGAAGAACGTCATGACGCTGCACTCCCGCGTGGAGGAGCTGAAGGGGCTGACCTTCGATACGGTCCTGAGCCGGCAGGTCGCTCCGCTTGAGGAGCTGAGCGGATACGTTTCGGGAATGCTGAAAAGAGAGGGCGTTCTGATCTGCCTGAAAGGGGGGAACCTCGACAAGGAGGTCGGCGATGCGGTGACGTCGAGGGAGAAGCACATGGGCTTTCCGGAGTCGGTGGACCTGCTGCCGATCGGCGACATCAGCCCCCTCTTCACCGAAAAGCAGATAGTCATCGCACGCTGGTGAAAAGCTCACCCTTGCATACGATGACTATCGGTTTCCTTTAGCCGCGAGCGGCTACTGAGAGATCTTACTCTGCGGACTCGGCGGCATCCGGTGCCTCGGCTGCCGGTGCTTCCGGTGCCTTTGCAACCTCTTCAGCCTTCCTGGAACCCTTGACGCGCTTTGCACGATCCTGCCTGGTGCTCTTCTGCTTCGCGGACGGAGCCTCGGCGTAGTCGACCAGTTCGATCACGGCCATCTTGGCGGCATCGCCGAAACGGGGAGCGAGCTTGATGATGCGGGTGTAACCGCCGTTGCGGTCGCCGATGCGGCCCACGATCTCTTCGAAGAGGGCGCGAACGGCCTCTTTGTCACGAAGCTGACCGAAGATTTCGCGCTGTGCGTGGAGGGTGCCTTTCCTTGCCTTGGTGATGATCTTCTCAACAACCTTGCGGGTCTCTTTTGCCTTCGCCTCGGTGGTCTCGATACGCTTGTGGATCAGCAACTGGGTCGAAAGGTTCGACAGGGTTGCTTTCCTATGGGCGGCCGTCCTCCCAAGTTTTCTTGCTGGCTTAACTTTACGCATGTCTTGTTTCCGCTCTTATCGATTTCAATAAAACAAATTGCCTGCTCTCAACCTTTCATCTGGTACCGGGTGATATCCATCCCGAACTTGAGGTTGAACTTATCAAGCTGTTCCTTCAGTTCCGTCAGCGACTTCTTGCCGAAGTTCTTGTAGTTCAGCAGCTCATCCTCCCTCCTGGAGACCAGGTCGCCGAGGGTGTCGATCTCGGCAAGCCTCAGGCAGTTGTGCGAACGAACCGAGAGGTCGAGGTCCTCGATCTTGGTCTGGAGGAGCTTGCGCATGCTCTCGAACTCGTCGTCGAGCTGCTTGTACTCTTCTTCCGAGAACTCTTCCTCGGTCGGGGAGAATTCGGCGAAAAAGGTAAAATGCTCGTTGATGATCCTGCCGGCAAGGCTGATGGAATCATCCGGGGTGATCGAACCGTCGGTCTCGACGTCGAGCACCATCTTCTCGTAGTCGGTACGCTGTCCTACGCGGGTGTTCTCTACCGTGAACTTCACGTTCTTGATCGGGGTGTAGATAGAATCAAGTGCGATGAAGCCGATCGGCATGCCCTCGCTGCGATTCTCTTCAGAAGGTACGTACCCGCGGCCCCTGCCGATGTAGATATCGATGTTCACCACGGCCTCGGAGTTGATCGTGGCGATGTGCAGATCCTTGTTCAGGACCTCGAACTCGCCTTCCTGGGCAACGATATCGCCGGCCATGAACTCTTTCGGGCCGGAGAGGGTCAGGGAGGTCTTGCAGCTGCGCTTGCAGTTGGACTTGAAACGAACCTTCTTCAGGTTCAGCACGATCTCGGGGACATCTTCGCGGACGCCGTCGATCGTCGAGAATTCATGAAAGACGCCATCGATCTTGATCCCGGTGATGGCCGTTCCGGGGAGAGAGGCAAGAAGAACCCTTCTCATCGCATTGCCAAGCGTAACTCCGTATCCACGCTCCAGCGGCTGGGCGATGAAACGCCCGAAGCTACCGGTGTGGGTTGCCTCATCCACCTCTATCTTTGCAGGCATCTGCATCTGATATATCATAGTCTTGATACCTTAAGGATTCTCAGAAATATCACTTGGAGTACAACTCGACGACCAGCTGTTCGTTATAGGGCTCCTGGACCGCTTCGCGCTCAGGAACCGCAAGGAACACTGCTTTCTTGTTGGCCTTGTCGACCTGGATCCATGCAGGAATCCTGGCATCCGATGCCTTGTTCAGCGAATCGGCAACAGCGTCGAGGTTGCGGCTCTTCTGCCTGAACTCGATCAGGTCACCGGGAGAGACCAGATACGAAGGGATGTTCACCTTCTTGCCGTTGATGAGCAGGTGGCCGTGCGAAACGAGCTGCCTGGCGCCGGCGCGCGAAGGGGAGAAGCCGCAGCGGTAGACCACGTTGTCAAAGCGCCTTTCGAGCAGCTTGACGAGGTTGTCGCCGGTAACGCCACGCTGGGCGACGGCCTTGCGGTAATAGGTCCTGAACTGCTTTTCGAGAATACCGTAGAGGTATTTCATCTTCTGCTTCTCACGGAGCTGGAGGGCGTATTCCGACACCTTGCCCTTGCGGGACTGGCCGTGCTCACCGGGAGCATACGGGCGCCTTTCGAGATATTTTTCAGCTTTCTGTGAAAGAGCGATCCCCAACCTGCGAGAAACCTTGGTGATTGAGCCTCTGAATCGTGCCATAGCAATTGCTTCGATTGATAATTCTTGATGATATCCGTCAGACCCTTCTGCGCTTGGGAGGCCGGCAACCGTTGTGCGGAAGCGGAGTGATGTCCTTGATGGTCTTCACTTCGAGGCCGACACCCTGGAGCGCCCTGATGGCGGCATCGCGGCCGGCGCCTGGGCCCTTGATGAACACGTCGACATGGCGCATGCCGAGGTCGAATGCTTCCTTTGCCGCCGCTTCGGAGGTAACCTGCGAGGCATAGGGGGTATTTTTCTTCGAGCCCTTGAAACCGTTCTTGCCGGCACTGGACCATGAAACCGTATTGCCCAGCGTATCGGTGATCGTCACCATGACGTTGTTGAACGACGCCTTGATATGAACGGTACCTTCAGGCGTAACCTTTACTTTCTTTTTTTTCCTGCTCGCTGTTGCCATGAGTCTGTCGCTATTTAGTCTCTCTTATTGCTGAATTACTCGGTTCACACTACTTCTTGGTAGCCTTCTTCTTGCCGGCGACCGTCTTGCGCTTGCCCTTCCTGGTACGTGCGTTGGTCGAAGTGCGCTGGCCGCGGACCGGGAGCGATCTGCGGTGGCGGAGGCCCCTGTAGCAACCGATATCCATCAGACGCTTGATGGCAAGCTGCTGCTCGCCTCGTGCCTGGCCTTCGACCGTGTAGTCGTTGCCGACGATCTCCCTGATAGCATGTGCCTCTTCATCGCTGAGTTCGGACACCTTCTTGTTCGGGGCGACTCCGGCCCTCTGAAGGATGGTTTCAGCAGATTTTTTCCCGATACCATAGACATACGTCAGTGCGATGACGGCATGCTTGTTCAATGGCAAATTTACACCAGCTAACCTCATAAGTTTTTCTCAAGTCTGTTGTTTGTTCCGAAGATCACCCCTGGCGCTGCTTGTGGCTTGGATTCACCTTGCAGATCACAAATCGTTTTCCTTTGCGCTTGATAATCCTGCAGTGCTCGCAACGTTTTTTGATAGATGAAAATATTTTCATGGTAAACCCCACACGCTATGATTGTCCGGTCAGTCCAAAATATGAAAAGGCATGTAATGTAATAAACGCCTTCCTAATAATCAACCGGAAGATGGATATTATTTTTTCTACTTGTACCGGTACGTAATTCTTCCCTTCGAAAGGTCATACGGTGAAATCTGGACCTTGACCTTGTCGCCCGGGAGGATGCGGATGTAGTGCATCCTGATCTTTCCCGACACGTGCGCCAGCACCTCAAGCCCGTTTTCGAGCTTCACCTTGAACTGGGCGTTGGGAAGCGCTTCCAGGATTTCGCCTTCTATTTCTATTGATTCTTCCTTGGCCAATGTAGCTCTCCGCTTTGCTGGTTTTATAAGTTCAGGCCCTGCCTGCTGGCGAAAGGGTCAGCACCTCGGCTGCCCCCTCCCTGACGGCGATCGTATGCTCGAAATGGGCCGAGGGCTTGCCGTCTTCCGTGACGGCCACCCATGCACCACGCTTGCTCACCGCACGACGCGAGCGCCCGAGGGCGATCATGGGTTCGATGGCGAGCGTCATTCCAGCGCGCAGCTTCACGCCGGTATTCCGCCTTCCGTAATTCGGGACGGCCGGGTCCTCGTGCAGTTCGCTGCCGATACCGTGGCCGACCATGTTCTCGATCACGCTGTACCCGAACGAACGTGCATGCTCCTCGATGGCTGACGAAACGTCTCCCAGCCGGTTGCCGGCAATCGCCTGTGCGATTCCCCGGTAGAGGCACTCCTCGGTCTCCCTGACAAGCTGCCGGACCTCGGGGGCGACATCGCCGAGCATGAAGGTCCTGGCCGCGTCGCCGTGATAGCCGCCCATGTAGACGCCGCAGTCGACCGAAACAATGTCGCCTTCGCGCACGATTCGCTTCGCGCTCGGCACGCCATGGACGACCTCCTCATTGAGCGACACGCAGAGGGTCGCGGGATACGGGGTGACACCGACTTCGCCTTTCGGCACGTAATTCAGGAAGCTCGGTACGCCGTGATTGTCCCGGATGAACTGCTCGGCAAGTTCGTCAAGCCGCTTTGTGGACATCCCCGGCTGTATCTGTTCGCCGAGCATGTCGAGGGTCCTGGCCACCAGTGCTCCGGACTCCCGCATCAATTCGATTTCCCTCTCGCTCTTGATCGTGATCATGCCGCCATCCGCTTAGCCCTGACGGCCTCTGGTCTTGGCGGTCTTCATGAATCCGTCGTAATGGCGCATCATGAGATGGCTTTCGACCTGCTGGAGCGTATCGAGTCCGACACTGACGATGATGAGCAGGCTGGTACCGCCGAAAAACTGTGCGAACCCCGGCGTCACGTTCCCGAACTTGGTCAGGAAGGTCGGAAGGATCGCGATGATTGCCAGCGATATTGCGCCGGGAAGCGTGATCCTCGTCAGGATGTTGTCGATGAAATCGGCCGTGCTCTTGCCTGGCCTGATACCAGGGATGAACCCGCCCTGGCGCCGCATGGTGTCGGCGACCTCCTTGGGGTTGAAGGCGATGGCCGTATAGAAATAGGTGAAGAAGACGATCATCGATCCGAAGATGATCGCGTACCACCAGGAGTCGTAGGCAAGCGCGCCGGCGACCTTCTGCATCACCTCGTTCTCCGGGAAGAAGGAAAGGAAGGTGGAGGGCAGGAACATGATCGACTGGGCGAAGATGATCGGCATGACGCCTGCGGTATTGATCTTCATCGGGATGTACTGGGTGCCGCCGCCGTAGACCTTTCGCCCGACGACGCGCTTGGCGTGCTGGACGGGGATCCTGCGGGTGCCGACGGTGAGCACGATGACCACCGCGACGATGGCAGCCATGACCGCCATGATGATAAGCTCGACGATCCAGTTCTTGCTGCCGAGGGAGACCGACTGGATTTCAGCGACCAGCGCCTGCGGGAACCGGGCGACGATACCGATCATGATGATCAGCGAGATGCCGTTGCCGATGCCCCGCTCCGTAATCCGCTCACCGAGCCACATGACGAATACGGTGCTGGCGGTGAGGATGAGTACTGTGGTGAGAGCAAAGAAAATACCCGGGTCAGGGACCACGACGGTTCCGAAGGATGAGGGGCTGGCAAGGCTGACGCTCACGCCCCATGCCTGCAGGGCCGCGACAAGGATCGTTCCGTAACGGGTATACTGGTTGATTTTCTGGCGGCCCTCCTCGCCCTCCTTCTGGAGCTTCTGCACGTACGGGGTTACCGCGCCGAGCAGCTGGACGATGATGGATGCCGAGATGTAGGGCATGATGCCCAGGGAAAAGATGGAGGCGCGTGCGAACGCGCCACCGACAAACAGGTCAAACAGGCCGAAGAGGTCGTTTGCGTGGGATGATTTCGCACCAGCCACGGCCGCCGCGTCGACGCCCGGTATTGAGATATGCGACCCCAACCTGTAGATGAACAGAAGCAGGAGGGTATAGAGGATCCGCTGCCGTAACTCCGGGATTTTATTGATGTTCCTGATACTCTCTGTAAGCTTCATAACCACCCGGTTCCTTTACGGCTTGACCTTTCTTTTCCTGACGACCTTCACCACTTTTGCCTTCGGCTTCAGCAGAGCCTCTTCGAGGGGCAGGCCATTGACCTTGGAAGCCTCTTCGAGGGTACGGAACGCCTGGACGGTCTTGCCGCCGGCCTTCTCGATCTTCTCTTCGGCGCTCTTGCTGAAGAAATGGGCGGTAATGGTAACGGCAGAAGAGATCTCGCCGTTGCCGAGCACCTTGAAGTACTCCTGGTTGCTTGCGTTGCAGAGGTGCTTCAGGTCGATGACGGTGATCTCGTTGCCCACCAGGCCCTTCTCGATCCACTGCTGGATCTGGGAGACGTTGACGTTGGCCACATCCTTCCTGTTCGGAGCGGTGAAACCGAATTTGGGGAGCCTCCTGTAGATCGGCATCTGGCCGCCTTCGATGACGGGACGCTGATAGCCGCTTCTGGCCTGCTGTCCCTTGTTGCCCTTGCCGGCGGTGGTGCCGTTGCCTGAACCAGGGCCGCGACCGACCCGTTTCCTGTTCTTGGTAGCCCCCTTGGCAGGACGAAGTGAACTTAAATCCATGATTAGATTCCCGACTTGCTTTTATGAATACTTGTTACTGCTCGTCTACCTTCACAAGGTGCTGGACGACGCGGATCTGACCCCTGGTGCAGGCGTTGTCCTTGAGTTCGACCTTGTGGTTGGGCCGACCGAGGCCGAGAGCCTTGATCGTCGCTTTCTGCTTCTTGGTGCCGCCGATAACGCTGCGCACCTGAGTAACCTTTATCGTTTTCTCGCTCATTATCACCATTCTCCTGTTTAGCTTTCAAATACCTCTTTCAGGCTCTTCGAGCGGCGCTCTGCGACATCATTCGCATCGGAAATGCTCTGGAGACCGAGGATGGCTGCCTTCACCACGTTGTGCGGGTTCGAGGAGCCGAGGGACTTGGTGAGGATGTCGTGGATGCCAGCCATCTCAAGCACAGCTCTGACCGCACCGCCGGCGATGAGACCGGTACCCGGGGTGGCGGGCTTCATGAGGACCTTGGCGGAACCGTACTTGGCAACGATCGGGTGCGGGATGGTCCCTTTCACGATCGGCACCTTGATCACGTTCTTCTTGCCGTCCTCGACGCCCTTGGCGATGGCGTCCTGGACTTCGTTGGCTTTTCCGAGCCCGTAACCCACATGGCCGTCCTTGTCGCCGACAACAACGATCGCGTTGAAGCCGAAGCGCTTGCCGCCCTTGACAACTTTCGCGGTCCTGTTGATGTGCACCAGCTTCTCTTTAAGATTCAACTCACCGGGCTTGATGCTCCTGGCAGATTTTTTCGACATTACTCTCTCGTTGTAAAGTTTTAAAAGATCAGTCCTGCTTGACGGGCGCCGTCGGCCAGGGCCTTGATGCGGCCGTGGTACCGGAATCCGTTCCTGTCGAAGACGACAGCGGTGATGCCCTGAGCGAGGGCCTTCTCGGCCAGCTGCTTGCCGACCAGGGCGCTCTTTTCGCTCTTGGTACCGGCGAAGCCGGCATTGTCCTTCGACATGGTCGATGCCGTCAGGATGGTCTTCCCTTTGTCATCGTCGATCAACTGTGCGTAGATCTGGGACAGGCTGCGGTAAACGCAAAGCCTCGGCCTTGCCTCGGTGCCATAGACGCTGGCCCTGCTACGTGCCTTGATTTTCTGCCTGTGTGCAGCTTTATCGATTTGGCTCATTATCTCTAACCCTGTAAATGTTAATTACCTGACTTTTATTCCCTTCAGGGCGCCGGTTACTTGCCGGCAGCCTTGCCTTCCTTGCGGCGGATGACCTCGCCTTCGTACTTGATGCCCTTGCCGCGGTACGGTTCAGGCTTCCTGAACGAGCGGATCTTGGCCGCGATCTGGCCGACGAGTGCCTTGTCGATGCCGCTGATGAGCACGGTCACCGGATCCGGCACCTCGATCTTGATCTCGGAAGGAGCCTTGAAGTAGATCATGTGCGAGTAACCGAGGGTCATAGCCAGAAGGTCGCCCTTGAGTTCCGCGCGGTAACCGACGCCGGTGATCTCAAGCTTGCGGGTGAATCCCTTGGTGACGCCCTCGACCATGTTGCTGACCAGCATGCGGTACAGGCCGTGCATCGCACGCGAACGCTTGCTGTCGTCGATCCGCTGGACCGTCACGTTTCCGTCATTGACCGAGATGGTCACTTCTTCGCACATCGCCTGGGACAGAGCGCCTTTCGGGCCTGTCACGCTGATCACGTTATCCTTGATCTCGACCTTAGCCTGACCAGCAAGGCTGATCGGCATTTTTCCAATTCTTGACATGGTAAACTGATGCGCTTATGAAATTAATAAATACGGAACAGGACCTCACCGCCGACATTCTGGTCACGTGCCTCCTTGTCGGTCAGGATGCCTTTCGAGGTCGAAAGGATGAACAGGCCGAGGCCGCCGAGGTACCGCTTGATGTCCTTGCCGTCATAGACCCTGCGACCTGGCTTGCTGACCCTGGTGATCTCCTTGATGGCGTGACGGCCGTCCGCAGTGTACTTCAGGTCAACGCGGATGAAGGGGAACTGCTCGGAGGTGATCACCGTGTAGTTCTTGATGTACCCTTTATCGAGGAGCAGCTTGGAGATGTTCTCCCTGAGCTTGGAATAAGGAATATCGGTCGTCTTGTTTTTGGCACTACCGGCGTTTCTGATACGGGTAATGAAATCGGCTATGGAATCCGTTACAGGCATGGCTAACAGTTGGTTACATTCGTAAATGAACAGACATCTTTATTATCGTCCGGGGAATGCGGCTTACCAGCTCGCCTTCCTGACGCCGGGAAGCTTTCCTTCCAGGGCGAGTTTGCGGAACATGTGGCGGCAGAGGCCGAACTTCTCGTAGTTGCCACGCCCGCGGCCGGTCAGGACACAACGGTTGCGAACCCTGGTTGCCGAGCTGTCGCGCGGAAGCTTCTGCAGCGCGGCGTAATCGCCGGCAGCCTTCAGCTCCTCCCTTTTCGCCGCGAACTTCTCGACGAGCTGCTTCCTCTTTTCGTTTCGTGCAATAATGCTTTTCCTTGCCATCTTGGTCAGTGATAAAGGTGATTAGTTCTTCTTTTTGAACGGCATGCCGAGCAGGGAGAGAAGCTCGAAGGCCTCCTCGTCCGTCTGGGCAGACGTGACAAAGCTGATATCCATGCCATTGATCCTCGGAACCTTGTCGATGTCGATTTCCGGGAAAATGATCTGCTCCCTGATGCCGGCGTTG
>JAAXWS010000028.1 GCA_013334865.1 Chlorobiaceae bacterium
ACGACTTCACCGTACATCGGCTTCTCTTTGCCGGTATCCGGGATGTACAGACCGCCCTTGGTCTTCTCTTCAGCCTGTGCGGCCTTAACAATAACTCGATCTGCTAATGGTTTCAAGTTCATTGTCTTTCTCTCTCGTTTGAGTTGTTGATCTTTTGATGTCAATGGTAATGCTGCCTGATTGAAAGCTTCAGGCGGGTTAGCACTCGATAAGTGAGAGTGCTAACAACCCGATCATTATAAAAAAAAGATTTCCTGTCAGCAAATATTTTTTTATCGTACTGGGCTCCCGAAACCATTAACCCGCAACCCCGACCATGAAGCCGGAAGACCGGAAGAACAGGACCCCTGCAATGCTTGCCGCCATCGGCAAGGTCACCTTGGAAAAGCTCGAGAGCATCGCATCGAAGATCAGGGACGACGTCGCCACAGAAGCCGACCGGCACAACCATGAAATCCTGGGCGAGATCGTGGCGCTGGCATCGAACCGTGTATCGGTTTCGGAGAACGAATCATCTGTCGAACAGGGCGGAGACGCCTGGACCGAGCGCACCTCGCACTCCCACTTCCCCCACATCCGCCTGCACGGCGGGGCGCTGGAGGACGATCCGCTGAAGATGAATTTATAACTCAGGGACTGAAAGGAGAGCAGGGATGAAGATGAAGTTCCTCCTGGAGTTCATTAGTCCTTGTTGTCCCTGAAGTCCTTTAAGTCCTTTCTTGCTCTTCCAGATACGCCCGCAAATGCTTGCCGGTCAATGAGGCGTCGTTGGCGGCAATCTGTTCCGGGGTGCCGACGGCCACGATCTCGCCGCCCCTGACGCCCGCTCCCGGGCCGAGGTCGATGACCCAGTCGGCCTGCTTGATGATGTCGGGGTTGTGCTCGATGACGACCAGAGAGTTGTCCTGCTCGAGCAGCTTGTCGAAGCAGCACACGAGCTTGGAGATGTCGTCGAAATGGAGGCCGGTCGTGGGCTCGTCGAAGATGAAAAGCGTGTTGCTGACGTCGGCGCGCGAGATGAAGTGCGCGAGCTTGAGCCGCTGGGCCTCGCCACCCGAGAGGGTGCTGGAGGACTGGCCGAGGCGGATGTACTCGAGCCCGACCTCCTCGAGTACCTTCAGCTTCTTGCGGATCGCCTTGTCGGGACCGAAGAACGCGAGGGCCTCTCCCACCGTGAGATCCAGCACCTCGGCGATCGACAGCCCCTTGTACTTCACCTCGAGCGTCGACGGCTTGTAGCGCTTGCCGCCGCACTCCTCGCAGACCGCCTCGATGTCGGCAAGGAACTGCATCTCGATCTTGACGCTCCCCTCGCCGGCGCAGGCCTCGCAGCGGCCGCCGGGGATGTTGAAGGAGAAGTAGCCGGCCTTCCAGCCGCGCTCCTTCGCGTCGCGGGTAGAGGCGAACAGCGACCGGATGTCGTCGAACAGCTTCAGGTAGGTCGCCGGGTTGCTGCGGCTCGACTTGCCGATGGGCGACTGGTCGACGTGCTCGACGGCGTCCACCAGGTCGATGCCCTCGATGCTCCGGTGGGTGCCGACCTTCTCCCTCGATCCCTCCTTCTCCCTGATGATGCCGAGCTTGAGGATATCGTTGACCAGGGTCGACTTGCCCGAGCCGCTGACCCCGGTGACGCAGGTCATGATGCCGAGCGGGAAGGTCACGTCGATGTTCCGGAGGTTGTTCTGCATGGCCCCGGTGATTTCAATGCAGCGCGCGAAATCCGGCTGCCGGCGCCGTGCCGGCACCGGGATATGCTTCCTGCCGGTGAGGTAGTCGGCGGTCAGGGATCCCGTCGCGCCAGGCATGGCGGACGGTGGGCCGTGGAACACCACCTCGCCGCCGAGGCTGCCGGCCCTGGGCCCGAGGTCGATCACCTCGTCGGCAGCCTCGATGATCTCGCGGTCGTGCTCGACCACCACCACGGTGTTGCCGAGGTCACGCAGGCGCTTGAGCAGGGCCACGAGGCGCGCGGAATCGCTCTGGTGCAGGCCGATGCTTGGCTCGTCGAGGATGTAGATCGCTCCGACCAGGGGCGAACCCAGCGAGGTAGACAGGTTGATCCTCTGGAACTCGCCACCGCTCAGGGTATGGGTCAGGCGGTCGAGCGTCAGGTAGTCGAGCCCCACGTCGAGCAGGTAGCCGAGGCGCTTGGTGATCTCCTGCAGCACGGCGTCGGCCACGCTCCGGTCGAAGGGCGAGATGTCGAGGTTCGAGAAGAATTGGTGGGCGTCGGCGATGGTCATGCGGGTCACTTCGCCGATGCCCTTGCCGGAGACCCGCACCAGCCGGGCATCGGGATTGAGGCGCGACCCCTCGCACTCAGGGCAGGTCGCATAGCCCCGGTAGCGGCTGAGGAACACCCGGTAGTGCACCTTGTAGCCGGCATCCTTCTCGATGTCGGCGAAAAAGGGACGCACCCCCTTGTAGCTCTTTTCCGGGATCCCCTTCCAGATCATCTCCTTGTGCAGGTAACCGAGCTTCTCATACGGCTGGTCGACCGGAATGCCGACATCAGGGGCAATCTTCAGGAGCTGCTTGCGGTACCACGAATATTTCTCGGAGTTCCAGCAGGTGATGGCCCCTTCGGCAAGCGACAGCGATTTGTCGGGCACCACCGCATCCTCGTCGATGCCGGCGATCCGGCCGAATCCCTGGCACTCCGTGCAGGCGCCGATCGGGGAGTTGAAGGCGAACAGCTGCGGCGACGGCTCCTGGTACAGCACGCCGTTCAGCTCGAGGCGGTCGCTGAACCGGTACTCCTTGCCGCCGGCGACCCGGATCACGGCGTTGCCTCCGGACTCGGCGAAACAGCTCTCGGCGGCCTGGGCGACCCTGCCGTAGACCTTTTCGTCCTGCCTGGCCACGAACCGGTCGACCAGCACCAGTAGGCCGGACAGCTCCGTCCGCCCCATGGCCTCGACCTCTGCCCGGACGGAGGCATCGGAGATGTCGAGCAGGGACTCCTCCCGGAGGAGCCGGAAGAAGCCTTTCTGGAGGAGGTTCTTCAGCTCGTCGGCGACCGGGCAGTCGTGATGGCTCATGTCGTGGTGGCAGGGAAACGGGTAGCCGACGAAAAAGCGCGTGCCGTCGTCGAAAAACCGGGCCTGCAGCGCCACGTCCTCGGGAGTGTGCTTCAGCACCAGCTCGCTGGTGTCGCGGGAGTAGATCTTGCCGATCCTCGCATAGAGAAGGCGGAGGTAGTCGTAGATCTCCGAGACCGTGCCGACGGTCGAACGCGGGTTCTTCGGTATGGCTTTCTGCTCGATGGCGATGGCCGGGGCGATTCCCTCGACCGTCTCGATCTCCGGCTTCGGCATCCTCTCGAGGAACTGGCGGACGTAGGCGGACAGGGATTCGACGTATCGCCGGTGCCCCTCGGCATAGAGCGTGTCGAACGCGAGGCTCGATTTTCCGGAACCGCTGAGGCCGGTAAGGACCACGAACCGGTTGCGGGGAATCCTTACGGTAACATGCTTGAGGTTGTGCGTCGTGACGCCGCCGAGCACGATATCGGGAAGTGATCCTGCGCCGGTGCCCTGGCGCCCGTTATGGATGATGTCGGTGGCTGAGTCGTTACGCTGCTGCATGAAGGGTTCTGCTACGTTTGGGGCTGAGTCGCAATGTAACGATTTCGGTGGTTGAACCATTCACGGTTTGCCGAATCGTTCAAGCAGCATGGCGATGTTCGTCTCGCCCAGCAGCTCATGGATCCTGAGCTGGAGGTTGACCATGTACCCCTTGTGGTTGCAGCGGGATTCGATCTCGCACTGGCAATCCACCTGCGAGCACCGCATCAGGTGCGGCTTGCCTTCGATGGCTATGCCGATTTCGGCTACGGTGATCTTCTCCGGCGGCCGGCCGAGCATGTACCCGCCCTTCACCCCCTGCACCGAACGGGTGATGCCCGCCTTCTTGAGGTTCTGCATCGCTTTGGCCAGGAATACCTGTGAAAAGCCGATCTCTTCGGCCATCTCCTTGACCGTCACGACGCGCCCCTCTTCCTGCATGGCGAGGAAGGTCACGGCATGCAGGCCATATTCGAACTTTCTTGATACCTGTAGCATGATCCTGGATGGGTTGATAAACAGGATCAATTTACGCCTATTTAAGGAAAATCCCACAATCAATTCTTACAATTCTCATCAAGGGGGACTATATTTCAAGTCAACGGGCCGGAGTGTCATGCGGCCGATATCGGAACGACAAGACCTCTTTTCACTATGCAGAACCCAACCGGGGATCGATGGTTCGTCTGGCAGTTCGACGAAGGGCAGGAAGCCCGGATCCGTTACCAGGAGTACGGCCCGGCCGACTCATCCTCCACGCCGATTCTCTTCGTCCACGGTTATGGCGGCATGCTGGAGCACTGGAACCTCAACATCCCGGAGTTCGAGCACCGATACCGGATCTACGCTATGGACCTGATCGGGTTCGGCCAGTCCGGTAAACCGAACGTCCGGTACAACCTCGAGCTGTTCGCAGCGCAGATCGAAGCCTTCATGCAGCTGAAGCGGCTCGACAGGGTCATCCTGGTGGGGCATTCGATGGGTGCGGCCAGTTCCATAGTGTACGCGCATTACAATCCGGGGAAAGTCGCCGCGCTCATCCTGGCAAATCCTTCGGGGCTTTACGGCGACAGCATGGAGGGGGTCACCAAGATTTTCTTCGGCCTTGTCGGCTCGCCGCTGATCGGCGAGGTGCTCTTCGCCGCGTTCGCCAACCCGGTCGGCGTCAGCCAGAGCCTCGGCCCGACCTACTACAACCAGAAGAAGGTCGACCTCAACCTCGTCAACCAGTTCTCACGGCCGCTGCAGGACCGGGGGGCGGTCTTCTCCTACCTCTCCCCTTCAAGGCGTCCGAACGACTTCACGCTCGACCACCTGAAGCCCTGCAACTATAAAGGAAAAGTCTGGCTGGTCTGGGGCGCGGAGGACACCGCCCTGCCGCCCCACAAGATCATCCCGGAGTTTCAGGAGCTGCTTCCCCAGGCGGGGGCGTTCATCATACCGAAAGCCGCACACTGCATTCACCACGACGCCCATGAGGCATTCAACGCCCGCCTCGGCATGATCCTCGACCGGCTGGAGTGAACCCGGGAGACGCTGTCGGTGCGGATCGTATCCGCACATCATCGAAATCGAAATCGCAATCGATTGGTGCCGTGTGTCAGAAGAATCGATTTCGAACCCGATGGCGATTTCGATTTGGATAAAATATGAGGCATGCTCCTCTAGCCTGAATAAAATCAATAGGCGGTGCTGGCGTTGTAACGGATATCCCTCAGCTGTGCGGGCTTCATGGCGATCTCGAACTGGTAGCTCCGGTACAGGCCGGAAGGAACCCACTGGAACCGGAACTGGAAATCGTGCAGGTCGCGGTACAGGATCAGTGCGGGGAATATGAAGTCACGGTTGACCATGTCGTAACCCGTGCTTACACCGGCCTGCCAGTGCCGCGAAAGAGCGAGCCTGCCGGAGGTGTTCAGGAGGGCTGAGCGGCTCGGGCTGAGCGGGTTGCTCCTGTCGCTGACCAGGTACATCGACGCCCTGAGCGACCATGGAAGCAGCGGGCTGAACTCGACCACCTCACCGGTGGAGAACTGGTCCCTGAAGATGGCCTGCTCGACCTTCGTGCCGTCGGTCCGGAGCTCCGACTGGCGGCTGTCGCGATCGATGTCGTACCGGTCGCGCAAGGTGCCACTGACGCTCATGCTCATATTCAGGTACCCCGACACGAAACGGAGCAAGCCGTTGCCGGCATCACTGTTGAACCTGTTGATCCTGGCGCCGGTAGCCGGGTCGAAGGTGTAGAAATCATAGAGCGCCCCGGCACTCATCAGGAACCCCGGCGACAAGGCGCTGCTCGATGCCGTCAGGCTCAACGGTGCGAGGCGCAGCGAATCGGCGGCGAAGTTGTAGCTGGTCGCGGCCGTCACGGAGAGCAGCTGCACCGTCTTGTCGCCCGCGCCGCCATCGGCCACGGCGCCGCGGCTGCGGAATTTGCCGTTGATGAGGTTCTGGATGCTGATCCCGAGCGTTCGCTGCTCCTGGAGGACGTTACCATACAGCGACGACCCGAAACGGTTGTAACGCACCACCGATCCGTCTGTTTTCTGATAGGAGCCGTAGTTGGAGTATCCCGTCCCCTGGTAGTCGGGATTGGCGGTGAAGGTGAGCGTCGGGATGAAGGTGTGCCGGATCGCCTTCAGGCCGACGACCTTCTCGAGCAGCCCGGTGTTCATCGCTCCGTACAGGCGGGTCTGGGCGCTCACCGAGAAGACGGTCGTCGAGTAATCCTCCGGCTGGTTGACCGTGACCAGCGATTGCGTTCCGCTGTCGTATCTCACCGTGCTGTTGACATGGAACCTCGTCCAGGTGACCGACGGCGTGAGATTCAGGTACCTGAACAGCGTCGACTGCACCGTGAACGGCAGCTGGATGCTGTTTCCCGAAAGCGTGCCCTGCTGCGAGCCCGTCATGTACTGCCCCTGCAGGTTGATGCCCTGGGTGAAGTTGGCCTTGTAGCCCGGCGCGAAGTCCTGCACGAAGTTGACGTTCATGCCTGCATTGCCGGTGTAGAGGGCGGTATTTTTAACGGCGTCATCGGTGAACTGCCCCGAAAAGGAGGCTGCCGGCTGAATCGAGAGCCTCGACCGCCAATCGTTCGGTGAGACGTCGAACGTCGGGCGGAAGGGATAGATCCTGCTCTGGTAAAGCGACCCGGTCACGCTCTCGGTGATGTTCTCGGAGGTCAGCGACGAAACCCGCTGGTAGCCGAGCGAAAACACCCTGTTCCCCTCGTCCCAGGACTTCGAGAAGGAGCCGTACGACGTCGCCTGCTGGGTGATGATGCTCTCGGGGTTGATCGAGTTGATGTCGTAATACCGGTCGCCGCTGATGTATTGCAAGTTCAGGTCCATCTTGGCCGTTGGATCGAACTGCTGGTGGTGGATGATCCTCGTGTACCGGTTCCTGTACTCGGCGTACGCAGGATCGTCCGGATGGTTGATTACGTAGTTTTCGTTCTGGTTCTCGATCGATCCGCTGAAGCTGTTCAGGCTCTTGTACCTGAACCGCTCTGCGAACCGCCAGCTCCCGTTGATCGCGTAATCGCTCTCGAGCCGGAGGTCGGCATAGTCGTTCACGGCCCAGAAATAACCGAGGCTGGAGAAGACCGCCCCGCGCCGGCCGTCGCTGCCGATCTTCGGAATAAGGAAGCCGGAGGCGCGTTTGTTCAACGTGGGCACCGACATGAAGGGCAGCGGCAGCAGCGGAATCTTCGGGAGTCGCCGGTTGAAGACCTCGGGCTGGATCCACATGACCATAGGACGGGCGACCAGACGGTCGTCGGGGATGACCTTCATGTTCTTGCCGGCGAACCAGTAGTGGGGCCGCTCGTCGTCGCAGGTCGTGTAGATGCCGTCCCTGATGTACATCACGCCGGACGGCATGCGCTTGATCTGGTACCCGGAATAGATCCCCTCGGCATCCCGCGAGGTGACGTTCGAAGTGTACCCTTTCCTCGTGCTGTAGTTGTAGGTCATCGAATCGGCCGTGAAGGTGCCGGCCCTGTCGGTGAAGACCGGCCTTTCAACGTGCTTGCCGGCGGAATCGGTCGATGCCTGCGAATGGACTGTCCGCTTCACATGGTCGACCGTTATCCTCGGCCCGGTGAGCTTCATCTCCTTGTAATCGACCCTGGCGTTGCCGAAGAGGTCGGCACTGCGCTTGTCGAAATTGTAGATCAGCGAGTCCTTCGCCGTATAGACAACCGTCGAATCGAGGTCGTCCTTCTTTTTTGTCAGAGAATCGGCCCTCGAAGCTGACGGGCCCCTTCCTGAAGGAGGCGCCCCCCCATCCAGTGCACGCGCCGGCATGCTGCTTTCCGTCATGTTGACGAAAAGCACCAGGCTGAGGATCTTCAAGGACCTGAAATATTTCACGGGCAGACGCTGCTGGTTGACGGCGGGAACCGGACCCCCACTCCTGAGGCAAAAACAGAATATATGAAACCTTTCCAGATTTGCCCCCCACCTGCGGCAACCGGCCGGCAGGGCTGGAAGCTGCCATAAAAAAAGCCGGTCAATCAGTAACCGGCCTTGCGTTTCTTGAGGAGTTCGAGCGCATCCAGCGTATAGACGACAGCCCGCCCCAGTTTGATCCAGTGTTCTCCCTCGATGAGGACCGGCTTATAACGGTATTTCACATCGCGCCGCCCCAAACGCAGGTAACGAAGCTGCTGACGGGAGTACCCGGTGATTTTCATCGCTTCGGATTCACTGTAGAGGTTGCGCGCTATCATCATCCCCTTGCCGGGCGTAAAAGATGAAAAAATAAGCCTCCGTGAGTGCACGGAGACGGGTCCGCTCCCTGGATGGTTCCTGGAGAGATCGTAAGCATTGAACAGGCAGTCAATTTCCGGACACTGCCTCAAGCAAACCATCTGAAAGCCTGCAATTTCCGGGCCATCCGGACCCTGAACAGGAGGAACCAGGTGAAACCCCACGAGTTTGAATACCTCCTAGGCGATTCCTGCCTCCGATATCCGCCGGCCTTCCCCATCGCAGGGAAACAGGCCCATTTGATCGGGTTCGAGCGGCCCCAACCCGAAGGTATTGTCCTCGAGGTCATGGTACTCACTGACCGCCTGATCGATGCTCATCAACGCGCCGATGCATCCGTAACCTCCCGCGACATGCGTGGCGCCCCATGACCGAAGCGATTCGAGATTCTTTGCAACGCGCTGGCCCCGGGTCGGCTTCAGGCCATCACAAACCACACCGCAAAATCGCCCATCGTCGACAATCACCCCCTTTGCCGCCAGGGCACTGATCTGCACCAGGCACTCCCGCACCTCAACCGCCTCGTCGACGGTAAGCGGCCGGCCAAGACCTGAGGCGTAGGCCAGGATCTCATCGACGGTTCGCGGTAATTCGACGAAACACTCGTCGACGATCGACTCCACAACAGTCAACCGATTGCTTTTCACGGGGATTCTCATACGTCGCCTTCTCCGGTAGAGCGGCTGGTAACCAGGCTTTCAATTGCACCAAGATAAATACTAACCGTATGATTTAAGCTATTTTGTATGCAACTTGCATACAAAATAAATGTATACCGTTATCAGATACTCATGACTATATGACAGGAAGTCACCAGACTGTTCGCCGTGAAGTACAGGGGACTGAACGGGCGACCGGGAAGTGCCCGTTTTGGCGAGCGATGCGATCAATAGCCGGTGAAACGGAGGACAATGGCTTTTTCATGACCAATTGTTCCTATATTCCATCTCCGGGGCACCACCCCTCCCCGGCGTAGCCAATGCCGAACTGGCACCAACCATTACCATAATGACACGAACCTCATGACGAAGGTTGTTTACAACGCTCCCGATGCATCCGGCCATTTCGGCACCTTCGGCGGCAAATTCATCCCGGAAACCCTCATAAAAAACGCAGCCGACCTCGAGAAGGAGTACCTGAAAGCGAAAGGGGATCCCGGCTTCCAGGCGACTCTCGACGACCTGCTCAGGAACTATGTCGGCCGGCCGACTCCCCTCTACCACGCAAGGCGGCTGAGCGAACAGCTCGGGGGGGCGGCCATCTGGCTGAAGCGCGAGGATCTCTGCCACACGGGGGCCCACAAAATCAACAATGCGCTCGGCCAGGTGCTTCTTGCAAAGCGCATGGGCAAGAAGCGGGTCATCGCCGAAACCGGGGCCGGCCAGCACGGCGTAGCCACCGCGACCGTCTGCGCGCTGTTCGACCTCGAATGCATCGTCTACATGGGCGAGGAAGATATCCGGCGGCAGGCGCCGAACGTCGCCAGGATGAAACTGCTCGGCGCCAGGGTCTGCCCGGTCACCGCCGGTACCCGGACCCTCAAGGACGCCACCAGCGAAGCGATCCGCGACTGGATGAACAATCCCGAGGAGACCTTCTATATCGTCGGATCGGTCATCGGCATGCACCCCTACCCCATGATGGTCAGGGATTTCCAGGCCGTCATCGGACGTGAGACGCGCCGCCAGTCCATGGAGCAGCTCGGCCGCCTGCCGGAGGTGATCGTCGCCTGCGTCGGTGGCGGCAGCAACGCCATCGGCATGTTCTACGACTTCATACCCGACTCGAAAGAGGTCGAGCTCATTGGCGTGGAAGCCGCCGGCGAAGGCCTCGAAGGCAGGCATGCCGCCTCGCTCACCCGGGGGGATATCGGCGTGCTGCATGGATCCATGATGAAGCTCCTCCAGGACGAATTCGGCCAGGTGCAGGAGGCTCACTCCATCTCCGCCGGACTCGACTATCCCGGCGTCGGCCCGGAACACTGCTACCTCCAGCGCAAGGGAATCGCATCCTACACCTCCACCACCGACCGCGAGGCCCTCGACGCCCTCGACACCCTCGCCAAGACCGAAGGGATCATCTGCGCACTCGAATCGGCCCACGCCATGCACTACGCCATCAAGCGCGCGCCGACGATGCCGAAGGGTTCGAACCTTGTGGTGAACCTCTCCGGGCGCGGTGACAAGGACATGGGGACGATCATGCAGGAACTGCACCTCTGAGGCTGAAAAAGATTTCGAAAAATAACAGGATGCCTCTTGCACAAAACCGGAATTATCCCTATAATTAGGCCTCTCAAGCGGGAATAGCTCAGCTGGTAGAGCACAACCTTGCCAAGGTTGGGGTCGCGAGTTCGAGTCTCGTTTCCCGCTCAGATACAACAGAAAAAGCCTCCACACCGGAGGCTTTTTCTGTTGTATCCCCTGTTCATGCCCCGTGCTCCGGGCAACCGCGAAATTTCATGATTTGCCTCTTGCACGAAACCGGAATTATCCCTATAATCAGCTCTCTCAAGCGGGAATAGCTCAGCTGGTAGAGCACAACCTTGCCAAGGTTG
>JAAXWS010000029.1 GCA_013334865.1 Chlorobiaceae bacterium
GATCGACAGCGCCGAAGGTGCGGTGGTCGACGGCGGCAACACGGACGTGGATATCGTGGCCAACAGCGGGACGGTGGTGATCAACGCGGTGACGGGCGTCGGCAGCGCCAATGCGCTGGAGACGACGATCAAGACGCTGGACGTGGATAACAGCACCTCGGGAGATATCACGATCGTGGAGTCGGACGGGGTGACGGTCAACAATATCGCCGAGGCTGCGGCGGGCAACATCAGCCTGACGTCGACGACGGGGACACTGACGGTCGCCGCGGACCAGAGCGGTGTGACGACAGCCGGAGAGGGATCGATTACCCTGTTCGCAGATGGCGGCAACGCTGGTGTCCTTGCGGTCAATGCCATGGTGAAGAGCATCACGGGCAATATCACCCTGCAGGCGGACAGCAACGTGAACTTCGGGGTTGGTGGCGACGTGACGACGACGAGCGGCAACGTGGTGGTGACGGCCGACTACGACAACGGCGGGACCGGAAGCGGTGCGCTGACAATGTCGGACGGCACGGTGATCAACGCGGGTAGCGGAACGATCGACCTCAATTCGGATGGTAACGTCAGGCTGGGGAGCGTGCAGACGACGAGCAGTTCGGCGACGGCGGTGACGATCGACAGCTCCGAAGGGGCGATCCTGGACGCGGCTGCCGACGATTCCGTCGATATGGATGTCGATATCGTGGCCGACAGGGGCACTGTGGTGATGAATGCGGTTACGGGGATAGGCAAGGGCAATGCCCTTGAGACGACGATCGGGACGCTTGATATCGACAACAGCGCATCCGGGGACATCGAAATAGCTGAGACCAACGGGGTGGTGATCAACAAGATCGCCCAGGCCCTGTCCGGCAATATAAGTTTGACCTCGACGACGGGCACGGTGACGGTCGCTGCGGGCCAGGGCGGCGTGACGGCGCTGCATGGCACCGGGAGCATCACTCTGCTGGCCGATGGCGGCGATACGGGCAACCTTGTGGTCGATGCCGTGGTGACGACATACAGAGGCGGTACCGGCCAGTCCGGGATTACCCTGCTGGCTGACAACGACGTGAGCTTCGGGTCCGCCGGTCATGTGACGACGACGACCGGCAACGTCGTGGTGACGGCGGATTACGACAACGGCGGGGTGTCGAGTGGCGAGCTGACGATGTCGGACGGAGCGGTGATCAACGCGGGAAGCGGCACGGCGGCCCTGCACGCAGATGGGTCTATCACCCTGGGGAGTGTGCAGACGACGAATGCGACGGCCACGGCGGTGACGGTCGTCAGTTCCGAAGGCGCGGTGGTGGACGGAAGCGATACGCATGCTGCTATCGTGGCCGATAGCGGGACAGCTGTGATCGAAGCTGCTGCCGGCGTCGGCAGGAGCGGTAACGCCCTGGATACGACGGTCGGCGCGCTGGAGGTCTCCAACGGCACGTCAGGGGATATACTGATCACCGAGACGAATGGCGTGACGATAGCAAAGCTGGATCAGGCAGCTGTTTCGGGGGAGGTCTCCCTGCACGCCGACGGCACGGTGAACCTGGCTGCCGATATCGTTCTGAATGAGCAGGTTTCTCTCGATTCCGGTACGGGTTTGGTGGCCGATCCCTACCTTGATATCAGCCGCACCGACGGTGTCAGCGTCAATGTATCCGGTTCCGGCGAGACGGCCGCCTCCGATGTTTCCGGCAAGATCAGCCTTTATGCCGAATCCGATCAGTACCTGGTGCCTGTCGCAGATTTCGTGAAACAGCTGAGCGATGGTACTGTGGTCGACGTCCGTGCTCTTACCCTGTTGTCGACTGATGCAGCCTCTTCCGGTAAACTCACTATTACCGGTGACGAGACCGCCAAGGAGGCTCTGGTCGTCGATGCGTCTCACCTGGACGCGGGTTCAAGCCATGTGTTTGATCTTAATGATGTCGACTTCGCCATCATTGTCGGTGAGGCAACTGTCAGGGGTGGTCATGGCGACAACTATGTCATCGGCGATGATGCGAACCAGAACATCGTGCTCGGAGTGGGCGACGATACCCTGAACGGCGCCGGCGGCAACGATTACATCGGTTCGCTGGAAGGTGACGACCTGCTCTATGGTGGCACCGGCAACGACACTGTCAGCGGAGGCGCCGGCAACGACACCCTTTATGGAGATGCCGGCAACGACCTGCTTATCGGAGGAGAGGGGACCGACAAGGCGGTTTTCACTGGGAACTACGCTGATTACAGGATCTATCTGGATGCGGCCAACTCTCAATATATCGTTACCGACCTTCGTGACGGGTCCCCTGATGGAACCGATACCATCAAGGAGACGGAGTTCGCCCAGTTTGCCGACCAGACCATCGGTCTTGCCTACGGGGTTGTCAGCGCTTCTTCCGGTGGTGGCGGAGGCATTGAATATGCGCTTATCGGCGCAGGGCTTGTGGGGATCGTGGTTTTTGCCTTGTAAGGCTGTTCCGCGCTATATTGTGTACCTTTGAATCAGTTAAACAAAGCAAGTCTTATGACCAAGTTCAAGCGGCATGCCGCCGGATATGCAATTGTACTCGCCGGAGCAATCGGCATGTTCATGAACGCCATGGCCGACGGTCCTGTGTTGAAGTCCGCCGTCACGCGTGCCGGCGCTGACAAGCCGTATGTCGCAGGCCTTGTCGAGCCCATTTATGACATCACGATGGGCTTCCCCGTTCAGGGCATTGTCGAGCATATCAGGTGCCGTGAGGGCCAGCGTGTGAGGCAAGGCGACACGCTGATGGTCCTGACCAACGAGTACTCGAACAACGAAGTCGGTGTGCTCAAGGAGATGCTCGATACCAACAGGAAGCTTTTCGAGGAGACCCGCTCGGTCAGCAAGGAAGAGCTCGAACGCAGTAACCTCGAGTGGCGGCGGTCACGTGAGACGTTGCGCAACAGGTCGCTGATTGCCCCGAAACCCGGGATCGTGGACGACATCAAGATCGAGGAGGGTGAAATATGCCAGCCCGGTCAGCCTGTCCTTCGCCTGGTGAACGCTTTCAAGTGCCGCCTGGTCATCCATCCGGAATTCGAAAAAGGGCAGATGTTCGCCGTGGGACAGAAAATCCAGATGAAACTCAACTCGCGAGGCGTGCTGATCGACCGGTCCGGCGTTGTTACGAAGGTATCACAGGCCGTCGATGCCGCAAGCGGCCTCCTGGAGGTGAAGATCGTTTTCGATAATGCCGACGGCATGGTCAGGCCGGGGGTTATCGGTTACGCCTACTTCCCGACAAAGAAGTAATACCGATGCTTACCCCCCCGGTCCCCCAAAAGAGTGGCATGCTTGATAAGGATCTCCTCGAGCGGCTGAGGTCCCTGCGCCAGTTCCAGGGCAGCGAAGGACAGTTCTGGGTCATGCTTGCCGAACTCACTGTCCGGCTTTACAGCGCCGAATGGAACGTCATGTACAGGCAGCAGAATGGGCTGTGGCAGCCGTTCTGCTTCTGGCCCCTGGGTCGGCAGGCTGCAGCCGCCTCGCTTTCGCAAGAGCAGCTCTCCCTGATGTCGGAGCAGGCCGCCCTGGAGCCGGTCGTCTATGCCTCCTGCGGCGGCGATGATGCCGGATTGCAGTCGCCGCTGCTCTGCCTTCGCCTGATGGCGGGCGAACCGGTCCTTGCCGTGCTTGGTCGAAACCACCCCCCGACGGACCAGGAGCGGCCTCTCGACCTGATGAAGAGCGAGCTGCTTCTCGAGATTCCTGAACGGTACCGGCACAACCTGGAGATGTCGAAGGCCCGCCTGCAGGCGGCAAAGGCTTATGAGCCACTCGACCTGTTGCTCAGCCTCAACGAGCAGCAGCGCTTCAAGGGGCTGGCCATGGCCTTGTGCAACGAGCTGACAGCCAGGTTGAACTGTACGAGGGTCAGCCTGGGTTGGGTGCAGGACAATTATGTGCATGTGCAGGCCATCAGCCACATGGAAAAGTTCGAGCGGAAGATGGATGTCGTGCAGTCGCTCGAGTCGGTCATGGAAGAGTGCTTCGACCAGGATGAGGAGCTTGCCGTCCCTGGGCCGCATGACTCGACCGTCCTGACGGCCGAGCATGAGGACTTTTCGTCGCGTTATGGCCTTCCCGCCATGTTGTCGCTCCCGCTAAGGCTCGACCGGAAAGCCGTCGCGGTACTTACCTGCGAGCGTCAAAACCCGTTTACCACCGACGAGATCCATGACCTGAGGATCGTCTGCGACCAGGTCGTCAGGCGGCTCGGCGACCTGAAGGATTTCGACCATCTGTTCGAATCCCGCATCGTCAGGCCTCTGCGTGAATGGTTCGGGAAATTCCTTGGCCCCGAGCACACCCTGATAAAGGTATCTGGTGTTGCCGTTGTCCTCCTTCTCGCCATCCTTGTTTTTGGCCGGATGGAGTACCGGGTCGATGCGCCATTCATCCTCAGGACCGAGGACCTTTCATATCTCTCGGTTCCGTTCGACGGTTTTATCGACAAGGTTGCTCGCAAGCCGGGTGATTTCGTCCGGAAGGGGGATCTGCTGCTGCGGCTCGATACCAGGGAGCTTCGGCTCGAAGAGTCGCGCGCAGTTGCCGATTACGACCGCTATCTCAGGGAAGAGGAAAAAGCGATGTCGGAGAGCAAGCTTGCTGAAATGCGCGTCTCTGCAGCGCAGAAAGAACAGGCTGAGGCACGACTCGACATGGTTCGCTTCAAGTTGAGTTACGCTGAAATGCGTGCGCCGTTCGACGGCGTCGTCGTCGAGGGCGACCTCGACAAGCTGATCGGTGCCCCAGTACACAAGGGTGACGTGCTGTTGAAGGTCGCAAAACTCAAGGACCTTTATGTGGAGATGAAGGTTTCGGAAAGCGAAATCCATCAGTTCATGCTCAAGCAGAAAGGCCAGATAGCTTTTGTCGGCCAGCCTGGCAGGAAGATAGATGTCGTGGTCGAACGCATCGAGCCGATGGCTGTTACCGAGAAGGAAGGCAACGTGTTCCTCGTCATTTGCCGGATCGAGGGGAAGCCCGACTTATGGCTCCGTCCGGGGATGAGCGGCCTGGCAAAGGTTGCGGTCGGCCAGAGGCAGATCATCTGGATCCTGCTGCACAAGACGATCGATTTCATCCGGATGAACTTGTGGTGGTAGCATGGAGTCCTCAGGCAATACATTCAGCGACTCCTGGCACCTGGTCTCCTCCCTGCGCCTGACCCTGCGGGCGACGGTTGCTGTCCAGCGCCAGATCTACCGCGGTGAGAAGTGGTATGTTCTCCACGACCCGTTCAACAACATGTTCTTCAGGCTGAGCCCGGAAGCCTACCGGTTCGTTTCGCACCTTGGTGCCGACAAGAATGTGGAGGCGGTCTGGCTCGAAAGCATGGAACAGTTCCCCGATTCGACCCCGGGGCAGGAAGAGGTGGTGAAACTGCTGGGGCAGCTGTATTCCATGAACCTGCTTTCGGCGGAGGTCCCTCCAGACAGCAAGCGCCTGTTCGAAAGGTACGAGCGCAACCGCCAGAAGGAGCTCAAGTCGAAGCTGCTGAGCTTCATGTTCTTCCGGGTGCCGCTGTTCGACCCGGAGCCTCTCCTTCAGAAGTTTTCGAGGCTCATCGCGATGATTGTCAGCCCCGCCGGGTTCGCCGTCTGGCTGGCGGTCGTGCTCTGGGCCCTGAAACTTGTCGCCGAACATGCCGATACGGCTTTTTCGAAGGCACAGGGGGTTCTCTCTCCCGATAACATCTTCCTGCTCTATCTGGCCCTCATCATGGTCAAGGCCATCCATGAATTCGGCCATGCGGCGGTATGCCACCGGTATGGGGGGGAGGTGCATACCATGGGCGCGATGTTCATGATGCTCACCCCGCTGCCTTACGTCGACGCGACCTCAAGCTGGAGTTTCCGCTCCCGCTGGCACCGGGCGCTGGTCGGCGGTGCCGGCATGCTGGCAGAGATATTCGTCGCAGCCCTCGCTGCTTTTTACTGGGCGGCCAGCGGCGAAGGGCTGCTGCATGCCCTGGCGTACAACATCATGTTCGTTGCCTCTGTCTCGACGGTTATTTTCAACGTGAATCCGCTCCTTCGTTTCGACGGTTACTATATCCTTTCCGACCTGATCGACATCCCGAACCTGCACCAGCGGGCTGATGGACACCTCCAGCACCTTATCGAAGGCAAGCTTTTCGGCTGCCAGGATTCGCACTCTCCGACCAGGGAGGCTCGTGAGCAGGTGGAGTTGACGGTGTACGGTATCCTGAGCTGGGCTTACCGCGTCATGGTATCTGCCGGGATCATCCTGTTCGTGGCCGACCGCTGGCTGATCATCGGCCTGCTCATCGCGGTGGTGGGCGGCGCCTTATGGATTCTGAAACCTTCGATCCAGTACCTTGTCTACCTTTTCAGCAGCCCGAAGCTGCAGCGCTGCAGGAGGCGGGCTCTCGGCGTAGTGTTCCTGCCGCTGATCCTTTTCCTGCTGTTCGCGGCTTTCGTGCCGATGCCCCGGCACGTCATGGCTCCGGGCATTCTGGAGCCGGAACCTTATATGCAGGTCTCCAGCGGCGCGCCGGGTTACGTCACCAGGCTCCTGGTGGCGCCGGGATCCGTGGTAAGGGCTGGCCAACCGCTGATGGTGATGGAAAACCGTGAACTCGATTACCTCATCATGCAGGCTGATGGAAAGGTCGACGAGCTTTCCGCCATGGAGCGCAATGCCCTGCAGAACGTGATTGCCGATATCTCGCCTGTCCGAAGCCAGCTCGATGCGGCCCTCGAAAACGCCTCCGAACTGAGGAATATGCAGGAGCAACTGACGGTGAAGGCTGCGGCTGAGGGGCGATGGGTCCCGGCAAGGAAAGAGACGCTCGTCGGCAGGTGGTTCGACCGGGGCGAATACCTTGGGAGCATTCTCGGGGAGAAGGGCTACCGGTTCAGTGCGGTCGTCTCCCAGGACGATGCCTCGGAGGTCTTCGAAGAAAAGCCTTACGGTATCGAAGTCCGTTTATGGGGCGAGGCCGGGGCCATGATACCGGTGAACAGGGTACGCCTCATACCCTTCCAACAGGACCGCCTTCCTTCCGCGGCACTCGGCTGGATGGGCGGCGGCGCGATTGCCGTCTCTCAGGACCAGGCGAAGGGAGGGGGACGAACGGCGGCTGAGCCGTTTTTCCTCGTTCAGGCGGCGATGCCCTCGCCGCTTCCGGTCAAGGCGTTCAACGGCCGTTCGGGGCGGATCCGTTTTTCATTGGCCTACCAGCCCCTCCTTGTCCAATGGGGGCGTAAAATCTCCCAGCTATTCCAGAAACGGTACCACCAGTGAATCCTTCGCGCACTTACCACCAGGCACGAATAGCCGAGTCGGGTAAGGTACACAAAGGCCTTGACGGCGTGGCGCACAACTTGGAAGGCCGGTTGCGCAGGGCGTCGAAAACCGGTGTGCGGATGCTTGAAGAGGCAACCGCGATGCACGGGGCTGCGTGGCGGTTCATCGATATGCCGGACGGCCCGCTGGATGCCGAGATGGCTCGGATCCGGCAGGAGCTTCGCCGGGCATCCCGTCGCGAGGATGCCGATGTCTCCGATGCGCTTGGCGTCGTTATCGCCGCGGCCGCACGGAGTCTTGGGCTGCGTCCATTTCCCGTCCAGGTCATGGGCGCCCTTGCGCTTTTTCGAGGCAACCTCATCGAGATGCAGACCGGAGAGGGGAAGACCCTGACCGCTGCCATGGCCGCCGTGCTGTTCGCCTGGTTCGGGCGCTCCTGCCATGTGGTCACGGTCAACGATTACCTCGCCAGGCGGGACCGCTCGATACTGAAGCCGCTCTACGACCGTTGCGGCGTCACTACCGGCTATATCGAGGCCACGATGGCACCTTCCCGGCGCAAGCAGCAATACGAGGCCGCCGTGGTGTATGTCACCAGCAAGGAGCTTGCCGGCGATTTCCTCAAGGACCGCCTTGAGATGGGCGGGGTTTCAGAGCCTTCACGATGGTACCTCCGTTCCCGCCTCGTCGCCGACCGGTCGGCATCCCTCATGCTGAACGGCCTGGACGTTGCCGTCGTCGATGAAGCCGACAGCGTGCTCGTTGACGATGCCGTCAGCAGTCTCCTCATCGCCCGCCCCTCCGAGAATCGTCCGTTTGTCGAAGCCTGCAAGGCGGCTGTCGGGATTGCCGGGCGATTGGAAAAGGGGATCGACTACCTGGTGAACGACAAACGAAAGGATATCAGCCTTACCCAAAAGGGGATCGACCACATGACGGAGATGCTCGACGAGCTGCCTGCCTTCTGGCGTTCCGCCGAGCGCTCGAAGGAGATTATCCTGCAGGCGCTTGTTGCGGCTGAATTCTATCACAAGGGAAGCCAGTACGTCGTGAGGGAGGGTAAGCTTTTCATCGTCGACGAGTTTACCGGACGCCTGATGCCCGGACGGAAATGGCGAAACGGCCTGCATCAGGTGCTGGAGGTGATGGAGGGTATCGAGGTGTCGTTTCCTGATGCGGTTGCCGCAAGGGTCAGCTTTCAGCGTTTTTTCCGGTTCTACTCGTTCATGTGCGGCATGACGGGCACGGCCGGCGGCGTCTCTTCCGAGCTTTGGCGCATCTACGGACTGAACTGCATCCAGGTGCCGACCAACCGCCCTTCTGTCAGGAAGGAGTATGACCGGCTCTATTTTCTCGACCGGGAGATCAAGGAGCGGGCCGTCGTGAGGGAGGTCGCCCTGTTTCACCGGGAGGGGCGCCCCGTCCTGGTCGGGACAAGGAGTGTCGAGGCCAGCGAACGGCTTGCGGGACTGCTTGAGCAGGAGGGGCTGCATTTCAACCTCCTCAACGCAATCCTGCATGAAAAGGAAGCGGAGATCATCGCCAGGGCCGGAGAGAAGGGGAGCATCACGATCGCAACAAACATGGCCGGCAGGGGTACGGACATCAAGCTCGGCCATGAGGTCGCAGAGCTTGGCGGTTTGCATGTCGTCCTGTTGGAGCATCATGAGGCCGGCCGCATCGACAGGCAGTTTTTCGGCCGCTGTGCCCGGCAGGGGGATCCGGGATCGGTCCGGGCATTCCTTTGCGTGGATGATGAGCTGATCCAGCGCTTCCTGCCGGCCTGGCTTCGGGAGATGCTTGCCGTTTTCATTTCGAGGGACCTTCCCTATTGCAGGGAATTCGTCGGACTCGCCGTCTCGATCGCTCAGATGTCGGCTCAGTCGATAGCGTTCCGTTCACGGGTCGGAGTCCTCAGGAAGGACGACTGGATAGACGATATGCTGTCGTTCAGCGGTTCCGGGTTGAAGCTGTGAGGTTCCGGGGGTTGCCGTCGCATACCGGTGACTCGAAGCTCGACAGGATCGCTCAAGGAACTCTGGCCGATACTCCTTAAGTTTACAGGATACCGGTTGTCGTCCAGGATATTTCAACTTCATATCGTCTCCATGAACATCGTTCGTTTGCTTCCGGTTGCCGTCGTCGTCGCCCTGATGCCGCTGTTTTCGACAGCTATGGCCGGGGTGCCCGTGTCTGCAGAGTCGGTGAAGAACATCCCGTATCATCCTGTCATCAGGAACTCCGCCGACAAGGTGGAGGTGCGGAGCATAAGGCTGGTCAAGGGGGTATATGAAAAGGGGCGAAGGTTCGTCGACCAGGATTACGAGTTCCTTCGTGCCGGCCAGATTGCCCTGGGGGACCTGAATGCCGACGGGAAGACCGATGCGGCGGTCGTGCTCTATCACATGGCCGGTGATCGACGGATGACGCAGCTGGCCATCGTCCTTGATGTCAACGGGACTCCCCGGCACGTGGCCTCGCGGGAGTTCGGCGAGTTTACGGAGGTGATGGACCTGAAGTGTACCAGCACGCTCGTTACCGACAGGAAGACCGGTCAGTCGGTGAAACGGGGTGCGGTGAGCGTGGAGGTGAGCAATGAAACCTGTTGCGGGGGACAGGGCAGGACGGTGACCTACATCTTCGACGGGACCCGACTGCTCGGACAGGATCCCTTTACCAAACCATAATCTGCCGTTGCTTCAGGAGTTGTTCTTGGGTTCGTCTTTCTTGTCGTAGGAGACGATCGGTTTCTTGACCTCTTCCTCGAACTCGGACGACGCCTTCTTGAACTCTTTCAGTCCGCTGCCGAGCCCTTTCATCAGGTCGGGCAGTTTCTTGGGTCCGAAGAGCAGAATCACGATACCTCCGATAAGCAGCAGATCCATCTGTCCGAACATAGGGTCACTCCTGAATATGGTTTTCGCGGGTTTGTGCGGCTTGTGCCGCGCATTTTCAATAATAAGCAATGGCCGCGTGATACCAAAATCAAGCGGCGGCGCCGCCTTCGGGTCTGGATACAACAGAAAAAGCCTCCGGTGTGGAGGCTTTTTCTGTTGTGTCTGAGCGGGAAACGAGACTCGAACTCGCGACCCCAACCTTGGCAAGGTTGTGCTCTACCAGCTGAGCTATTCCCGCTTGAGAGGCCTAATTATAGGGAT
>JAAXWS010000018.1 GCA_013334865.1 Chlorobiaceae bacterium
CACTTCGTTCCAGCTGTTCACGCAGGTTGGCTTCTAAGCGGACCAGCAGGGGCTGAAGCGACCCGAAAGGTCACATGACATGACTGCAGGCAGAATCTCCGGATTCGCCTGCAGTCATTTTTTTTACCTGTCAGGGCGTTGGTACTCTCCCGTATTTGCGTTTCATTTCTCGTATGCAACCTTCTAACTTCGACTTACGATCCTATCTCTTGAGGATTGGTTTCGCCGGAACCCCTTCGGCGGACCTTGCGACGCTCCGCGGCATGATGCGGCGCCAGCTCTTTTCGGTGCCGTTCGAGAACCTGGAGGTGCAGGAGGGGCGAGTGGTGTCGCTCGTACCTGAGGAGATCTTCTCGAAGATCGTCGGACGGCGGCGGGGCGGTTACTGCTACGAGGTGAACGGCATCTTCGCGATGGCGCTCGACGCGATAGGTATTCCGTACCGGTTCGTTGCCGCCCGGCCGATGACCTACCCGGTGCGCCGGCCGAAGACGCACATGGCGATCGTGGCTGAGGTGGACGGCGGGCAATGGCTGTGCGACCTTGGTTTCGGGAGCTACGGCATCCGGGAGCCGGTCAACCTCGACTGGCTGGACAGGGAGATCAGGCAGGATTACGACATTTTCAGGCTGGGCAGGGCGCCTGAGGGTGATTATCTCCTGCAGTCATTCATCGACGGTGCATGGAAAAACCTCTACGAGTTCAACCTGCAACCGCAGGAGTGGGTCGATTTCGAGCCGGCCAACTTCATGAATTCGACGCATCCCGATTCGATCTTCGTCCGTAACCTTATGGTGGTCCTGCAGAATGAGCGGGGCAAGGAGGTGCTGACCGGTTATTATTTCAAGAGTGTTTCGGAAGGGCGTCCGGTCGATAGGAAGATTGTTCCGGAGGAGATTCCCGGGCTGCTGAAGGAGCGGTTCGGCATTATTCCCCGATGAGACGGGCAGCCTCTGCGATGGCGGACTTGAGCTTACGGTGGAGTGCGACGTTCCCTTCCCTCGAACAGGAGACCTCGACGAGCATCGAGCGTTCGGATTTCAGGGCGGCAGAGATGCAGCTGTGGAAGTCGGCGTTGGTCAGGGGGTTGGCGTAGCCGAGCCCGAAGGTTGCGGCGGCCGCCTTGAGGTTGAGGTTCTGCGGGGTCGCGAAGCAGGTTTCGAAGACGTCTTTTTCCCCGGATACCGGCAGGAATGAGAAGATGCCTCCTCCGCCGTTGTTCAGCACGACGACGACGACGCGGTTCCACTCGTGGTCGAGCAGTGAAAGGGCGTTGAGGTCGTGCAGGAAGGAGATGTCGCCGATGAGCAGCACCACCGGCTTGCCCAGGCCGGCCGAAAAGCCGGCCGCGGTGGAGGTGATGCCGTCGATGCCGCTGGCTCCGCGATTGAGCGCGGTGCGGACGGGGCGTTTGGCCGAAGGGGCTGCGTAGATGTCCATGTCACGGGCCGGCATGCTGTTCGAGACGAAGAGCCCCTGCCCCTCTCCGAGGATCGAGGAGACGATCCTTGCGGCGGAGATTTCGTTGACCGGCATCTCCCCGGAGCAGGCTGTGGCCTCGATCGTTTCGGAGGCGGCGGCGAAGAATGCGCCGGCTTTCGGCGTCCCGCCTGGCTTCCGGCATCCTTCCATGGCTACGGCGACGGCAGCCGGCGGGGCCTCGATGGTCAGGGTGACGTTGTGGTCCTGGTCGAAGCGCTCCGGATTCTCCCGCACGACGACATGGTGGCGCGGTTTCCACCGGCGGATCGCCCCGGCGGGCTGCTTGCCGATCAGCATGCCCCCGAAATGGATGACTGCATCCGGACGGTACCTGTCGGTGAACTCCTCCGAATAGAAGGCGAGCTGCCACGGTTCGCAATCCGCCGAGATCCTGGCGCCGGAGGTAAGGTCGGCGAAGAGCGGCACGCCGAGCGACCGGGCAAGCGTGGCTACCGCATCCGTGTCCGACCGGTGATCGAGGTTGCCGGCGACAAAGAGCGGGTTGGATGCCGTTGCGACGATCTCCCTCAGGGCGGCGAGCCCTTCCTGCGACGGTGTTTTCGAGGGTCTCTCGAATCGGGTCCAGGGATGCCCTGATTCCAGCCACTCCCTGACCGGGGCGAGCCACGGATCGTCGAGGTCGGGTGTTTCGGGGATGAGCGGTTCGCGGAACGGCGCGTTCAGGTGGACCGGACCGGCAGGCGATCCGATGCTTTTCCTGAGGGCATGCCCGACGGTACTCAGCAGCGAGGCGAGCGGCGTGCCGGTCTCGGGGGCAGGGAGCTGGAAGCTCCAGCGGGTGTAGCTGCCGAAGATGTCCTGCTGCCGGATCGTCTGGTTCGCCCCGGCGTCGAGGAGCTCGAAGGGGCGGTCGGCCGAGAGGACGATCATTGGACGGGCATCGGCGGAGGCCTCGACCACGGCGGGGAAGTAGTTGGCGACGGCGGTGCCGGAGGTGCAGACGAGCACGGCAGGCATGCCGGTGGCACGGGCGTAGCCGAGGGCGTAGAATCCGGCGGAGCGTTCGTCGGGGAACATCCGGAACCTTGCCCCGGGGTTTCGCGCGATCGCGATGGTGAGCGGGGTCGAACGCGAGCCGGGCGAGACGCAGAAGAGATCCACCCCCTGTCGGACGAACTCCTCGACGAGGAGGCGGCTCCAGAGTGTTGTTGCCTGCCGGTGGTTCATGTGGCCTGCTTTGTAATGGCCAGGATCTCGCCGATCTTCTGGTCGACCTCCTCCCACTCGGAATCGGGGTCCGAACCGCGGACCAGGCCTGCTCCGGAGTAGAGGAAGACACGGTCGCCGTTGACGAGCGCCGAACGGATTCCTACGGCGAACTCGGCGGCGTCCCGGCTCATCCAGCCGATCGGGCCGGCATACCAGCCCCGGCAGAACGGTTCGAGGTCGGCGATCAGCCGCATGGAGGCGTCCCTTGGCACGCCACCGACGGCCGGGGTCGGATGAAGCTGCCGGAGCACGGTGCTGTCGGTGCAGAACTCCGGTTTCAGCCGTGCCGTGCAACTGGTGTAGAGGTGGGCGAGCTGGCTGAGCTGCAGCACCTGTACGCGTTCATCCATGTCGATGTCGCTGCAGACCGGCTGCAGCTCGCGGTAGATCGTATCCTTGACGAACCGGTGCTCCCTGACGTCCTTCTCGGAGTTGAGCAGCAGTTCGGATGCGGTGTGGTCGTCTGCCTTGAGCGCCTCCTTGGTCACGGTGCCGGCCAGCGCTTCGGTCAGGAGCCGGTCGCCGTCTCGGCGGTAGAGGCGTTCCGGCGTGAAGCTGATGAACGCGTGTCCCTCGACCGGCTCGAAGTAGAACCGGTAGGTGGATGTCTCGGGAAAGGGGTAGTTCATGAGGAACCGGATCGCCGGCACAGTGCCGGAGAATTCGAGTTCGGTCTGCCTGGCGAGGATCACCTTCTCCATCTCGCCGGACCTGAAGGTGTCGAGCACCCGGCGGCAGCAGTCGATCCACTGTTCACGGTCTGGGCAGTATGAGGTCTTCTCCAGGTCGGGGAGATCGGCATCTGCGGACGGGAGGCAGGAGGGGTCTACCGAATCAAGCGCGTCGAGCAGCTTTCGTCCGGCTTCTTCGATCTCCTCGCCGGGACCGATTCTGAGCGTGCAGGTGAGCGATGCTCCGGTTTGCGATCCCTCCAGGGTGACCTGCGGGAGGATGAAGAGGCTCGGGCTGAATCCCTCCCACAGCCGGTTCTGCTGCTGGAGGTTGTTGAAGCAGAATCCCCCGACGTACCGCGCATGGGCGTGTTTGCCCTGCATGGCATGCTCGAGCATGAGGAAGCTCCGGTCGTTAGGGCCGGTGCCGTTCAGCTCGATGCGGTCGGCTTCACCAACGCCCGCCACCCATTCGCTCTTCTCCCGGTTCATCCAGTAGAGCTTCGGGAAGCGCTTCTGGCGGGAGAGCCAGCCGAGCGCGTCGGGCATTGTGACCGGGACGCTGAATGTCCTGAAGGAGGGGGGGGCGTCCTCCCCGGTTCCGTCATGCCGCCCAAACGCCTCTCGGACCCTCTGTTTCAGGAGGGGCAGGGCCAGGTCTATCGGGTGGGGTCTGTCGTCTGCCGGTATGTTCTTATGCGCTTCTGTCATAAATCCCGTGAAATTCAAAGACTCCTGTCATGCGTCTTGATGGGGGGCTGCATGATCACGGAGCGACCTTCCTTGCCTGATGCCTTACGGATTCATTGCCTGCCGTCCTGACGGGGAGCGGGCTGCAGGTGCCTTTCGAGGGCGACGGCAAGATAATTGTTTTTCTTCTGAAGCCACGCATGGATTTTCCGGGCTTCGTCCATCCTGCCTGCCCTGATGTGGCAGATGGCCATGGTGTACCACGCTTCGTCGAACGAGTAGCTGTTGTCGATGGCCTGGCGGTAAGCGGCGATGGCGTCGTCGTAGCGTTGCAGCTGGAAGTAGACGTTGCCCAGGTCGAAATGGCGCAGGGAGTCGTCAGGAGCCATCTGTACCCGTTTCTTCATCCAGGGGAGGGCTGCCGGATAGTTCTTCTGGTTGAAGTATGCCGCGCCCATTGCCGAATAGGCTTCGTCGAGCCCCGGTTCCAGCGCGATAGCCCGCTGGTAGGCGGTGATGGCTTCGGCGAACTTCTGCTGGCGGGAGTACTCCTTGCCGAGGTTCAGGTAGGCTCTTGCGTCTTCCGGACTCTTCCAGACCGTCTGCTGCAGCTCCCGTATGCGGGTGTCCTTGTTCTGGCATGCCGACAGGCCTGCGATGCAGATGATGGCGAGGAGCGACCTCAGGGCGGTGAGGAGACGCTTCTGCATCTGGTTCGATGGCTGGTTCGACAGTTGGATCATATGGCCTGCAGGCTTTACCGGTAATTCTTGGTTCCTTTTCTCCCGACTCGATTCTGCCGCTTGCCCTGGCAATCAAGGAGAGCTCTGACGACGTTCCGCATGTCTTGTCAATATAGCTACTGGCTCATTCTTCTGCTAACCGCCGCCATGTTTTCGGTTGCCGGCCCAGCTGGCCCGCCAGCTGTTGACAGTGGCGTTTTTTTTGCTCACTTTACGGATGAGGAGTCTCCAATAACCGATAACGGAACCCTGATTCATGAAATCCGAGATACATGTCACGGGAATGCGTTGCCACGGCTGCGAAATCCTTGTCACCGAGGCGCTCGAGGAGGTGGAAGGGGTCGAGCAGGCCAAGGCCTCACACGAAACGGGCGTCGTGATCGTGGAGTACGACGAGTCGAAGGTTGACCCGGCATCCATCAGGGGGGTGATCGAGGCCCAGGGATTCAGCGTGACCTCCTGAAACGAAAAAAGCCCCTGCGATGCAAGGGCTTTTTTCGTTTGTCCTATCGGAACGTTGCGGAGCTGACGGGGCTCGAACCCGCGACCTCCTACGTGACAGGCAGGCGCTCTAACCAAACTGAGCTACAGCTCCGTTCCTGAATGGTTGACAAAAGTAGCGAACGGGAGATTTCTTTCCAAACAATATTTTGGATTTTTGAGAATAGGTTTTCGCCGGGGAAAAGGATTAAACTATATAACGGCAGAATGCAGAAAGATGGGTGCGAGAATGCCCGGAGTTTTGTAATTTCAGCCAAGAACAAGCGGCGAGTCCCCTGAAAAAGGATGAGCATTCCTTTGTAACTCCTAAATAAATGAATTGTTATGTCCGATTCCGAGCATCGCAACTCGTTGACGATTACCGACAATCGTACCGGCAAGAGCTATGAGCTTCCCATCGAGGATGGAACCATCCGCAGCATGGACCTCCGGCAGATCAAGGCCTCCGATGAGGATTTCGGCCTTCTCGGCTACGATCCGGGCTACCTGAACACCGCCTCCTGCAAAAGCTCCATCACCTACATCGACGGCGACAAGGGCATCCTCCGCTACCGCGGCTACCCGATCGAACAGCTGGCCGAGAAGAGCACCTTCCTCGAGACCGCGTACCTCCTGATGAAGGGCGAACTTCCGGACAAGGAGCGGCTCGCTGTGTGGACCTACAACATCAGGTACCATACCGAGGTCCACACCAACATCACCAAGTTCATGGAGGGTTTCCGCTACGACGCGCACCCGATGGGCATCCTCGTCGGCACGGTCGGGGCGCTGTCGACCTTCTACCCGGACGCCAAGGACATCTCCCATGAGGAGTCCCGCAAGCTCCAGGTCCGCAGGCTCCTCGGCAAGATCCCGACGATGGCGGCCATGAGCTTCCGCCACAGCCTCGGGCTTCCTTACGTGGCGCCCGATACCGAGCTCAGCTACACCGGCAACTTCCTCTCCATGATGTTCAAGAGCATGGAGCGTTACTACAAGCCGAACCCGGTACTCGAACATGCGCTCGACGTGCTCTTCATCCTTCACGCCGACCACGAGCAGAACTGTTCGACCAATGCCGTGCGTTCGGTCGGCAGCTCGAACGTCGATCCCTACTCGGCGATCGCCGCAGGCTGCGCCGCGCTTTACGGCCCGCTTCACGGCGGCGCCAACGAGGCGGTGATCCACATGCTCAACGAGATCGGTTCCATCGACAGGATCCCCGCGTTCATCAAGTCGGTCAAGGAGGGGTCGGGGCGCCTGATGGGCTTCGGGCACCGCGTCTACAAGAACTACGACCCGCGAGCCAAAATCATCAAGGAGATCGCCTTCAGGGTCTTCGAGGAGACCGGCAAGAACCCGCTGCTCGACATGGCGCTCGAGCTGGAGAGGATCGCGCTCGAGGACGACTACTTCGTGAAGCGGAAGCTCTACCCGAACGTGGACTTCTATTCCGGCCTGATCTACCAGGCGATGGGCTTCCCGACCGAGATGTTCCCGGTGCTGTTCGCCATCGGCCGCACGCCCGGATGGCTCGCCCAGTGGATCGAGCAGGTGAAGGACCCCGAGCAGAAGATCGCGCGCCCGAGGCAGATCTACCTCGGCGAAGAGTGCCGGGACTTCATGCCGATCGAAGCGCGTCCGAAGAAGATCGTCGACGAGGCCAAGTTCGGCATGTGCCGTATCTGATGCCTTGCCCGTTTAACCGGCCCCTTGACCCCGTCCGGGGCGAGGGGGCCGGTATCTGCCATTTCAACGATTGATTGCCATGTCGGTTACCATCAAAGACGTCGCATACATAGCCGAACTCGCGAGGCTGCGCTTCACCGAGCCGGAGCAGGAGAAGATGACGCGTGAACTCAACATGATCCTGCACTATGTCGAGAAGCTCAACCAGGTCGATACCGAAGGGGTCGAGCCGCTCAGCAGCATTCACGACCAGTCGAACGTGCTCAGGGAGGACGTGGAGCGGCCGTCGATCTCCAACTCCGAGGCGCTGAAGAACGCACCGGACCGCCAGGACCGCTTTTTCAAGGTTCCGAAGGTCATCGGCTGAGCCGGCCATGGCCGTACTCACCCAGAAACAGGACGGCGTCTGCATCTCCATCCGGGTCCAGCCCCGGTCGTCGCGCAGCGGCGTCGCCGGCCTGTACGGCGAAAGCGTGCGGATCTGCCTGAAGTCGGCCCCGGTCGACGACGCGGCCAACCTGGAGTGCAGCACCCTGCTCTCCAGACTTTTCGGGGTGCCCCGTTCCAGCGTTTCGCTTGTTTCGGGCCGTAGCTCCCGCAGCAAGGTGATGAGGATCGAGGGGCTTTCGGTCGCCGCTGCGGAGGCCGTGCTTGCCCCCTACCTCGCCAGTACCATCCCCCACATGCCATGAAGGCAGTTGCCCAGCGGGTTTCACGTGCAAGCGTATCGATCGGCGGTTCGCTGTACTCGGAGATCGGCAGCGGGCTGCTGCTGCTGGTGGGGATCGGCCGCCGCGACACCGGCGACGACTTGTCGTGGATGAGCAGGAAAATCCCCAACCTCCGTATTTTCGAAGATGATGCCGGGAAGATGAACCTTTCGGTGAAGGAGGCCGGCGGTTCGATCCTCGCCGTCTCCCAGTTCACCCTGTATGCCGATGCAAGCCGCGGCAACCGGCCGGGCTTTTCGGAGGCCGCTCCGCCCGACGAGGCCCGCGCGATGTTCGATCGCTTCGTCGAGCAACTCAGGTGCGAATCGGGCTGTCCGGTTGAGACCGGAAGTTTCGGCGCCGACATGCAGGTCGACCTGCTGAACGACGGCCCGGTCACCATCATCCTCGAATCCCCGACAAAACCATGACAAGGACCATGAAGAGCGTCATCGTGATTCCGGCAAGGCTCTCGTCGAGCCGCCTCAAGGAGAAGATGCTGGCCGACCTCGAGGGTGAGCCGCTGATCGTGCGGACCTGGCAGCAGGCCATGAAGTCGAAGCTCGCGTCCCGCGTGGTCGTGGCCACCGACAGCGAACGGATCGCCGACGCCTTGCGGTCCGCGGGGGCCGAGTTCGTGATGACCTCGCCCGACGCCGCCTGCGGGACCGACAGGATCGCCGAGGCCGCGGGGATCGTCGGCGGGGAGGTGTTCGTTAACCTGCAGGGCGACGAGCCCCTGATCGACCCCGCTACGATCGACCTGGCCATCGAGCCGTTCTACCGTGAAGGTTCCCCTCCGGACTGCACGACGCTGGTGTTTCCCGTCGGCCCCGAAGAGCGGCATGTGATCGAGGATCCGCACGTGGTCAAGGCGGTGCTCGATACGAAAGGCGATGCGCTCTATTTTTCGCGATCCCCGATTCCGTACCTGCGTGAAACGCCGCCGGGCATGAAGTTCTACCGTCATATCGGCCTCTACGCCTTCAGGGCCGATGTGCTGCGGGCGTTCGTCTCCCTGCCGCCCTCGCTGCTCGAACGTGCCGAATCGCTCGAGCAGCTTCGGCTCCTCGAGAACGGCTACCGGATCCGGTGCATCGAGACGAGCGTGGATACCCCCGGCGTGAATACCGCCGAAGAGCTGGAAGAGGTGCGCCGCCTGTTCAGGAGCCGCTTCCGTCCGTGACCTCGGCACGGCGGCTGCCGTCCTGGAAGACAAGGTCCACGCCGTCCCCCGGCGAAAGCGATGCGGCCGATGTCACGTAACCACCCTTTGCAGAGACCAGCGCGAACCCGCGTTTGAGCACCCGCCGGACATCGAGCATCGCGAGCCGTTCCGCAGCAGCGTCGAAGAGCATCTCCCGCTGGCGGAGTTTCTCTGACGCACCACGTGCAGCCTCCTTTTCCAGCGTCGCAAGGCGATCTTCCATCTGGCCGAGCATCAGCACCGGGCGGTTGAAGGCGTAGCTGCCGCAGATCGAGTCGACCTGGAGCTGTGCCCCAGAGATCTTGCCGTCCATGAGGATCGCCTGCCGTCCGGCAAGGCTGTCGATGTGCCGCAGCAGCTCCTCCCGGTCCGGCGCCGCCCGTTCGGCGGCGATGGATGGGGTGCCGGCGCGCAGGTCGGCCACCATGTCGGCGACCGTCAGGTCGGTCTCGTGGCCGATGGCGCTGATGACCGGTATGCGCGACCTGAATATGGCTTCGGCGACCGCCTCGTCGTTGAAGGCCTGCAGGTCCTCGGAGGAGCCTCCGCCCCTGGCCAGGATGATCACGTCGGGCCGGTGCTCGGGTATCGGCGGGTCGTTGAAGTAGCCGAGGGCCCGGACCACCGATTCGACGGCCCTGTCGCCCTGCACCTGCACCGGGTAGAGCAGCAGCGAGGCTGCCGGGAAGCGGCGGGCGAACACGTCGCTCATGTCCCTGATGACCGCTCCGGTCGGCGAGGTGATCATGCCGATGGCCGAGGGGATCCTGGGGAGCGCCTTCTTTCGCTCGGGGTCGAAGTAGCCGGCCCTGGCCAGCCGGGCGATAAGCTGGGCGAGCGCCTGCTGCTGGGCCCCCTCGCCGGTTCCGGAGAGCGAGGTGCAGATGAGCTGGTACCGGCCGGCCGGCGGGTAGACCTCGAGGCGCCCCTCGGCGACGACCTCGAGGCCGTCCCTGAGCTCCATCGGGAAGCGGCTTCGCACACTCTTCCAGATGACGGCGGGGATCTGCGCCTCGGCGTCCTTCAGCGTCAGGTAGACGTGGCCGGAGCTGTGCTGCTTGCAGTTGGAGACCTCCCCCTTGACCCTGACGAACGGGAAAAGGCTCTCCAGCTCGTTCTTGATGGCTCTGGTCAGTTCGCTGACGCTCTGCGCGACGGCTTCGTTCATGCTCGGGATGCTTTCGGTTGGGGCCGGAACCGGCGGTTTTCCGGCAAAATACGGTTTTCCGGCATCACTTCATGTCAGGTCGACGGGCAAGTGTTATATTCGGATTGGGTTTTCAGGGAACCGTGCTTCCCGTCATTGTGCAATCCCTCATGATCGCTATGTCCATTCAGAACGGTGCCGAGCTGCTTGCGGAGCGCCTCGGAACAGATATCCCCCAGGCCGCGCTCCTGCTCGACCGTTTTGCCGCGGGCATGGCCGCCGCACTCCTCGGCACGGGAGCTCTCTCGATCGAGGGTGTCGGCTCCTTCTCGGTGGTTCACGACCACGCGGCAAGCTCCGCTGCCGGCAAGGGCGCGATGTTCATGCCGCCGAAGAACCGCATCTCCTTTGATCCGCGCATTCCTTCCCGGGGTGGTTCCACCCGCATCGCCGTCGAGCGGCTCGGTATGGAGCCCGGCGAGGCCCAGGGCTTCGCGAAGGCCATCGCGTCGGTTTGCGGGCAACTGCGCAAGCGGGGGGGCGAGTTCGAGCTGCGCGGCTTCGGCCGGCTCTCGGCCGACGGAGGGAAATGGGGCTTCAGGGGCGACCCGGGCCTCGAAGAGCTGCTCAACGGTCTCTACGAGGGGCTGAAGGGGATCGAGATGCCTGATCGTTCCGCGCTTGACGCACCGGCTGCTCAAGGGCGCTTCATGAAGCCGGCAGCGATCGGAATGGCCGCCATCCTGCTCTGCGCCGGCGCCTATTTCGCATCGACCCGGTTACCTTCATCCATTGGCGGAAGCCCCACGCCCCAGGCCGTGGCCGGATCCGTTGCGCTGGCGCGGCATGCACCCGCCCCGCCGGCGCCGACAGCGGCGAGTCCCGACTCCCTCGTGCTCGGCAAGGGGCGGTACACGGTCATCGCGGCCACCTTCTCCTCCCTGAAGACCGCCAGGGAGGAGGCCAAGCGTCTGTCCGGCCTGGGCCACCGGATCATGATCTGGCCGGTCCGCAGCGAAGGCCATCGATACTACCGGCTCGTGACCGGCGATTTCACCGGGTTCGGCGAAGCGCGCGACAGCCTGCGCAACATGCCGGCCGGCCTCTCCAAAAACGTCTATATCCAGCAAGCCTATAAAAATGTCGTCATCTATGGAGAACATGGGTTGTAGCAAGCTCCATCCGCAGTCGATGTGCCCCGCGTTCGGCGGGTTGCGCGTGCTCATGCGCATCGATGGAACACAGGTCTGCATGGCGGCCGACCAGGGGTGCCTGTACGGCCTGACGTTCGTTTCCCATTTCTATGTCGCCCGCCGCTCGATCGTCTCCCCGGAGCTCATGAACGTCCAGATCTCCGGCGGCACCATGATCGACGACCTCCGCCGGACGATCGAAGCCATCGCCGAAGACCCTTCGGTGCGCTTCATTCCGGTGGTGAGCACCTGCGTGGCCGAAACGGCCGGCATCGCCGAGGAGCTGCTCCCGAAGCGGGTTGGCAATGCCGAGGTTTTGCTGGTCAGGTTGCCCGCATTCCAGATCAGGACCCATCCCGAGGCGAAAGATGTCGCCGTCTCCTCGCTCGTCCGTCGGTTCGGCGCGTTCGACCATCCGAAGAGGGAGAAGTCGCTGGTCGTGCTCGGCGAGATCTTCCCTGTCGACGCCATGATGATCGGCGGCGTCCTGCAGCGGATCGGCGTGCAGTCGGTCATCACCCTGCCGGGAGCGGACCTCGACGACTACGCCCAGGCCGGCAGGGCTTCGGCCTGCGCCGTACTGCACCCGTTCTACGAGAGGACGGCCTCGCTGTTCGAGTCTGCCGGCATGAAGATCGTCAGGGGAAACCCGATCGGCGCCAACGCCACCGCGCAGTGGATCGAGCGCATCGGCGAGGCCCTCGACCTCGACATGGAGATCGTGAGGCAGGTCGCCGAAGAGGAGAAGCAGAAGGCCAAGCAGGTGATGGCCGGATTCGGCCACCTGGAAGGTTCGGTGATCGTTGCGGGCTACGAGGGAAATGAGCTGCCGCTGGTCCGCCTGCTGCTCGAAGCGGGCCTCGACGTTCCCTACGCGTCGACATCCATTGCCCGCACCCCTCTCGGCGAGGAGGACCACCAGCTCCTGAGTACCCTCGGCACCGAGGTCAGGTACCGCAAGTACCTCGAAGAGGACGAGGAGGCCGTGCTCCGTCATCGCCCCGACCTGGTGATCGGCACCACCGCCCTGGACAGCTTCGTCAAGGAGCAGGGCATCCCGGCCATCTACTACACGAACAACATCTCGGCCCGGCCGATCTTCTTCGCCTCCGGCGCCGCCTCGGTGCTCGGCATGATCGCCGGCATTATTGCGAAGAAGGATGTGTACCGGAAGATGAAGGAGTACTTCGCTGAATCGTGACGCGTAACACGTGACTGCTCTGTCTTGATAATCGAAATCGGTATCGAAATCGATACCGATTTCGCCATTCAGGAGCTAAGTAACCTATTGCGTGGGGTGCCAAAACCTCTATCCCCTTGTTCATGATTGACTTACAGGGAATTTATCCTCCCTTTAAACAACAGCTTCTTTAATAGGGGCTAATTTGCCCCATAAACTGTTTTATAAGAGTGGTTTAAGGGATAATAATCCCACACGAGACGTTACTTAGCTCCCATTCAGCATCCAGCCCCCGCGTCTCCGGGTTATCGTGTAGTGCCGGAGTAATAAACAGAAAAGCCGGGAAGTTCCCGGCTTTTCGATGATATTTGAGAGTGGTGGCGTCACACCTCCATGATCTCCTTCTCCTTCTGGGCGATCAGGTCGGTGATCTGCTTCTCGAACTTGTGCACGAGGTCGTCGGCCTCCTTCTTGCCGCGGTTCTTGTCGTCCTCGTTGATCTGCTTGTCCTTCTCGAGCTTCTCCACTTCATGGATGAGGTCGCGGCGGAGGTTGCGGAGCGAGACTTTCGAGTCTTCGCCGAACTTCTTGGTGAGCTTCACGTACTCCTTGCGGCGCTCTTCGGTGAGCGGCGGGATGCTGACGCGGATGAGCTGGCCGTCGGCAGAGGGGTTGAGCCCCAGGTTGGCGTCGCGGATCGCCTTCTCGGCGGCCGACACCATGGACTTGTCCCAGACCTGGACGGAGAGGGTGTGGACATCGAGCACGCCGACGTTGCCGACCTGCTTCAGCGGCATCTGCTGGCCGTAGGCTTCGACCTTCACGCGGTCGAGCAGCGCGGTGGTGGCTTTGCCGGTCCTGATCGAGGCGATCTCGTGCTGGAACGCCTCGATGGTCTTCTTCATCCTCGGCTCGAATTTCTGTATAACGTCCCTGACAGTCATAACGGTATCAGTTGGTTTGATTCGCGGACGGGGTGCTTACTGGGCGTTCGTTTTGGCGGCAGGCTTGGCGAAGCGCTTGTTGAAGCGTTCGACACGGCCGGCGGTATCGATCAGCATCTGCTTGCCGGTGTAGTACGGATGGCATTTGCTGCAGATGTCGACCTTGATGGTGTTCCTGGTCGAGCGGGTTTCGAAGCTGGTGCCGCAGTTGGCGCAGATGGCCGTAACTTTCGTATACTTCGGGTGGATCTCTGGTTTCATGACCTTGGGAATTACGTTGTCAGTTGGACAATAAACAATTGACCCCAAATAAACTGCTTTTTCCTTTAATAAACAAGTGCGGATTCGGCCTCCGGCCATTATCCGCGGACTTTGCAGCATGGCGGCCTTCTCTTCAATCCAGGGTATCAAGGGGGTAGGCCCGAAGCGGGCCGCAGTCCTCGCCGAGGCCGGCATCCGGACGGTGGCGGATCTCTACGACTGCTTTCCGCGCCGCTACCTCGATCGCACGAGGATCAGGAGTATCGGGGAGCTGGCGGATGGAGAGACCGTGACGGTCGTCGGCACGGTCTCCGACACGCGCCTCGAGAACGGAGGACGGGGACGGTCACGGTTCAAGGCGACGGTGGCCGACGGCTCGGGGCTGCTCGATCTGACCTGGTTCCGCGGTGTCCATTACTTCGCAAGGAGCATTGCTGCCGGCGACGTTGTGGCTGTCCACGGCAAGGTCGCCTATTTCGGTCACAGGCCCGGCATGCAGCATCCCGATTACGACCGCCTCGACCGGAAGGGCGGGGATGGGCCCGGAGACGACGAGCTGTTCCGGACCGGGGCGATCATCCCGATCTACCCGACCACCGAGGCGATGAAGCAGGCGGGGGTCAACTCCCTGGCGCTGAGGACGATCGTTCACCGGGCGTTTCGGGATTTTCCGCCGGCCTTCGAGGAGCATCTCGATGCGGCGACGCTCGAAACCTGCGGCCTGATGCCGATCGGGGAGGCATACCGCCAGCTCCATTTTCCGGATTCGGCAGAGGCGCTCGAGCGGGCACGCTACCGCATGAAGTGGACCGAGCTCTTTTTCCACCAGCTCTTCTTCGCCCTCAGGCGGAGCGAGGAGCGCCGCGGCCCCGCCGCCGTTCGTTTCGACCACTCGGGAAGGGTGACTGCAAGCCTGCACTCGGGCCTGCCCTTCGAGATGACGGGAGCCCAGAAGCAGGCCGTCCGCGAGATCTACCACGATCTCAGGAGCGGTCGCCAGATGAACCGCCTTCTGCAGGGGGATGTCGGATCGGGCAAGACCCTGGTGGCGCAGTTCGCCATGGCGCTCGCCTCCGACAACGGCGTGCAGTCGGCCTTCATGGCCCCCACCGAAATCCTGTCTTACCAGCATTTCACGGGGATCAGGCGCTCGATGGAGCCCCTGGGCCTGAAGATCGGCCTGTTGACCGGGAAGCAGGGGAAAAAGGAGCGTCAGGCAATGCTGGAGGCCATCGGCAACGGCGAGATCGATATCGTGGTGGGTACCCATGCGATCATCGAGGGGGAAGTGCGGTTCCACCGGCTGGGGCTCGCGATCATCGACGAGCAGCACCGATTCGGGGTGCTGCAGCGCAAGGCGCTTCAGGAGAAGGCAGGCAACCCGCATGTCCTCCTGATGACGGCGACCCCGATCCCGAGGACCCTCACGATGGGCGTGTACGGCGACCTCGACGTGTCGGTGATCGCCGAGATGCCGGCCGGGCGGAGCCCGGTGAGTACACGCCTCTGCAGGGAAGGGGACAAGCCGAAGCTGTACGATCTGCTGCGGGAGCAGGTCCGGCAGGGGCGCCAGGCCTACATCGTCTACCCGCTGGTCGAGGAGTCCGAAAAGCTGGACCTGAAAGCCGCGACCGAAAGCTACCTGCAGCTCGGCGCAGAGGTTTTCCCCGAGCTGCGGCTCGGGCTGATCCATGGCCAGCTTCCTGCTGTTGACAAGGAGTCCGTCATGGAGCGCTTCCGCCAGGGAGCCATCGACATCCTGGTGGGCACCACCGTGATCGAGGTCGGGGTCGACGTGCCCAACGCGACCGTGATGGTGATCGAACACGCCGAACGGTTCGGCATCTCGCAGCTCCACCAGCTCAGGGGGCGCGTCGGCAGGGGAGAGCACAGGTCATCATGTTTTCTCGTATATTCAAGCTTTTCGGGTGACGCGAGGGAGCGCCTCCAGGCCGTCGCATCGACGTCCGACGGCTTCCGGCTTTCGGAGATCGACCTGAAGATCAGGGGGGCCGGCAACATGCTCGGCCGCGAGCAGTCCGGCACGGTGAACGGCCTGCGGATCGCCGACCTGCTTGCCGACGCCTCGATCATGCGTTCGGCGCGCGAGGCGGCCTTCGACCTGGTCCGGAACGACGAACGGCTCGAACAGCCCGCCCACAGAAGGATCCGGGACTATTTCTACGGAAAGTTCCGCAAGCGGGTCGAGCTGGCGGACGTGGGATAATGGATAATGGATAATGGATAATGGAACGCGGGGCGCTGGGGTTCGAAAACAACAGGCGGCATAGATGAAAGAGCTGGTGACAGGGGTGGTCGTCCGTACGGGGGGGGCCTCCTATATCGTCGAGTGCGAGGACGGCCGCCAGGTCAGGTGCCGGACCGTGCCCGGGACGGTTGGCGACAACGAGGGAGAGAGCCTCGTGGCCGTCGGCGACCGTGTCGCCTTCAGGCCGAAGGCATCGGGCACCGAGATGCCCGAAGGGGTGATCGACCATGTTTCTCGCCGTTCCAGCGCGCTGGTCCGCCGCCGTGATGTTCGACGCAACCGGAGCAAGGAACAGGACCAGGTCATCGCGGGCAACATCGACCAGCTCGTGGTCGTCTCCTCGGCTGGCGATCCTCCGCTGAACCGGCGCCTTATCGATCGCTATCTCGCCTTCGCCGAATCCGAGCACCTGCCGCTGCTGCTCCTGGTCAACAAGTCCGACCTTGCCGAGCCTGGGCAGCTCGAAGAGGCCCTCGAGACCTACCGTGCCCTCGGATGCACGATCTGCTGCGTCAGCGCGGCCCGCCGGACCGGCCTCGATGAGCTGAAGGCGCATCTCGACGGCAAGGTGTCGGCGTTCAGCGGACATTCCGGAGTGGGCAAGTCGACCCTGATCAACCTGCTGCTTGGAAGGAAGGAGCTGAAGACGGCCAGGATCAGCTACCGGACCGGCAAGGGCGTGCATACGACCAGCAGCGCGACCATGCTCCGCCTGCCTGAGGGGGGCTACGTGATCGACACACCCGGCATCCGCGAGTTCAACCTCTCCGGCATCACCCGCGAAAACCTGCGGTTCTATTTTACGGAGTTCCTGCGCTTCATGCCCGACTGCAGCTACTCTTCGTGCACCCACACGGTGGAGCCGGGCTGTGCGGTCGCGGGGGCGGTCGGAAGCGGGGCCATCGATCCCGAACGTTACGAGAGCTACCTCGCCCTGCTCGGGTCGCTGGAGGAGTGAGCCACTCCGGCGGCCGGGAGGTGCCGGGCGGCGGGCATTTCCGTCGCTGCAGGCGCACGTGAATTTCATGACACAACAAAACCAGCAAGCCATGATCGTCACCATCAATCCGGCCACGGGCGAGCCCATTGCCGAATATGCAACCATGCCTTCCGGGGAGATCGACAGGCTCCTGCGCCTGGTGGATGCCGATTTCCGCCGATGGAGGCTGACCGGCATGGAGGAGCGCTCCCGCCTCATGAAGCGCCTCGCAGAGCTCCTTCGTGAGCAGCAGGAGGAGCATGCGCGACTCGTGAGCCTCGAAATGGGCAAACCGCTTGGCCAGTCGAGGGCCGAGGTGGGCAAGTGCGCCTGGGTGTGCGACTGGTTCGCCGACCGGGCCGCAGAGTTCCTGCAGCCGGAGGAGAGTGAGTTCGACGGCGCCAAGGGGATCGTCCGGTTCGAGCCGCTCGGCGTCGTCCTTGGTGTGATGCCCTGGAATTTTCCCTACTGGCAGGTGCTCCGGTTCGCCGCTCCGGCCATCATGGCCGGCAACGGCATCGTCGTCAAGCATGCGCCCGGCGTCACCGGGTGCTCCATTGCCATCGAGAAGCTGTTCGTCGACGCCGGGTTCCCGGAGCATCTCTACCGGGCGGTCCATGTGGCCCTCGACGATGTCGATCGCCTGACGGGTTTCATGATCGACCACCCTGCGGTCCAGGCGGTCTCCGTGACCGGGAGCACCGGCGCTGGCCGCGCGGTCGCCTCGAAGGCGGGGAGGGCTATCAAGCGGAGCGTGCTCGAACTCGGCGGGAGCGATCCCTACATCGTGCTCGACGATGCCGACCTCAGCCAGGCCGTGGATGTGTGCGTGGCCAGCCGGCTCCTCAACAGCGGCCAGAGCTGCATCGCGGCCAAGCGATTCATCGTGCATACAGCTCTCATCGACGAGTTTACGGAGATGCTGGTGCGGAAGATGCGGGCGGCGAAGGTGGGCGACCCCTTCGCCAACGGTGTCGACGTCGGCCCTATAGCCCGTGCGGACCTTCGTGACCTGGTGCATTCGCAGGTTGAACGGAGCGTTGCTGCCGGCGCGAAGCTGCTGTGCGGCGGCGTGTTCCCGCAGGGGCCGGGGTATTTTTACCCTCCAACGGTGCTGGGGGGCGTCAGGAAAGGCATGGCGGCCTGGGAGGAGGAGATCTTCGGGCCGGTGGCGACAGTGATCGAGGTTCGAGACGATGACGAAGCCGTCGCTGTCGCCAACGACAGCGAATACGGACTTGGATCCGCGGTCTTTTCCCGCGACCTCGACCGGGCGCTAGCCATCGCATCCCGCCTTGAAACGGGCAACTGCTTCATCAACTCGATGGTCAAGTCTGATCCGCGCCTGCCTTTCGGTGGGGTCAAGCTTTCAGGGTATGGGCGGGAGCTGTCGCACCATGGCATCCGCGAGTTCGTCAACATCAAGACGCTCGTTGTTGTCTGAACCTTCCTGCGGGAGCGTGCCAAGGAGTTCAAGGACACAAGGGACAACAAGGACGAAGAAAAGAGGCTATCCCGCAACCCCGCCTTCTTATTTGTCCCCGTGGTCCCTGCAGTCCCTGGCGTCCCTATCTTTTTTTGACGTTACATCTCGGCAGCCAACTCGGAGAGGTAGGTCTTGATCGACTTGTGTTTGTCCAACCCGAGCTTTTTGTGCATCCGGTAGCGGATGCTTTCCATGCCCCGGGTTGAGATGCCGACCGAACGGGCGATCTCCCGGGTGTCGTAATTCAGCTTCACCATCAGGCCGATCCGGAGCTCCCGCTGGTTGAGGTTCGGATGCTTCTTCTGCAGTTTCGACAGGAATTCGGAGTCTCCTGTCGTCAGCTCCGTCTTGAGCCTTTTTTCGGCCAGTTCCGTCTCGAGCATTCCCTGGCACTGCTCTGTCATGCGGTTTTTGATGTGCTGTTCGATGTCAAGGGTCTTGATCTGGTCGCAGAGCAGGTGCAGGGCCGAACTCTTTTCACCGATAGCTGTCGAAATCCTGGTAAGCTCCATCTCCTGGGCCGAGATTCTCGATTTCAGCGCGGCTTTTTCCTGGGCGAACTGCTGCTGCTCCTTCCTGTTCAGCTCGACCTGGGCGTTCATGAGGATGATCTTCTGGGTCAGGCGATGCTCATAGTCGTTCCTCAGGCGCTGCTGCTCCTTTTCCTGATGCGCTTCCCGCGACCTCAGGTCCTCCTGCATGTGGGAAAGCGCTTTGAAATAGGGGTAGAAGGGGCTGTCGGTCGACGGCAGATTGATCTGCTGGTTGTACATGTTCAACCATGAGATCCTGGCAACGGCGGCAAGAAATTCGTTTTTCAGGATGGCGTTGGTTTCCTGCAGGGTATCTCCAGCCTCGTCCGCTTTGCCAGCCTTGATATCCATGACGGTCCTGATGGCATCATTGTAGTCCTCCCTGAGCAGCACGGTCATGTTGTTGGGGGTGATGGCCGCGAACGTTTCAACGATGATCCTGCATGACTCGTCGATATTGTAGAATATCACGACTGCAAATTTTGGGCCCCAATGAAAGATCAGGTCGTTGATCCCCTGCTTGTAATCGTAGGAGACGTCGAGGATGTTCTTCATGTCCCAGAGGAGGTAGGGGTGTGTGTCGGGGGGGGTGCTTTCCTTCAGCACGGTTTTCACCAGTTCGTTGCTCAGGGTCTCAAGGGTGACCGGATGGGCCGCCTCGACGTATGCATGCAGAATATCATTGCCGATCAGATCGAGATGCTTGGTGTAACCGGAATGCGGCTCTTTCCAGTGCGGTTTGGAGGTGATCGGAAGGCCTGAAACTGGACATGTGTTCATGTTGTTCGGTATATCGTTATTTCGGTATAGGATACACCCGTCATGAAGTGCTGTTAGGCGTAATGATGCGGGTGTTGAAGCATGATAAAGATTAAATTTGGTTAAATCCAAATGATTATACTTTTCAGGTGTAAGCCGCTGCTGTATTGTTTTTTTAAATAGCGGAGCCCCTGGCTCGTTATGTTTGACTCTTGGTGGCGTGTTGCTGGAGTATCTGTGCTTGTTTATGCGTATTTGGGTGTCGAAGGGGGTGGGCTGCGGCGACGCCCATCCGGTATCCCGGACGGGACGTCGTGATACCGGTTCGTCAGGAGTTGAATACCGGCAGGTTCGTCAGGTAGGTTTTCAGTGATCGGTGTTTTTCGATGCCGATTTTCCGGTGGAGACGATACCTGGTGCTTTCGATCCCCCGGACCGACAGCCCCATCATGCGTGAAATGTCGCGCGAGTTGTAGTCGAGTTTGATGAGCAGGCAGATCCGCAGTTCCCGCTGGTTCAGGTTCGGGTGTTTTTTCTGGAGCATCGAGATGAATGCCGAATCCGCTTCAGTAAGTTCGGTATTCAGCTGCGCCTCTTTCCTGCCGGTTTCCACGAGATTCAGGCAGCAGCTCGAAAGTTTCTGCTTGATTTGGGGTTCGGCGTCGAGGTCGGCAATCAGCTCGCAAAGGGTCTTCAGCGTGGATGTCTTTTCGGCGTTCGCCGTCGATATCCTGGTCGATTCGAGATCGTGCGACGAAACCCTCGAGGCCAGCGCAAGCTTTTCCTCCCTGAACTGTCGTGCGTTCTTCCGGTTGAGCTCGATCTGGGCGTTGAGTGCCGTGGTTTTCTGGGCCAGCTGTCTCCTGCAATCTTCGAGCGTCTGGTTCAGGATCAGGTCGTGTTCGGCCTCCATGGACTTGAAGTCGCCCTGGATGACCTCGAGTGCTTTGAAGAACGGATAGGACGCATGCGTTTCGGAAGGCAGGTAGATCTGCTGGTCGAACATCTTCAGCCACGCCATCCTGGCCAGCGTCGACAGGAACTCGACCCTGACGAGGGGATCCTGGCCTCCCCGGCTCTCTCCGGTGGCTTCATCCCGCATTTTGCCGGATTTGAAGCCCATGATGAAGGATATGGCCTCTTCATAGTTCCCGCTCAGGATGAAGGCAAGCCCGTGGGGCGCTATCGAACGGAACATATCGAGCTGGAGCCTGATCCCTGGATCGATGTTATAGAATACGACGATCCTGAAATCGGGGTTCCAGTTGTAGATGAGGCTGGTGAACTCCTTCTTGTACGCATAGCTGAAGCCGACGATGTTCGTGCAGTCGATCAGCAGATGCAACTGCTTTCCGGAAAGCTTCTCTTCCCTTATGAGTGCCGACAGCGTGGCCTGGTCGAGATGCTCGAGGATTATGCCGTGCCGGGCGCTTTTTTGGACGTGAATGATGTCATTGCCGATCAGCGTGAATTTTTTTGTATAGTCTCCTTTCGGACTATCAAAACTCCATTGACTTCTTTCGGTGATCGGTAAGCCAGTTACCGGACAGTGATGCATGGCAATGTAGGGTTGTCATGGGGGGAACTCTGTTTTTTGCCTTGGTATACCTGAAATATCCGATAAAGATTTTACAAAAAAAAATATAATATCCGGTCTAAAGTATATTATTTCACTGCATTTTCGTTATTACGTCAATTAGTGTGCTGTTTTGCGTCATTATTTTGAAACCACAGTATGCCGGTCAGGATTCTTTTCGTCTGTTATGAAAACATCTGCCGTTCACCGATGGCCGAAGGGCTGTTCACCGCCCTGTCGGACATACAGGGAGTCGCACATCATTTCGAAGCAGAATCGGCAGGGACGGTTTGCTACCAGTCGGGCTCCTCTCCCGATCCGAGGGCAATCCGCGCAGCCGCCCGTTCCGGAATCGACATTTCCGGGATGAGGGCCCGATGCATCCATGAACTCGATATGTCAGCTTTCGATCATGTCTTCGTCATGGACCATGACAATTACCGTGAGGTGGACGGGGTTGTGGATGGAGGCATCGGGCCGATGGTGCATATGATGACCGAATTTGCCGATGTGCCCGCCGGTACCGAGATCGAAGATCCCTATTATGGACCCGAGTCGGGATTCGACAGGACCCTTGCTTCGCTGGACGATTGTGTCCGGGGCATCCTTGCCCACCTGTTCTCCGTGCACGTACTCGTCGAGACATCAGCTCCTGATGAAAGGAACCCTCAACCCATTGACGACGGGAGCCATGGTTAGAAAGGATAGCTTCACCTTCATTTTCAACCCCGCCGCCGACAAGGGGCGTGCGGCAGGCAAGGCTCGCATGATCGAGCGCTCTCTGGCCACGTTTGCCAATGCCTCACTTGAGGTTTCACGGTTCCCCGGTCACGCTGGTGAGATCGCCCGCAACGCGGTCGGCGGCAGTTCGACGCTGATCGCCTGCGGCGGTGATGGTACGCTCAACGAAGTCGTCAACGCGGTTGTCGGAATGCCGGTCAGGGTCGGCATCATTCCCGTCGGTTCGGCCAACGATTTCCTGAAGACGCTACGTCCGGCCAAAAAAACGACCGAGGATGCTATCGCTGGCCTTGCGGACTGTGCAAGCCGGACGGTCGATCTCGGCCATGTCGAGTTCGGCGACGGCGGGTCGAGGTATTTCGTCAATTCGATCGGTATCGGCTTTACCGGGAGGATCGCCCGCACGGTGCAGGCGACGCCATGGTTCCGGGGGGAGCTCTCCTATGCTTACGCGCTGGTCAGTGTGCTTTTAGGTTATACACCCTTAAAAATGCATATTGAAATCGAAACTCCAGACGGCAAGCTTGAACTGCGTGAACCGGTGTTCGCCTTCTCGGTCTCGAACGGGGCCGTCGAAGGTGGAAAATTCAGGATCGCACCCCACGCCGACCCGGCCGATGGTCTGCTCGACGTGTGCATCCTGAAGGCTATCCCGAAATGGAGGTTTCCCGGTTATGTGTTCAAGTACCTGAAGGGGACGCAGATCGACGACCCCGAAGTGCTGTACTGCAAGGCCTCGGCCCTCCGTGTTTTCATGCCCGAGGGGGATGCGATGCATATGGATGGCGAGGTTTTCAGGAATGTGAGCGGATCAATGGGGATCTCCGCTGTACCGCGTGCGGTCGAAATACTTTTTGATCCATAATGGGTTCCTGTCCCAGTTATCGATGTGACGTATGCAGGTTATCGTTTTCGAAGATCAGAAGGTCAGCCGTTTCATGCCGCTTGTCGGCCTGAAGCCTGTCTACGCCCTCCATTCCGGTGCCATGTCCCTGTTGGACAGGTTCGTGTCGGCTGCCTCGGGCCGGGTCAACCTTACCTGGCATCTCCGGAGCCACATTGCCCCATGGTTCGGCGAGGTGCACTCCGGAGCGACGGTCAACGCACTCCTCGAAGAGGATCTGCTGCTGCTGAACGGCAGGCTCGTCTGCGACGAACGGGTGATCGGGCTTGCCTCTGCCGATGACCTGCAGCCGGGGCACGCCGTAGTGCAGGATGGGGACCTTGTCGCCTGCCGCCTTCGCGCCGCAGATCTTCCGGATGGAGGAACACCGCTTCCGGAGCTGATCGACGGCAGGGCACTTGCCGAGTCGATGGAATGCTCCGGGGGCTCCGGTTTCGTATTGCTGGAGAACCTCTGGGACCCCGTCGCCATGCATCCTGGGCTGCTGCAGCGGGACCGTGCCCTTTTTCCGCTCGGCAGGCATGAGGGGGAGATCCATCCGTCCGCCGTGCTGGTCAATCCCGAAGCCATCTCCATCTGCAGGGGGGCGACGGTCATGGCCGGCGCCGTGCTCGATGCAACGGACGGCTATATCCATATCGGGGAGGGGGCCGTAGTCGAACCCCAGGCGGTGCTGATGCAGAACGTCGTGCTTGCCCCTGGCGCCCGCGCGAAGATCGGTGCCAAAATCTACAGCAACGTGTTCGTGGGGGGGGCATCGAAGGCCGGAGGCGAGATCGAGGATTCGATCATCGAACCCTACGCCAACAAGCAACACGACGGTTTCCTTGGCCACTCCTATATTTCGTCCTGGTGCAACCTCGGCGCGGCGACCAATACTTCCGACCTGAAGAACAACTACAGCAAGGTCAGCCTGGTGGTCGGCGGGCGTCAGATGCAGACCGGCCTCCAGTTCCTTGGCCTGCTTATAGGTGAGCATTCGAAATGTGCCATCGGCTCCCTGTTCAACACCGGCACGGTCGTGGGCACATCGGCCAACATCTTCGGCGCCGGGATGCCCACGAAGCACGTTCCGTCGTTCTCCTGGGGGAACGGCCACCCGTCTTTCGAGCCTTGCCGGATTGACAATGCTCTCGAGACCGCCCGCAGGGTCATGGAGCGGCGACGCATAGCCATGAGCCCGGCTTACGAAGCCATGTTCCGGAAAGCGGCCGAGCTCGAGCCGCTTTCGGCCGCAACATTGTAAACTTCTTTCAGTACGCTATTCGCATGATACTCGTTATCGATAATTACGATTCGTTCACCTACAACCTCGTGCAGTATATCGGCGAACTTGGCGCCGAGACGGTGGTCTACCGCAACGACGAACTGACCGTGGAGCAGGTGCTCGCCCTGAATCCCGAGAAGATCGTGATCTCGCCCGGTCCGGGAACACCTCAGGACGCCGGAATTTCGGTGCCGCTCATCAACGCCGTGCAGGGACGCATCCCGCTGTTCGGCGTCTGCCTCGGACACCAGGCCATCGGCGAGGCGCTGGGAGGCAGGGTCGTTCGCGCGGGCAAGATCATGCACGGCAAGGTCTCCTTGGTCTACCATGACGGGCTGGGGGTGTTCCGCGGTCTGGAAAACCCGTTCCCGGCCACGAGGTACCACTCCCTCGTCGTCGAACGGGAAACCCTCCCGTCATCCCTGACGGTGCGGGCGTGGACGGAGGATGGCGTCATCATGGGCATGGATGCTCCGGAACTCGGCCTTTATGGCGTGCAGTTCCACCCGGAATCCATCATGACCTCTGAAGGGCACCGGCTCATCAGGAACTTCCTCGAGATCTGATCCGGCATGGCCTGCCCCGAAGCTTCACCCCGTGAACTGCCGGGCCGGCATCCGGCCCCCCCTTGTCGCAGCCGCTGGTCGTGGGGCCGGATGCTTGTAAAAACGGTTTCATCGACGAGGCCGATCCCGGAAAATCGATCGCAAGCATCACGGAGTGCTATTCCTGAGATTACGGCATCAGGTATTGAAATTCGATGCGGCAAACCTATGGAAACACTGAATTTTTTACGACGTGCTACGGTTCTTATTCCGGAACTGCCGACCAGTCGAGCAGCTGTTTGCGCTCCGATGGGGTGAGTTCCGCCTGTTCAAAGCCCGGAATGACGGCATGACGGGAGGTGTTTCCCGATATGATCAACGACCGGATCCGCTTTTTTACCCGGAATCCGTCGTGGTTGGGTGCGCCGGATAGTTCCGACAAGTTGATCGCCTGCCTGGCTTTCCGCACTTCATGGACGACATACCAGGAGAGCGGCGCGATGAACGCGCTGTTCGGCCAGCGGGTGGCGTAGGAATGACATTGGCCGCATCTTGATTCCAGGGTCCGGCGTGCCGGAAGCGGGAGCGCTCCGGCGCCCTTCGATGGCGGATCGACCCGGCCGAGGGGGACGAACTGGCAGAGCATCAGCGCGAGGATGAGCCAGCCGGCAATGCTACTGGTCCTTGGGTTCATGCTGTTTTTGTGGGACCTTGCATGGTGACATTGTGTTGGAAATTTATATAATTAACTCAAATCACGGCATCGGGCCCAAAATATTTCGCCGGTTTGACGGAAGGCGCTGCGGAGTTTGCATGCAGCGCCTTCCGTCAAACCGGATTCAGCTTTCGGCAGCCTGGTAGTAACGTTGTATCCTGTCAATATTTTTGTTTTTGACCGATGATTTTTCCCTGTGAAAAAGCCGTATGGTATTACCTGCCCCAGATCAGGGCAGACCTTGCCAAGGAACTGGTCAAGACCGGCATGACGCAGTCGAAAGCGGCGATGCTGCTGGGCGTGACTCCCGCGGCGGTTTCCCAGTACCTGCACAAGAAGCGGGGCCAGCAGAACATCAAGAGCCGCGATTACCGGCACGAGATAAAGAGTGCCGTCGAGAAGATCATCGTCGGGGCAGCCATCAGCGAACTGCACGGCATCGTCTGCAAGTGCTGCCAGATCCTGAAGAAGGACGACGTCGACGTCATCGGTTCCTGTGACAAATCAACCTGAGCACATGCAAACCAGTAAATCCCCCCTCACGCCGTCCTCTCCGCCCGAAGGGTTCGGAAAGGCGGCACTGTTCACCCTGTCGGCCATCATCGCCGGCTTCGCCATCGAGTTCCTGACCTCCGGGAACGGTATCACCATTCCCCGCTGGCCGGCCAACGGCCTGTTCCTTGCGGCATTCGCCTCGGCGATCGCGGCGGTTGGGTTCGGTTTCAGGGATCATCCCGTTGTCGGGTGGATGGGCGGGATCCCGGTGGGCCTGAGCCTCATCGTCGGCCTCGCGCTGCTCTCCCTCGTCGGGGGTGTGCTGCCCCAGGATCCGTTACCTCCCGGCTCCATGGTGTCCACGCTTCGCCTCAACGGCATGTTTTCGAGCTGGCCCTTCGCGTTCGTGACCCTGCTGTTCCTGTTCAACCTCGGCCTTTCGCTGCTCTGGAAGACGGTGCCATTCAGGGTCGCGAACCTCCAGTTCATCCTGTTCCACGGCGGCTTCTGGCTCGCCCTCGCCTGCGGCCTTGCCGGTACGGCCGACCTGCAGCGCCTGATCATTCCACTGTACGAGGGAAAGGAGAGCAACGTGGCCTACGAGATGCCGAGCGAACGCCCTGTGCACGTTCCCTTTTCGATCTACCTGAATGATTTCCAGATCGACGAATACGTTCCGCAGTTTGCGCTGTACGACCCGGCTACCGATCAGGTCATCGCCGAGAAGGCGGGGATGGTCCCCGAGGTGCGCAAGGGGGCTCGAGCCGTATGGCCGGGTATCGCTTCCGCGACGGTCACCGATTTCAGGTCCGATGCCCTGCCCGACAGGGACGGCAATCCGCTGCCTTCGAACGGCCATAAGGGTGTGCCTTTCGCGAAGGTGCGCGTCGAGGTGCCCGGACAGGCGCCGGTCGAACGCTGGATCAACGGCGACGGCCCCGATATCCGGCCGCAGTTCATTCCGGTCGGCGACTACTTCATCGTTATCGCTCCCGGGGCGCCCAAGGCGTTCAGGTCGCACGTCATGATCCGTTCGGCATCGGGCGGGCACCAGCCCGGAGTGCTCGAGGTGAACAAGCCGGTCGATGTCCTCGGCTGGAAGCTCTACCAGATGGGCTACGACGAAAAGGCCGGCCGCTGGTCGACCATGAGCCTCGTCGAGGCGGTCAACGACCCGTGGCTGCCGGCGGTCTACCTTGGATTCTTCATGATCATGGCAGGGAACCTGCTCTTTTTCTGGAAAGGCGTCAAAAAAATGGAGGCAGCATGACCCTGGTTGAATTTCCGGCCATCGCCGTGGCGACCGCCGCCTGCTGGGGCCTGGGCAGCCTGCTGCAGATTCCTGCGAAAAAATCCAGGCCCGCGGCCTCGGCCTCCTGGCTGCTGATGACCGGCGGCACGGCGTTGCTCGCCTGGTTCCTCGCATCGTACTGGATCGCCCTCGAGCGGCCGCCGCTCAGGACACTCGGCGAGACCCGCCTTTGGTACGCCACCCTGATTCCTGTCGTCGGGTACCTGGTGGAGTACCGCTGGAAGATCGGATGGCTGAAGTATTACTGCATGGGCCTGGCGACCCTGTTCCTCGGCATCAACGTCATGAACCCGGACGTGTTCCAGAAGGCGCTCATGCCTGCCCTGCAGAGCGTGTGGTTCGTGCCGCACGTTGTGGTCTACCTCGTTGCCTACGTGCTGCTTGCGGCATCGGCCGTGGCGGGCTGGCACAACCTCTGGCTGAAGTTCCGTGCCAGGAGCTCGAAGGTGTCCGATTCGATGTCGCACTACCTTGCCCTGCTCGGTTTCGTACTCCTGACCTTCGGGCTGGTCTTCGGCGCCCTCTGGGCAAAGGAGGCCTGGGGGCACTACTGGACCTGGGACCCGAAAGAGACCTGGGCCTTCATCTCCTGGCTGGCCTACCTCGGCTACCTGCACCTCGTGGCGCGCAAGACCGACGTCACCGTACTGCAGTGGTACCTCGGCCTGGCTTTCATCGTCCTGCTGGTCTGCTGGTTCGGCGTCAACTACCTCCCCTCCGCCCAGAACAGCGTGCACACCTATTCGGGATAACGGAGATCAGGGACTCGAAAAGAGTGAGACTCCAGATCGAAATCGGTATCGCAATCGTCATCGCAATCGATTTCGATACCGATTTCGATGAGATGTAAAAAAAGCCGGGCATCACGTACCCGGCTTTTTTATTGGCCCCCTTATCTCCCTGTTGTCCTTGTGGTCCTTTTCTTACAATTCCACGATCAGATGCGTTTCGGCCGAATAGCCCTGCAGCACTTTTTTCAGGTCGTCGATGAGTCCTGGGCCGTATTTGTTGAGGTAGTGGAAGATGTTGACGACCCTCTCCTGGGGCTTGCCTTCCGGGAAGAGGTTGAGCTCCGCCCGGTCGAGCTGCTGCAGCAGCTCCTCATGCTTCCGCCTTCCGGCGCGATAGGTCCTCTCCTTCAGCCCCTCGATGATTTTCGCGACCTGCCCCGACGAGGCGGCAAGTGCCGGCTGGAGCGTCGGGTCCATTTTGACCAGCGACGGTTCGAGTGCCGACAGGGCCCGGGCCACTTCCGCCTCGGCCTGGTCGAACAGGATGTCGATGTCGTGGTTTTCGGCGCCCGAGACCATCGATTTGCGAAGCAGCTGGATATCCTGGAACGCTGTTTCGTAAACCTGTTTCCTCGAGAAGCTCGGCCTGCCGGTCACCTTGAGCACCTTGTCCATGGTGCGCACCACCTTTGGCTCGACCAGCGTGAAGCTGCCTCTCGGCATGACGAAGGGCATGGCGAGACCGAAGCGTTCGTATGCTTTCCGGTACTGCGCCAGATAGCTGATCTCCCCCGGGCCGGCGATGTAGGCGAAGGTCGGAAGGACGGTGTCCTGCACGATGGGCCGCAGGATGACGTTCGGGCTGAAGCGTTCGGGATGGTCCTGGCAGATTTCGATCAGCTGGTGGCGCGAGTATTTCTGGCGATCGGGCAGGATGACGAAGCTGTCCGGCACCGGCTGCTCGATCTTCTGGCGCTGGCCGAGCTGGTTGAGGTAGAACGCGTTCACCGGGCGCGGCTTCGATTGTGCGGGGTAGCCCATCGATTCGAGCACCGAGCTCTGCGCGACAACGTCGTAGGAGGATGCCGGGCAGGTTTCGATCTCCCTGCAGAATACCGGGCCGGCAAGCCGCTTGAATTCGGGATCGTTCGTCGAGAGCAGGATGAGCGGATGGTCCCTGAAAAGCCGCATCAGGGTCCGGGCGAAGGCGCTTTCGAAGGTGGCGTCGGGTTCGTAGCATGAACTTATCAGCTCGGCGATCGCGGGTTTGAAATCCGACTCCGGCAGCAGTTCGAGGAACTGCCTCACGGTTTCGCCGATGTTCCTTCCGAGCGGCGTCGGACCCACCATCTGGTCGGGAAGACGATGGGCCGCCTCCGCAGCGACCTTCACCAGCCCGTTGCCGGAGAAGAGGATCGTCGATGCGGCTTCGTCGAAGTCGTGGTCTTCGCTCTCCAGCCAGAAGATGGGCACGAAATCGTACTCGGGGAACAGCTCTTTCTGCTTTTCCGCCATGACGACGGCGGTCAGAGCCTTGTATACGGTGTAGAGCGGGCCGGTGAAGAGTCCGGTCTGCTGGCCGGTGACGATGGCCATGCAGCGGGGGGAGGCAAGCTTCTCGATCTCCCGTAGATGGCGCTCGGTGCAGCCGAACATCCGGTTCTGCCTGGTGAGAAGGGCCGTAAGCTCTTTCCGCCTGAAGTTCCTGGATGCAAGGAGCCCGAGGTGACGGTAGTAGTCGGCATCCTTGCGGTAGTCGAGGTGGAAGCAGGAGGATACGAGCTTCGAGCGCTCCTCTCCCTCGGAGGTGTAATCGCAGAACAGGCGTGAAAATCCCTTTTTCGGCGTCTGAATCCGCTGGTAGTCGATAAGGAAGGTGTTCACAGGGTCATTTTTTTAATGGCCAGTTCAGCAGTTCGGCCCTGAATCCGTGCGCAGTGAAGTCGCAAGAGAGGGGAGTCACGGCCACGTAGTTGTGGCGCACCGCGTACTCGTCGCTGCCGAGGTCGTGATCATGCAGCTGCAGGGTGCCGCTGAGCCAGTAGTAGGGGTTGCCGTACATGTCGTTGCGCTCGATGGCGGCTTCCTCCCAACGGGATTTTCCCTGCGAGGTGACCAGTACGCCGCGGATTTCCGCTTCCGGCACGTTCGGGATGTTCACCGACAGGATCGTGTCCGGGGGCAGCCCCCGGACGAGCACCTCCCGCGCGAGCGTCCTCGAGAACTTTGCCGCATAGGTGAAATCGGCGTCCACGTAGGTCGTCAGGGAGAACGCGAGCGAGGGGATGCCCTGCAGCACCCCTTCCAGGGCCGCAGCGACCGTGCCCGAGTAGAGGGTGTTCATGGCCGTGTTGCTGCCGTAGTTGATTCCCGAGACGATCAGGTCCGGCTTGCTTTTCAGGATATGGCTCAGCGCCACCTTGACGCAATCGACCGGAGTGCCCGACACGGTATGGCCGAAGAAGCGGTTGTTCCTCGAGTACTCCCTGACGCGCAGCGGTTCGCCGAGGGTCATGGCGTGGCTCATGCCGCTGTGCGGCTCCGCCGGGGCCACCACCGTGACGTTGCCGATTTTTTTCATGGAGGCGGCAAGGGCGTGGATCCCCGGCCCTTCGATGCCGTCGTCGTTGCAGACGAGGATATTGGGTCTACTGCGCGAAGTCACTCTGGAGCGGATGAAGGTTTGTGCCCGTATCAGGTCGCGGGCAGTGGTTGCAATCAGAAATCATGGCCAAGGCTGAAATAGATGACCAGCTTGGAGAAGTTGAGTTCGGCATTGTCTTTCACGTCGTTCGCCTCGAATGCGAAGGCTTTCGAGGCGGTCAGGCGTGCCGGCCCCAGCGGCGTCTCCCAGACGAAACCGGCGCCGATACCCTGCACCAGCTCCTTGACCGACATCCGCTGCCGTACCTGCCAGACATTGCCGATGTTGTAAGCGCCGATGATCGAGGTCGGGAATATGATCTGGACCGGGGACTTGTAGCGCAACATGGCGCCTGCCACGGCGATATTGTTGCCGATGAGGTCGTTCTCCTTCACGCCGATGAAGCGGTAGCTGTACTGGTTGCCCATGCCGCCGAGGAAAAACCGTTCGCTGAAGGGGAGCGTCTGGCTGCTGATGCCTCCGACGGCGGAAATCTGCAGGGTGGTGCTGCCGGAGATGCCGAAGTTCTCTTCATGGGATCCGGCGAGCTGCCAGTAGCCGACATTCGCATGGTCGGCCCCGTATGCCGAGGTGTACCTGATATTCGTGTATCTGCCCTCCGACGGCAGGAAGGAGCTGTCCCTCGTGTCGATGATGAAATGCGCGCCAACTGCAGCCACCGAAACATTTTCCGTGGCAAATCCCGCCACGCTCGAGCTGCGTGGATAGGTCCGGGCGTTCTGCAGGGTCAGGTCGCCGACGAGCCGCCCGCTGGTTCTTATCTGTGTGCCGAATGCCGCCGTCATGCCGTACCTCTGGATGCCCAGGGCAAAAGGGGGCCCGGCCGGTGAGGGATACAGGACCTTCTGGCGGGTTTCGAAGTCCCGCTGGTCATAGAACGCTTTCGTGTAGAGCGTCAGGGGGGTACTGCCTATCCTCGGGATGCCGTACTCGAGGTTGACCCGGTTGTTGTTCTGGCTTACCTTTGCCCATCCTCCGATCGAGTTTGCCGATCCGTTGAGGTTTTCGTTCCGGAAGTCGAGCAGCATCTGCGCGTTCGAGGTCTCGTCATACCTGAGGCCGAGCCGGAGGACCGTCGCGGGCTTTTCGTCGAGCCGGATGTTCATGGTGCCCGCCTGCTTTCCCTTGCCGGGTTCCGGAGATTCCGTACTCACGGATACCCGGTTGAAAACCCCGGTGCCGTAGAGGTTGTCGACCGAGCTTTTCGCATCGTCGAGCTTGAGTGGTCTTGAGGTGTCGATCTCGAGTTCACGCCTGATCGGGGTATCCCTGGTAAGTTTCCTGTCCTGCGTGATGCCGACCGATTCGATCATTCCGGAGGTAAGCCTGATTCGCAGCCTTTCCCCGTCGATCGAGGTGCCGTCGATGCCGACCAGGCTGTATCCCTTGTTCCTGTAGGCCCTGACCAGTTTCTCCATGGCTTTCGTCGCCATCGCATTGGTGTAGAGCGTTCCGGTGATGGACCTGAACGCCTCCTTCACCGCATGTTCGTCGACGGCATCGGCCGGTCCTCCGGATACCTCGACCCGTTCGATCCGCGGGAGCGGCGTCAGGAAGAAGACGACTGAGCGTTGTCTGGCATCGATCTCCGCATGGGCCTGCGTGAACAGGTCGGTGGCGAGCAGCTCGCGCAGGGCGGCCTTGAGGTGGGTCGAATTCCTGATGATGCCTCTCGCCGTCCTCAGCTGCTCCATGCAAGCCGCCCTCTCCGGGATGCCCTGTATCGACTTCGAGAAGCGCCTGATGTCGGTGTCGTTGGCATGGGTGACCTGGATGTTGCGGCTGATGGTCGAGGCGAGCAGCCGGCCTTTCGCGTAGCCGAGTTCGATGAGGCGTCGGATGTCCGAGATGTCCGTGGCTTTGTGGTCGTCGAGGTCCGGTGAGATGACCAGGTCCGCACGGTCGAGCTGGACCGGGTACTGCACCTGTGTGAGGATGGTCATTGCCTGGTCGGCGGCCTTCCAGGGAATGTCCAGGTCCTCGCCATCCTTGTACATCTTGCCGTGCGTGTCGATGGCGACCTTGTACTCCGCGCCGGCCGTTTCGAGTTCGTCGACCGGCAGGTTGGCCACCAGGCCCCCGTCGGCGAGCTTGAGGCCGTTGCGCTCGATGGGCTGGAAGATGACCGGGATGGTACTGCTGGCGCGCATCGCTTCGGAGAGCGGTCCCGAGGTGAGCGTGACCCGGCGCCCCGAAACGAGGTCGGTGGTGACTGCCCGGAACGAGATGGGTAGGCCGGAGAACTCGTTGGTCGTGTGGTACGGGGCGTTCAGGATGAGCAGGTCGATGGTCCGGGTCAGGGTCTGTGCCGAGCTCAGGGATTTCGGCAGCACCAGTTTGACCCCTTCGAAACGGATGGCGATGGATGCCCGGTCCCTGACGCCTTTCTGCTCCATGTAGCTGCTGGACCTCGGGGCGTCGTTGTCGAGGGAGAGGATGTTCTTCAGTGGCAGGGTGGCGGCGATCGACTCGAGCTCGGCAGCCGTGTAGCCGGAGCTGTAGAGGCCGCCGACAAGGGCGCCGATGCTGGTGCCGGCAATGAAATCGACGGGGACGCCCTCCTCTTCAAGCGCCTTCAGCACCCCGATCTGGGCAAACCCGTTCGCCCCCCCGCCCGACAGTGCGAGCCCGACGGTTTTCCTCGCGGGCTTCATGGCCGGAAGGATGGCGTACCGCCTGCCGGGAGCGGCAAGCGTGTCCGGATAGACCACCGTCACGGCATGCGCGGCCCGGCCGGACGACGGGACGAGCCCCGACAACGCCAGCAGTATGGCCAGGAGTATGCGGTGGGCAGGTTTTGGCAACGGATCGGTGCGGTTTGCGTTGGCGTCTCGCCGAAGCATGAACGGGGTGCTGTTTTTGACTTCTCGTCCCGAGTTCATATCTTGAGGGCAATGTAAACTCTTTAGTCGTAATATAGAAATGGTCTGGTTCAAACGGGCAAAGCCCTCGATCCGCACGACGGACAAACGCGATACCCCAGAAGGGCTCTGGACGAAGTGCGACGAATGCGGCGCGGCCCTCCATAAAAAGCAGCTCGAAGACCACCAGTACACCTGCCCCGATTGCGGCCTGCATTTCCGGATTTCGCCTTCCGAATACTTCTCGATCCTGTTTGACGACGGCGCTTACCAGGAGTTCGACGCGAACCTCCGCGCCGCCGACCCGCTCAATTTCGTCGATACGAAGAACTATCCCGACCGTGTCCGTGAAACCATGTCCAAGACCGGCAAGTCCGAGGCCTGCCGCAACGCGGTCGGCGAGATGGACGGACGCAAGGTGGTGATCTCCGCCATGGATTTCGGATTCATCGGAGGATCGATGGGCTCCGTGGTGGGCGAGAAGATTGCAAGGGCCGCAGACAAAAGCCTCGAACTCAACGCTCCGCTGGTGGTGATATCGCAGTCCGGCGGCGCGCGAATGATGGAAGGAGCCTTCAGCCTCATGCAGATGGCCAAGACCTCCGCGAGGCTCACCCGCCTCGGCGAAAAGGGCATCCCGTACATTTCGCTGATGACCAATCCCACCACAGGAGGCATCACGGCTTCATTCGCCATGCTCGGTGACATCAACATCAGCGAGCCGAAGGCGCTGATAGGTTTTGCCGGTCCGCGCGTCATCCGCGACACCATCAAACGCGACCTCCCCGAGGGGTTCCAGCGCGCCGAGTTCCTCCAGGAGCACGGGTTCCTCGACCTGATCGTCCACCGCAAGGACCTGCGCGAACAGCTCATAAGCCTGTTCGGCCACATGGCGCGGTAAACGTGACGCGTGACGTGATCAACCGGTTAATGCGCACCTGCATATAAGCATGAGGGCCTGCAAGAACGAGGAGGGATGAACTTCGATCTTGCAGGCCTTTTTCTTTAGCCGTCACGCGTCACGCGTCACGATTTTTTCATGCCCACCCCAGCGCCCTGCTGGTAACCGGGAACTGCTCCGCGAAGATCTTCCTGACCGCGTCCGCGATGTTGCGGTGCTCCTTCTGGGTACTTATGTCGGTGCGCACCTCGAGGTAATGGATCCAGCTCCGCACCGACCCCTTCATGTAGAGCCTGGTCTGCGTGCCGAGCGGCAGCAGCACCCTGGCGCACTCCTTGGCGATGCCCTTCTCCAGCGCCGCCTCGTACAACTCCATGCCCGTGGCCGCCACACGCTCCTGGGCCTCGTCGAACCATTTCACGGTTTCCGCGTCGAGGTCGTTAAGCGAATTCTGCCGGTTTTTGGTGTCCTGCCTCCTCGGCTCGTAGCGTTCGATCGACTGGGCCTTCGCATATCTCATGGAGAATTCCTGAAAGCAAAAGGATTTATGACGTAAAATCTGCGGCGAGATAGCCCTTGAGGTGACGATCTCCACCGTCATGTCGACCATCTCGAAAACGCTCCAGTGCTTGTGCTGGATGCAGTAGGAGAGCAACTTCTCGTAGTCGGGCGTCTCCTGGTGCGGGCTCGACACCCTGGCGCAGTAGGCGACCAGCCCTTCCGGGGTCAGCTGGCGGTTGTCGATTTCGATGAGCGGGTTGGTGACGGAGATGAGTCGTACCTGCATGGCCGGCGGATTAGATGTTGGAAAAACAAAATATACGCAACGCAGGATGATAGCGAAACCAGCTTTGATGCTGTGCGCAGATAGAGTAGATTTACTTATAAGGTGAGTTACAAGTAAATCTATTTATGGTTTTTTATTGATATCGTTACGGATATCCGAAGCAGAACGTTGGTTGGATATTACCATATTACCGAAGAACGTCAGTTCGTAAAACGTAACCATACGTCATCATGCCCCCTGGTCATCGGCAGCCAAACAAGCGGCGAGGCATGTTTATCGCCCTCGAGCCGCGCATCATGCTCGATGCGGCAGGCGTAGCCTTGCTCGCCGACGTTCTTGCCGAAACGGTTGCGGATGCCAACCATGCCGACGCATCGACCGACGCTGCGGCAAAGACATGCGTCACATTCCGCGATACCGTTTCCACCGACCCATCCCATCCCGCGGATACGGCCATTGCTGAAAAGGCAATGCTCGAAACGGCGGTTGATCCCGGCCCGGCTGACAAAACAGCAGCAGAACCGAAAGCCGTCGAAAAGGTACCGGAGGTAAAGGCCGTCGATACCACGCTGGCCGTTGCCGATACTGCCGTCACCCGTCGGGAAATCGCGGTCGTCGACGCCTCGGTGCCCGATGCAGACTCCCTGATCGCAGGGCTCCCCTCGAACATCGAGGTCATCCGTATCGACGGCAACAGCTCCGGTCTGTCACAGCTCGATGCTGTCCTTGCCGGCCAGCAAGATATCGATGCGCTCCACATCTTCAGCCATGGTTCCGCAGGCAGTTTCACGCTCGGCACCGACCTTGTCGACAAGGCCTCGCTCGACCAGTATGCTTCCCGACTCTCCTCCATAGGCCATTCTTTGAACGCTGAAGGCGATATCCTCCTCTATGGTTGCAATATCGGTCAGGATGGCGGTTTTGTCGACCGGATCAGCGAGTTGACAGGTGCAGATGTTGCGGCTTCAAATGATGCGACTGGGGCAACTGCGCTCGGTGGTGATTGGGTGCTTGAGGCTGAGACCGGTGGTGTCGGGGCGGTAGATGCTGCCCCCCTTCATGTGGTAGATTACACGCACCTCCTGACTACTGTTAATCTAGGGGCCGTAGATTTAGCCACGACATTCGGGTCAACGTATTATGTCGACTACTACTATTATACGATGACCTTGAGCAATCCTAGCGGTATGGCTCCGGGCGGCAGCGTCTGGGGAAATGGCATCTATACGGATGATTCACGTATAGGTCAGGCTCTTTGGTTTGAGGCCGGAACGTATACTTCGGCTTCGGTAACAATCCAAATCCTTCCCGACCCAGGTAGTTATTCGTCGAGCACCAGTAATGGTATTACGACATCCAGTTATGGTGCCTGGTCTTCTGGAGCATACGATATTATCAGCTATTCCACGACGACGAACTATGCCCCGAGTGTGACCTCGGGCTCGACGGCATCGGTATCGGAGAACGTGTCGACATCTACGACCGTGTATACGGCAACGGGAAGCGATCCTGAAAGCCAGGCGCTGACCTACAGCCTAGGCGGGACGGATGGCAGCCTGTTCAATATCAACAGTTCGACGGGCGCGGTGACCTTCAAATCGAGCCCGAACTACGAGAGCCCTTCGGATAGCGGCGCAAACAACGTGTATGACATCACGGTGACGGCGACGGACACGGGCAGCCTGTCGGCAAGCAAGGCCGTGGCGATCACCGTGACCAACGTGAACGAAGCGCCAACAGTTACTGCCCCCGCATCATTCTCTGTGACCGAGGACGTTTCAGGAAACCTGACGTACACCGGAACCCCGTTTGCAGATGCTGACAGCAGCAGCCTCACAGCGACGCTCTCGATCAGCGACGGCACGATCACGGGGAACGCAGGAACCGGCGTGACGGTGGGTGGAACGGCCACGTCGAGAACGTTCAGTGGTTCCGTGAGCGACCTGAACACCTATTTCAAGACGTCAGGGAAGATAACCTGGCAGAGTGCACTGAACAGTACCTCGAGCAGGACGCTGACGACGACGGTCTCAGACGGGAGTCAGTCGACTTCTGCGAACAGCACGATCAGCGTGAGCGCGGTCAACGACGCTCCAGTGAGGACGGCGGGGAGCCTGTCGGCAATCACGGTGAACGAAGACAGCGCGAACAGTACGGCGGCGACGCTCAATCTGGGCAGCGTGACATACGGGAACGGCGGGGGTTCGGATGAGAATACCCAGTCGCTGACCTACACGATGACGTCCATACCCTCGTTCATCACGCTGTGGAAGAGCACCGGGACGCAGGTGGCGGCGGGCGGGACGGTATCGGCCAATGAATTGCAGGGACTTCAGTACAAAACGATCGCCAATGCCAACGGCATCGGAGCGATCCAGTGGACGGTGGTGGACAACGGAGGAACGGCGAATGGTGGCGTCAATACGCTGACGGAGAGCCTGTCGGTCACGGTGAACGCCGCGCCGGCCATCAATATCAACCAGTCCTTGTCGTTCGACGGTACTAATGACTATATCTCCATATCAAACATCGCATTCCCTTCGGGCCCGGCGTTCACGGAAGAGGTTTGGATAAAGCCGTCTGATGCAACGTTCACATTCCGCGGAATCCTGGGCTATGAGTCGGGCTCGCCCAATCAGAGGACGCCGGGTATCTGGCAGTACGGAAAAAAGGTTCATTATGGTTTCGGGAATGGTAGCGCATGGATAAGTGGCACCACGGCGAGCGACGTGCTGACCATCGGCGAATGGAACCATGTGGCCGTGACCTATGATGGCAGCACCCTTACCCTGTATGTTAACGGCGTCGTCGCGGATTCACTTGCGACAACGGCGAGTCCTTACCAGAACAGCACACTCTATATCGGGAGGGTCGACAACTATTTCTACGGCCAGGTAGCCGATGTTCGGATCTGGAGCGATGCCAGGACGCAACCCGAAATTCAGGGCAATATGCATTCGGCGTTGCAGGGGAATGAGACAGGCCTGCTTGCCTACTACCCCTTCAATGACGCTGACGGAACCAGTGTCGATGACAGTTCGACAAACAGCTATACCGGGACTGCGACCAATTTCGCGTCCATGAACAGGTCGGATGACGGTCCGCCGTTGTTCAAAGTTGTGGAAGATGTCGCCGGTAGCCTCATTTTTAGCGGTACCCCATTTGCCGATATCGATGGGGATCCGCTGACGGTGACCCTTTCGGCCAACGACGGGCTCATTGCCGGACAGGCTGGCACCGGCGTCTCGATAGGTGGCACCGATACCTCCAGGACATTTTCGGGCAGCGCGGCAAACCTGAATACCTACTTCGGAACGGCGGGCAACATTACCTACACCACGGCCCAGAACCAGACCGGTAGCCGAGTGCTTACCATTTCGGCTTTCGATGGAGCTGCTACGACCTCTACGACCGAGACCATCACCGTTACTGCGGTTAATGACGCACCGACTTCGACGAACGACAGCGTAACGGTTCAGGAAGATACGGCCACGCTTTTGGCTGCCGGCGATTTTGGCTCTTACAGCGATGTGGAAGGCAGTTCGATGGCCAGCGTGAAGATCACGGCCCTGGAGAGTGCCGGAGACCTTGAGTACAACAACAGCGGGACGTGGACGGACGTGACGCTGAGCCAGGTGGTTACGGTCGCTGACATTGCCGCGGGAAAGCTTCGTTACGCAGCCGCCCAGAACGCTAACGGTAACGGGTATGCAACGATCGGATTCGCGGTCAGCGACGGGACCGACTGGAGTATCGGCACATATACCCTGACGCTTGACGTGAGTGCGGTGAACGATGCGCCGGTGGCGAGCGGGAGTGCCAGCCTTTCGGTGGTGAACGAAGGGGCCGTCTCTCCTGCGGGCGCGACAGTCTCGAGCCTGTTCGGTGGGAATTTCCAGGACACGGCGGACGGGGTGACGGGTGGATCGAGCGCGAACACGCTGGCGGGTGTGGCGGTCACGGGGTATACGGCGGATGCGGCGAAGGGTGCGTGGCAATACTCCACTGATGGTGGAAGCACGTGGACCTCGATCGGGGCCGTGAGCGATACGAGCGCGTTGAAGTTGCAGGCGACTTCGAAACTTCGGTTCCTTCCGGTTGCCTACTGGAGCGGGACGGCGCCCTCGCTGACGGCAAGGCTGATCGATTCGAGCACCACGGTGACCAATGCGACTGGTGTGAACGTTTCAGTGAATGGTGGTGCGACGGCGATCTCATCGGGTACGGTGAGCCTGGGCGCGAGCGTTACGGCGGTCAACGACGCGCCGGTACTGTATGGCAACTCGCTTGACGGCGCGTTGAGCTTCGACGGTTCCAATGACTATGTCTCTTTTGCCGATAACGATAGTTCGATTTCGACGGCGTTCACTCTCGAGGCCTGGATAAACTGGACCGGGAGCGGCACCCAGTTCATCGGCGGCAAGGCTGTCGGGCAGATGGAGTTGCAAACCAGCGGTTCGTCATTGCGATTCAATCCAACCGATCATGTGTGGATCGATGCCTATAACGTTCTGACAGCCAACCAATGGACCTATGTTGCGGCGGAATATGACGCTGCAAACAGCATCGCCAGGGTTTATGTCAACGGTCAGGAGGTGCCTGTAGTTAATAACGGTACCAATCCAATTGGCACGGCACTGCTGAGTTCAGACACCTCCTTTTTCCTCGGCAAGCGCTCCGATAATTCCTACTATTTCCAGGGATCCATTGGCGAATTCCGGATCTGGAACGACATTCGGACGGCTGCTGAAATTCAGGCCTACTGGAATCAGAGCCTGAACGGAAGTGAGCCGGGCCTCGTCAACTTGTGGCGCATGAACGACGCCAGTGGTACTGCGGTTGCCGATTCGGTTTTGGTGGCAGGGCAAACCCCGAACAACGGCACCATCAGCGGCGCGACCTGGGTGCCGGCCTCGACCCATTCGATGGCCTCCATTACTGAGGATGCGACCAGCAACTCCGGTTCGCTTGTCTCCACGATTCTCGACACCAGCGTCAGTGATCCGGACAGCAGTGCCCTGGAAGGCATGGCGATCACCAGCCTCGCTTCCGGCAGGGGTACCTGGCAGTACTCCACCGATAACGGCAGCAACTGGGGCAATGTCGGAACGGTATCGGACACAAGCGCTCTGCTTTTGCGGGCAACCGACAAGGTGCGTTTCGTCCCCGATGCCATCAACTCGGATAGCGCATCACTCACCTACAAGGCGTGGGATCAGACCAGCGGTACGCAGGGGAATAAGGCCGACACGTCAAGCAGCGGTGGTTCGACGGCGTTTTCAGCCGCATCGGATACGGTGCAGATTACCGTGAGCGCGGTGAACGACGCGCCTGTGGTGAGCCTCATCAGCAACCCATACGCGATACATCTCGACGGGACGAACGACTATCTGAGCACCGGATCCAGCCTGTTGAACAACCTTACGGCCTACACGGTGTCGTTCTGGCTTAACCCAGATCGGCTTACGGCAGGTCTCCGTCAGGACCTTGTCGGCCAGAACGACGCGTTCGAGATCTTCCTGACCGGTACGACGCTGACTTTCTGGAATACCGGAACGCCACAGCAGAACCTGACGTTCGACCTGTCATCGGTCCTGAGCGTGGGGGGGTGGACCCATATCGCCATTACGGGCGAGGTCTCGACGAGCACCGTGAAGGTGTATGCGAACGGCAACCTCCTGGGCAGCCAGACGCACAACAGTATTACGAACTATGGTACCTCATCTTATACGTTGACGGCAGGCGGGTATGTTTCCGATGCGTCTTTTGCACATAATTTCCAGGGGTACTTCGACGAGATATCGATCTGGAATACTGCCAAAAGCGGCAGTGAAATTGCAGCATTGCAGACCAGCAAGCTGGGCGGTAGCGAGAGTGGCCTTCTCGGGTACTGGGCGCTGGACGAAGGAAGTGGTACGAGTGCGGGGAACGGCGTTTCCGGGGCGGCGGCGGCAACCGCATTCACGCTTGTGAACGGCGCAGCCTGGTCGGCATCGACGCTTGGGGGCCAGGCCGCCTATACCGAGCAGGCCGCAGCTGTATCCCTGCGTCCATGGATCGTGCTGTCGGACGTTGACAATGCCACGCTGTCGTCGGCGACAGTCAGTGTCAGCTCCGGATTAACTACTGGGGATACGCTGTCATTCACCAACGACGGGTCTTCGATGGGCAATGTCGCAGCAACCTACAATAGTGCAAACGGTCAACTTTCCCTCTCTTCCAGCGGGGCTACGGCAACGATCGCGCAGTGGACCGCTGCGCTCAAATCGGTCTCCTTTTATTCCTCAGCCGATGTTCCGGGAACATCGAGGACGATCACGTGGAGTGTAAATGACGGTTCGCTTTCAAGCTCCGGAGTGTCGTCGACGATCCAGGTGACGCCGGTGGACGACGCTCCGGTGGTGAGCACTGCTACAAGTAGCGGCATGTATTCGCTGGCGGATATCGGCACCGCCTATGTCGATATGGTCACCGACGGAGGTGGCTGGGTGCTGGTGGGATACGGCAGTTCCGGCGCGCTCGGCGGCTACCTGACCGCCGCATCAGGCACCTATGATGCCGCCCGTCAGGGGGCCGCTACCCTGGACGCGCTCGCCTACATGCAGGGGTCAAACGAAATGGCAATTTCGTGGACATCGAACGGCGCGGCGAAGCCCAATGGTGATATAGGATCATATGCCTATGCGGTGGCTTTTACCCTTCCGAATCCCTCTTCGATGAGCTTGACTGCAGGAGTTTCTCCGGCAGCAGGAAATACGGCCTCCGATTTTTCATTGACCGGCACCAGTTCGTCGGAGTCGCTGGTCACCCTCAGGAGCTTGCAGGGAAACCCCGGGCTGCCGTCGCAGATGTACATCCGCAACACGACGTTCGGCGTCAACTACGGGAACTCCTACGGCCTGGTCACCAACACGGGTTTCAACAACCAGCTCGACTGGAATCCCGATACCCAGAACTTCCAGGCGCTGTACGTCGACCATTCCGGCGCTGGGGCTACGACGGGCTACGTGACGACCGGCGGTACCTCCAATGGCTATGTGCCTTCGACGATGGCAATCTGGGTCCGCCGCGCCCAGCCTGCGACCGGGTATGCCGAGAATGCTTCGGCAAAGGCCCTGGCGCCGGTGCTGTCGCTGTCGGACGTCGATAACACGGCCCTGGCATCTGCAACGGTCAGTATCAGCTCCGGGTTCACCGCCGACGATACACTGTCGTTCACGAATGCTGGTTCGAGCCTGATGGGCAACATTGCGGCATCGTATAACCAGTCTTCCGGTACGCTGACCCTGACCTCGTCAGGTGCAACGGCGACCCTTGGCCAGTGGGAGGCCGCCCTGGCCGCAGTCAAATACTCTTCGAGCAGCGAGAACCCTACGGCCACAAGTTCTTCTAGAACGTTAGGATGGACGATCAACGACGGTGTCGCAAACTCTTCGACGGTGTCCACGACCCTCTCCGTGACGGCGGTCAACGACGTGCCGACGCTGACGGGGCTGACGAACAAGACGGTGGCCGAGAACGCGACCGCTTCGGTGCTGGACAGCGCGGTGGTGTTTGAGGACGTGGATTCGGCGGACCTGAACGGCGGCACGCTCACGGTGTCGGGTCTGGATTCAGAAGACGTTGTCTCGATCGCCACCGGTGTTGCCAGCAGCAGCGGGGCGATCCAGCGTAGCGGCGACAACGTTCAGCTGTCCAACGGCTCAACCTGGGCGACGATCGGTACGGTTTCGGGAGGCAGCGGGACGGACTTCGTGGTTTCGTTCAGCTCCGCGTCGGCGACGCCGACGGTGGTGGACGCGGTGATCCAGTCGCTGACGTTCTACAATAACGACGACACGCCGACGGCGAGCCGGACGCTGTCGTTCGTAGTGAATGACGGTGATGGCGGCACCTCGACGACGCAGAGCATGATGGTTGCGGTCACCGCAGCGAACGACGTGCCGACGCTGGGCGGCTTTGCGGCAGCAATCGATTCGGTCAACGAGGATACCCAGGTCGAACTCACTCTCGCTGAATTGAAGGCGCAGGGCGACGAGGCCGACGTGGACGGCACGGTCGAAGCCTTCGTGGTGAAGGCCGTGAGCAGCGGTACGCTCAAGATCGGCGCTTCGTCCGCTACGGCAAGCGCATGGGAGTCGGGCACGAATGATACGGTCGATGCGACACACAACGCATACTGGACCTCGGCACAGGATGCCAACGGGACGCTCAACGCCTTAACGGTGGTGGCCAAGGACAACAGCGGTGCCGAGTCGATGACGGCGCGTCAGGCGACGGTGAGCGTCACGTCTGTCAACGATGCTCCGGTGATGACCGCCGGCGCAACGGCAACCTATCTCGAGAATGCTTCGGCGGCAACAGGAGGCGGAAGCTCGCTTTCTTTTGGCGGCGGGAGCTATGTCTCGATCCCGTCCAACAGCTCGTTCCCCGCGGGCAACAGCAACTACACCATCGAGGCATGGATAAAACCGACGAACCTTGGCGATTATGGGATCATCGGTTGGGGCAACTGGAGCGGTAACCAGGCGAATGCCCTCCGCCTGCAAGGCAATAGCAACGAACTTTATATCAAAAACTACTGGTGGGACCGGGACCTGTATGCCAGGGTTACTGGCGTTAACCTGCTCGACGGGTACTGGCACCATGTTGCCGCCACCTACAACGGCACGACGCGGAGCATCTACCTGGATGGAACGCTGATAGGTTCCGATGAGATAACCAGCCACAACGTGCCCGCGAACCCCGGGAACATCCGTATCGGGTCGACCAACAACGGAGAGTATTTTCCAGGCGGCATCGACGAGGTTCGTGTATGGAGCGTGGCCCGGACCGCTTTGCAACTGAGCGGAGCCAAGGATGCGCCGATCAGCGGCTCGACGACCGGGCTGGTGGCCTATTACCGCTTCGATGAAGGGAGCGGTTCCACCACGGCGAACCTGGCTTCAACCGGGAGCAGCCTCGATGGTACGCTGATGAACTCCCCGACCTGGTTATCCTCCTCGGCGGTCGGGGCTGACACGATCACCCCGGTCCTGACGTTGACGGACGTTGACGACACCTCGATCGCATCCGGCGCGACAGTGACGATCAGTTCGGGGTTGACGACGGGCGATACGTTATCGATCGACAGCTCCAGCCTCGCATTGGGTATCACGGCGAGCTACGACGCAACCACCGGAGTGCTGACATTCACCGGAAGCGCCTCCGTATCCGCATACCAGTCGATGTTGCGTGGGGTGAAGTATGCCAGCAGCAGCGACGATCCAACGGCGGGAGGCACCAGCACGACCAGGACGGTCACCTATTCGGTCACCGATGCCAACGCGGGCGGTAGCGGCGGCGGTGTGCTGACGGCGACGGCAACCAGTACGATCACAGTTACCGCAGTCAACGACGCGCCGACATTGTCGGGCCTGACGGCCAAGACGGTCAGCGAGAACGCATCGGCATCGTTGCTGGACAGCGACGTGACGTTCGGCGATGTGGATTCCGCCGACCTGAACGGGGGTTCGTTGACGGTGTCGGGGCTCGATTCGCAGGATGTGGTGTCGATCGGGGCAAATACCGAGGCTGCACCGGGCGCGATACGGTTGAACGGGAGCAATGTGCAGGTTTCGGACGGGAGTACATGGACGACGATAGGAACAGCTTCAGGCGGATCCGGGACGAACTTTGTGGTCTCGTTCAGCTCTGCATCGGCGACGCCGACGTTGGTGGATGCGTTGATCCAGTCGTTGACGTTCTACAATAACGACGAGTCACCGACTGCAAGCCGGACGCTGTCGCTTGTGGTGTCGGATGGAGATGGCGGAACATCGTCCACACAAAGCATGACGGTGTCGATAACGGCTGCTAACGACGCGCCGGCATTCACGCAAGGCGACTCGGTTGCGAGTTCGCCGAGCCAGTCGACCATGGCGCTTACCGTCCAGCAGTACACGGGATTCCAGTCCAACGTGTTGAACACCTTAAGGACATACGCGAGTACCCATACCGCCAATTACACGGTCACTGCCGAGGTGATCGACTACACGGACGACCCGTCCGGCTTTGCCGGACTGATCCCCGGGAGTTATCGCTGGCCGGCTGCCGTGGCGACGAACTATTACGGTACGGACGGGATCAACAACAACTTCTTCGCAAGGATAACCGGCTCCTTCTACGTCAATACACAAGACAATTACACGTTCAGGACCTATAACGACGATGGGGTTTTCCTGATCATCGACGGGAATTACGGCAGCCCGGTCATCAGTGATAACGGCTATCATGGCGAACAGCAATACACGGGTACGGTGAACCTTGCTGTCGGGACCCACACCGTGGAGCTGTTTTTCTTTGAAAATGGGGGCGAGGCCTCCCTTGAGTTCGCTGTCAAATCGTCGACCAGCGATTATGGCCATATCGGGTCGACCAATCCTCTGTTTACGAAACCTGCCACCTATGATACCGGGGTAATCGGTTTTGGCGATCTCGATGGAACTGCTGATGATGGCGACCATACGGTAAGTGTCATTCCCGGTTCGGATGTGTTGGGGACCCTGACGGCATCGGTGACGACGGCGACCAGTTCGGGTGGCGGCGGTCAAATCACCTGGAGCTACTCTGCTGCCGAAAGCGCGGTCAGGTACCTCGACGCCAACCAGACGAAGATGGAGTCCTTTACCATCAAGCTTGCCGACAACAACGGTGGGTTCGTGGACAAGGTTGTCAATATCACCTTGACCGGGACCAACGATGCGCCGACATCGACTGCCGACAGCGTGACGGTCAATGAGGATGCGTCGGTCGTGCTCGCGATTTCGGATTTCGGCACATTCGCCGATGTCGACGGGGACTCGATAGCGAGCGTGAAGATCAGCTCGCTTGAAAGCGCGGGAGACCTGGAGTACAAGAACAGCGGGGTTTGGACTGACGTGACCTCGGACCAGGTGATCATGGCGTCGGACATTGCTGCCGGCTATCTTCGTTATTCGGCTGCCCAGAACGCAAACAAAAGCGGGTATGCGACTATCGGCTTTATGGTGAATGACGGGACGGCGTTCAGCGCGATGGCCTATACGTTGACGGTGAACGTGAGCGCAGTGAACGATGCTCCGGTTGCGAGCGGCAGCGCGACGTTGAGCTCCGTGGCAGAGGACGCCTCATCACTGTCGGGCGCGACAGTATCGAGCCTGTTCGGGGGGAACTTCAGCGACGCGACTGATTCGGTGACGGGAGGTTCGAGCGCAAACACGCTTGCCGGCGTGGCGATCACGGGCTACACGGCTGATGCAGACAAGGGCTCCTGGCAGTATACCACCAATGGCTCGACCTGGAACAATATTGGAACGGTATCCGACACGAGTGCCGTGACGCTGGGCGTAGGAGCGAACGACAAGCTCCGGTTCCTACCGGCTTCGAACTGGAACGGAACGGCCCCCTCGCTGACGGCGAGGCTGATCGAATCGAGCACGACGGTGACGAGCGGATCGATCGGTGTTGATGTTTCGGCTAACGGAAATGCCACGGCAATCTCGTCGGGTACGGTAGTCCTCGGGACGAGCGTGACGGCGGTGAATGACGCTCCTGTTGCGAGCGGGAGTACGAGCGTGACGGTGGTCAATGAGGATGCGGCTGCTCCGACGGGTGCGACGGTGTCGAGCCTGTTCGGGGGGAACTTCAACGACGCGACTGATTCGGTGACGGGAGGATCGAGCGCGAACACGCTTGCCGGCGTGGCGATCACGGGCTACACGGCTGATGCAGACAAGGGCTCCTGGCAGTATACGACCAATGGTTCGACCTGGAACAATATCGGGACGGTGTCCGACACGAGCGCCGTGACGCTGGGCGTAGGAGCGAACGACAGGCTGCGTTTCGTGCCGGCTGCGAACTGGAACGGAACTGCCCCCTCGCTGACGGCGAGGCTGATCGAATCGAGCACGACGGTGACGAGCGGATCGGCCGGTGTTGATGTTTCGGCTAACGGAAATGCCACGGCAATCTCGTCGGGTACGGTAGTCCTCGGGACGAGCGTGACGGCGGTGAACGATGCTCCGGTAGCGAGCGGGAGCACGAGCTTGACGGCGGTCAATGAGGATACGGCATCTCCGACGGGCTCGACGGTGTCGAGCCTGTTCGGGGGGAACTTCAGCGATACGTCGGACGCGGTGAGCGGAGGATCGAGCGCGAACATGCTTGCCGGCGTGGCGATCACGGGCTACACGGCTGATGCAGACAAGGGCTCCTGGCAGTATACGACCAATGGTTCGACCTGGAACAATATCGGGACGGTGTCCGACACGAGCGCCGTGACGCTGGGCGTAGGAGCGAACGACAGGCTGCGTTTCGTGCCGGCTGCGAACTGGAACGGAACTGCCCCCTCGCTGACGGCGAGGCTGATCGAATCGAGCACGACGGTGACGAGCGGATCGGCCGGTGTTGATGTTTCGGCTAACGGAAATGCCACGGCAATCTCGTCGGGTACGGTAGTCCTCGGGACGAGCGTGACGGCGGTGAATGACGCTCCTGTTGCGAGCGGGAGTACGAGCGTGACGGTGGTCAATGAGGATGCGGCTGCTCCGACGGGTGCGACGGTGTCGAGCCTGTTCGGGGGGAACTTCAACGACGCGACTGATTCGGTGACGGGAGGATCGAGCGCGAACACGCTTGCCGGCGTGGCGATCACGGGCTACACGGCTGATGCAGACAAGGGCTCCTGGCAGTATACGACCAATGGTTCGACCTGGAACAATATCGGGACGGTGTCCGACACGAGCGCCGTGACGCTGGGCGTAGGAGCGAACGACAGGCTGCGTTTCGTGCCGGCTGCGAACTGGAACGGAACTGCCCCCTCGCTGACGGCGAGGCTGATCGAATCGAGCACGACGGTGACGAGCGGATCGGCCGGTGTTGATGTTTCGGCTAACGGAAATGCCACGGCAATCTCGTCGGGTACGGTAGTCCTCGGGACGAGCGTGACGGCGGTGAACGATGCTCCGGTAGCGAGCGGGAGCACGAGCGTGACGGCGGTCAATGAGGATACGGCATCTCCGACGGGTGAGACGGTATCGAACCTGTTCGGGGGGAACTTCAACGACGCTACCGACGCGGTGAGCGGAGGATCGAGCGCGAACACGCTTGCCGGCGTGGCGATCACGGGCTACACGGCTGATGCAGACAAGGGGGCCTGGCAGTACAGCTTCGATGGCGGGAGCAACTGGACGGCGATATCGAGTTCGATCAGTTCCGCATCCAGCGCGCTGAGCCTGAAGAGCACGGATTACCTGCGCTTCAGGCCGGCGTCGAACTGGAACGGGAGTGCGCCGACGCTGACGGTGACGCTGATCGACAGTACGGTAACGGTGACGACGGGAGCGAGCATCAATGTGAGCAACGGGGGTGGGACGACTGCCTATAGCTCATCGAGCGTGGTGCTGAGCCACAGCGTGACGGCGGTGAACGACGCGCCGGTGTTCAGCGATGCCGCGGCGGTGTCGAGCGATGCCAGCCTTATCAGCCAGTATGCATTCAACGGCTCGATCAGCGATGCGATAGGAGGGGATACGGTCACGGTGTTCGGGACGACGGGCGATCCGAGCAACAAGACCAGTTCATTCGGTTCTGACGCAACGGGCAACTACTGGTCGTGGACGACCGAAAACCGTCGGGGCGGGGGATTCATCATCGATGCCGATCTGGCGAATAATTCCGCCTATACGGTGGCATTGCGTTTCAGCTTCAGCGATGTGAGCGGGTACCGGAAGATCATCGATTACCTCGACAGGGCATCTGATACCGGATTCTACCTTCTGTCGGGAAAAGTAAACTTTTACCCGTTGGGGACTGGAAGCACGGTGTATTCCTCGAACCAGGTGATTGACCTGATCGCCACGCGGGATGCGGCGACCAACAAGTTTACCGTGTACCTGTCGGACGGAAGTGGCGGTTACTCTCAGGGTTTGGAAGTTACTGACACAGGGGGCACCTCCAAACCGGCGATGGTCAACGGCAAGGCGCGGTTCGGATTCTTCTTTGATGACAACGCGACATCGGGAGAGGCGACGAGTGCCGGCAAGGTTTACGAGATCAAGATCTGGAACCGAGCGCTTGCGGCCGGAGAGATCTCTACAGCGCTAGTGGCCAACAAGGCGCTGACGGAAGGGAATGCTGCGCTGAGCACGAGCGGGACGCTGCCGCTGGCTGATGCCGATGCGGGTGATACGCTGTCCGCAATCGTGAATTCGGTGTCGGTGAGCGGTCCCCAGGGGAGTCTGGGCAATGCTGATATCCTGGGGATGATGAGCGTGACGGGCAGCTCGACGGCCTCCGGAACGGGCACGAGCGGGACTGCCGGGTGGCGATTTGATTCAGGCAGCCAGACGTTCGATTACCTGCGTTCAGGCGAGACCTTGACGATGGAGTATACGATCCGGGCAAGCGACGCAGCCGGCCTGACAGCTGACAAGCAGGTGACGATCACGGTGGCGGGGACGAACGATGCGCCGGTGGTGACCAATACCGCGGGGTCGAGGGTTGGCAGCGTGGCCGAGGCAGGCCATCTTGATGACGGCACGGCGGTTGGCGGGACGTCGCCGGCGATCACCGGGACGCTGAGCTCGAGCGACGTGGATGCCTTGGCGACCAATAGCTGGAGCCTGGCGGGGGTAAAGCCGACGACCTACGGGACGATGTCGATCGATGCATCGACGGGGGTGTGGACCTACACGCTGGATAACAGCCTTGTCGCAACTCAGGCGCTGAAAGAGGGCGAGGAGGTGACGCAGGTGTACACGGCACGGGTGACGGACGACAAGGGTGCGTACGCGGACCAGACGTTGACGGTGACGATCAACGGGACCAACGACGTGCCGGTGGTGACCAACGCTGCTACGGCCCTTGCCGGGAGCGTGACCGAAGCCGGCCATCTTGATGACGGAACGTCGGTAGCCGGGACGCCGGCGGCGTCGGGTACCTTGAGTTCGAGCGATGTTGACGCATCGGCGACGAAGAGCTGGAGCCTGGCGGGATCGCAGCCGACGACCTACGGAACGATGTCGATCAACGCATCGACGGGCGTGTGGACCTACACGCTGGATAACAGCCTTGTCGCAACGCAGGCGCTGAAAGAGGGCGAGGAGGTGACGCAGTCGTACACGGCGCGTGCGACGGATGAGTTCGGAGCGTACGTGGACCAGAAGCTGACAGTGACGATCGACGGGACCAACGACGTGCCGGTGGTGACCAACGCGGTTACTTCTCTGTTCGGGAGCGTTGTCGAGGCAGGCCATCTTGATGATGGAACACCCGAGGCCGGGACGCCGACGGCGACAGGGACGCTGAGTTCGAGCGATGTTGACGCATCGGCGACGAAGAACTGGAGCATCGAAGGCACGGCGAGCGAGACCTACGGAACCATTGCGATCAATGCATCGACGGGGTTATGGAC
>JAAXWS010000003.1 GCA_013334865.1 Chlorobiaceae bacterium
CAATGCCATGGCGTTACCGGGTACCAGAAGGTGCCTTAGCCGAGGCTTGAGCCGTGTGCGGTGAAAGTCGCATGCACGGTTCTTAGGGGACGGTAGCGCAGCAATGCGCTGCCGTTACCCGACGAATATTCACTCCAGGCCTCTGCCCTGGAGGTTTACTTCCGCTCCCTCTCTCTTTCTTGTATCGTGAGGAACGGCGATGCCCATCTCAAGAATTTCGGCGTCCTCTACACGGCATCAGACAAGCCGGTGCGCCTTGCACCTGCTTTCGATATCGTTTCAACAACAGCATATATCAGAAGGGACTCTCTGGCGCTGACTCTGGACGGCAGCAAGCGCTTCCCTACCGCAAAAAAACTGATTACATTCGCAAAATTGCACTGTAACCTTCAGCCGGCAAAAGCAAAACTCATTATCGAAGAGGTTGCCGATGCTGTTGCAGAAACAGTTGCAGGCTTGCGCCAACATACTCTCGATTTCGCTGACTTTAAGCCTGTTGGTGAGGCCATGCTCAGCGAGTGGAATGAGGGTCTCAGCTCTATTGGACGAGCTAAGGGAGAATGAATGCATTCGACCTGTTCAGTGAACGCCTTTCCTATTTGTTGGGATTTCGGCTTTACGGGCGTGTGGCGGTCCAACTAACCAGTCACGCTTGCTCACACTTCAAGGAGCGAAGATAATCCGCCCATGCCTGCATCATCTCACGACGCTCCGAAAGGAAACTGGTGCGGTTATAGGCGCGGCCGTTGGGGTCCCGCACCGCATGGGCGAGTTGGTGTTCGATCAGATCGACGCGAAACCCGAGGACCTCGTCAAGGATCGTTCTGGCGGTCGCCCGAAAGCCGTGAGCGGTTACGATATCCTTGTCGAAACCGAGATACCGGAGCGCCGCACTGATGCTAATGCAGGTAACATCAGAGCCATAAACCAAGAAACCCCTGATTTTACAGGGGTTTCGGGACTTCATGGGACGTCTTGAAAACGTCAATTGGCGAGGGAGGGATTATAATATAGCTCATAATAAACAATACTATAATGACTTAAGTTTATCACATCACAAGAATACCACCATAAATACCACCAAAATCTTTTCCATCTAATTATTGGCAGAGGGAGCCTCGTCTCGAAAATGCGTCCGCGAACTGCCCAAGAAAACGTCTTTCAGGCGACCAATCGGTGATCGCGAACACCACATCGGAGAAATGACCGGCGAACTCCCCTTCCAATGCGCTACGAAAATCGCAGGCGGTACGGTATGTATCGTTTCCGAACGCTCCGCATCCCCACGCGCCAAGCACAAGCGATTCATAACCGTAAGCCGACACAACCTCAAGGACGCGGTGAATGCGTTTCTGGTAACCCATTCGGAGTATTTTACTCGACTTAAATATGGTATAACAAAGCGCTTCCCGGTCGCAGGGGCTACCATCCGCAGGACATGGGCACTCGTTTCCGGAGTCGTTTTTCCGGACTGAAAAGCAACGACCTTAACCTGAAAAACCTCACGGACTGGATTCGGAAATGGGGTTTGCATACCGCTTGCGACTAACGCAGGGTGTTGACCGGATTCATGGGGGCCTCATTGACGGTGAGGGTGAAAACATCCGGCCGCGAGTAGTGGCCGACGGGATCGAAATCAAAACGGCTCCTGGCGATATCCCCCATATCGATCTCCCCGATCAGCAGGGCATCTTCGTCATACACCGGCCCAGCGACAACCTGCCCGAGGGGATTCACGATGCAGCTCCCTCCCCGAATCAGGAATGCCTCCGGATCAGTGCTGATGCAGTTCCTGAACTCTGCAGGCATATCCTTACCCCTGAGCAATTGACAAGCCGAAAGCACAAAGCACCTCCCCTCGAGCGCGATATGCTGCATCGACGAAAACCAGGTAGGACGGTCGTCGACAGTTGGCGCACAGTAGATTTCGATTCCCTTGGCGTACATCGCCATTCGCAGCATCGGCATGTAGTTCTCCCAGCAGATCACCGAACCGATCCTGCCAATGGGGCTTTCAACGACAGGCAGCGTCGAGCCGTCGCCCTGCCCCCAGAGATAACGCTCTCCGGCGGTAGGCATCAGTTTCCGGTGTTTGCTGACGAGCCCCTCATTCGGCCCAAAAAGAAGGGATGAACAATACAACGTACCGCCGGTTCGCTCGATTACCCCGACCATAACATACATGTTCAGTTCCATCGCCACCGCTGCAATACGATCGGTCTCAGGTCCCGGCACCGTGATCGCATGCTCAAAATAATGGCGAAACTCTTCCCGTCCGGCAGGCTGCCTGATGCCGATCGAGATATGGAAATCAGCACCCTTGGGATAACCGCCGATAAATGCCTCGGGAAACACAATCAACTCGACCCCTTTCTGGCGCGCATCCCTTACGGTCGCGATCAACCTCTCGACCGTCGCGGGACTGTCACCGGGAACCGGCGACATCTGGACGACCGCCACAACATGTCTAGCCATAAACCCCTCCGGGCTTAAGTGTTGTTGAATCCGTCTGCAAACCAGTTTTCCCGGAAAGCGAACGAAACCCGTCCCGCGTGCCGTCGAGAGGCAATGTGCGACAGCCGGCAGATTCAAGCCATCCGGCACACGATGGACGGCCTCCAGTAACAACCACCAGCACACATCTCGGCAGATGCAGTCAACTAAAAGGAACCTCGACTGTCGGCAGGAAACGGGCTCGTCAGGATTTGATTATTATTTTGCAGCGCCGGGGGATTCGTTGCGGATCTCTTCCGGAGCAACGATCCATGCACCGGCGATCTCGGCATCCGGGCCTCTCCTCGACCTGATCCTCTCCAGCAGCGTCTGGTAAACCTTGTCTGAAGGTGAGGCCGGTGAAACATACCCCTTGACCTGGAAACTGGCAAGCCCCTTGGTGACATTTACCGCCACAGGCCTGCTATTGACCTGGCTGTCAAGCAGGTTACTGTTGCTGAGGGAACCCTGGAAGCCTTCGGCAAATACAATGGTATCACTGTCGAAAGTCGTCAGCGAACCTTTGACGACGACGTGCGGCTTGCCGTCGGCACCGACAGTTGCGACAACTTTCACGCTCTCCCGGTCATTAATGAGCTGGATGAGTTCTTCTGGCAGTTTGCTCATGTCTGTTGTGTTTTATTGTTCTTATGATGATTCAGCGACTTTAATCAGGTGACCGTTTAATTTCTCTTTATGTCGGGCTCCCACTTCGAATGTCTCCCGATCACGAGGAAATCGACTTGCCGATTGCAAACGCCTGCCCTGCAAATGCACCAATGCCGTAGTATCCACGATGGGAAGGATCGTAAACAAACGGTTTGATTTTCAGGATGTCGGGCAACCCGTCCTCAGAAAGCACCGCGGAATCGGCCTTGACATCGACGATCTGGCCGATAAACTGGACATGCACACCGATCTCGACCGTCTTGAGCAGACGGCACTCAAGCACGACGGGAAACTCCTCCGCATACGGGGCGTCCACCACATCGCTACGGGCCGGCGTCAACCCCGTGAAAGCGAATTTGTCCGTGTTCCGTCCTGAGACGATACCGACATAGTCGGCCTCGGCGACATGGCTTTCGGAGGCGACTCCTATGGTGAAGGCCCCTCGCCGGACGATGGCGTCGTACGTATGCCTTGCCCGCCGCACCGAAACGGCAACACATGGCGGCTCTGAACTGCATATGCCTCCCCATGCAGCGTTCATAAGGTTCGGCCTCCCTGCTTCGTCGTAGGTGCCGATCAGCAGTACCGGTGTGGGAAAAAGAAGCGTTTTCGCCCCGATCGAATGTTTCATAAGGTTCTCCTGATTTGGTTGAAAGGCTTGTCCCAGCCGCAAGCTCGGCTGGTCTGTGGGCCTGATGAGGATTTCGTCGATGTCGACATGCCAGCGCCAGCCCTCTGGGGGGGGGATCACCGGAAAACAGGTGCTCACTCCTCTTCATGCGGCCTCGTGCTGTTCGGCCCAGGCCCTGTGAAGCCTCCGGTAGTAACCATCACTTGCCAGCAGCTCGGCATGGGTTCCCGACTCTGCGATCCGGCCTTTTTCAAGCACCACGATGCGGTCCATCTCGCGGACGGTGGAAAGCCGGTGCGCAATAACCAGGAGTGTACGCCCCTCCGAAACCTTATGGATTGCCGCCTGCAGTATCTCCTCGGTCCCGGAGTCGAGGCTTGAGGTGGCTTCGTCGAGGATGAGAATCCGGGGATCGAAAATCAGTACCCGGGCGAACGAGAGCAGTTGGCGCTCCCCGGCTGAAAGGGTAGCCGCCCGCTCCGAAAGCAGCGTCTCATAGCCTTGGGGAAGACCGAGGATGAAGGCTTCGGCACCAACAAGCCGGCAGGCTTCGTGCACCCGTTCTTCGGGTACATCCGGCTGGAAATAACGGATGTTGTCAAGGACCGTACCGGCAAAAAGCGTCACGTCCTGCTGGACAATGCCCACGGTACGCCTGAGGCTGTCAAAAGGCCAGTCGCGGATATCGACGCCATCTATGCTGACGGCGCCGGAGTTGACATCGTAAAACCGCGTCACCAGGTTCATGATGGAGCTCTTCCCCGCCCCGGTGGCACCCACGAAGCCAACCCGTTCACCGGGCCGGATGGAAAGGTCTATGTCGTGCAGGACAGGACTGCCGGCGGCATAAGCCAGCGACACCATTTCGAATCGGACCCCTCCCGATACCTGTTCCGGTGCCGGCCCACAACCCTCGACAATGTCCGGAGCCTCTTGCAGCGTCCTCACTATACGCCGGGAGGCGACGATAGAGCCCTGCAGGATGTTCATCTGCATCAGGATGACGGTTATGGGCTGGAAGAACCGCCTGACATAGCCGACGAAAGCGTAGAGCACACCGAACGATACCGTACCATGAAGCACCCCCTTTCCGCCGAACCATACCAGCGCGGCTATCGAAATATCTGCAAGCGATTCGGTGACGTTGAAAAAGAACATGAACCTTCGGTTCTCCTTGAGGGAAGCCGCCAAGTAAGCTTTGTTACGTTCATCGAAGCTTTTAGTCTGCCGGGCCTCCCGGAGAAATATCTGGATAATGGACATGCCGCTGAGATTCTCCGCCAGAAAGCCGATGAGCTCACCAAGCCGCTGCCGGGCTTCCGCGTTCGCTGCCTGCAGTAATTTCTGAAACAGGACCACGACCACGGTGATTACCGGCACAAGCAGGAAACAGCATAACGCCATCTTGACGTCGAGACGCACCATGAACGCCATGATGAGGCTGAGCGTGAACAGGCTCCTGAGCATGTAGGCCAGGAACTGGGTGAAAAAATTGTTGAGCGCCTCAGTGTCGCTGACTACGTTGGTGATGATGCTGCCCGGGCTGTGACGGTCGTAATAGCGCAGGGAAAGCCTCTGGATATGCCTGAAAAGCGTAATCCGGATTGCACGAACAATCGACAGGCCGGCCCGTTGCAGCAGATACTCCTGATACCAGGTCAGGACAAACGAGATCAGCACGAGAGCCAGGTATGCCGACGAAATGCGAAGAATCGCCAAGGCGTCCGGGTTCGAAGAGGATATGTAACGGTCGATCACCTCCTTGACCAGCAGTGGTTGTTCGAGATCGATCAGCACAACGGACAGGATCAGGACGAAGGCCAGCGAAAAGACCGCCTGTTGAGGTTTCGCATATGACCAAAGCGTCGAAACCACACCCTTTTGAATCGACCTTTCCTTCATGGCATATCCTCCAAACAGGTGACTTCAGGCGTTTCGGGGCGGTTCTCAAGTTTATGCGCCACATCTTCGGGCGAACCCGCCTTTACATCCTTGCATTCACCATCGAAATGGTCGTTCTGGGCGGCCCACTGGCGTGCGTAGTAGCCACCCCCGGCGAGCAGGGTTGAATGGTTGCCGCGCTCGGCAACCCGGCCCTCATGCAGGACGAGGATCTCATCGGCAAACTGAACAGCGCTGAGACGGTGGGAAATGATGATCGTAATCTTGCCTCCTGCCGGGGCCGACGCTCCGCCCTGCGCCAGCAGGCTGCTCAGATTGTTGATTATCCGGCGCTCGGCACGGACGTCGACAGCACTGAGCGAGTCGTCGAGAATCTGAAAGGGGGCATCCTTGTACAGCATCCTGGCGATGGCGATGCGCTGCTTCTGGCCACCTGACAGTCGCAAGCCCCGGTCCCCTATCTCCGTATCGTACCCGTCCGAAAGCCTCAGGATGTCGTCATGCACGGCCGCAACGACAGCGTAGCTTTCGGCCCGCTGCCGATCAGGCCGATCGCCCGAAAAAGCGATGTTTTCAAGCACCGTGCCGGAAAAAAGGAATCCCTCCTGGGGAACGTAGGCAACCCCGCGGCGGAGCCTGGCGAGCGGATAATCGAGGATGTCATGACCACCAACGATCATAGATCCTTCCGGAGGATCGAAAAGGCGTATCAGCAGGTCGGCAAGGGTCGATTTGCCGCTGCCGACAGGACCGACGATCCCGAGCGTCCGACCCGGGCGTATAGAGAACGAGATGTCGTGCAGGGCATCCCGGTCGCTGCCGGGATAACGGAAGGTCAACCCGTTGACGACGAGCTCACCCTCGAAAGCATTATTGGTCAATGCAACAGGCCTGTCCCGGATGTCAGGAACGACGGCCAGCAGGCCTGCCAGCCGCTCCAGCGAAGGAAGCGCGCGCTGGACGATGTTGACGACATTTGCCAATTGTTCAAGGGGCAGGCGCAGCAACACCGCATACAGGGTGAACGCCACGAAATCACCGAGAGAAATGGCTTTCGAGGCAACCAGGAACCCGCCGTAACCAAGGATGAGCACGAACCCGATATTGACCATGAGCGGCACGAGTGCTGCAAAAAGCGCCGAAAGGCGAGCAAAGTGCATCTTTTCGTGGAATATGGCATCTGCACGTGCTTCGAAACGGCTGCTGAAAACCGATTCACGACCGAAGGCCTTGATGGCACGAACTCCCCATACAGCCTCCTCTGTCGCCTGCGACATGGCGCCGAGGGCCTCCTGTGCGCGATGGGACTGGGTCCTGATAGCCGGTCCGAGACGCCTGACCAGCAGAGGAATGACCAGAAGCGGCCCGACGGAGGCAACCGACAGTTTCCAGTCCACATGTGCAACCATCAGGTAGAGGGTGCCGAGCAGCGTGGCAGTGCCACTGAGGGACATGTTGAGGCCGAGGGTCGCCAGATCGCCGACGATATCGACATCGCTCAATGCATGCGACAGCAGATCTCCTGAACTTTTGTTATGGAAGTATGCGGGAGACAGGGTGCTCCATTTGGCAAAAAGCTGTTTGCGAAGACTGTAGGTCAGTTTGCGGCCGTTCATGTGTGTCAGGAAGCGTCCGGCCCACCCCATGGAAACACGGGCGATGCTGACAGCCAGGATCAGCCAGGTGAACTGTGCAATATTGGCCAGGCCTGCATGCCCGTACCCGAGGCTGTCGGTCACAGTACCCAGCAGTCGGGGGATCCATGCGGCAAGAGCACTGCTGGCCGTAATAAAGAGCACGCCGGCGACATAGGCCGGCAGGTTCTGCCTGCTGTGGGAAGCGAGTATCCCTAATCCGGACATGGTGTTCACTACCGTCTTACCCGGATTTCCATCAGTTCTGCGGCTTTGCCAGCCGATCAAGGTGGCGGAAAAATGGACGCTGCTGCTCCTCACGAGCCTGGCGTCGCTGCAGCGATTCGTCTATCACCTCCGTCGGCTCGATGACCCACACCCCGCTCAGGTCGACATCACCCAGAAGCGCCCGGCTTTCCATGTAATACTTCCGGAAGAGGTCTCCGGTGATGTGAACCTTGACGGGACGCCCCTTGATCTGGTAATTCTCACCGTTTCTCCCCAGCACAGCTATCGATACCTGTCGTTCGAACCAGATGGCGCTAACGAGGTTATGGTTCGTCCGGGACGTTTCCAGGTGCTCCAGATAGATGATGTTGCCTTCATCCGAGATGCGGAAAATACCTCCGGCGACAACATCAGGAATACGATCTCCGTCACTGGTGGCCAATGCCTTGAACGTACCGGCATCGTTGAAGAGCAAGATCAGTTCTTCGGATAATTGAATACCCATCCCCGGGTCCCCCTGTAATTATTTTGAGTTATCTGTATACCCGTTTTCTGCCGGGTATGTATTCTTCACTTGGAGATGACGCAATAATCGGCATCCCAGGAATAGCCTCTGACTCCGGCGACCGGAGTCTCCCGTTCGCGTCCTGCGGGAGCGGCTCCAGGCACGCGGAACGTCGACCGGTCCAGCGGCCTGATCTCCCGTTCGACAGGGGTTTCAAGCTGGGGAACCCATGCATACGGCGCGCGATAGGCACGATACACCATATTCATGCCGCTGGCCGTTCCCCGGTCTGCGCTCAGATGGTACGGGCTGACATACTCCCAGACGATCCGGTGATCCCTTGTCACCTCGAAGATTCGACCGTTCGAGCCTTCCGTGATCAGGGTGTTGCCGTTCGGAAGGCGCTGCGCGCTGCTGATGAAGGGGCTGTAAAAACGGGCGGCATCGAGCGGGACGTCGAAACCCGCTTCGAACGGCGTGTATTGCCAGACGATTTCAAGCGTCACCGGATCGATTTCGAGAACCCGCGAATAGTCGCGAAGGGCGTTCATCCGCCCGTTCGGGGCTCCCGGACTCGCCTCCCCGTACCCGGCCCAACCGCCGTTGTCGAACAGGAGAAGGTTGCCTTCTCCGGGCAAACCCTGAGGAACGATATGGGCATGGTGCTGCCCGATGATCCATCCAAGCTTCTCCTCCTGTTCGTTGTTATCGTACCTTGGGCCAAGCTTCCAGACGATCTTTCCACTGCTCTTTTCGATGATGGCGATGATGTTTGCCTCGCGGGCATCCCAGATCAGGTTGTCTGGGTGGAAGCGGGTATCGCCGGCATCAAACCAGCGGTTGGGACCGATCGCCGACACCGAGTTGATGTGGAGCCAGTCGCCCAGTCCCCCGCCGACAGGCCTGAGGTTGGGATCCGAGTATATAATGCGGCGAGCCTGTTCATCGAAGCCGAGTTCCTCGAAGTGTTCGTTGGGACGCCACTCCCAGACGATATTGCCGTTCCAGTCGACTTCGATGATCTTGTCGTCGATCAGCTTCTTTTCAGAGATAGCTGTGTTCAAAACCTCCTCGTGCACCAGGATCAGGGTATTGCCTTCGCCTGTTTTCGGTTCGAGCCCGGGGGCGTAATACCCGACAGGATTGCCTTCGCGCTGGAAATCGTGGTGCTGGCGGGCAACCCATCGGGGTTCGTCGCCGGGATCCGAGACAAACTCGGTCCGGTCGAAGCGCCAGACGATATTGCCGTCCCAGTCGACCTGCACCAGGTCGATCTGGTCCTGGAACCCGTATCTCGGATTGCGGTTGCCGGTGCTTCCGAACACCTGCCCACCTGGCAGGAGCTTGTTCGGAAAACCGTGGAGCCCTTTCCATAACTGGACTTCACGACCGTTCATATCGATCAGCAGGGCCCCTGTTTCGGCGGCCTGAAGAATCGTGTAGCCGCCCCAGGCCTCTTCGGGGTTGTAAATAGTCACACCGGTTGGATAAATGGTAGGATGTCCCATTGATTGACCTCCAGAGTTTTTTCAGGTTTTCAATTACAAACAAAATGAGAGACAGTTCGCGGGAGGTCTGCCTCAGAGCGCGCAAGTGTCGTGTCCGGTTCAGTCTTCCCGGAGAACCCCTGTTGAAGATTGGGGTTCAGAGAATCCTTGACAAATCCGTGTCGGCATGGTTGCCGCAACGTCGGTAGTCATCAAAATCGATCGTCAGGCCATAACTTGCCCGCAGCTGGTGGAGTCCGCTGAAAAGCTGCACGTAGTAATCAAGCGAGGGGTTCTGCTGATCGCTGAACAGCGAACCGGGGCGCGGCAGCCAGACCGTGGACAAGACCGGAACACCTGCGGCGGCAAACGTTTCGGCCTCTTCGAGGGTCGAACGCAACGCCTCCGCTTCGCTCTCGAACCCGAACGGCCTGGCGAGTTCGACGCCGCCGACGATTCCCGTGGCGACGTTACCTCTTCCGAAGATCTCCACCGCCTTGAACAGGCGCCGCTTCCACTCACGGTATCCGACACTCTCGGCCTTGCCAGGGCATATCCAGTTGAATTTCTCTTCATTGAGGACTTCTATATCGCTCGTATAGCTCATGAGGCCGGTCTCGTCATACAGACGCCTGAGCTGGCGTTCGTTGAACGCCGAGGCGATCAGCTGGCTCGGGAATTTCTTCGTTTCGAAGTTTTCCCCGATCGCCTGCAGGAGCTCGATGTACCATTCCACCTCCTGGTCGAACAAGTCCACTCCCTTGAGCACGGAACCCCCGGTGATGCAGAAGGTGGTGAACCGGCCCGTCTCCTTTAGTCCTTCACGGACGATTTCGGCAACCTCCCGCGGATTCGCGCGAGCCGGGATCCCTGTCGACTGCCTCAGCTGCTTATAGTTCTTGCCGATGTCGCAGTAGCGGCACTGCTTGTCGCCGACCACGAAATGGCAGAAACTGGAGCCCAATATGTTGAATCGTTGCGGGCGGGCCGTTACGAGGTTGGCCATTGGTGTGCCCGATGAGGTCTCGAGATCGTAATATTTCGGTTTTTCCCAGAGATCGACGAATTCGAGAAGCTCTTCGCCATCGGTCAGCGCGAAACGTCCATCGACAAAATCGACGAGGTACGGATTCTTTTCAACGGGGGTGGAATCGACCACAATCGAGGTCCCGTCCCTGAGCAGCAGCGATTCAGGCCGCGGTGTGAATTCGCCGTCCCGCGAACCGAAAAGGGCATTGGTTCGAATCTGGTGTACGGCCGGGTCGACAGCATCGAGGGCTCGCTGCGTGTAATGGACTCCCCTGCGCTGGACATCGATCTTGAGGATGATCAGCCCGGGAACATCCGGGTATTTGGCCACAGCTTCCTGCAACGTCGATCGGCTTTCCTTTATGCGTTTCAATGCGACACTCATTGGTACTCCTGTTAATGAATAAGGTGTGGACAACAGAGGTGGCAGCTACTGGTGCGGCCTGGCGAGAATCGCACTGCCGAGGTCTTCGAGCAGGGCGGCAACACCCCGGTACCCTGCATACCCGCGATCAATCACCACCCTGTCGGCAAGAGGGAAAGACACTGGCAGGAACGGCACTCCGAGAGTTTCGGCGGCCTTCCCCTCCAGCGCGCTGCCCAAGACCAGGGTGGCGCCCCCCGAAACCACGAGGTCCGAGATCTCGGCATGGTCCTCACTGAAAAAAACCTCCGCGTCCCAGTCCTCGACAAGGGCCGCGAGTCGCTCCTTGATAACTGACCTCGCTTCGTCGGTCGGGTTGTCGGTGACGATCAGCGTACGCGGCAGCAAGCCGAGGCTCCTGGTCAGGAACTCGCCTAGGCCTACAACCTGCGAGCTTTCGCCCACCAGCGCGAACTCCCGCTGGAATCCCGCCCGGTAAAAGGTGTCGGCAAGGCCGGAAAGCTGCCTGTCGAGGCGTTTTTCTTCTGCCTCGACGAACCGTTCAGTACGGCTGGCGTCAAGCCCCAGAAGATCCGTAACCGCGCGAAGGAGGCGGCCGGCGGCCGGTCCGACCGGCAATCCTTCAACCACCAGGAAAGGGGTACCGTAACGCTCTTCGAGCAACCTGGCGGGAGCCTCGCCCCAAACTGACACCACGATGTTAAGCACGGCATCAGGAACGCAACGCCAATCTTCAGGCCCGTGTCCGTAACCGACCAGCAGGTTCGGCCTCAACCCGATGCCCTCCAGCAGGCGGCCGAGTTCTTCGAGGTTCCCGGCCCAGAAGGGGTCCTGGTGCGGAATGATGCCCCAGATGTTCACGAGGTTTTCGGCCTGTTCGGGTTTATCTTTCGACAAGCTGGGCAACTGCTCGATCAGTGCCTTTGCCGCCAGTTCATACCCCTGGTGGACCGCTCCACGGAACCCCGGCGTGTTGGCATAGACCACAGGAAAACTCTGGTCGAGCCCCTCCTTGGTCATAGCGGGGATATCGTCCCCGACCATCTCCGTCGAGCACCCCGAAACAATGAAGTACAGCTCGCCTTCGACAACTTTCACCGTATTCTTGAGTTGCTCCCGCAAACGTGAACTGCCGCCGAAGACGACATGCTTCTCGGTGATATTGCTGCTGGAGACCGGCGGTCCTCCGTATGGATCGGTACCGGGACCAAGGCGGTTGACGCCAAGGTAATGCTGCAGGCCGCAACCGGCATTGCTGTGTATGACGGGCACAGCGCCCTCGATTGCCTCGATGAGTTGGAGCGCGCCGTGAAGTGCGCAGGAATTCCGCGATCCGTCGATATGGTAAGACATACTTATTTGACTTCCTTTTTGATGTGCCAGTTCGGGCTGCGCTGAAGCCATGACTCCTTGTAGGGCAGGGCGACCGAGGCAAGCCGTTGTCCGAAGGAGCGGTTTTTCAGCACTACAGAGATGCGACGGCAGAGGATGAGCGTCCCGTCGTAGCCGAGCAGTCGGGAATGTTCAAGCGAAACGACCGGGATGCCGAGCCGACCAACCTGACCCAGATGGTTGCCGTCGCCGATATAGAGGTCTGGACCGATCCGCCTGAGAATGTTGAGTTCCTCGAAAGGCTGGCCGTCCGCGACATGAATCTGAAGTGATGGATGGCGGCTTGCGATATCCTCCAGGCGTGCCTTGTGCAGCACATCGAGATGGCTCACGGTGATGCCGGCAATCTCTCCACCGAACTCCTCGACCAGGGACGCGACGGAGAACGCCATTCCCGGAGGAAGCGACAGGTAGACTCGAACGCCCGACAGGCTGAAATCCCCGAGCTCCCGGCCGATCCTTGCGGACTCCTGCCGATGGAGCTCTGCTGCGGCCTGTTCAAGGCCCGCGGCCTTGCCTGCGGCCACGAGCCACTGGCCGGTGGCTTCGATTCCGACCGGGCGCCCCGGGGCTTGGTACGGTACGCCGTATTCGTCCCGGAGCACGGTGCCAAGATAGTTTTCCGCATCCTGGTTGAGCGAGAGGGAAAGCCGTGCGCCGGTTGCCTGCACGAACGACCCGGGCGTCGCATGGTCAGGCAGGATGTTGAGTTCGAGACCGAGCGCCGTCAGGAGTCGCGTGATCTCCTGGATGTCGGCGCGATGTTCCGTGACGGAGAGCAGGTTGACCCGCCCGTTCCGCTCCCCAGCCTCCCTGCCCCTCACCAGCTGCCTGAGGATGGAGTGCAGGACGATATCGTAGCCGGTCACGGCGTTGCGGGATGCGAACCCGGTCACGAAAACAGGGATTACGGGCAGTTCGAGCTCATCCTGGAGTTCGTCGACAACCGCCTGGATGTCATCGTTGTTGATGGCTGCGACCGGACTCGAAAGGATGAATAGCACCTCTGGCCTGTAGGTCCTGTGTGCTGAGGTCACCGCCTTGCGGAGCTTCCTGTCGGCGCCCATGATGGTATCCTTCTGGTCGAGGTTGGTTACCAGCCAGTTCCCCTGTCCCAGGGCCAGTTTGTGGTAGAGTGCTCCCGCCGCACAACCGCGAGGGGCATGGATGACCGTCACGCTGTTTTCGATGCGGCTGAGGATGCGGAGCGCATGCAGGACATCGTCATTCGTGCTCTGTGAAAAGGTCCTTATTCGCTGGACGGCCTCGTCACCGGCAAATTCCCCTACGGCAGATTTCGCAGGCCCGAGCCATGCGTTCAGCGTGTCGAGACGCTTTTCCCGGATGCGCGGCGTTTTGGTTTTCAAGTAGCTCATATTGTCTGGACTCTCGGTGATTGCCGGTTAAATTGCTTCCATCTTCTGTACGACGCCGGTCTCGACCTCGAATATCCTGTCACCCCACTTCCTCGCCCATTTCTTGAGCTCAGGGCCGTTCAATGGCTTCGGGATCACCGAATCGTTGTTTTCGTCGATATACCTGGCGAGTTTACGGTATACCTCCGCCTGTTCCGACTCCGGCAGGGCCTCGATGACGGTCTTGCCGTACAGTTCACTCTGGGCAACCGTGATGGACCTTGGCACGTAACCGATCACCGGCACGCCGCTCTCTTCCGCGAAGTCATGGATCAAGGCCTTCGAATATGAGGCCTGGATGCTGTTGGCGATCACGCCGCCAAGCCGTGCACCGCCGGAGGGGGCGTACTTGTTGATCGCCTTGAAAAGGTTGTTTGCCGCGAAAACGGCCATGAAGTCCGATGAAGTCACCACAAACGCCCTGTCAGCGATGCCATCACGGATGGGAACGGCGAAGCCGCCGCATACCACGTCACCGAGCACGTCGTAGAGCACGAAGTCAGGCTTGTACTCTTCGAATACCTTCAGGTCCTGCAACAGCTCGACGGCTGCGTTGATGCCGCGCCCCGCGCAGCCGACGCCCGGCACCGGACCGCCGGCCTCGATGCAGAGGACGCCGCCAAAGCCGACTGCGGAGATATCCTCAAGCCTGACCTTGCTCTGCTCCCTGAGCGTGTCGAGCACGGTCGGCAGGTCGTTGCCGCCCCGCAGGATGGTCGTCGAGTCGCTTTTCGGGTCGCACCCGACCTGGATGACCCGGTATCCGGCCTCCGCCAAGGCCGCACTGATATTCGATGTTGTGGTGGACTTGCCGATTCCGCCCTTTCCGTAAATGGCAATATGTTTGCCCTGCTTTTCGCTCATTGCAATAAATTCCTTGTTCTTTGGTATCCGTTGTTTTAGCTGCGGGACTTCCCGGCAGCATATTCCATTCCCATTCATCTCCTGAGAGCCCGAGCCATCTGCAACCCTCCAGAGCATGTTCCGCAGACCGCCGGTCGATCGAGCCGTCTGTCAGGTAGTATGTCCCGCTGATTCAACGAGCCGCTGAAGGCCTTAAGAACGAACCGCCGAGATTGAAACCCCCTCCCGAAATATCCAGCAGGGATCCCGTGATGAACGAGGCTTCATCGGACAGGAGCCAGACGATAGGCTTCGCAATCTCATCCACGTTACCGGCTCGGCCGAGGGGGATGGTCGATGCGATCTCCGCATAACGATCGGGATCGCTGGCAAACTCCGCAGTCATGTCCGTGATGGTAAATCCCGGCCGCACGGCCACGGCCCTTATGCCTTCGGCGGCAACCTCCCTGGCCAGGCCGACCGTGAACACATCGACAGCGGCCTTCGACGAAGCGTAGAGGCTTATGCCCGGCCGGCCGCCGATGCTCGCTGCCATCGACGAAACGTTGACGATAACGCCTCCCCTGCCACCACGTGCAGTCGACATGCGCCTGACCGCTTCGCGCGTCGACAGGATCAGGCCGATGACGTTGGTCTGGAACAGCCGGTCCAGCAAGGCGGCATCGGCCTCGTCAACCCTCGTCGGGGGGATCAGGATCCCGGCGCTGTTAACCAGGGCCGTAAGGGGCCCAAGGCGTTCAGTGACTTCGTCGTACAGCCTTTCGATATCCTCGGGGCGGGAAACATCCGCCTGCACCGCGATTGCCCTTACGCCCGTCGCCTTCAGCTCTTGGACCAGAGTCGCCGCCTCACGCGCTCTCGAACGGTAGTTGACGGCGATATCGTATCCCTTCCTGGCGGCAATCCTCGCCACGGCGGCGCCGATGCCGCTGGCGCCGCCGGTTATGAGCAACACTTCAGACATGCATACCCTCCCGCATCAGACAGCTTCGACCGCCTGGGCCTCTCTGGCGAACACCGGTAGCGTCTCGTCCTCGATCCTGTAGATATCGTGGATCGGAGTGATCGGCGCCGCGTAGCAGTCGTAGATCTGGTCATAGGTGAATCCGCTCTTCCTGAAGATACCCGCGACCTTCTTGTAGAGATCGATATGCCATTCCGGCTCCGGAGAACGATGGCCTTCAAGGGCGGAACCGGGATTAGGGTTCCAGCTCGTCGCGAAGCAGGCGACACCCTTCGATGCGAGGTACTCGATGCCTTCGAGGGTCGAATCCTTCGGTTCGATACCAGCCACGATGTTGGACCGCACTCGTCCTTTTCCAAAAACCTCTGCTTCATACTCCAGCGTCCTCACCCAGTGGTCATATCCGCCGGACTCGAGATCCTTGCCGGGGCAGATAGCCCGGAAAAGGTTCTTGTCCCAGATCTCGATATTGGTTGCCACCGTGCGGAAACCGGCCTCCTTGTACTTGTCGATGATGCTCAGGTCAAGGGGGGCACCGATCACCGCGGTTCCGTTGAAATCATCCAGTCCTGTATGTTGCCTGATTGCATCGGCGACGTCGAGGTAGTACTCGACCTCGCGCCGCTCTGCCACGAAACCGCCGGTAAGGGTGATGTGGCGTGCGCCATCCTCCCGGTATGCCGCGGCAACGGCTTCGCCGATCTGGTGCGGGTATTTCCAGCCGATGCCTTCGATCTCGCCGTAGGTATTTTTTGTAGCGTTGATGTTGCAGAATTTGCAGTCGCGTCCTTTTTCCTTGAAAGCGCACTCATTGCTGTAAGCGGTAAGTATCGCCCCTTCCTGGGTGTAGAGGGCCAGGGTGTTCAGCCTCACCCCGTCCGAGGTTTTGAGGCCGTAATATTTCGGACGTTCAACGAAATCGACCGGGAATATGACCTGATCCCTGTGGGCAAGGTAATAGACACCGTTTTCGTAGATAAAGGAGTATGGTGACCTGCGATCCCACTTCAAGCCATAGGTCAACCCATGGGGGGAACGGAAGAAGGCGGGAAACTGGAACCCGACATGGGACTCATGGTCGCCTTCAAAAAGGCAGTGGATCTCTTCCTGGTATTTCCCGCCCAGGTCGAGGTGCTTGAAAATGCGGGGATCGAAATTGATGCCCTCGACGCCGGTAATGACTTTGAGTTCAAGTTCCCGGTACAGCTTTTCCTTCAATGTGCTCATGATTTTATCTTTTCTGATTAATGTTGCTGATGTCCTGTAGTTTCTGCGCCTGAAATTATCCGGTGCCTGCGCTTTCTGGCATGTCAAAGATCGATTTGCTCAGACTGCCTCGACGGCCTCAGCCTCTTCCCTGAAAATCGGCAGAGTCTCATCTTCGATCCTGTAGATATCGTGAATGACGGTTGTCGGCGTTGCGTAGCAGTCATAGATTTCGTCATAGGTGAAACCATGTCTTCTGTAGATGGCCGCAATTTTCTTGAAGAGATCGAAATGCCATTCCGGCTCAGGTGAGCGGTGCCCCTCCAGTGCGGAACCGGGATTCGGATTCCAACTGGTCGCAAAGCAGATGACGCCTTTGGATGCGAGGTATTCGATCCCCTCAAGGGAAGAATCCTTCGGTTCGAGGCCGGCCACGATGTTCGAGCGCACCTTGCCCCTGCCGAATACCTCAGCCTCGTATTCAAGCGTCTTCACCCAGTGATCCCAGCCACCGGACTCGATATCCTTTCCGGGGCAGATCGCCCTGAAAATGTTTCTGTCCCAGATCTCGATGTTGGTGGCGATAGTACGGTAACCAGCCTCCTTGTACTTGTCGATGATGCTCAGGTCGTGTGGGGCACCGACGCATGCCGTGCCGTTAAAATCATCAAGCCCGGTGTATTGCCTGATGGAATCGGCCACATCGAGGTAATACTCCACCTCTCGCCTCTCGGCCACGAAACCGCCTGTCAGGGTCACGTGACGGGCACCGTCTTCCCGGTATGCGGCTGCAACCGCCTCACCGATCTGGTGCGGATATTTCCACCCGATGCCTTCCACCTCACCGTAGGTTCGGCTTGTGGCGTTGATGTTGCAGAATTTGCAGTCACGGCCACTCTCTTTGAATGCGCACTCATTGCTGTACGGAACAAGCAGGGTCTGATCCCCGGAGTACAGGGCGAGGGTGTTCATCCTGACGCCGTCCGAGGTTTTCAATCCGTAATAATTGGGGCGCTCCGGAAGTTGGATAGGGAAAATAACCTGCCCTTTATGGGCGAGATAAATAACACCGTTTTCCTTGATCAGGGAATACTGGGACCGTCGATCCCACTTCAGGGGGAAGGCAAACCCGCTGGGGGAATAGAACCCGGCTGGATGCTGGATGCCGACATGAGACTCATGGTCCAGTTCGAAAAGGCAATGAACCTCTTCCTGGTATTTCACGCCGATATCCAGATGATCGAAGATGCGGTGGTCGAAATTGATGCCCTCGACACCAGTAATGATTTTCAGTTCGAGTTCCCGGTACAGTTTGTCTTTGATGTTGCTCATGATCTTATCCTTTCTGATTCGCTTATTGATGTTCTGCATTTTCGGCGCCTAGAATTTTTCAGGGCCGGATGTTATGGTAATGTCAACGCACGACATGCTCAGGCAACCTCGACGGCATCAGCCTTTTTGCTGAAAATCGGCAGGGACTCGTCTTCGATCCGGTAAATGTCATGGATCGGCGTTATCGGGGCCGCATAGCAATCATAGATTTCGTCGAAGGTATATCCGTGCCTCCTGAAGATGCTAGCGACCTTCTTGTACAGGTCGATATGCCACTCCGGTTCAGGCGTGCGATGGCCTTCGAGCGCTGAACCCGGATTCGGGTTCCAGCTCGTCGCGAAGCAGATGACACCTTTGGAGGCAAGGTACTCGACGCCTTCCAGCGTGGAGTCCTTCGGCTCGATGCCGGCCACGATGTTCGAGCGCACCTTGCCCCTGCCGAATACCTCCGCCTCGTATTCGAGCGTCTTCACCCAGTGTTCCCAGCCACCGGACTCGAGGTCCTTTCCGGGGCAGATCGCCCTGAAGATGTGCTTGTCCCAGATCTCGATGTTCGTCGCTATGGTGCGGAACCCGGCTTCTTTGTACTTCTCGATGATGCTCAGGTCGAGAGGGGCGCCAATGACGGCGGTACCGTTGAAATCGTAAAGGCCGGTATGCTCGCGAATGGCATCGGCCACGTCCAGGTAATACTCGACCTCGCGCCGCTCGGCAACGAATCCCCCGGTAAGCGTGAAGTGCCGGGCGCCATCGAGTTTATAGGCGGCCGCCACCGTTTCACCGATCTGGTGCGGATATTTCCAGCCAATGCCTTCCGCTTCACCATAGGCACGGCTTGTGGCGTTGATGTTGCAGAATTTGCAGTCGCGCCCTTGCTCCTTGAAGGCGCACTCGTTACTGTACGCCGTCTGTATCGCTCCGTCCTGATTGTAGATCGCCAGCGTATTCATCCTTACCCCGTCCGAGGTCTTCAGGCCATAGTATCTGGGGCGCTTCGTGAACTCGACCGGAAAGATCACCTCGCCCTTGTAGGCCAGGTAATACACGCCATACTCAAGGATGAACGAATACTGCGACCTCCGGTCCCACTTCAGGAGATAGGTCAACCCGTGCGGAGAAAGGAACCAGGCGGGGAATTCGATGCCGACATGGTGTTCGTGGTCAGTTTCGAACAGGCAGTGGACCTCCTCCTGGTAGGTATCGCCAAGGTCGAGAGTCCGGAAAATGAGGGGATCGAAATTGACACCCTCGACAGCCGTAGCGATTTTCAGTTCGAGTTCCCGGTACAGTGCTTCTTTGATCGTGCTCATTGTTTATCTGCTCCTGTCTGTTGAATGTTGTGGCAGGTGATCGCAAAATCGACCGCCCGACGGCTACTTGTCGTCAAATGGCATAGGAAAAATGGTGTTCTGTGTGGAGCATGAACTCCTCAAGGACCTGCTCCTTCATGTCGGCGAAATCGTGGCCGGCCCTGTCACGCGGCCTTGGCAGGCTCACGTTGAGGACCTTCTGGATCCGGCCCGGCTTGGCTGACATCACCACGATCTTGTCGGAAAGGTAGAGGGCCTCCTCGACGTCGTGGGTCACCATGATCATCGTAATCTTCTCCTTTTCCCAGATCCGTTCCAGCTCATTGTGCATATACATCCTCGTCAGGGCGTCCAGCGCGCCGAGAGGCTCGTCGAGCAGGAGGATCTTGGGCTGGTTGACAAGTGCACGTGCGATGGCCGCACGTTGCGACATGCCGCCCGAGAGCTGGTACGGGTAACTTTTTTCAAACCCTTTCAGTCCCACGAGCTCGATGTGGCTGTCGACGATCTCCTTTTTCTCTTTTTCGGATTTACCGACGATCCCCAGCGCGATGTTCTTCTCGACGGTCAGCCACGGGAAGAGCCGATGGTCCTGGAAGACGATCCCGCGATCCAGGCTCGGACCGTTGAGCCGTTTACCGTCAAGCAGGATATCTCCCTCATATTCGGATTCGAGTCCGACGATATGCCGCAAGAGCGTCGTCTTGCCGCAGCCACTCAGGCCGATGATCGAAACGAACTCCCCTGGCTTTATGGAGAGGTTGATATTTTCAAGGACATGGACATCCCTCTCTTTTCCCGGATACGTCTTCCTGACGTTCCGTATTTCAAGCGCACCAGTGTTGCTCATATAGGTTACCTTGCATTTTTCAGGGTTACTCTCCAGGAGGAGAAGACTCGTTCAAGCATCTTCATCAGGATGTTCATTGTGAACCCAACCAGGGCGATCGTAACAATACAGACGATGACCAGGTCGTTTCTCGACATCTCGCGGCAGCCCCACATCATGTCTCCGATGCCACCTCCTGACGACATGAAGATCTCCGCGGCGACGACAAGCAGCCATGATACGCTCAAACCTATCCTGAGGCCGGTGAGGGTAGAGGGAAAGCTGGACGGAAGAACGATCTTCAGGAATCTTTTCAGCTTGCCGAACCGGAAAACCTCGCTGACCTCATGGTATTCGCGTTTGACGCACCTGATCCCCTCGACGGTATTGAGGGCGACGGGATAGCACGCCCCGATCGCGATAAACAGCACCCGCGACGGCTCCCCGATGCTGACAAGCACAAGCAGTGGGGCGAACGCCGGGATGGGCACCTGGCGGACCGCGTTGAAAAGCGGGCTGATCAGTTTGTCCGCTGTCTTCGACAGGCCGATTAGGATCCCGAGGAGATATCCGAATGAAGCACCTGCCAGGAATCCCCTGCATACCCTGACGATGCTGATCAAGAGGTTCTCGGTGAACGATCCGTCTTTCCAGACCGCCAGGAACCCATTGAGGACATCAGAGGGCGATGGATAACTGTGCGGGTCGATCAAGTGGTATTTCGTAAGGAGATACCATGCAAGGAGCAGGCCGGCAGGGAGAAAACCACCTTCTGCAAACCTTGCAATGCGTGTTCTGTCAACTGTTACGTTCATAACTGATCCTGTCTCCGTTGTCGTGTTTACGAGTTCTTGCGGTGCCATTTCATCAGCGACCCCTCGAGCGCCTCGAGTCCCTTGTACATGACATACCCGGTAGTGCCGACGGTAATGATTCCCACGTAGACGATATCCATCTGGAACAGCTGGCGGCCCCAGACGATCAGGTAGCCGATGCCTTCGCTGGACGCGATGAGCTCTGCGCCGATCACGCTCATCCACGATATCCCGAGCGACAGTTTGATGCCCGTGAAAATCGAGGGCAGGGCAGCCGGGAACAGCACTTTCCGCATGAGCTTCACATGGTTGAACTCGAAGGTGCGGGCAACCTCGAGATAGGTCCTGGGAACACCGTGGATGCCCTCGAAGGTGTTCAGCAGCATCGGGAAGAACGCGGCAAGGGATATGAACACGATCTTGAACTGCTCCTCGATGCCGAACAGGATCATCAGGAAGGGCACCCATCCGAAAATGGGGACCTGGTTCAACGCGATAAGCAGAGGAGCCAATACCCTCTCGATACGCGGAAAAAGCGCCATGAGCACCCCAAGCACGAACCCGGTGCCGGAGCCGATCGCAAAGCCGCCCAGGACCCTGACGATGCTGTACCTGAGGTGGGTCAGGAGTTCGCCGGTTGAAAGCAGGTCGACAAGCATGGCAAAGATCCTGTGAGGCGGGACGATGATCTGGGAAGGAAGGAATTCACTTGTTCCGACCAACTCCATGGCAATGAGCAGGAACAGCGGCACAAGAAGTCCCAGGAACAGCGTAGAGATTTTGTTTTTGTCTGGTGAAAGCATACTCAATACTCCTCCTTGATGATCTGATTTACTACCGCCGATTCATCGAAGGATTCCTGAATGGCCCGATTGTTCATGAAAAGCCTGACTCCCAGCAGGAGGTATAAAGGGATGAAGACCGGGAATACGGCCCAGATGCCGGCCCACTGCCCGGCAAGGCCGCCGAGCACCGGTCCGATGATCGAACCCGACATGGTGAACAGGGCAAAAATGCCGGCCGTCTTCCCCTTGCCGGAGCTTGCCCGGGAAAGCCTCGTGACATTGACCAGGTTGAACATCCCCAGCCCAAGCCCGATAAGCGCCGCGCCTCCGACGAGGTACGCAGGATGGCTGTGGACCGACAGGGATGCAAGACCTGAAACGACGGCCAGGATACCTGCCAGATAGAACCTGCGCTGACCGAGGCTCGACAGGAGGCGCCAGAGTAATAACAGGGCTCCGATATAGACGAACCCTTCCAGGGACACCAGCATCGATGCGCTCTCTGTAGCGAAGTGGAAGACCCTGATAGCCGTGACGACGACGAATGAGTTGAAGCAGGAGAAGGTTCCCATCGCGAGTGCCTCGGCAATCGAAGCCTCCAGCACCTCTTCATCCCTAAATAGTGTCCTGATATCGGAGATCCTTTCCCGGAACGATGCATTGCTCGGCTGCTCTACCCTGGATGTGTTACTCTCGGGGAAGATCAGGATCGCGGCTAACAGCAGGCACACGCAGGTGGCGCTGATGACGTAAAAAGCTACCGGAATGCCCCATTGGCGGCTGATAGCCGCGCCGACGAGCGGCCCAAGGAAGACAAAACCGAACGAATGCGCTCCCCGTTGCCATCCTGCCTTGTCTTGGCCGGCGTTTTTCAGCAGCTCGAGAAAGACGCTGGTAATCGGGATGAACCTGAACGCCATGAAAAAACCGATGGTAGCCACATAGGCGCACAGGACAGTCGATGTAGTGACGACGAAAGGAAACAGCAGGTAAAGCAGGGCGCTTGAAGCCGCGCCGAACAGGAAGACGCTCCTCGGGCCGAGGTGATCCACCAGCATACCGACAGGCAGCACGGTGAAAAGCATGCCGATGCCCTGTACCCCGCCGATGAAACCGATCTGGGATGTGGTCGCCTGGAGGTTGACGGCGAACAGCGTCGTCGCTATCTGCCCCATGCCCAGGCTCAGCCCCATAAGGATGGAGATGGCCACGAACTGCCCGAAAACGCTGTTGCTAACGGTTATCCTCATGCTCATTCGGCTGCCTTCAGCACGTCCAGATGGTTAGACGAGTGGCCCCGTCGGCCAGCCTCTTCGGCGGCGCGATGTTCAGGGGATTCGTTGCGGATTTCTTCGGGAACGATCACCCATACTCCGGCGATGTCCGCCTTCGGGCCGCGCTTTTCGCGAGCCCTATCGATCATGGTCCTGAAAACGGAACCGGTGATCAGATATTGGTAAGGGCGTCCTTTCAGCTGGTAGCTGACGAACCCCTTGGTCACATTGATGGAAACCCTCCGGTCGTACCAGATGCTCCGGACGAGGTTCCTGTTGCTCTGCGTGCCTTCGAAGCCTTCCGCGAAGACAATGGTCTCGCCGTCCAGCGAGGTCAGGGAGCCTTTCGTCACGAGATGCGGCGTGCCATCCTCGTCGATCGTGCCGACCACCTTGCCGCTGGAGGGGTCCCTGAGCAACTGGAGGAGTTCTTCCGGTAGTTGTGCCATGACAAAATCCCTTGTTGAATGTTAGTTCAGACGTTCCAGATCGCTGTCGCCGTGGTTGCCGCAGTGCTTGAAGTCGTCGTTGGCCGAAGAGAGCCCGTAGTTGCGCCTGATCTCCACAAGCCCCCTGACGAGCCTTACATAGTATTCGAGCGGCGGTTGCTTCTGCCCTCCGAGTCCGGTTCCTTTCCAGGGTGTCCAGACAAGGCTGAGGTAAACCACCCCGTTCTTCGCAAAAAACTCGCATGCCTCGAAGTTCGAATCGAGCGCCTGTTCGATGCTGGTGAATCCGTGCGGCCGGGCAAACTCGACACCGGCGACGAAATTGGTGTAGACGTTGCCTTTGCCGAACACCTCGACGGCGTGGAGGGCGCTCCGGATCCAGTAATCCCTCCCGAACCACTTCTCCTTGCCGCTGCATATCCATTTGAAGAGCTCCCGATCCCAGACTTCGATGTCCGGGCAATAGGAAGAGAGCCCGGTCTCGTCGTACAGCCGCTTCACCTGCCTCTTGGTATAGGCCGGCGCGATCAGCTGGCTCGGGAAGCGCCTCGTGGCGAAGTTCCGGCCGATCGCCTGGAGCACCTCGATATAGCGTCCGACCTCTTTTTCGAACGGTATGTCGCCCGAATAGTCGGTGCCTGCGGTCAGGTTGATCTGCGAATAGCGCCCCGGTTCCTTCAGCGCCTCGCGGACGGTCTCGTAGATATCCTCCGGATCGACCACTTTCGCATAGGCATCGCCGGCAAGCTGCTTCTGCTGCTTGATGTCCGTGAAAAAGGCGCAGAACTTGCACTGGTCCTTCGTATCCCAGTAATGGCAATAACGGTAGGGATAGATGTCAAGCCGCTGCGGCCGGGACCAGGCGATCGACTCCATCGGCACGCCCCTGCTGGTTGTTTTTCCGTAGAACTCGGGCCTCGGAGAGAAATCGACCTCGTCAATGAAGCGGCCGTCGTCAAGAATGCGGAATCGGCCGTCGACATAGTCGATCGTATAGGGGTTCTCGAACTGGTTCGGTATCGGACTGGCGATCACGGTCGTTCCGTCCCTGAGCAGCAGCGGGCCTGGGAACGGTCGATGGTTCGGATCCTTTCCCGAAAACGCCGTTTGGTCCGGGCCTCGGTAATAGGGTTCGCTGGTCGCTTCGGCGGTCGCCTCGGTGAAGGCGATGCCCCGGCGCTGCAGGTCCAGCTTGAGAATGATCGACCTGGGAACGTCCGGATAGAGTTCAGCAAGGACCGAAAGGCTTTTTTCTTCGACAGCGATCGTCATGGGATTCCTTGGTAAAGACGCCCTGCCTCTCTCTGTGGAGAAGCAGGGAATCGCGGGTTCTGTTTCGTCACTTCCAGTAGCCTTCGAGCTTCAGATCCTTCAGGGCCGCATTGATGTAACTCCTGTCGATCCAGGTATTGAGATCGACCGTCTGCCTGATCAGGCCGTTCTTTTTGGTATAATCGATCGCTCCGGCAAAATGGTTTACCAGCGCAGGGTTGATCGTGGGGTCGCTGATATCTTTCAGCAGACGCCCCTGGATGTCTTCGTTGAAATCACCCGGGGCAATGCCTGCCTTGGCAAAGATGTTGACAACCGCTCTACGATTGGACTCTTCCGATCCCCATTTCGCAGCCTCGACATACCTCTTGACGAACCGTTTGGTGATGTCGGGGTAGGCATTGGCAAATTTTTCAGTGACAAACACGCCGCCGTAGACGCGGAAATCCTTGGAATAATCCTTGGTCGATCCGATGATCCTCACGATGCCCTGGTTACGCAAGGTAAAGAGGGAGTTGGTGCTGATGCCGGCATCAACGTCACCGGTTTTCAATGCCGCGTTAAGATCGGCTCCCGACAGGTTGTAGATCTTCACGTCGCTCTCTTTCAGGCCGTTGGCGGCAAGGATGCGGGCGAAAGCCAGCTGGAGGGCCGTTCCCTTGAAGACGCCGACTTTCTTGCCCTTGAGGTCTTTGATCGACCTGATCGGGGAACCGGCAGTTACCGCAACGTAGTAGTCGGAGCCGTTGATCGAGTTGGCGATGAACTTCGTTTTCAGCCCCCCAGCCTTGCCGACAATGGCAGGAAGGTCGCCGATGAATGCGAAATCGAGCGTGTTGTTGGCCAGCGATTCGTTGACCGCAGGGCCGGCGCCCTTGAAGATGTTCCACTGGACCTCGATGCCGTCCTTCTTGAACTCCTCTTCGAGCAGTCCGAGGCCCTGCAACACGCCCGGTGTCCCCCAGCCGTATGGCTTACCAAAACCTCCCGAGTAGGCCGAGCCGACCCTGATGACCTTCGGCGCCGGTGCGGCGGCCTGGGCGGTATGCGCCCCTATGCCGATAAGGGACGCCACGGCAACTATTTTTGTAAACAGACGTTTCATGATTCGATTCTCCTTAATCTTGATGAATTGGTGTTAAAAGGTGTACTGGACCTGGGCAAGGAGCTGGTTCCTCGGTCCGTCGTAAGCGGCGGCCGGAGTCTTGCCAAGGTTCACGATGTTGTAGTTCAGCTGCAGCTTCGTGGTCTGCGCCAGGAACCAGTTGAGGCCGATGGTGGTGATCTCGGTCACGTTATCGGTCTTGCTGGTATCGGAGTCCCACCAGTCGAACCGCACGAAGGGCTGGATGGTGGTCGGGTACCAGTCGTCGTAACGGTCCTGGTACTTGTAACCGGTCACGAACTGCTCGCCGATGTTGTAGAAGACCGTAAGGGTCTGGCCCTGCTTTTTGGTCAAGTTGTCCTGCCCGTGCACATATTCGTAGGTGAAGCCGATCGGGGTGTTCACATACGCGATGTCTGCGCCCCAGCGTTTGACGTCGGTGTTGCCCAATGCTGCAGCTGCAGTTGAATATGACTTGCCGTTGTAATAAGAGCTGCCGACGGAGAGGCCACGGAAGATCGAAGAGTAGTCCACCGGGGCGTTCAGCACCAGGCGGCCGGCGATATCCTTGACCCCGTTGTTGTCAAGAGCGTTCGGGCCCGACCCGTTGAAAACGCCGAGCTGGTATTCGACGGCGGCGACGCGGTAGCGGAACGCGGCATCATACTGCGGGAAAAGGTCGCCCTTGACGACCACGCCGATATCACGGGTATCGAGTCCCAGGCCGTTCGAAGGGAACGTACCTGTATTGAGACCGGCGTCAAGGGGAGCCAAGTTCGGCCTTGCAGACTGGGCGCTCAGGATCGTCGGCTTCTTGTCTTCGGCTGCAAGCGCCTCGAGGCCGAACGGCTTCTTCTGCTGACCGACAATGACCTGGAGAAGCGATCCTTCCGGATCGAGCGACGGGCGTAAGTGATAGCTGATGTAGGCATCGAGCGGCTTGACTGCATAGTCCCAGGTAGCAGTGTTGGCACCAACTGTCATACCACCCGGCGTCACCAGGCTGAACAGGTAGTTGATGTTGCGCCCCTCCTCGAAATCGCGCTTCAGGTTGCCCTGAAAGTTGAGGATCAGGGCGTTCAGCGAGAAGCCCCCCTGATGGTCACCCGTATTGCCTAACGTGCTATTATAACGGCTTTCCTGCTGCGAATACCGCAGCTGCGCGATACCGGTGACGAAAAGAGGGCGCAGGGTCTGCGCGGTATTGCGCTCGTAGGTCCGGTCCAGGCGCTCCTGGAGACTCGCAATCTCGGACCTTACCCCATCGAGCTCTTCCCTGCTGACCGCCTGGTTCGAAGCTGCCGAACTGCTCCCATCTGTAGCGTCCTGCTCCGCTGCGCGCAGGGCAGGATTCCCGGCGGCAAGCCCACCGAGCAGAAGCAGGGCGATTTTGATATTCCTTTTTTTCACAGTTTTAACCCTTATGAATTAATGTTGATACATCCTGAAAGACATAAAAAAAACGATACCCTGGTATCGTGAAACGGCCCTGCCGTGAAGATTCGGAAATCCATTCCGACCTCTTGCGCATGACTATTCCACTTACAATCTCAATGTCATACACCGACATCGCATGACCGAATCAAACGCGACCATATCGCCTCCCGTTAATCGTTTGTAAAATTATTTTATGAATAATAATTACCGACCATAGAGCACATTCCAACAAAACATCACCATTCATATTCCGGGTCCAGCAAACGCTGCCCAAACAGCATCATCAGCATAAATTCGAACGAAAAAAAATCTTTTTTTCCAACCAAAACAAACATTCAAATAAAAATACCAAAAAGAGGGTAGGGAAATTCATGCGGCCTCAAATAACAGCACGCCATCGCTTCCGGATACAAAAAAGAGAATATTCCATTTAATTCATATCCCCTCTTCTTGGTATTTCTCATACCCAATTAGAGCTAACCGAGAAATAACATATTCACCAGCAAGCCCTATTATTATAATAATTTACGTTCACCGTTGCCCCCACCGTCGCGAAGATCGCAACGACATCTCCACAGCACCACATCCGGGTTATTCCAGATTGCCCGCAACAAGTGATGCATGGCATATCAGCTCATACCGGGCATAACACTAAACACCGTCACAGAAATAATCATATGACATGATATCCGACGCAGCCCGACCGCGGAGGATAAGATCAGCCATGATACGCATAGGCTTATCGGCGTATTTAAAAAAAACCTTATATCCTGTGCAAAGGTAATTGAGGTGTAATTCACCATCGGGAGCTACGGCAAACCGGTTCTTCGGGCACTCACCGTTGCATGCAAACAGAAATTGACATGTACGGCAATACTTCGGCAGCATATCAGATTTATCATTTCCGAACCTATCCTGTCTTCCAGAAGAGGCAAGCCGGATCATGGGTGTGTGCATGATGTTTCCCAGCTTGTGTAAGGGCTCGACAAAATGATCGCATGAATACAGATCGCCATTGTGCTCCAGAGCCATGGATTGCCCACATCTCCGGCTGAAAATGCAAAAAGGGGATTTCCCTCCTACCCAGTTTGAAAGCAGCGCATCGAAGTTCAGCACATAGGTGCTTCCCACATCTTTTTTCACCCATTCGCAGAATATCACCTTAAGGAATTCCCCCCACTGCTCAGGACGCACTGAACGCTCTGTGACCCTCTGCCCGGCTATTGAACCGGCAAACCCGGCATTGCCAATCCGTTCGACGATCGGGATGAACTGGATATACCGGATATCGAGCACATCCCGGAAAAAGCGGTAGACCTCCATGGGATAATCGGCGTTTCTGGAATTGACCGAACAGAGGATATTGAATTCGACGCCGTACTTCTGCAGCAGCCGGACGGCGTCGATTACCCGGTCGAAGGTGCCGTTGCCTCTCCTGTCTTTCCGGAAGGCGTCATGTAACTCCCGTGGCCCGTCGAGGCTCAATCCGACGAGGAAATTATGCGAACGAAGGAAGCGGCACCACGCCTCGTCAAGGAGGGTGCCGTTGGTCTGGATGGTATTCTCGATATGGGTGCCGGGCTTGCGGTACTTGCGTTGCAGTTCGATAGAGCGCCGAAAGAAGTCCAAACCCATCAGTGTGGGTTCGCCACCTTGCCAGGCAACGGTTACCCTTGGCACCCGATGCGCCTCGAACAGATCGCGGATATAGGTTTCATGCACCTCATCGGCCATGCAAAAATCGCTCTCCGGATAGAGGTCCCCCTTTTTCAGGTAGAAACAGTACTCGCAGGCAAGATTGCACTGCGAGCCTGTCGGCTTTGCCATGACATGGAAAGATGCCGGACGGTTGTTCATCGTGTATGGCGCTACGATTCGGCTTCAACCATGTTTGAGCTTCCGCCGGACAACATGCCAGAAAAAGTGGAAGAACCCGTACCATTTAACCTCGATAACGCCTGTCGACCGTGCATATTCATCCCAATGACGCAGCAATACCTTCAACTTTTCCGGATGTGTCCGGGCCAGGTCCTTCGTCTCGCCAGGATCATCGGCCAGGTTGTAGAGCTGCCATCTAGGAGCCCGGAAGATCTGGCGGATCGAAACCGCCTTCCACTCCCCCTGACGAATTGCCCTGCGGCCAAACAGCTCCCATCCGGTAACATGATCCGGAGGATGGATGGCGTTATCCTTTTCCTGCAGATAGTCAAGCCATGAATGGCCTCTGGGCTCCGCAACGGCACGCCCTTTGTAGGATGAGCCTGGATGCGTCACCTGTGCCAGCTCGAGAATGGTCGGCGTAATGTCCATGACCGTGGCAAAGGAGTGGCTGATGGCGCCCTGCCTCTTGACTCCCGGGTAGCGTATGAACGCCGGTGTCCGGATACCTCCTTCAGAGGTGTAGGCCTTGTACAGACGACCGGGCGCAGTCGCCGCCTGAGCCCAGCGCGGCCCATACCAGACGTATGAATTCGCACGGCCGATATTTTCTGGGCTGTTGTCGTAGTTGTTCGAGGCAATGGCCTTGGTCACCTCCCTGCCGAAAACCGGCACGGCTTCGATAAGGTTGCCTTCAGCGCCGTTATCCGAAAGGAAGATGACAACGGTGTTGTCGAATTGCCCTGTTTCTTTGAGCCAGTTGATCACCCTCCCGACATTCCAGTCCATACGCTCCACCATTGCCGCATACACCTCCATCTTTCGTGCGGAAAGGAGGCGTCCTTCTTCATCGAGACTGTCCCATGCAGCCTCCGGGGAGACCACCGGATGCGGTTCGACATCGTTGCCTACGAGTTTCAGCTCTTTCAGGCGGGCCAGCCTCGCTTTGCGGAGCGCGTCCGGCCCGTCATCGTAGGTTCCGCTATAACTGTCGATAATCTCTTGAGGCGCCTGCAGCGGCCAGTGCGGAGCCGAAAAGGGCAGATACGCAAAAAACGGACGCTCCCGACCACCCTCATGCTCCTTCCCGAGAAACTCGATCAGTCGGTCGGTGAAATAGTCGGAGGAGTAGAAGTCATTCGGCAACTCCTGGATGTATCGATCATCTTCGACGTAAAAACTCTCAGCTGTCCCGAAAAGGCTTTTTTTCTTCTCCGCAGGCAGGTATGGTTCGTAGTTGTAATGATTAGCCGCTCCCGGCAACAGAGAAAACGATTTTTCAAAGCCCTTGCAAGCGGGCAGGGTTTCCGGAGTCAGGCCCAGATGCCATTTGCCGGACATCACGGTGAAATATCCTGCATCCCGCAATAATTCAGCCAGGGTTACGACACGATCATTCAAATACCCTTCATAGCCTGGCCGTCCATGGAAGGCAGGAACCCTTTCCGAAAATTCGGCCATCTGCCCCAGTCCGGCTAGATGGTGGTCCGTCCCGGTCAGCAGCATGGCCCGGGTCGGCGAACAGGCCGAAGCGGTATGGAAGTCGGTAAACCTCAAGCCCTCGTGGGCGACCGAGTCAAGGTTTGGCGTCCTGATCTCGCCTCCGAATGCGCCAATATCGGAGAAACCAAGGTCATCGGCGACGATAACCAGAAAGTTCGGACGTGAAGCCGTTGTTGCAGACATGTCGAACTGGATTATGGATTCGGTTTCATGGGAAATGCCGTCATCCGGCGTTTCTCTTCTCTCTTGTCAGTTACCCCCATCGGGATCGCTGCGGAATACTGATGCCAGCTTCTCGGCGATACCCGAAGCCAGCGAACGTAAATGTCGTTGCGTCGATGCCTCTTGCTGGATCGAAGGCCGTGGAGTGACAATCGGAAAGGATGGATCGACCTCATCCAGCAGGCTGAAAAACTCAACCAGCTTGAGCGGGTTTCCCTTGATCTTGATCAGTCCGGCCCGCCATGACCTCATAAAATCGCTCTCTTTCAGCAAGAGTGCCCGGAACGCATCCTGACTCAGCCGGACGGTGGCATCCGGTTTGTCTGCGCGATATCCTGCGATATGGTTGATAGTCGACCGCTCCAATGTCAACAGGTGATCCTGCTCAAGATCGGTAAAATACCAGTTGATCGTGATCCGCTTTCCGGCAGCACGACCGGCGTTAAGCCTTATGGCAAGGGCATCGAAGAGATTTCCGGCGTCGAGCGCCCGCTGAAGGTCGAAGGATTTCGCAAGAGGCAGCTGAGCGGGCTGTCCGCGCCTCAACTCGTTCGCACCCTGCAGGTAAGCATTTCGCCATGTGGCAGACTCGGACTGATACCCCAGTTGCTCAAAGGCTGATGCCAGGAGTTCAAGGGCTTCCTGATTGTGCGGTTCTGCATAAACCAGTTTGCCAAGAACCTCAGCGACCCAGCGGTATTCGCCCAGTTCGTAGTCCTTTGCCGCTCGTTGCAGGACCGCTACGCTGCCGCCGGCATAGTCGATCCACTTCCGGGCGGAATCAGTCGGCGTCAAAGGATCAAGGTTTGCCGGATTGCCGTCATACCACCCCAGATACCTTTGGTAGATGGCCTTGACGTTATGCTTGACCGCGCCATACAATCCTCTAACAGACCACTCCTGTTCCAGTTCCTCGGGCAAAGTGATGATTTCAGCTATTTCCGGTGCGGTGTAGCCCTGATTGGCCAGTTTGAGCGTCTGATCGTGAAGATGTTTGTAAATATCCCGCTGCTTGCCCAGGTAGTCCACGATGTTACCGTTCTCCCAAATCGGCCAGTGATGCTGAGCGAATACGACCTCGGCTTCTCGTCCGAACTTTTCGAGTGCCGCGTTCAGGTATTCGGCCCAGGCCTTTGCGTCGCGAACCTTGGCACCACGCAGCGGGAGGAGATTGTGCTGCGTGTGGGTTGCATTTTCCGCCAGGTTCAACGCTTTCCACTGTGGCAAATAGAGGTGGAGTTCGGCCGGGGCCTCCGTCTCAGGAGTCAACTGAAATACGATCTCGACGCCATCGAACGAGTGGGTCTCGAGCTCTTCGGCGATCAACTGCGTGGGAGCTATAAGGCTGATGATGCCCCCTCTCGACGCTTTCCCCAGGCCGGCATCGATGGTACCCTTCGGCCCTATCGGCAAAACCTGCCCGAATTGGTAAAGAGAGCGGCGCGCCATCGCCGGTCCTGCAAGCACATTTTCGCTTACCGTCTCTTCGACAAATCCCGCCGGTGCCACAATGCGCACCTCACCGCTTCGCACCTGCTCTTCGCTTACCAATCCCCGTACGCCACCGAAATGATCGGCATGGCTGTGGGTATAGATGATGGTATTGATCGGCTTGCGGGGCCGGTACCGATAATAGAGCTCCAGAGCGGCCTTTGCGGATTCAACCGTCGTCAGGGCATCGATGATGATCAGACCGGTGTCACCCTCGATGAAGGTGATGTTGGCGATATCCAGGCCGCGGACCTGATAGATGCGATCTACCACCTGAAACAGACCGTTGATGCGGTTCAGGCGGGCCTGACGCCATAAACTCGGGTTTACGGTATCAGGAGCGGTCTCGTCGGACAGAAAGCCATACTCGCCCAGGTCCCAGACAACAGCACCATTTTCCTGACGAATAATGCCATCCTCTAGTGTACCAAGAAAGCCCCGTGTAGCATTCTTGAAATCCCTCGTATCAGAAAAGGGAAGCTTTGTAATCCATTCCTGATTGGAAGAGCCTGTCTTGGTTGATGCCGAAAGGCCTACGGCCGTATAACGTTCTGCGTGAGGGCACCCGCAGTTTTCATGATGGTCGAGTGTCGCCATAAATAGTGATCAAAAGGTTGCAATCAAGAATAAACGAAGATCTATGAAGTAAATGCATCCCTGATCATTTCGGCCACATGAGTCCGAATGATCGAGGATATTTATGGGCTTTTCAATTATTGTCCAGCGTCATTATCCGCCACGATTACGCAGGGCGTCAGTCATCACTCAAACACCGATGCGTTCGAGCGAATAGTCAAGAATTCATGGCCTCGTTTATGCCAAAGCTCCAGGCTGGCGATATAATGCCATTCACTCATAAAAACATACGGCCACCCCGATTTCCCATATGCTATGATTGCCCGAATGCTGACAGTATATCCGTCTTGAACATAATGCGGTCTAATGGAAGGAAATAATACATTAAATCTCCGCAATGCGCAGCATCTACTATAAAAATACCTTTAAATAGGCATATCGGCTCATTGATACCGTTGCCTACGCCGGCCATCAAACCTCGGAATCCAGTCAACAAGGAATCCGACGCGCCCCACATTCATAAGGTTCGGCATCATCAGCACGCCATACTCGCGGGGTAAGCTCCCAGCAGTTAATAGGCGAATTTATCAAGCTTACGGTGTTATAATCCCGGTAATCGTCCCATAAAAAAACCCCCGACATAATATCGAGGGTCTGCTCTCTCTTTTCGTATCACAACCAATAAAAACATAAAAAACATGGCTTAATCCAACTTTAAACCACGATTCATAATAACGAATAACAACACTCGCAACCATACCCCAATACCGGTATTTTTTCTCTAACCTGACATACCATAAATGACATCAATCAAAAGGCATATCCTTAGCACATCACGCAGAAGGGGTCAAACAAGCAGATGGCTTTAATCAACAAGCCACGCCAGACATTAATCATGATACATCTTATGACAAATACCCGAAAAGAGGTGTTTTTCGGTTCACCATCAACAAAATAGGTCAAGCAGCCACATCACCGGGGACGGACATCTCTCCCGGAAGGATATCCATCACTTACGTAATCGGTTGTAATAGCACCCAACAAGACACCTGAACAGGTTTCCCATTATCCATAACATGGCAACAGAACAGATCATCCGGATTTACCAAAATAATGCACCGATTTTACAACTCGATCTCTACCTCGCAAATACAACTCGATAACCAGCACTAAAATCAACGGGATAAAGAATATAGCAGCACAGGAAAACCAAGGCCACCCCCAAACAGTATAAGCTGCAAATGCTCCCATGATCGCCCCAATCACCGGCAAAAAAGAAATGACCGGGGCTGCCAACAAACCGCCAATCCAGCACCAGCACAACAACTGCGTCAAATAGACATAGATCACGATTGTCTGAATCAAAAACACCAAGGCAATCATCCATATTAGCGCATAATATCTCCAACTCAGGGGGCTATTACCTCATAATCTCTCCTCATAACAACCTCCTCACCAAAACATCTTCTTTATTTATATCCAAGCAGAAAGATGTTCAATAACAAAAACCGGAGTAAATATACCGGAACCATCAATTCGAAATGCTCATCAACGATCAGCGTATAACCTGTAAAATTATTGAATTGAAAGCTCCAGCACCATACCCTGATACAGGTATTTAACATACCGTAATACAACAGCAGTCCAGGTTGCCAGGACAAGTACATCATCAACAAGGCTTACTATTGCCACCAAATCACTTTCCTTGATCAAAGCCATGGCAACCGGCCCGTTTTTTTCGTGATGAGCGCTCCATTTCCACCAGTTGTTCGGGTGTAAATCCTTTGAGGAACGAAAGCTCAGATACCAAGACCCTTTTGTCGCCTTGCCATTCGTACCAGGCCATCCGCTTGTGGAAATCATCATCGACAAAGCATAGCACCCAGCCTTTCGCTTCACACTCCTCATCTTCGAGCAGCATTTCCCGGTACTCCTGATCGGTGACTTCCTCGCCAAATGGCTTGCCATATGGCTCGATGCCTGCCCGGCGCGCCAGCTCAGCGATCGATACTTCACCCCGCAGGTAGTCCTTGTTCCGGCCGTCGGCCCCATGCTCTGTAAGGCGTAGGACATCCTCAAGTCGAAATGCCCATCCCTCTGAGATTATGACATACTTTTTCTGATCGGCTTTCTCACGTGCTTTCTTTGCGGCCCGGTCAGTGACGGCCACCTCAATATTCTGCAGCCGATTTTCCGTCATGCGTTTCATCATGCCTCCTCGTTCAGTTGTTGCTCCATACGGGTGATCCTTTCTTCAAGTTCACTGTCCCGAATCGTTCCGGTCAGGATATTGGCGACGTACGCAGCCGCCTTCAGGTGTGTTTCGTTGATCTCGCCAGCCTCAAACCGGTTCAGCAGATTGGCCAGATAGCGCCGGATATCGCTCAGTTTCTGCAACCTTTTCGTAGCCATAGGGGGTGTGCCTCCTCAATTTCAATTTTAGCAATGTCTTAGCAGCTTTTCTTATTACAAGTACCGCCCATAAATACCTCTCATCGAGCACCGATACCCGCCCGTCAGAATGGCCCTCCATCGTGTTCAACGAAGCCGCCGGCAGCTGGCTCAATTTTCTTCCCGGCGGCTTTCCGGGCGTTTCCATGTTCACTATGTTCACCACGTTCACTTTTTCGGATGGTGATCCGGCGCCCTTTCTTGCTCTGCTTCGCCCCTGTTTCCGGAATCAGGATAACCCCGACCTCCTGGAGAGCCGGGATCTGCCGTTTCAGGGCATTGGCCAGTCCCTTCTCGCTTTTCGGCCATCCCTCGCTGTCTGTCCTGAACGGAAGCAGCTTTTCGAGAAGCTCCTTGTAAGTCCCGTCGAACACGCGCTCATAAGGGGACTCGTCTGCCATTTGGGCAACGGCCAAGGCAACCGGGCTTGACTCCATCGCCCGCTGTATCGATTCCTGGTAATTGCCCTGATATAATGCCGTGAACACCCGCGGCCCGTACCCCAGACTTTGTGCCATCGCTTCACCGAGATGGTTGAAGTCAGCCATCCTGAGCGCATCGGCAGGAAGTTCTGTTTTCGGCAGCATCGCTAGCGTACCCACGAACAGGTCCAGCAACCCGCCGAATATCTCCGGCCATGCCTTATTGAAGGCGGCATCAAGCTCCGATTCCAGTCGACGTCGGCCAGCGATGACCGGCAATTCGATATGCACCGTCCTGGAAATCAAGTCTTGAGCCGTTACGATGTTGTTGATTCCGGAGAGCAGCACCGGTCTCTTGATTGTTATCACGGTCTCGTCGCTATTGGTGAATAACGTTCGGCCGGCATAGGCGCCGTCTGTCGCCATGATGCAGAACGCATCCTGCAAGCCTGGCGTCAAGTGGGAAACATTGTCCAGGGCGACAACCCAGTTGTTGGCGGCTGCAACAAAGGCATCCTCGACGGTCTTGGGCGCGGCCCGCAATGGAGCCGAACTCGCATCGACCAGGGAGCGGATCCGCTTCTCGGTATTGGACTTGGCCGAGCCTTGCACACCACAGAGCTCCAATGCCGGAAACGGCGTGTCCGGTCGCCATGCCTCAAGGATCCAGGCAAGCACGAGCAATCGCTCCTCCTCGGGAATGTTGACCAGTTCCCACAGCCGGCCAATATCACCGCCGCGCACCGGCTCCGGGAATGGCGCTACTGAGCCCGATTTCCAGAACTTGACCGGCGCAGCATCCAGCAAGCGCCACCCCCTGCCGGTCACCTCGGCCACGCGCCACTTCTCGCCGATCCCATGCAGGTAATAGCCGCCACTCTTTGCATGTCGTCCGGCACGGAGGAAAACGCGCTCGGGCTTGCCTTCATGTTGACAGATCCCGGATAACGTGCCACAGGCCTGTTTCAATGCCGAATCACTGGCCGACGACCTGCCGGACTCATGGAAATAATGATAACTCAGCCATTCGGTGAACCTCGTGCTCCGCACCTTCATGGTTTCGATGCCGACGTCGACAAAGCCATCCCTGGTTGTTTCATCGAAAAACAGCTCTCCGGTTCTAGTCGCCAACGCGACCAGGGCATCTGCCGTGCACAGCGCCTCATCACCGTCACCGCGTGATCCAAACCGGTCAATCTCGTTTAACGGGATTCCGGTCGGCTTATACTGCTTGATCTTGACCCGCAATCGAAACCGCTGCTCTGGGGAGTTCTCGCTAATGCATTGCCATGCCGATTGGAACGCCTCACCTGCATAGAGTGCCGGTTCATCCTTGCCGAGCCGTATCACCTCCTCGACAACCGACACACAGCGCTCAAGCGATTGTGCATCTGCTCCGGATTGGTGAACATGGTGAACGTGGTGCACGTCGGAAGTCCCGGTTTGTCCCATAGAGGAAAAAACGCCATTGCTTGGCTCTTGCGGATGAGCTTCAGGTGTCGTTCCGGGCATCGAGCCCTCAGCATTTGAGATGTACGTTACGAGCGAACTACTTGAGGCCGGGTTCATATTCTTGCGCCTCCCCGCCGGTTGTAGCGCTCGGCTGCAACCGGATCGATGAAGGGGACCGAACGATACATGCCGTACACACAGACACGCGGCTCCGGCGTCGCCGCACGAAGCCTGGCAAAGTCCGCTTTCAGCCTGGCATCAAGCTTCATTCTTTCGGACTTCCCGGAAGTCTCGTACTGCTGTCGCAGTCTCCTGAAAGCGTTTACTGCTTCTTGTCGCTTTTCCTCATTGAGGACGGATTGGTCTTCTTGTTTCATGCTGCACCATCCCTCTTCGGGGCGTCGTTCATCCCATTGTTGAGGCGTTCAACCAGTGCGTCAATATCGGAAGCCCTCCATGCCGCCGTTTTTTCAGTGAGCCTGACCGGCTTGGGAAATCGCCCCTCGGCCACCGCCTTGTACCACGTTGCCCGGCTCACCGGAATAATTGCCGGAATGCCCTTTTTCGGGTCACCAATGATCTGACGGATGCGATAAAATTTCTGTTCCATGATGAAAGGATTTGGTTTGCAAGTTTCCTCATCATGAAGATGCCTATAACCGATACCGAGTTTTACGGACAAAACGATTTCAGCTGAGGCAAGGCAAGACCAAAAGCCCGGCGAATGGCCGGGCGCTGGGGGAGGATATGAAGGAAGGGGAAATAACGGGAGCGTTATTGTGCACCGGTTAGATACACAGCGGTGCTCCTTACGCCGCTTTCAGACCGTCAAGGTAATCCGCCCATTTCTGCATCATCAGACGACGATCATCAAGAAAGGAGGTGCGGTTGTATGCGCGACCGTTGGGATCCCGCACCGCATGGGCGAGCTGGTGTTCGATCAGATCGACGCGGAACCCGAGGACCTCGTCAAGGATCGTTCTGGCGGTCGCCCGGAAGCCGTGGGCGGTTACGATATCCTTGTCGAAACCGAGATACCGGAGCGCTGCATTGATGCTGTTGTTGCTCATCGGACGAGAGGCTCGACCGGGGAAAACATATTGGCCGCGGCCGCTTACCGGCTGCAGTTTTCGAAGAATTTGAATTGACTGACGGGAGAGCGGGACAACATGCGGCTGCTTCATCTTCATGAGTTCCGCCGGAATCGACCAGGTGCCTGTTTCAAAGTCAACCTGTGACCACTCCATTTTCTGAAGCTCACCAGGGCGGACGAACAGCATGGCTGCGAGTTGCAGAGCTGATTTCACGACAAGGGTGCCCTGATATTCATCAATAGCCTTCAGCAGGGGGGCAAGCTCTTTCGGGTCGGTAACAGCCGCATGATGCCGGGTTTCACGACGCTTGAAAATCTCACGGGGTTTCAGGGCGGAAGATGGATCATGTTCAAGCCTTCCGGTCGCCACGGCATACCGGAACACCTGCCCGCACATGATCTTGATTCTGAGGGCCGTTTCCGCGGCTCCCCTGGCTTCAATCTTGAGGAGCATGTCACGGACGTCTGAAGCCTTGATCTCAGAGACCGGTTTGCTGCCGATCGCCGGATACACGTCCTTTTCAAGACGGCATTTGACCGTCAACGCATGGCCGGGAGACCATACCGCCTCATTCTTGCCATACCACTCACGGGCTATCAGCTCGAGTGATGAGGCTTCGTTGATCAATGCTGCTTTCTTGGCGGCCTGTTTTGCCGCTCCGGGATCTTGTCCGTTGGCCAGAAGAGCCCGTGCTTCCTCGCGCCGCTTTCGCGCGTTGGCAAGGGTGATTTGAGGATATTGCCCCAAGGCCAGCAACTTCTGTTTCCCGTCGAAACGGTACTGGAAACGCCAGAGCTTGCCGCCAGTGGTTGTCACAAGAAGATGGAGGCCTGCGCCATCTGAAAGCTTGTAATCCTTTTCTGTCGGTTTGGACCTGCTCACTTGAGCATCGGAGAGGGGGAGTATCCGTTTTGGCATCGGCTTGAATTTCGTCTTGATGGTATCCGAAATCCGGTTGGTGGTATCTACCAGAAAAAGTACCACCAAAAAACCCGGACTTCACAAATCCAATGTAGACAACATTAGAGCCGAAAACCAAGAAACCCCTGATTTTACAGGGGTTTCGGGACTTCATGGGACGTCTTGAAAACGTCAATTGGCGGAGAGGGAGGGATTCGAACCCTCGGTAGCTCTAATCGAACTACGTCGGTTTAGCAAACCGGTGCCTTCAGCCACTCGGCCACCTCTCCAAATTTCTGGTGCGGAGGATGAGGGACTCGAACCCCCATGGGCGCAAACCCGGCAGTTTTCAAGACTGCTGCCTTACCAATTAGGCTAATCCTCCAGCTATGTAAAGAACAGAAAAGAAGATAGTGATTCCCTCAAAAATAGCCAGCAAAAAATAAGTTTCTGCTTTTCCCCGACGTGTCGGGATCGGGTGGCAATTGCCGATACAGCTTTTCTTCCCTTTTCCCTGGCGGAGAGGGAGGGATTGATTCGCTTCGCTCACCCCAAGGGGCTTCCTCGCTTCGCTCGTCGTCTAAACTTCCTCCGGAAGTTTTCGAACCCTCTTGTCGGGTTCGACCCCACCCCTTCTCGTTTCGGCAATCCTGAAACCATTACAGCCACAGGCTTTCCGAAAATCCAGTCTTCTGGCGGAGAGGGAGGGATTGATTCGCTTCGCTCACCCCAAGGGGCTTCCTCGCTTCGCTCGTCGTCTAAACTTCCTCCGGAAGTTTTCGAACCCTCTTGTCGGGTTCGAACCCCACCCCTTCTCGTTTCGGCAATCCTGAAACCATTACAGCCACAGGCTTTCCGAAAATCCAGTCTTCTGGCGGAGAGGGAGGGATTCGAACCCTCGAGGGCTGTTACACCCTACCCGCTTTCCAGGCGAGCGCACTAGACCAACTATGCGACCTCTCCGTTTCTATGGAGCGTCAATGTACAACGTATTTTCGTTTTTTAAAAACCTTACGATCCGACTCGGTTGAAAAAATGCATTCCGACCGATATTATCGGCTTATTTGGCCCTCGTACGATCAGGGAATCGTTGCCATTGCGGGCCCGCTTTCGTAAATTGCCGGATTAATTTTTTGCCGCAATCTTTTTAACAGGTGGCCCTATGGAAAAAATCCTCTACGATGCCCTGACGTTCGACGACGTCCTGCTCGTTCCCGCATACTCTTCAGTACTTCCCAAGGAAACGGTTGTGGCATCAAAGCTCACCAGGCAGATCGAGGTCAACATCCCGCTCGTCAGCGCGGCGATGGACACGGTGACCGAAGCTGAACTGGCCATCGCGCTGGCCCGTGCCGGCGGCATCGGCATCATCCACAAGAACCTTTCGATCGATGAGCAGGCCCGCCAGGTCGCCAAGGTGAAGCGTTTCGAAAGCGGCGTCATCCGCAACCCCTTCACGCTCTACGATGATGCGACCATCCAGGATGCCCTCGACCTGATGCTCCGCCACTCGGTCTCCGGCATTCCGGTCGTCGAGCGCCCTGATGCCAGCGGCGCCATGCGCCTGAAAGGGATCGTCACCAACCGCGACATGCGCCTGAAGTCGTCGCTGGGCGACCCGATCACTTCGATCATGACCACCGCGCTGGTGACGGCGACCGAGGGAATCGACCTCGCTTCCGCCGAAGAGATCCTGATGAAGAACAAGATCGAGAAGCTGCTGATCATCGACGAAGCAGGAAACCTCAGGGGGCTCATCACCTTCAAGGACATCCAGAAGCGCAAGCAGTGCCCCGACGCCTGCAAGGACAGCCAGGGGCGCCTCCGCGCCGGTGCTGCCGTCGGCATCCGCGCCAACACGATGTCGAGGGTCGACGCCCTGATGGCGGCCGGCGTGGACGTCGTCGCGGTCGACACGGCCCACGGCCACAGCCAGGCGGTGCTCGACATGGTAGCGACGATCAAGAAAGCGTATCCGGAGCTCCAGGTTATCGCCGGCAACGTCGCAACCCCGGAAGCGGTCAGGGACCTGGTGAAGGCGGGTGCCGACGCCGTGAAGGTCGGTATCGGGCCGGGCAGCATCTGCACCACCCGCGTGGTGGCGGGCGTCGGCATGCCACAGCTCACCGCCGTCATGAAGTGCGCGGAAGAGGCCGCCAAGACCGGCACGCCGATCATTGCCGACGGCGGCATCAAGTACAGCGGCGACGTTGCCAAGGCCCTTGCGGCCGGCGCCGATACGGTGATGATGGGCAGCATCTTCGCTGGCACCGACGAGAGCCCCGGTGAAACGATCCTGTACGAAGGAAGGCGGTTCAAGGCATACCGCGGCATGGGATCGCTCGGCGCCATGAGCGAACCGGAAGGCAGCAGCGACCGCTACTTCCAGGACGCCTCGCCCGAAACCAAGAAGTACGTGCCCGAAGGCATCGAAGGCAGGATTCCCGCCAAGGGCAAGCTCGAGGAGGTGGTCTACCAGCTCATCGGCGGCCTGAAGTCCTCGATGGGCTACTGCGGCGTCAGGAACATCGGCGAGCTGAAGGAGAAAACCCGTTTCGTGCGCATCACATCGGCCGGCCTCAGGGAGAGCCACCCGCACGACGTGATGATCACCAAGGAGGCCCCGAACTACTCGACCTCGATGTGATACCTCCTTAATGACAAATAAGAAACCCCGGCCATGACCGGGGTTTCTTATTTGCACAGGCAGGGCAGCCACAGCCTCCCGGGGTTTCGCTGCGCTGCACCCCGCGCTACCCATAGCCCCTGACGGGGCTGATAACGGGAAAACCCCGGGCGTTTGCCGGGGTTTCCCGTTTACGGAATGATGGACCGGTAAGAGGGGCAGGCACGGGGCCTGCCCCGCCATTATCCATTATCAATTGTCATCGGTCATACCTTCCAGGCGGTCCTCCAGGTCGGCGTAGATCTCCTGCAGCTCGTTGATCATGTCCTGATCAGCCTTCCACATGCCCCTGCCGTGGGCTTCGAGCATCCTGCCGACGATGTTCTTGATCGCCTGCGGGTTCAGCTCGGCAAGCCTTTCGCGCATGTTCGGGTCGAGCGCGTAGGTCTCGGCTGTCTTCTTGTAGACCCAGTCGTCCACGCTCTTGGTGACGGCGTCCCAGCCGAGCATGTAGGTCACGCGGTTGCTGATCTCGCCGGCGCCGCTGTGGCCGTGCTTGAGCATACCCTCGAACCATTTCGGGTTCAGCAGCTTGGAGCGGTATTCAACACGCAGCGACTTGTCGGCGTCGTCGAGCTTGATGTCCGAGGTGAAGGACTCGACGTAGTTGAGCTTGATGTCCGAGGTCTTGCCGTTCCTGCGGCGCGCGGCGAGCTGCAGCGAACCCGACGAGGAGAAGTAGTGGTCGATGTCGGAGATGCCGAACTCGGTGGAGTCGACCTGGTGCACGACACGGTCGACCGAGCCGAGCAGCTTCTGCAGGATCTCGGACTGCTTCTCGCCCTTGCGGTTGCCGCCGTAGGCGCAGCTGTTGCGGCGGATGAAGAGGTCGTCGAGGTCGCTCTCGTTCTCCCATGCGGAATCCTCGATCATGTCGTCGACGTACGTGCCGTAGGCGCCGGGGGCCTGGGTGAACTGACGCGAGGTGGCCGTCTCGAAGTCCATGCCTTCGGCCATGGCCTCGTCGACATGCTTCCTGATATAGTTCATGTCATGCGGCTCGTCTACCTTTGCCGCATCCTTGACGAGCTTGTCGAGCTGGTCCATCAGGATGCCGAAGGCATCGCGGAAGATCGGGCTGAGCTGCATGAGCACGTCGACGCGGGGACGGCGCAGCTTGTCGAGCGGGGTCAGGTTGTAGTGGCTGATCTTGCCGAAGGCGTCGTAGGCCGGTTCGGCGCCCATGAGCCTGATGACCACGGCCACCGCCTCGCCTTTCGTCTTGATGGTGTCGAGGCCCCAGATCACCTCGGCGATCGTTTCAGGGTAGACACCGTCGTTCTCGGCCACATGCTTGGCGATGAGGCCGTCGGCGATCTGGCTTCCGCGCTTGAATGCGGTTTCGGACGGAATGCGCCACGGGTCGATGGAGTGGATGTTGCGGCCGGATGGCAGCACGTTCATGCCGTCCCTGACCAGGTCACCGCCCGGGCCGGACGGGATGTACCCGCCGTTAAGCACCTTGACGAGTGCTTCCATCTCGCCCCTGTTGTCGGAAAGGGCCTGGATCATCTGGCTCCCCTCCTGGATGATTCGCTGGATGAAGGGCACATCCTCCTGGGGCAGCCTGGTGCCGCCGGTGAGCTGCTCGAACACCGACATCGGGTTCTTGCGGTCGAACATCACCTGCTGGACAAAGCTCTTGCAGGCCTCCTCGGCCCATTCGCGCAGGCGGATCGCCTCATCTTCGCCCTTGCGGGAGCGGGCTGTCAGCTCTTCGTAGCTTGCGAAATGGCCGTTCCTGCCCGAGCAGGAAAGAAGGATGTACGGAAGCGTACGGCCGTTGTCTCCCCTGTTCTTGACCGTTTCGGTGATGGTGATGATCTGCGAGTCGACCGGGCTCGAATCGCCGAAGACGTGCAGCGAGTTGGAAATAAGCCGGTTCTCGAGCTCGAGGATGTAGATGTAGAGTCGGCTGACGTAGTCGCTGAACACCTCGTCCGCCTTGCGCGGGCAGTCGTCGGTGAGGTTCAGCAGCTCCGCCTTGTTCATGATGGCCTCCTGCACGGACTCGATATCCTCCGAGGCATGCCCCCCCTGCGCCTGCTGCCGTTCGCGGTAGTCGGTGAGCAGGTCCTTGAGCGCGGGAAGCTCCTTGTAGAGGCCAGCACGTGCCAGCGGCGGCACGACGTGCGATACCATGGTTGCCAGGCCGCGTCGTTTGGCGATGGTGGATTCGCTCGGGTTGTTGACCGGGTAGATGTAGAAGTGCGGGATCTCGCCGAGCAGGGCGTCGGGCCAGCACTCGCCGGTGAGGCCGGTCTGCAGGCCGGGCATCCACTCCACGGAGCCGTGCATGCCGACGTGCACGAGGGCCTGGGCGTCGAACTCGCGGCTCAGCCAGCGGTAGAAGGAGATGTACTGGTGATGCGGCGTGTTTGCCTTGTCGAAGAGCAGCTTCATCGGGTCGCCCTGCACGCCCATGCGCGGCTGGACGCCGATGTAGATGTTGCCGAAGCGCACGCCGCCGATGAACACTTCCTCGGAGCCGCACGGCACGATCTCGCCCGGGAATGCACCCCAGCGCTCCTCGATGCGCTCGCGCTCATTGTAGGTAACCATTTCGTTGAACTTCTCCCTGCTGACCTTGATCGCGTCGGGCTTGTTCTGCATGATCTGGTGGTCGGTCGCCCGGTCGAGCGCTTCGAACAGCTTCTCGGGGCTTTCCGGCAGGGTGCCGACGTTGTACCCCTCTTTCCTGAGGCGGTTGAGGATCTGGAAGAGCGTCCTCGGCACGTCGAGCAGCGCCGCGCTGGCCTTCTTGCCGAGTCCCGGCGGGTAGTCGTAGACCACGAAGGCGACCTTCTTGTCCCTGTTCGAGGTGGCGCGGAGGCGCAGCCACTTGTTCGACATGAGGGCGAGCCGGTCCAGACGCTCCTGCACGGTCTCGATCTTGCCGTCCTGCAGGGCGCCGAGAATGATCGGCGAGATGGCGCCGTCCATCTCAGGGATCGAGTAGGTGAAGGTCACCTGCATAGGAGAGACACCGAGCTCGTGCCACGACTCGAAATCCTGGATCAGCAGCGGCTGGGAGACGATATAGGGCACGTTGAGCTCCGTGAGGATCTCGTGGCGGGCATCCGCGGCGGTACCGGGCTTGGTCGAGCCGGCAGGGCCGCCGACCAGGCCGAAGCCCATCATGTTGACAAGCAGGTCGATACCCTCCTTGACGAACCAGTCCCTGACGAGCACGTGGCCCTCGACGCCCATCACGAAGGCGGGATAGGCGGCGATGCCCTGCTTTTCGAGGGTCCTGATGGTGTTGTCGATGTAGGTCTTCTCCTGCAGCAGGTGCTTGCGGAAGAAGAGCAGGGCAACTTTCTGCGACTTGTCGAAGTTGACGCCGCGCTTCTTGGACCAGGACTTGAAGCTCTTGAGGTCCTTGAAGTACTCCTTCGAGTCGGGATGGTAAAGGCCCATGTTCGGAACGTCGACGATCGGATCGACCTTGACGTCAACCTGGAAGTACTCCCTGAGGATGAGCCGGAACATGTTGGCGATATTCTCGGGGGTCGGCTGCAGCCAGTAGGAGTAGACCATCAACCAGTTCTTGAAATCCTTGGCCTTGTTGGGCACCAGCGGCAGGATGGTCCTCATGATCTTCATGAGCTTCATGTAGCCGTACAGCGCGTCCTCGTCGCGTCCGTGGACGAGCATCTTGGCGATCTTCTTGACCATGTCGGGCATGCCGGACTTGCCTTCGGTGACGGCGTAGCTGCCGACCTTGGTCAGCGCCATCGCCTCGGGCATGGATTCGAAGATGAAAATCGTCTTTTCGTTGGTCCCCTGCTCGAGCTGCTCCTTGAACCAGTCGATCTGCTCCTTGAAGTTGATCATGCTCATGAACACGCAGTCCGCTTCACGGATGGCCGTCGCGGCTTCGGGGTTCTGCTTTTCGAGATCCACATCGCTCAGCTGCACAAGGTCTGCATCCTTTTCGAGCATTCCCTTGATTTTCTTCCAGAGCCCGGCGTTATACTGCTCCAGGCCGACGATTGCCGTGATTTTACGACGAGTTGCCATGATGTTACTAAATCTATAGGCATTAATGGAAAAACCGCGCCACCCCTGACTCAGGGGTACGTATAACAATCTATACTAATGTATAAAAGGCGCAATTAATTCCGAAGAAATCATTTGCCGGTTAAGCACCGGCAAATGATATATGAGGATGGAATCAGCTGAGGGCGGCTTCGACGATCTGTTCGGCCTTGGCGTTGGGGAGGTAGAAATACCTGCCGCCGAGCTTCTGCGCCAGTTTCGGCGCCTCGCCCCGCGAAAGGTAGTTCATCTGGGTATCGACCACGATGGAGGCAACGCCATCCGCCTGGATGGTCAGCGCGATCGCCTCGATCTCCTTCTCGAGCTCCTCCTTGGGAGCCTTCTCAGCGTTCGGCTCATAGGCCGCTGCGAGCGGGATGTTGCCCCTACCGTCGGTGATCAGGACGAACATGATCTGGGTGATGCCCTTGGTGCGGGCCTGTTTGGCGGTCTCCCAGGCAGTGATCAGGGCCGAGGCCAGCGGGGTTCCGCCACCCGTCGGCAGCACGTCGAGCTCACGCTTGGCGCGGTCCACGCTCTGCGAAGGAGGCAGCAGCACCTGCGCCTGCTTGCCGCGGAACGAGATCAGCGCGACCTGGTCACGGTGCACGTAGGCGTTCTGGAGGAGGCTCGCCACGGCGCCCTTGGCCTGGCGCATGCGGTTCAGCGCCATCGAACCGGAAGCGTCCACCATGAAGATGAAGAGCGTTCCGGACTTGTCGCGGAACTTCTTGATCTTGACATCCTCCTTGTTGATGACGAGGGCACCGGTCTTGATGCCTTTCTTCGCCTTGTCCGCCTTCCTCGTTTTCTGCCACGGGGCAGCCGAGATCAGGGTAGGTATCAGGGCGACCTTGCCGCTCTTCATCTCCCCCTCCTGGGCACGCACGAAACGGCCACGGCGGTTGTTGAGCGCCTCGCCGCGGCTTCCGGACTTGGCTTTCTTCTTGGAGGCGAGCGAGATGTTCAGGATGTTGTCCGGGAGTTCGGTCTCCATGGCGTCCATCATGAGCTCCTCGATCATGTCGGGGGTCTCCTCCTGCTCTTCATCAGCGTCGGCGTCCGGCTCGTCCGGGGGCGCATTCTCGTCCTCGGTCTCGGGAGCCTCTTCCTCCGGCGGAGCTTCGTCCGGTGCCTGCATCTCCTCCTCGGTCGCCTCACGCTCCGGCATGCGGGTGGCGCGCGGCACAAGCACGAGCTTCACGGCAAGCTTCAGGTCTTCGTCGTCCACCTCGGTACGCTGGGCCAGCGCAGCGCTAGCAATGGCGCACCTGATCGTGAAGATGTCCACGCGGTTGCCCTCGACGCCCAGGCTGATTGCCGTCTGGATGAGCCCCTTGATCTGCTCCTTGGTCATGGAGACGTGCGACAGCTGCTCACGTGCGGCCTCGATAAGGCCCCTGAGCATGCGAAGCTCGTCCTGCGTGTCCTCGGAATAGCGCTCGCCGAGCACGACGCTGACGATCTTCTTGCGGGCGCGGTAGTCGTTCTGTGTCGCGAACGGCACGATGATGCCGATCCGGTCGAGCAACCCCATGCGCACCTCGCCATCACTCGGGTCATAGGTGCCGACCAGCATGAAGTCTGCCGGGTGCACCTCGCTGAGGCCTTCGCGTTCGACAAGCACCACGCCACGGGACATGGCGTCCATGACGTGCGAAACAGCCGAACTGTCGAGCAGGCTGAGCGAGTCGACGTAGAGCACGCCCTTGTGGGCCCGGGAGAGCACGCCGTGCTGCACGACGCGCTGGCCGGTCGCCAGGGTGGCCTCGAGGTCGACGCCGCCGATAAGGCGGTCTTCGGTCACGTTCAGCGGAAGTTCCACGAAGGGGGTGCCTTCCGGAAGGATGTCCGCGAATGCCCTTGCCAGTGTCGATTTTCCGGAGCCGACGGCCGACGGGATCACGACACCACCGAGGGAGGGATCGACGGCCAGCAGCATGAGCGCCTGCTTGGCCAGATCCATTCCTACGATATCGGTAAATGCTATCATGCTGCTGCTTCGCCTTCTCCCAGGACTTTTGCGAGTTCGCGCTCGATCTTCTCGCCGGCGTCGACCGTCTCGAGCGGATCCTTGCGGAGGCGGTGGCGCAGGCAGAGGCCGGCAACCTCCTTGACGTGCGCCATGGTGACCGTCGTCTTGCCCTGCAATGCGGCAAAGGCGTGGGCGGTCCTGGTGATGGTCAGCTCACCGCGGTGGCCGTCGATGCCGAGGCTCATGCAGAGCCTGGCGATGTCGGTCAGCACCTTGTCGTCCATCGTCACCTGCGGCAGGAGCTCCTGGGCGGCGACGATCTTCTTCTGCAGCTTCTGCTGGTCGCGGGTGACCTTCTTGATGTAGGCTTCCGGATCCTCGTCGTACTCGCGACGACGCTTCACGATCTCGACCCTCTTGGCGACGTCGTTGATGGTGATGATGCGGGCGTGCAGGCCGAAACGGTCGAGTAGCTGCGGCCTCAGCTCGCCCTCCTCAGGGTTGCCGGAGCCGACAAGCACGAAACGGGCGGGGTGGCGGATGCTGATACCTTCACGTTCGACCACGTTCTTGCCGCTGGCGGCCACGTCGAGGAGCACGTCGACAAGGTGGTCGTCGAGCAGGTTAACCTCGTCGATGTAGAGGAAGCCGCGGTTGGACTGGGCGAGCAGGCCGGGCTCGAAGGCCTTGACGCCGCTGGTGAGCGCCTTTTCGATGTCGATGGTGCCGCAGACGCGGTCTTCGGTGGCGCCGAGCGGAAGGTCGACGACCGGAACGGGGATCATCTCGGTCTTGACCTCTTCGGGGTTGATGGCCGGAGCGCCCTTCTTGCCGCCCTCAGCTTCGACGTACTGTTCGACGGTGCGGTTGTAGATATCGTCCTTCACGCGAGGAATGAGCGGGAGCACTTCGGCGAGCGCCCTGACCGTGGTGCTCTTGCCGGTGCCGCGGTGACCCATGACCAGAACGCCGCCAATCCTCGGATCGATGATGTTCAGGATCAGGCTGAGCTTCATCTCCTCCTGGCCGACGATGGCGGTGAAGGGGAATGCCAGCGCCGACTTCTTCTTCGAAGAGGCCTTTTTCACGGGGGCAGCCTTGGCTTCCGGCGTTGCCTTTACCTTCGCGGGAGCGGTTGCCTTGGCCTTCGCAGGAGCGACCGCCTTGGCAGGAGCAGCTGCCTTGGAGGAAGAGGATTTCTTCGCAGCTTTCACAGTCTGGGTCATAATGTGATTGGATGGTTAATACCCGGCCCGGGTCCTGCAGAATTACTCGGCTTTCCCGGCTGAGGCTTGCTTGGTTGAGAACGAAAATTCAACAATGAATCCTGAATTTATGCTTTTGGCATAGAGATAACAAACGGTTTTCACGATTGTTCCACGTTCATGGGCCGGTTCATGCCATCGGTATCACCCTGCCGCCTGCATGGCGTTGAATGCCGCATCCCGGACCGACTCGGAAAGCGTCGGGTGTGCATGCACCGTCCTGACGATGTCGGACGCCGTCATGCCGAACCTGCAGGCAAGACCGAGTTCGCCTACCAGCTCGACGGCATCGTGGCCTACCAGGTGCCCGCCGAGCATGCGGCCGCTCGGCGCATCGAACACCAGCTTGACCAGCCCTTCGAGCTGCCCGAAGGCGTTGGCCTTGCCGGAGGCGGCGAAAAGAGAACGGCCGACCCGCACCTCGTGGCCCGATTTCAGCGCAGCCTCTTCGGTCAGGCCGACGGAGGCCACCGAAGGCTGGGCATAGACACAGCGGGGAATGAGTGCATCCTCCAGCGGTTCGGGGTTGCCACCGGCGATGGCCTCGACCGCTATGGCCGCTTCGGCGGAAGCCTTGTGGGCGAGCAGCATGCCGCCGCGGACGTCGCCGATGGCGTAGATGCCCGGCGCGGCGGCCCGGCAGGCGGCGTCGGTGGCGATGAACCCGCGTTCGGTCGCAACGCCGGCAGCCTCGAGCCCGAGCCCTTCGATCGAACCGGTAACGCCGATGGCCACGAGCAGGTAATCGGCCTCCAGGCGTGCCGGCTCCGCCCCTTCGACGGCGATATCGGCGGCAACGCCGGTCTCCCCCCGTTCGACCTCCGCGACTCGCGCTCCGCAGAGCACCCGGATACCGGCTTTTTCGAACGAGCGCTTCAGCACGTCGGAGATCTCGTCATCTTCGAGCGGCAGCAGCCTCGGCATCATCTCGACGATGGTCACTTTCGAACCGGCCTTTGCGTAGAACCAGGCCATCTCGACGCCGATCGCCCCCCCGCCGACGACGATGAGCGAAGCCGGCACCTCTTTCATGATGAGGGCTTCGCGGCTGGTGATGACCCGCTTCCCGTCGGGTTCCAGGCCGGGAAGCGCCCTCGGCCGTGCACCTGTGGCCAGGATGATGTTGCGGGCCTCGACCGTCGACGCCGTCCCGTCGGGGGCGGTGACGCGAAGGACGGTGCCGCCGGCAAGCACGGCCGCCCCCTGCCGGACCTCGACGCCCGCCTTCCGGAGCATGTACTCCACCGCCTTCGAGCTCTTCAGGGAGACGTTCCTGCTGCGCTTGACGGCCTGCGCGAGGTCGAACGAGACCTCGCTCGCGGAGACGCCGAACGATGCCGGGTTCTTCACGAGCTCGTAGACCTCGGCGCTCCTGAGCAGCGCCTTGGTCGGAATGCACCCCCAGTTGACGCAGACACCGCCGAGCGGCCCTTTTTCGACCAGGCACACCTTCATGCCGTGCCGGGCGGCGTGCAGTGCCGCCTCGTAGCCGCCGGGACCTGAGCCGACGACGGCGACATCGAAAGGTGCGTTCCCTGTGGTTGCGGCGGAGTCGATCATGGCGGCAGTGGGTTGGATTGTGGTGGCGGGGTACGATTCTTTGTTATATTGCGTCCGGTGCCGGAAAACAGGCACTTTTTTACGTACATGAAGATGCAAAAAGAGCCTCAAAAAAACGAACCGGAAGCCATCGACGGGTTCGCCCCCCAACCGGAACCCGAACCGAAGAGGATGACCCTGCAGGTCAGCAAGGTGCAGACTCCCATGCGCATCGACCGCTACCTCGCCCAGCAGGTCGAAAACGCCACGCGCAACAAGGTGCAGGAGGCGATCGGGGAGCAGCGGGTGCTCGTCAACGGCAAGCCGGTCAAGTCGAACTACCGAATCAAGTCTTGCGACCTCATCCAGATCACCTTCCTGCGCCCGCCGGCACCCGAACTGGCTCCGGAGGAGATCCCTATCGACATCATGTACGAGGACGACGACCTGCTGGTGGTCAACAAGGAGGCGGGCATGGTGGTGCATCCGGCGTTCGGCAACTGGACCGGGACGCTCGCCAACGCCATCCTCCACCACATCGGCAAGGATGCCGACGAACTCGACAAAAGCGGTCTCCGGCCAGGCATCGTGCACCGGCTCGACAAGGACACCTCCGGCCTGATCATCATCGCCAAGAACCCGACGGCGCTGCACCGGCTGGCTACGCAGTTCGCCCGGCGGCAGGTGGGCAAGGTCTACAAGGCGATCGCCTGGGGAGTTCCGGAACCGCGTTCGGGCACCATCCGCACCAACATCGCGCGGTCGCACAAAAACCGGAAGGTGATGGCCAACTTCCCCTTCGAAGGTCTCGAGGGCAAGCATGCGGTCACGGATTACGAGGTCGCTGAGGATCTGCACTGGTTCTCGCTCGTCAGCCTGACGCTGCACACCGGCAGGACGCACCAGATCAGGGTGCACCTCCAGCATATCGGCCACCCGATCCTCGGCGACGGGACCTACGGAGGGGCCACGCCCCGGAACCTCCCCTTCAGCAAGGGCGAGCAGTTCTCGAGGAACCTGCTGGAAACGATGCCCCGCCAGGCGCTGCATGCCGAAACCCTGACCTTCCGCCAGCCCACCACGGGAGAGCCCCTGTCGTTCACCGCACCCCTTCCGGCCGACATGATCGACGCGCTCGACAGGATCAGGTCGGTTTCGACGTCGAACCTTGCATGAACGCCATCCCGGATCCGCCCTCTTTCCCTTATATTGATGTTGTCACCGTACCGTCGCAAAAACTCCCGTGGGCCGGGTACCGGATGGCAAAGAGTACACTGAACAAGGCAAGCACAAAGCCATGAAAAGATCAAACGTCATTGCCGCCGCCCTTTTTGCCGCGGCCGTTTGGCCATTGGGCCCCCAGGCATTCGCCCGGGTCGACTTCAACATCAACATCGGGCCCCCGCCGGTCATCATCGCACCGATGCCGCCGCCACCGCCACCGCGCCATCACCGGATATTCATCGAGGGGCGGCCGCGATTCGTCTACTCCCCCGACCTCGGATTCTCCGTCTCGGTGGGCTCCCCCTACGACATCGTCTACTATGGGGACCGCTACTATGTGTACGACGACGGCGGCTGGTACTGGGCTCCGGGTTACGACGGCCCCTGGATCTTCATCGAGGACTACCGGCTTCCCGGCAGGATCCGCCGCTTCCGGCACGAAGAGATCCGGCGCTATGGCGACGAGGAGTTCAGACGGCATGGCCCTCCTGAAGGATGGCGCGAAGACGGCCCCGGCCGTTGGCCTGACCGCGGGCCGGATCGCGGGCCTGACCGCTGGCGCTGAACAAACCACGTAACCTTGAACGCATGAAAATCATCGGAATCAACGGCAGCCCCCGGCGCGAGGGCAACACGTCGAAGATGCTCACGACCCTGTTCGACACACTCCACGAAGAGGGGATAGAAACGGAACTCGTCCAGGTGGGCGGCACCGACATCAGGGGGTGCCGCTCCTGCTACGCCTGCATCCGCAACAAGGACAGGAAGTGCTCCACGAAAGACGATATCTTCAACGGCATTTTCGAAAAGATGATCGAAGCGGACGGCATGGTGCTCGCTTCGCCGACCTATTTCGCCGACATCACCCCGGAGCTGAAGGCCCTGATCGACCGCTCCGGGTTCATCTCGAGGGCAAACGGAGGACTCTTCCGCCACAAGGTCGGCGCGGCCGTCGTCAGCCTCCGCAGGGGCGGAGGCATCCACGCCTACGACAGCATCAACCACCTCTTCCAGATCTGCCAGATGTTCATCGTCGGATCGACCTACTGGAACCTCGGCTTCGGTGGACGCGAAGGCGACGAGGTCCTCAAGGACAGCGAAGGGCTCGAAAACATGCGCGACCTCGGGCGCTCGATGGCCCTGCTGCTCAGGAAGCTCAACGACTGAACGAACCGTAACCTTACCCACTGACAAACGTAATCCATGACGGAACGAACGACCTTTTCACGACTCCTGCCGGCCGCCATCCTGATCTGGACCCTTTTCCCCGCACCCGCCGCCACAGGTGCGCAAACCCCCGTCCGACCAAGGACAGCGGGCTCCGCGCCGATGGACGGAACCGTGGAGACGATCTGCGGACAGAAGGTCGCCGACCCGTACCGACCGCTCGAAAACCTCCGGGACCCTCGCGTGCAGCAGTGGTTCCACCAGGAGTCCGACCGCGCCAGGGCGGCGCTCGATGCCATTCCGGGCAGGGCGGGACTGGTCGCGAAGATGGTCGAATTCGACAGCCGCAGGAGCGCGAAGGCCTACAACCTCTCGATCACCGACAACGACCGCTACTTCTACCTGAAGCAGACCCCTGCCGACGAAACCGGCAAACTTTTCTTCCGCAACGGCTTCAAGGGCCGTGAGCGTGAGCTGTTCGACCCGTCGGCCTTTTCGGACGGGACGGAAACCGGGTACGTCATCAGCAGCGTCACGCCAAACATCGACGGATCGAAAGTCGCCGTCGCCGTCTCGGCGAACGGCTCGGAGAACTCGATCCTGCTGGTCATGGAGGTCGGCAGCGGCCGCATCTATCCGGAACGGATCGACCGATGCTGGTTCGCCTCGCCCTCGTGGCTGCCGGACGGGGAATCATTCCTGTACAACCGCCTGAACCCGGGCTCTCTGCACGACAGGGAGCGTGAAAAGAACAGCCGCATCTTCCTGCACCGGGCCGGTTCGGACCCCGCGGCCGACATCGAGGTCTTCTCACGCACGGCCAATCCGGAGCTCGGCATACGTCCCGAGGAGATACCCGCGCTGCACTACGACCACAAGAGCGGCTACCTGTTCGCCTTCACCGAAAGCGTCGACCCCAGGATGAACGCCTGGTATGCGCCGTACCAGACCGTCACGGGCCCGGCAATCCCATGGAAACGGCTCTTCAGGCCCGAAGACGAGGTGTACGACTTCACCGCCACGAAAAGCGAGATCTACCTCTACTCGCCGAGAAACGCCCCGCGTTACCGGCTGCTGAAGACCTCCCTGGCCGCCCCGGACCTCGAGCGCGCCGAAACCGTGATCCACGAACGAAGGGACGCGACCCTCAGCGGCTTCTCGGTGACCGGCAAGGGGGTGTTCTACACCCTCTCCTTCAACGGGGTACGGGAGGAACTGTACAGGAAGGATGTGTCCGGCAGGAGCGAGGAGAAGATATCCCTCCCCTTCGACGCCGGCACAATCAGCCTCGGATCGAAAGGCTTCGACAGGCCTGACCTTTGGACCGTCATCGGCGGCTGGGCCCACGATTTCAGGCGCTACCGCTACGACAGCGAAACCCGCTCCTTCACGGACGAGACCCTCTCCTCCCCTGCCGAATACCCCGAATACGGCGACCTGACGGTCGATGAGGTGACGGTGCCGTCACACGACGGCGTCATGGTCCCCCTGTCGCTGATCCATGCCAAAGGGCTGCAGAGGGACGGCCGGAACCCGGTACTCATCTATGGCTACGGAGCCTATGGCAACTCGGTCACCCCCTTCTTCGCCCCATCCCTGCTGCTCTGGACGGCAAACGGCGGCGTCCTGGCCGTAGCCCACGTCCGCGGCGGCGGCGAGCTCGGCGACGCCTGGCACAAGGCCGGCATGAAAGGCTCCAAGCCGAACACCTGGAAAGACCTCATCGCCTGCGCGGAGTACCTGGTCAGGGAGGGCTACACCTCCCCGAAGCATATCGCCATCAACGCCGCGAGCGCCGGCGGCATCCTTGTCGGAAGGGCCATGACCGAGCGTCCGGACCTGTTCGCGGCGGCGATGCCCCAGGTCGGCCTGCTCAACGCCCTGCGAGGCGAAGAGACGCCCAACGGCCCGGCGAACATACCGGAGTTCGGAAGTTCGAAGGATCCCGGAGAGTGCCGGGCCCTCATCGAAATGGACGCCTACCTGCACCTGAAAAAAGGGGTCCGCTACCCCGCGGCCCTCGTCACCGCCGGCATGAACGACCCGAGGGTGATCGCCTGGGAGCCGGCAAAGTTCGCCGCGCGCCTCCAGGCATCGACCGCGTCGGACCGGCCGGTGCTTTTCTTCACCGACTTCAAGGCGGGCCACGGCATCGGGGACCAGAAGACCAAGCAGTTCGAATCCCTCGCCGACATCCTCAGCTTCGGCCTCTGGCAGACCGGCCACCCCGGGTTCCAGCCGATCAAGAAGAAAAGGGACTGAAAGGACAACAGGGACCAGAGGGAGATAAAGGCGTAAACAGGCCGGAAACCTTAAGACAAAAAGATCGGTAGGCTCATACAATGTCTGCGCATTTACATCAAAGAGAATATCTGCCAATGAGCACCGTTACCGTAAACATATCTTTTCAGGATTCCCTGTTGAACGAAATCGACAAAACGGCAAAAAAGCGGCACCGCAGCCGTTCTGAATTCCTGCGTGAAGCCGCAAGGCTCTACATTCAGCGCCAGCAGCAATGGGAAGAGCTTTTTCAGCTGGGCAACCGCATGGCTGAAGAAAAACAACTGACTGTCAGGGATGTCGATGATGAGATCAAGGCTGTTCGTCAGCAAAAGGACAATCCGTCCATGAGGGTGGCCTGTGACACGAATGTCGCATTCCTGACCAGATTTTTTCCCACCTGATTGCCGTCCGATCCAATACATCGATTTCGATAGCGATTTGGACAATTCACAAGATATGCCCTTGTGCCCACAGCAACCCTGACAATCTTTTCGTCAATATTTTCGTGACACGACCGTAGCCAAGAACGCCAGGGCATCTCTCATCCCATTGCGTTCAGCCAGGCCTGCCGCTGGTTCTCGGGGAAGCGTTCGATGGCGTAGCGGAGCATGGTGCGGGGCATGCGGGGGTAATGGGCTGCGAGGAAGCCTTCGAGCGCCGGCTGGTCGCGTTTGCCGACCTCGCGCAGCATCCAGCCGGTGGCTTTATGGATAAGGTCATGCCGGTCGGCAAGCAACCGTTCGGCAATCGCGAGGGTGTCGTCGAACTGGTTGAGCCTGATGAAATGGAACGTAGATACGATGGCTATGCGGCGCTCCCACAGGCTTTCGGAAACGGCGAAGCGGTAGAGGGGTGAACGGTCGCGGGTGGCCAAATGCGTACCGACGATATTGGGGGCGGAAAGGTCGACCAGGTCCCAGTTGTTGATCCTGTCGGTCCGGGAGCAGTAGGTGTTGAAAATCGCCTCCCGGCCTGCCTCGTCAGACAAGTTGTACCGGTCCACCAGCAGGAGCAGGGCCAGCAGTCGATCTTCGTGCCAGGGAGAGGCCAGCAGTGGCACGATCTCCCCAATGCCAGCCTGCCGGAATTCGCGGCAGAGCTTCCGGAGCGTAGGCACCCTGATGCCCCGGAACCGGTCTCCCTCCCCGTACTGGCCCGGTCCCGTCTTGAAAAACCATTGCAGCGTGCCGGCGGTCTTTTCGTCTGCAAGGGCCTCGAGACGGGCAAGCATCGTGTCGATCATGGCAAGACTCATCGCAAATTGCCGATTTAGTTGCCTTAGCAGGCAGAAAGGGACTCAAGGGACAACAGGGTCTTCAGGGACAGCAGTGATAAGACGACGACGTCCGTCACGTTGTCCTTGATGTCCCTGTTGTCGCTGCTGTCCCTTGATTTTTTTTTTACCAGTCGCCGATCACGCGAATTCGGCCAGTTCGGACCAGCGGGACATGTCGCGGTCGAGCTTCGCCTGCAGCGCATGCAACTCGTCGCCGAGGCGCTGGACGGCCTGGAAATCGGAACCGGCCGCCTGGAGCTCAGAGTTTATCTCGGCCTGGCGCTCCTCGGCCTGCGCGATCGCCGCTTCGAGCTGCTCCATCTCGCGCTTCTCCTTGCCGCTGAGTTTCCTCTGGTTCGGCGATGGAGGTGGCGCGGGCTTCGGCTCCTCGGGCGCTTTTTTGGCCGGCACGACCTCCGGCTTCGAAGCTGCGGCGGCTTTCATTTCGAGGTAGACGCTGTAGTTGCCCGGATAGCGCTTGACGACCCCGTCGCCTTCGAAAACGAAGACATGCTCGACCGTGCGGTCGAGGAAGTAGCGGTCGTGGCTGACCACCATGAGGCAGCCGGTGTAGGAGTCGAGGTAATCCTCCAGGACGCGCAGCGTCGGGATGTCGAGGTCATTGGTCGGCTCGTCGAGTAGGAGCACGTTCGGTGAGGCGATGAGCTGTCGGAGCAGGTAGAGTCGCCGGCGCTCGCCGCCCGACAGCGTCTTGATATAGTTGTACTGGGCGGAGGGAGAGAAGAGGAACCGCTCGAGCATCTTCGACGCCGAAACCTGCGAACCGTCCTTCGTCGTGATCTGCTCGGCGATCTCCTTGATATATTCGATCACCCGCTTCGAATCGTCGAGGTCGCGGCTCTGCTGGTCGTAATAACCGAGCCTGACGGTCGACCCGATTTCGACCCGGCCGCTGTCGGGCGTGACGCGCCCGGCGATCATGTCGAAGAGCGTGGTCTTCCCGGAACCGTTCGGGCCGATAATGCCGATCCGGTCCCCCTTTTCAAGGAGATACTCGAAGTTGTCGAGAAGTCGCCGGGAACCGTACGATTTCGAGACCTGGTGGAACTCCACGATACGGTTGCCGAGGCGCTCCGAACCGAAACCGATCTCGAGCTCCTGCTTCTTCTCCTTGCCGGGGGCATAGACCAGCGCTTCGGCACGCTGCATGCGCGCCTTCTGCTTGGTGGTCCGCGCCTTGGCTCCGGTGCGCATCCACTCCAGCTCCTGGCGGGCAAGCGCGTTGCGCTTGCGCTCGTCCCGCGCTTCCTGCTCCTCCATCTCGGCCTTCTGCACCAGGTAGCTCGCGTATCCGCCGGAAAAGGTGAGCGCCGTCTTGCCGTCGAGCTCTATCATGCGTGTCGCCACCCGGTCCAGGAAATAGCGGTCGTGCGTGATCAGGAGGACGGCGCCCGAATAGCGCCTGATATAGTTTTCCAGCCATTCGACGCTGTCCGCGTCGAGATGGTTGGTCGGCTCATCGAGAATGAGCGCGTCGCTCGGCACCACCAGGGCATGGGCAAGGGCAACCCGCTTGCGCTGGCCGCCGGAGAGCGTCCCCATGCGGGCTGTCAGGTCTTCGAGTCCGAGCTTTCCAAGCACGACCTTCGCATTCGACTCGAGTTCCCATCCACCGCAGGCGTCGATTTCGTGGGAAAGCTGGCTCATCCTGTCGATAAGGGCCGTGTGGTCGCCCTGCTCATGCTCGAGCTGCGTGCAGACGAGCTCATACTCGCAGATCAGCCCCATGGTCCGGTCGCTCGACTTCAGCACGGCCTCGAGCACGGTATCGTCAGGCTCGAAGGCCGAATCCTGGGGAAGGTAGACGATCCGCTTCTCCTTCGAGACCATCACCTTGCCGCTGTCGGGCGTCTCGACGCCGGCAAGGATCTTGAGCAGCGTGCTCTTGCCGCTGCCGTTGGCCCCGATGATGCCGATCTTGTCGCAGTCGTCGATACCGAACGAAACTTCCCCGAACAGCCTCTTCAGGCCGTACGTCTTGCCAATCCCCTCAACCGTCAGTAGAACCATATGCTCTCAACCTCGCGCATGTTAACCTTGAAAAAGCCCAATATAGCCAATTGGAGGCCCTTCCCTCCGTTTAACAGGGGGATTCGTTTCCGTATCACCGATATTTTGGATAAAATAGGTTTTCGCATCCTTCAGACACTCCACCGACACATGAGCATACTCGAGGAATCGCTCGCCTGGACAGGCGTACCAGTTCCAGCGACCCTGAAAGGCCTCGCCCCTCTCGAACAGCAGGCGATAGCCGACTATACCACGGCCGTAGTCAAAGAGAAGACCGACGGGCTCGCCGAACTGTACCAGGCCATCGGCATGATCGTGAAGTACATCCCGCACTTCATCGTCATCCCGCTCATGGTCGAGCACATCCGTCCACAGATCGCCGCCGGTGTCTGCCGCACGATGGGAGTCGAACAGGCGGTGCACTACGCCAACGACCTGCCTGTCGAATATTTCAGCGAAGTGTCGAAGCACCTGGACGACGTGCTGATGGCGCAGATTTTCGAGCAGATGAAGCGGCACCACGCCGAAAAGGTGATCAACCACGAGCTCCGGCACCACCTGAGCCACATGCTCGGCATCGCCGCCCACCTCGAGGGCCGAATGCTCGAATACGTGTCACGCCAGGTCACGCTCCCCGATCGTAGCGAAGAGCTGCAACAGCACCCACACCGCGAAATCATCGAAAAACTGCGCGCAATGCAGTAACGGATGAGGCGTAACACGTGACGCGAGAGGCGTGAGGCGTGACAAGCGGCCGTGGAGTGCAAAGCAAGGCCACGGCACGCCCAGCTCATGGTTACCTGCCCGGGCTAATGGAGATCCCGCTTCTCTGAACTTGAAACGATCTTGTGCAGGACGCCGATCACCAGGAGCGAAGCCAGCAGCAGTCCATAATGAAGCGGATTGAACAGCTGTTCAGGGTTCTGGCCAGCTGTAGCGACCTTGACCGGCTCGACGATGAGCTGCCGCAGGAGCGTGATCATGGCAACCTCGATAAACACGACCAGATGGAAAACGCCGTTCTGGACATAGTTGATCTCTGCTGAGATAAGGCTGGAAAGGGTCCAGACGATGAAGAGTGTCCCCAGGGCCTGCAGGAAGCCTTGGGCAAGCTTGTTGAGCTGCACTGCATGTACGACGGCCATGACGAACTCGTAGAGCACCATCATGCTTGCCATGACGAGGGCGATGGCAAGCAGCACATGCAGGAAATGGTTGAACGCCTGAAGCGCTCTCACCAGACGCTCCTCGAAAGTTCCTTTCATGACATGCGGGATTTGAGAATGTAATGAACAGCTTATGTTCCGATTTCCACACCAAGTGTAGTATACGGGTAATTCAGCCAAATCAGCAATACCCGGGAAAATCTGCCGGAGGAGGGCAAACAATAAATCCCGGCATGGTGCCAAGGGCCACCATGCCGGGATCCTGTCATGCAATCCCCAGACCTCTTCAGGACTTGCCGGCTGCAGCCGCTACGCTTTGGCTGACGGTATCGTTATTCTTGCCGTTGCTGTTCGAGGCATCCCCCTTCGGCTCTTGAGGGGTGTTGGATGGCGTATAATTCTGTCGTATGTCGACCCGTCGACTGTGCTCCCCATCCACAAGGACAAGGAAGGTGCAACCGATCACCGCAGTCGGCACCGTGACGCCTCCGCTCTTGGCAATACTCGGCACTAAGCCGGCGATGACCCCGACAGGGGCGTTGAAGAATCCCGAGACAAATGACGAAGCGGCTAGCCCGTTCGTCCTCGTATCAACACCTGTCATGAAGTTGATGGTGCTCGGGCTGCTCAGCAGCGTGATATTGTAACCCTTCAGCGCTCCCGACTCCCGAATATAGCTTGTGGCATCATGGATAAGGGTTTGCATATCGACCTCATCGGCCGAATTCTTCCGGCTCTGAATCGTCAACGAACCGATCAGTTCCCCTTCCGCGACGCCGTTGAACGTGAACGACACCTTCCGATCCTTGCGCTCGGGCCGCTCCGGCACGTCAGAGTAGTTATATATAATCTTGGTTCCGTGGCTCTTCCCTATGGCCACATCATGGTGTGCTATCGAATAGAAATTTGTCATCAACAGGGGAAATCCCTTGACATACGCCGGAAGCCCCTGCGTCGCAAACAGGGTCGGCGACGACACCGGAGCCGTGATGATGCCCGGTGCATACGGGGGCGGATGTTCCGCGCCGCCACCGATGTTCGTGGTAAAATATCCGACGGCGCTCCCCGTAGCCGTGTTATTGGTATCCTGCGCAATAGCTGTGTGCACTCCCGTCAACAACAGGGCGATACCGATTGCAACATTACTGATCCTGTGTTTCATGGCCGTATGGTTGATCCCCTCGCGCATCCATGGCAGAGGTGGCTGATTAGGTTAAGGAGCGGATCGGACATTTCGCCCGGTCCCGCTATGGCGTATTACTTGTTGGTCGTGCTCGAGTTGCTGTAGTTGCCGCCGACGACGATCGCGGTTGCACTGTTGTTGATCTGCAGGATGCCGCTACCGACGCTCACGCCCGTTCCGTTCGAAACCGTCGAGTTGCTCAAATTGACCGACGAGGTCGGGTTCGTCGACGGATTGTTGGTTACCGTCACGTTCAAGTTGCTCACATTCTGCGTAGCTGTACAGGTGGACTGCACCATATTGCCGTAGATCAGGTAGGACTGGCCGTTGTCCATGGCGATCGACGCCGGAGAAGCCGACGAGCCGGTCGTTCCGGAATTGTTTTCACCGAATGTTGTCGTCGTCTCCGCGATGGCAGTACTCCCGATCGTCAGCAGCAGGGATACCGCGATTCCCGCACCCGCATGGCATAGCTGTTTCATTGTCGTCCCTCTGGTCTGTGGTTAAATTGCCACCCGGGGCCAAGCGCCCCGGGCGACAGGATTCACTTATGAAACCGCATCGTTTACTTGCCGATGTTGGCGGTAATAGAAGAAACGCCACCAGCGATTGCGCTGTTAGACATCGAAGCATAGTTTCCAGCCACGCCCATCTGCATCGGAGAGTTGACCCCGGCCAGCGCGATGCTGTTGACGCCTGAGCCGATGCCGTTGCTTACCGACGACTGGTAGTTCTGCTGGCTAACCGCTGTAGAGGTCGGCGCACTGGCCGACGCGCAGTTGCCGGTCAGGCTTGCAGAAAGTCCGGCACCGATACCGACACCGGCACCGCCGTCAAGACTTGCCTCTTTGCAGCGCTGGTCTAGCGAGCCAGCCAGTCCGCCGCCAATAGCGCCACCGGCTGCGCCAGCGCCCGAGGCACTGAAGGAGCCAGCCTCAGCGCCACCCTGCGTAGAAGGATTGGTGGCGGTAATGCCCGTCGAAGGATGGAAGTTGAAATCGCCAACATTCATCTGCTGACCAACGGCGTTGTTTCCTGCGGCAACGGCAACCGAGTTTGCTTCTGCAGCAACGGCAACCTGGTTATGCGTCAGGCTAAGGTTCAGGTCAAGCAGCGCCTGGTCGCACTTCGGTGCCGGGTCGCACTTCGGTGCCGGCGGGTTGCACTTCGGATCCTGATGGGTTGTGGCGAACGCGTTTCCGGCGAAGCCCATGGCGGCGATGGCGGCCATCGAAACGATCATCGATTTTTTCATAATAATCTCCTTTGATTGCTTGTTTTGTGTAGTGGACAATACCTGGACGCCGTCATGGATCGCATCATCCCCCGGCTCTGCACTATTGTAGTGGGTGTCTGCACGATGCTTAAGGATTCAGCCTCACAAAACCGTGTCCAGCTGCTCTTCTTTTATCAACAAGCATGCCAAAGGCTCAAGACTCAAGATATTTATCGCTATAATAAAGAGTTACCAAGACACACGCTACAGCATAACGACCGTTTCTCCCAAGCCGCCATAGCGTACGTACCATCTTGAGACGGGATGTCTCAATGTGAATTGCGGGGAAATTATCAGCACCCCTGTTCCCGGGCAATGGAGCTGCGGAATCAGAACCGTGCCGCAGGAAACGGGGTAAAAAGACAATGGGACACCCAATCCCCCGACAACCGGCACCGGAACGACAAGAGCCCCGCATTGCGGGGCCCCTGAGCCATAGTTGATTTTCAAATCATTCGTTATCGGAGAACACGGCTAGCCGCATCCCACGTCAATGCGTCACTTCTGACGTTCAGCCTCGAATTTCTTCTTCCGGATAGTCTGCTTAGAGTTTCTTTTTTCTGTCGTTGGCTGTCCAACCGCAGGAACCTGGGATGGGGCGGCAGGCATATAGCTTGGCCGGATGTCCACCCGGCGGCTCCGTTCCCCGTCGACGAGCACCAGGAAGGTGCAGCCGATAACCGCCGTCGGCACGCTCACCCCTCCGCTCTTCGACACGCTCGGCACGACGCCGACAAGTGCTCCCCCGGGACCATCCACGAAGCCGGAAACATAGGGCGAGGCCGCCACCCCGTGGGTTCTGGTATCGACCCCCTGCATGAAGGTGACGGTAGTCGGAATACTCAGCAGCGTGATATCGTACCCCCTCAGTTCCTTGAGTTCCCCGACGTACCTGCCGGCGTCGTAGATCAGGGTAGGAATATCGACCTCCTCAGCTGCGTTCTTCCTGCTCTGGATCGTAATCGAGCCGACCACCTCACCCTCCGACACGCCATCGAAACTGAACAGTATCTTCCGGTCCTTGCGCTCGGGGCGACTCGAAACTTCAGCACCGTTGTAGATGATCTTCGTCCCGTGGCTGCAGCCGATGGCCACGTCGTGTTTGACCGGGCCAAAGAGGTTGCCCAGCATCAGCGGCAACCCCTTCACATATGCCGGAAGACCCTGCGTCGTGAACAGGGTGGGCGAGGCCACCGGCGCCGTGATGAGACCCGGCGCATACGGTGCCGGATGGTCACCGGCGCCGCCGATATTTGTCGTAAAATACCCGAGTGCGCTTCCCTCGGCCGTATTGTTCGTAGTGATACCGACCTCTTGGGTAAACGCCGTGTTCGCCCCCACCAGCAGCAGTGCAATGCCGATACCTAGGCACCTGTTTTGTTTCATGATTGTCATGGTTGTGTCGCGTGCATTGTGTAAAACCGGAAATTTTTTTTCCGTTGATCCATCCGGATGCTTCATGTGTGGAAAATCCCGATAGGAGGCTCGCCGCCCGGGGCGGCGCCTCCCGCTCATGGCAACGGCCCGGTTACTTACCGACGGAACCGGAAACACCGGAAACGCTTCCACCGACGGCACTGTTCGACATTGAGGAATAGCTTCCACCCACAGCTATCTGGGTCGGAGAGTTAACCGCGATCATGCTGACGCTGTTGACCGAGGCGCCGACGCCGTTGTTTATGGATGTCTGGCTCACCGACTGCGAAACCCCGGTCGAAGTTGGCGAAGTGGCTTGCGCACTGCTGGAACCGGAGCCTCCGCCGGAACTCCACGCCATGCCTTCGGAACCTCCTGAACTGGCGTTTGCGGAAGCACTTCCCTGGAGCGAGGGCTCCGTAGCCTTAAGTATCGTCATGCCGCCATCGAAGGTGTATGCGACCGACATGACCTGGTCGACGACGTTGCCTTGGGCGGCAATCGCAGTCCCGTAGCCGGTGGCGATAGCCACCTGGTTATCGTTCATGGTAAGGTCAAGATTGCGCAAGGAATACCCTCTACTGGCGCCCACGGCCTTATTGTTGGTATCTTGGGCGAATGCGTTCCCCGCAAAACCCGTAACCGCAATGGCGGCGATCAAAAGGGTGGCAGACTTTTTCATGATGAACTCAGGTTATTTTTTTGGCATATGGATACGTCGAAATCCGTTCCCTTGTCGCACTCCCAAAGGAGCCTTGCCTCCCGACCTCTTGACAAGCACGATGCCCGGGATTATTGCGTTATAGGACCGTGCCCGGACACCGATCATTTGTCAATAAGCGTGCCAATCTAAAACCAAATCAAATAACCAATTGGAAATAAAAGAATTAGCGAATCATTGGAACTTTCGATTCATTCCTGTAACGCCTTCGGTACCCTGCGTGAACGCCCCTACTCTGAGAAACGGGTTCTCAGATTGAGAAGGAGGGCGCAACCAAGAACCAATCCATTGCACTCATGAACGAACAGAAAGTAATGCTCATTACCGGCGCCTCGACCGGCATCGGGGAGGCGACGGCCAGGCGCGCCGTCGAGGCGGGATGGGATGTGGTGCTGGCGGCACGCACGATAGACAGGCTCAAGGCGCTTGAAGCCGAACTCGGGACGAACCGCGCCATCGCGGTCGCCTGCGATGTTTCGGATTGGGGTTCACAGCAGGAGATGGTCAACAGAGCCCTTGAACGCTTCGGCAGGATCGATGCCGCATTCGCCAATGCCGGCTTCTCGAAAGGTTCAAGTTTTTACGGCGGCGAGGACAAGCCGGATGAATGGCGGGACATGGTGCTCACCAACATCTACGGAGCTGCCGTGACGGCCAGGCTCCTCCTGCCGGAACTGGTCAGGACAAAGGGGCACTTCCTGGTCACCGGCTCGGTCGTCGGTCGCACCACCTCGATCCGCAACTTCTACTCGGCAACCAAATGGGCGGTGACCGGAATGGCTCAGGCGATCCGCAACGAGATGGCAGGTACGGGCATCAGGGTTACCCTTGTAGAACCGGGGGTGGTCGACTCGCCATTCTGGGAGCACCTGCAGAAACCCTGCACTGCCGGCCTCCAGTCGGACGACATCGCCCGTGCGGTCATCTTCGCCGTCGGCCAGCCGCCGCACGTTGACGTGAACGAACTCCTGATCCGCCCCGTCGGCCAGCCGCTCTGACAAGGGTTTGACAAGGGGACGCTCATGACCTTCAGCACAAACTGCCATGAGCGGCCCGGAACTCTTATTTTGATTCCGCCCTGTTATTGCCAGCGGCCGCCGTGCGGCATCCCGCGCATCCCGCGGGACTCCTTCATCCTGAGCAGGGTTTCGACCTGCTTCCGGTCAAGTATGGATGCCACCGCCCTAAGGTGCCGGCTCTGGAGCAAAGCCAGCTTTTCATGCTGCCTGCCGATCATACCCGAGAGCTCGGAGATATTCTGTTCGTCGGGCTTCCTTTCGACAGATGCCTTTGCAAGGTCGCCCTGCAGACGGAAAAGCTCCTGGCGCATTGCAACGGCCTCCTGGAAATGCGTCTGGCGAAGCTCCCTGAGGCGGGCATCCTGCTTGTCGGTGAGGCCGAGAGCCTGCTTCATCGAGAAGCACTGGCGGCCCATGCCGCCACGCGCAGGGCCCGGACAGGGCATGAAGCCGGGTGCGCCTGCCTGAGGGGCGGGCGGAGGCGGCGGGACAGGTGCGGGTTCACCGGCGAGAGCCGTCACGCTGCCGGCACAAAGAATACCTGTAAGGAGCACCGAAGCAATACGTCTGTTCATCGTTTCATCTGTTTTCATGGTTGATCCACTTTTGCCGCCGCCCTGATTCGGGGTGGCAGCCACAACAGATACGACGCCATGATGCTTCGAACCATGCACCGGATTAAAGGAAAAAACGTTAAAACAATAGCCATTCAAGAGCAGCCTGCATTTTTCCATCGGATGAGGCTGGCTGCCAGATGGTTATCGATCAATTCAGGAATCACTCTACTGAAGGGCGCTATTCTTTCTGAGCTGGATACCGATGCTGCTTCAGCGGTTTAAAGCATCAACACCGGGCCCCGTGGAAGCTGCGGAAACCTGGGGGATTGGATGCCCGCAAAGATTCTGCATGACCCTTGCCCCACCTATACGGGAAAGCATCCTCTGCGTAAGAGACTGGATGGATTGCTCGTTGCGAGGCCATGGGTACTGGTTGCCTGAATCGGGAAATATGATATAGAGTATCTGTCCTAGCGGATGGGAGGGACCAGTTCTGGCTGATATCTGCTTTCCGCCAAGGCGAGCAGCGAGTGCAATTGAGATCTCACCCAGCGGGTGCTTTCGCGGGCCGATGTCTGCAACTACAAATCCTGAGGTATAGCCGTTGTCAAGGTTAATGGCTACACCATAATCACCAATTGCCCCAACTCCATGCATACCGGCGAATGTTTCGGGAAAGACTATGTATGGTATTCGTGACGCATCAACATAACGACGAGGATCTGTTTCGGGCCACCGTAAGTCTTTTAAGGCGGTCATGGAGAGATAGTATCCGGCATAGGGTCCGGATTTCATGATGTATGGCCTGCTGCTATCGGATGGATCGCTAACCAGAACGGTGTTCCACCATTCTTGGCCGGGATATCCGGCATTGGCAAGGTCGTCAAGACCTGTATTCTGGGGATGGTAGGCGGTCGGAGCCCCATCTGCGTCTATGGTCATGAATCCGGTAACATAACAATAGGCGCTTTTGTCCTGCAGGGCATAAATCCTGGTTCCCCGATACTTCTTCCATGCCTGGGGTTTCCGCGCAGCCGCCTGAACATCAGAGATCACCATAGTGAAAAGCAAGACCCCGAACAGCAGCATTACCAGCATGAAATGAAGGCTGGACGCCATATGATCTCTTCCTGAAATAGGATTATGATACATTGGTACTTACGAAATTTAGGTGTTAGACGACATCCACAGTGTCTTTGAAAAGAAGACTTCCTTCCGGGGTGAAGACTGAAACCAGTGCTGACTCGCCAAGGTGCTGTAACTTACCGCACGCTGAACACTCATAGGAACTCCAGAAAAAGTGGGTGATATTTTCAGCCCCGCATAGCGGGCATTGAACTAACACCGCTTCATGGAGTCGCGATTCAATGAAAGACCAGAAGCTTACTTCAAAGCCGTCGGCACGAGCACGTTCAAGAAGCTCCCATCCCTGAGGAGTGAGCGTGACATTGCGGTCGTCTATTTCGGCATAGCCGAGCAGGCAGACTTCATGGAAATACTTCAAGGCCAGGGATTTCCACTCCCTTGAACCCGAAACGACATCATAAAGGCGAGGCATAGGCGACCCGGGATTGGAAATGGCATCAAGCACCAAGACAATCCTGTTCTGATGGATACCCCGGGCATCGTAACTGCGAAGCATGCTGCAGATCTGTTCTGATGATGTGCCGTCAAGCACCCCTGCACGTATTTTCTGCTCGATGTCATTCCAGCGTATCTTTCCCTGATCCTGGACAGCGTCAATACCTTCAAAATGATGCTGGTCAGCCTTGCGCCCGAAGACGGGAATGGCAACCATATTGAAGATAACAGCCATCAACATGGTAAATCCACCGGGCAGCACAGGTATGTTATGATAGGTGAGGCTGCCTGTCGAGGGCTTGACAAAGGGCTTTAGTCCTCGGCCGCCAAACACACGGTTGATTGAATTGAGACCTTGTTCATCAAGGAAAGGTGCACCGCTCTGATTCCCGAAAATCAGATGATAAGATGAAAAGCCAATGCCGTTGCTTCCCTTTGAAAGGAGATCAATGATGGCCGAGAGGGACTCCTGCGAAATATGGCGGCCGTTGTATGGCCCAACAAGTCTCATGACAAGGGGCTTTTCTCCTGCTTTGATCCGGAAGGAGGTCATGGTCCTGCCAATCAATTCCCGGTCTTCTGGGGTGCCGGAAATCTCGACGCTTGGCACAAGGAAATCAAATACTTGCGCAAGCAGGGGTATCTCCTGGCCTGAGAGTTCGGCATCTTTGAAATTGAAGACGCGTTCTCCCAGAAGTTCTGCAGAATATTCCACTTTCGACTTCCCTGCCGTCTTGATAGCCTCGCCTAGAGTGGCGGCATAGTCATACATTTTTGTGCTCCGCCAGTTGACCCATGGGTTGTAATATTTGGTCAGCAGGTCGGTAAGGGTCGGTTTGGCAGCCAGCCCTTGTGACTTTGCGAATGCTTCAATGCTTTGGCTGCTGAAATCATAATCATGGCCAGTGTAGGAGAGGCCGTCAAGATGGATGCCGTCTACTTTATAGTTCCTGACCAGATCGGTAATTGTCGACTTCATGTATGTTGCAACTTCCGGGTTCGCCGGAGACATCCAGTTTGCTGAAAGACGACCGTTCTGAGCGGTCATGGCCCATGTATGGTGTTTTCTCAGTGCCTGGGTATCCGACAGTGCCGGCAACCATGCGTGTATCTTTACCGTCGGCACTTGCTGGCGTAGCAATGCGAGGGTTTTTTCAAACATGTTATTGGCGCTTTTGGGACCATAATAAAAGTTCCCTTGTGCGTCTTTGGCCATGAGAAACACATCGGTAATCGATGTCCTTGCAATGTTGGCGGCAATGTATTCGGGTGAAAGCGCCCCTTTGCTGAAATCAACCCAGACGGCATACCGGCTCAGTTTTTTAGCCTGTATTTCAGCAACATATTTATCGGCTGTGACGAATCGGCCTCCTTCTTTTTTCACAAAATCGATAAAGTTCCTGATTGCATTAGGATAGAGTGCCGCATTTTTGGGGTGGAGCAGGATGACTGCCGGCTGCCCAAGGATGCTTTTGCTACGGTAGAGCTCCTTGAGAGCATCCTCAAACTGCTTTTCACTCATATGCTGCTCAACGATAAGGTCATAATCGGAGGCAAGCATATCACCACGGCGAATGTCGGAAATGGGCAGTTCGGTCAGGACACTCTGCGCCTCCCAATGTTCAGAATCTGAGCTATCGTAGAGAAAGCCTTGCGCTCTTAGTGATTTCATGACCCGCTCGTCATATTCCATGTAGGGCGCACGAAACCAGACAACCTTCTTTTTGGTGATCGATTCGAGAAGGGTTTTGGACATTCGGATTTCACTAGCCAGAGAGTCCTGTGAGATTTTGGGCAGATGCGGGTGAGCATATGAATGAGAACCGATGGTATTGCCTGCCCGGGCGAGCGTGTCGACAATCTCGGGGTAGGCGAGAGCAAATTTCCCGGTAAAAAAGTAGGTAGCAGGAACAGCAATGTTCAAGGTTTTGAGTGCCGCAATATCGCCATCGAGTTCGGTGTCGAAGGTGAGTATCACCGGTACAGGCACGGGTTGAGCTACGCAGTTTGTGAACGATGCGAACATTGACATAAACAGGCATGCCAACGCAAATATGCTTTTCATGATGGGCTCCATATGAATGATTACAAGATGATCACCAGGTTTTTTTGCGATCCTGAATTTCATGCGTATAGGCTACGATGCGCATATAACTCAAGAAAATACGGTATGGCTGTGTTGTGAATGATGCAAGTACCAGCGATGGTGTAAGCATCCGGGCCTGCATCAAGGGAATAATTCCCTGGAATGCACTGATGCATTCCAAAATCAGCATGTATAAAAGACCTAGCTGGAGGAAAAGCAGTGGCATCGAGGAAATAATGACGAGGAGCGGATAGATCGCAAGGAAAATCAATTCCAGAAATGCGCTGCCATACCCGATAAAAAGAGACCATGGCAGCCAGAATATGGTGATGGGACCGCCAACATCTGAAAACATCATACCCTTGTGCTCCCGGTACACCTGCAAATGCCCCCTTGACCAGCGCAGACGTTGTTTCTTCAGCCCTTTCCATTTCGTCATTGCTGACGTATATGACACAGCCCTCGGCTCGTAGATTGCCCGATAACCAAGTTCCATCATCTCAAGTGTGATATCGAAATCCTCAGCGAGAGTCCGGCTCTTGTATCCTCCGGTTTCAAGCAGCACGTTGCGGCGAAAGGCGGTTGCAGGGCCAGGGCAGATGCTTACTGCGCCCCCCGACTTGAACTGGGCAGCTTTTATGATGCTCTGACCATAGATGTACTCTATGGTCTGCATCTTGAGCAGATAGCTGTTGTGTTGTTTTGGTAGAACCATCCCGGCAACGGCCCCAACGGTAGGATCGGTGAAACCTTCTACAAGGTATCGAAGCACTTTAGGGTCAAGCGATGAATCGGAATCGGTAAAAAAAATGATTTCACCTTTCGCCTTTTCAATCCCTCGGTTCAGAGCTTCGACTTTCCCTCTGTTGGTACTCAACCGTATTACTGAAACATCATACCGCTCGATGATTGGAATAGTAAGATCACGCGAGCCGTCATCAACGATGATGATTTCATAGGCAGGATAGTCGAGCGCCATTGCCGATTCAATGCATTGGGCGATACTTTCTTCCTCATTGAAAGAGGGGATGATGACAGATACAAACGGCAGTGAACTGTTTCTCTTGCTTTTCTTTTGCGGAAGCATGGTCAGCCCGATAAAAAACATGAAAGGAACTAACGAGCCAACAAGGTAAATAAGGAAAAACATGTCGAGGATCTGATGCATCCATTCCGGAAACGAACGGGTGGCTTCGCCCCATAGGCGAACATTGAGAGAATCGACCCAGGCAGGCATGAAAGACCATATCATGACTGCGAAAATTATGGAAACCAGGGCAGACAGCAGGACGCCTGCAGGATGCCTGATCCGAAAGTGGGTATCTGTAGCCTCCGCCGCACGGGAGGTATATATTGATGCAATCTGGTTCATTACTTCTCCTTAGGGGTTCACATTTATTTCAAAGAATTGGAAACCAGCCGGCAAGGCCTGCCTTTACATCATGGATCAGAAAATGCTGAGGCTCAAAGGCGTTGACGAGCAGATACTCTGCATAGAGAGACAGTTTGCCGGGAATAAAACGGTCAAGAACCACTCTTGCCCCAGGGCCGTACTGAACATAGTTGAACCAGGAAGCTTTGTTCCAATCCTTGGAGAGGAAATCATTAACCAGATCAACGGCGACATAGGGTTCGAAAGCGACTTTCCCAATATCTACCCCTGTACCAATTTTGGAAGAGAGCGAACCGAGAAGGAAATTATCTTGACCTTTGTCACTGAATGCGGAGGTATGCCATGCCAGCTCACCCCAGTTTTCCGTCCAGATGCCGAACGTCTTGTTGAGCGGTCTTTCTTTTGAAAGCCAAACGGAAACACCGGTCTTCACATTCTGCCGGTCCACAGTTGCTGGAACCCTGTCTTTCGTATTGTCGAATGATGAGGTCATCACCTCATATTCAGAAAACAGGGCTGTGCTTATTCCCCCGATATACTCTCCAGATGCGTTCATAAATGAATGCTCGGTGGTAAGCTTCAGTCCTGCCGCAAAGATCTGGTTATTATTCCAGTACGACTTGTTCCATGATTTCCCTCCAAAATCATAGGTTACACTCGTGCGAGCGTACGGGGTAAGGCAAAATGTTTCACTGAGGTAGTGCCGTGCTTCAAGAGTCACGGGAAGAGAAAATATGTAATACCCGCTACCGGTTGATATGCTGCTATCATCACGGGTATTATTGAAATTATATTTGGTATAGTATGCGTCAAGACCTACATCGAGATGTATGCCGTCAGCAGGCTTCTGATACCGGTCAACTGCGAACGCCGAGCCATAATGTACAAAGGTCGCTGCCCCATCGACCGCTGATGCGTTCCCCGGGGCGCAGAGGCTTGCCAGAAGGCAGGCGGTTCCTGTTACTTTTGCTATGATACTCATGGCTATGTGTACTTTTTGTTACGCTTCAAGATTCTGAGTGAGAGCTGCAGAGTTAGTATGGGCACTATGTTTGCTGTTGTCTGGACGATATGCCCGGACTCCATGATGCCCTGGGTTACTGCTGAGCTTTGCCGGTGAAGCGTGCCTTCCCGCCAAATACCAGAACTCAACCTCAGAAAAAATGGTCCGGCTGTTTATTTTGCATCAACAATCATGCCAAATCTACACAAAAAGCACTAAGTCATTTATAAATAATATCTTATAAAATCACACAAGTCTGTCTTCCATGCACATCTATCCGTTTGAAACCGATAACCAATCGGCATTATGAGAAAAACATCTCACCATGATAACCAGCAGGCCCAATCGAAAATGACCTTACGCAGAAGAGCTAATGCAAAAAGCCGGGAGATACCCCGGCTTTTTGCATGATCATTTATATCTATAATGTAATGGCGGTGCCCGTCAGATAGCCTGGCGGTGATACTCCAGGGACCAGATGTTACTGGACGGATCGCGCAGGGTGATCTTGACACCGTAGCCGTCCCTCAGGAAGCTGATGGTGTCGTGGTCGTCGCGGAACGACACGAAATTCTCCTCGCTTCCAAACTTGCCGGCGTAATGGCTGAACACTTCGTCCCTCCGGCCGAGCGTGTGGAAGGTGACCACGACCACGCGGTCCACCGTCGACACGCCGACAATGCTCCGGCTCCGGTAGAGGTCCAGCCACTCGGGCTTCCCGGAAGCTGCCGCCCGCAAGCTTCCCGATGCCGGGCGCACCGACCCGGGAGCGTCTCCCGGAGGCTCGCCCTGCCTCACGGCACAGCCTCCGAGACCCGCCAAAATCATGATTACCGCCAACACCGGACCGACGACTATCCTTCCCTCCATGCCTCATGCCTCCAGGTTTCAACGTCCAATTGTCGCACGCCATTAACTATCAACAGCAAGAGAGCTTACCACATTCACAGCATAAAAACGGGAACGAACTCCGCTGAGTATTCCCAATCGCGGAAATGGCCTGAGGGTTCCCCGAACAGGCATGAGTTTTTGCCTGTGATTGCGTATTTTGCACAGGCTGCCTGCTGGTGGCTCGTGCACCGCAACAACTTTCCGTCTTATGGCTCCTCAGGACAAGTATATCTTAGTCGGCGGCCACCGGCATCGTTATCTCGAGGCCGGAAAAGATGGCCCGCCCATGCTGCTCGTGCACGGCATCTCTTCGTCGCTGGACTATTTCGGCCCGTCGATCCCGCTGCTGGCAAAATCCTTCCGCCTTCTGGCAATCGACCTCCTGGGCTTCGGTGGCTCCGACAAGCCGAAAGGCAAGGCCTACTCGCTTCGGCTGTATGCAGACCTCATCCGGGAGTTCATCGAAAAGACCGGCGCCAGTTCGCACGGCCCGGTCTTCGCCACCGGGCATTCGATGGGCGGCAAGTACCTTCTGGCGACGGAGCTTACCCATCCGGGCACCTTCGGCAAGCTGGTGCTGAGCAACACGGACGGGTTCATCACCCTGCCGTCGTTCGCCCGGGTCCTGAGCATGCCGGGGGTGCGGCATATCCTGAAACCGATCGTTACCCGCAGGGATATCGCAGAAAAAATGCTCGCCGCCGCGGTCCACCGCCTCGACAAGGTCCCCCCCGACACCTGCCGAAGGATACTGGAGGTCGCCCGGGACCACGACGCCTTCGAGACGGTCATGGGCCTGAACCGCAACCTCGTGAACCTCGACCTGAAACGCACGGGGCTCAGGGCGCGTCTGCACGAGCTCGACATCCCGACACTGATCATCTGGGGCGACCGGGACCGCTACATGTCGCCGAAATTCGCAGAGATCGCCCGGAGGGAGATCCCCGGGTCGAAACTCGTCATGATCAGGGACTGCGGCCACTCCCCCATGCTCGAACACCCGGAGGAGTTTGCCTCCGCGATCGTGCAGTTCATTTTTTCCGAACCTCAAAAGGGAAACAACCCATGCTCATAACGTTCGAGGGTATCGACGGGGCCGGCAAATCGACCCAGGTCGCCAGGCTGAAACGGCACCTCCAGGAGCTGGGGCACGAGGTGCTCACGCTCCGTGAACCGGGAGGGACTGAGGTGTGCGAGAACATCCGCGAGCTGCTGCTCCAGAGCAAGCACGACATCGCACCGGTCACCGAGCTGCTGCTCTTCGCCGCGAGCCGCGCCGAACTGGTGGAGAAGGTCATCCTGCCGGCACTCGAGCAGGGTAGCATCGTCATCCTGGACCGATTCTCCGATTCAACCACGGCATACCAGGGTTACGGACGCGGCCTCAGCCTCGAACTGCTTGAAAAGGTCAACGGCATCGCGACCTTCGGCCTGCGACCGGACATCACCTTCTTCCTCGACATCACCCCCGAGGATGCCATGATCCGGAAGTTCTCGGAGAAGTCGCTGCCGCTCGCGTTCGATTCAGAGGAGCTTGACCGCATGGAAAGCTCCGGCCTCGAATTCTACCGGCGGGTACGCGACGGGTACCTGCGCATCCATGAATCCGAACCGGAACGGATGGTGCTTCTCGACGCCAGGCTCTCTCCCCAGATACTGCACGAGAGGATTTCCGGAAAAGTGGAACAATGGAGCGCGGCAGGACGAAACGCTTAACCGGGGATTCTGCGTTAAATTGTCGTTCAGCCAACCACCTGAGCCTTTTTTTTCGTAAGTTTATCGATTAAGTACTTCGTTATTTTCCTTCAGCCGGCATTGCATGCACAACACTATCGTCAAGGAAAGAAGTCTTCGCACCTGCAACTTCCCGATCACCCTGCAGGACATCAGAACGCTCAAGGAGCTCTATCGCCTGAAGGGCGAAACGAGGGACCTGCGCGAGCCCATCGTGAAGAACATCATGAAGCAGCGGGTGGTCGGCAAGGGATGCCTTGAGTCCCTGAAGAACGCCCTGTACTCGCTCGAGACCATCTACATCGACGATTATACCGGCCAGCGACTGCTGCGCCTCGACGGCATGAAGCAGATCGAGGTGGACCTGACCTACGAGATCCGTGAGCTGCAGAAGGACATCTACTACCTCGAGTACGGAGAGGACCGCTTCATCGAATACCTTGCCAAGTTCATACCCGGCTTCACCGACTACGTGAGCCAGGGTGTGGAGATGCTGCGCGGCAAGCATTTCAGCGCCTTCATCACGGACCGCGACGGCACCACGAACAACTACTGCGGCCGCTACCGCTCGTCGATCCAGCCAATCTACAACTCGGTCTTCCTGTCGCGCTTCGCGAAAAACTGCTGCGACTATCCGTTGATCATCACCTCGGCGCCGCTGAAGGATTTCGGGATCCTGAACGTCTCGATCAACCCGGAGCACATCTTCGTGTATGCAGGCTCAAAGGGCCGTGAGTTCATCGACGTCGAGGGGCGATTCAGCTCATTCCCGATCGAGAAGGGCAAGCAGGAGCTGATCCAGCTGCTGAACGAGCGGATGCAGCTGATCCTGCTCGATCCGTCGTTCGAGAAGTTCAACTTCATCGGCTCGGCGCTGCAGATCAAGTTCGGCCAGACCACGATCGCCCGCCAGGACATCACCCGTTCGGTCAACGAGGCCGAATCGGCGGAGTTCCTGGAGAAGGTCAAGGGGATCGTCAGGGACATCGATCCGGAGGGCAAGAACTTCAGGATCGAGGATACCGGCCTCGACATCGAGATCATCCTCACTATCGACGTGGACCCCATGACCGGCCAGATCCGTGACTTCGACAAGGGGGACGGCCTCGAGTTCATCTGTCGCGAGCTCGGCATCGAAAAGGAAAAAGGACCGGTGCTGGTCTGCGGCGACACCTCTTCGGACCTTCCCATGCTGAAGAAGGCCATGGAGATGTACGACGACGTCTGGGCCGTCTTCGTCACCAGGGACGAGAAACTCATAAGAAACGTCCGGGAGATCTGCCCGAAGAGCTACATGGTGCCCTATCCGGACATCCTCCTGACCGTGCTGGGCCTGCTCTCGCTCTGAATATTTTTTTTTTCACAAACCAATTCACCGCATCCATTCGATGAGTATCAACTTCAAAGGCGTCATTTTCGATCTCGACGGGGTCATCACAGGAACTGCCAAGATCCACAGCCTCGCGTGGGAGGCCATGTTCAACTCCTTCCTGAAAAACTATGCCGAGGTCAACAATGAGCCCTATGTCCCGTTCGACCCTGCGCATGACTACCTGAAGTACGTCGACGGGAAGCCCCGGATGGAGGGGGTGAAGAGCTTCCTGGCCTCAAGGGACATCGAGCTCCCGTACGGCGAGCTCGACGACATTCCCGAGCAGGAAACCGTCTGCGGCCTCGGCAACCGGAAGAACAGCCTCTTCACGGAGATCCTGGTGAAGGAGGGACCCGAGGTCTTCCACACCTCGGTCGACTTCATCAAGGCGCTCAAGGCGCGTGGCGTCCGCATCGGCATCGCATCGTCGAGCCGCAACTGCAAGCTCATCCTCGAACTCTCCCGGCTCGAGGAGCTCTTCGAGACCAGGGTGGACGGCGAAGTCTCGATCGAGCTGAAGCTCAAGGGCAAGCCGAACCCCGATATCTTCATCACGGCCGCGGCCAACCTCGGCCTCGAACCGCACGAGTGCGTGGTGGTCGAGGACGCGATCTCGGGTGTCCAGGCCGGCGCCAGGGGCAATTTCGGCCTCGTGCTCGGCATCGCGCGTGAAATCGAAGGCATCAAGCTCAAGGAGCAGGGTGCGGACATCGTGGTCAGGGACCTGGGCGAGATCACCATCGAAGAGATCGAGCAGTGGTTCGACCGAGAGCTGGAAAAGGATGGCTGGAACCTTCGCTTCGACTCGTGGGTGCCGCGCGAAGAGAAGCTTCGCGAAGCGCTCACCTCGACCGGCAACGGCTACATGGGCGTGAGGGGCGCGGTCGAATGCGGCGCCATGTCGAACCACCACTACCCCGGCACCTACATCGCGGGCATATTCAACAAGCTGCCCTCCGAGGTCCATGGCCAGACCGTCTGGAACAACGATATGGTCAACTCCCCGAACTGGCTCTCCATCGAGTTCCGCATCGGCAACGGCGAGTTTATCAATCCGCTCGAGCAGAAGATCCTGAGCTACACGCAGAACCTCGACCTGCGCCGCGCCCTCATGGAGCGTGAAATCGTCATCCAGGACACCCTCGGCTGGATCACCAAGATCCGGAGCGAGCGCTTCTGCAGCATGGAAAACCCGCACCTCGCCGCCGTCAGGTTCACCATCGTGCCGATCAACTACAGCGCGGAGGTGGAGATCAGGTCGGCCATCGACGGAAGGGTGCAGAACAAGGGCGTCGCCCGCTACAGCAGCCTCGCCTCCGACCATCTCGAACACGTCGACCACGGCCAGGCCGGCGAAGCGGTGTTCCTCCATGTCCGCACGAACCACTCGCACTACGACATCGTCACCCACGCCCGGACGAGCGTGACCTGCAAGTCGGGTAAATCCCTTTCTCCGGAACGCAAGATCGTCAGCTCGCCCCGCTTCATCAGCGAGCGATTCAGGCTGCCGCTCTCGGCAGACAAAGGCTGCTCCATCGAAAAGGTGGTCTCGATCCACACATCGCTCGACCACGGCCATCCCGACCCGGTCGCGTCAGGACGTCAGAGCCTGGCCAACGCAGGCGGGTTCGATGAGCTGTTCGCGGCCCACGTCAAGGCGTGGGAGGCCGTCTGGGACCGTGCGGATATGCTGGTCAAGGGCGACCGTTTCTCGCAGAAGGTGCTCCGCCTCCATATCTACCACCTCATCGCCACCGCCTCGCCGCACAACCGGGCGATCGACGCCGGCATGCCGGCAAGGGGCCTGAACGGCGAAGCCTACCGCGGGCACATCTTCTGGGACGAGATCTACATCTTCCCGTTCTTCAACCAGCACGCGCCCCAGGTGACGCGAGCCCTCCTGATGTACCGCTACCGCAGGCTCGATGCGGCACGGGAGTACGCACGCGAAAACGGCTACAAGGGGGCCATGTTCCCCTGGCAGACCGCCGACGACGGCAGGGAGGAGACCCAGGTCATCCACTACAACCCGAAGAGCGGCGCCTGGGATCCCGACCTCAGCTGCCGGCAGCGCCACGTCTCGATCGCGGTATTCTACAACACCTGGCGCTACCTGCACGACACCGGCGACACCGAGTTCCTCAACAGCTGCGGCGCCGAGATGATGTTCGAAGTCGCCCGCTTCTGGTCGAGCATTGCAAACCTGTCGCCAGACACCGGACGCTACCATATCGAGGGGGTCATGGGCCCCGACGAGTTCCATGAGGAGCTTCCGGGCTCCGGGAAGCACGGCGTCCGCGACAACTCGTACACCAACATCATGACGGTGTGGCTGCTCGAGAAGGCGCTCGAAGTCAGCGAGAAGCTGGATCCCGAGGTGATGGACCGACTGATGGAGAAAATCCACATCGGCCACGACGAGTTCTCGAGGTGGCGCGACATCGCGAGCCGCATGAACGTGCTGGTCGACCGTGACGGCATCCTCGAGCAGTTCGACGGCTACATGGGGCTCAAGGAGCTCGACTGGGAGCACTACAAGCACAAGTACGGCAACATCCACCGGATGGACAGGATCCTGAAGGCCGAAGGCGACACCCCGGACAACTACAAGGTCGCCAAGCAGGCCGACGTGCTGATGACCTTCTATACGCTCACCCCTGCGGAGGTGTGCCGCATCCTCGAACGGCTCGGCTACCACATCGCCGACCCGGCAAGGTTCGTCCGCCAGAACTATGCCTACTACGAGCCGCGCACGAGCCACGGCTCGACCCTCAGCAAGGTGGTGCACTCGATCATCTCGAGCTACCTGCACGACGGGCATGAAACCGCATGGAACTGGTTCGCGGAGGCCCTGAGGAGCGACATCAACGACACGCAGGGAGGCACCACGCAGGAGGGCATCCACTGCGGCGTGATGGCCGGCACGATCGATACCGTGACCCGCTATTTCGCCGGCATCTCCTTCGACGACGGCATCCTGAACGTCGCCCCGAACCTGCCCGCACACTGGAAGCACTTCGAAACGAAGCTCTGCTTCAGGAACAGCTGGTACCGCCTCAGCCTTACCCCGGCAGAGATTGCGGTCACGCTGCTCGAGTCGCCTTCCAACGAACTCAAGGCTCGCCTTGCCGGACGGGAGGTCGCGCTCGTCAAGGGCACAGAAACGAGGGTTCCCCTCGGCTGACGGATCGAAACCGGGAGGGGCGCCCCCTCCCGGTTTTGTTATTTCGCCACCAAACACTATATACACAGGTTCACCGGTTTTCAGGGGACCTTCATCCATTGACCCTTAACTGCATATGCGGCTCTCGAACTTTCGCTACACCCTTCCCAAGACCAGGATCGCCGACCACCCGGAATCTCCCCGCGACGCCTGCAAGCTGATGGTGCTGAACCGTCGCAAGAAGGACATCGAGCACAAGGTCTTCACCGACATCGCCTCCTTCTTCAAGAAGGGCGACCTCTTGGTGGTGAACAACAGCAGGGTGTTCCCGGCAAAGATCTTCGGGCAGAAGGAGAAGACCGACGCAAAGATCGAGGTGTTCCTGCTCAGGGAACTGAACAAGGAGGCCGGTCTGTGGGACGTCCTGGTCGACCCGGCCAGGAAGGTGCGCGTAGGCAACAAGATCTACTTCGAGGACGACGTGGTGGCCGAAGTGGTGGACAACACCACCTCGCGAGGCCGCACGATCAGGTTCCTCAACCCCGAGATCGACGTCTTCGAGATGGTGGGCAAGATCGGCCACGTGCCGCTGCCGCCCTACTTCACCCGTAAGCCGAAGGAGTGCGACCGCGACGACTACCAGACCGTCTACGCCAGCCAGACCGGCGCCGTGGTGGCACCGATGGCCGGCCTGCACTTCACCATGCCGCTCCTGCAGCAGATCCAGAAGATCGGGGTCAAGATCCTCCCGATCACGCTGCACCCGAGCCTGAGCACCTTCAACGCGATCGAAGTCGAGGATGTATCGAAGCACAAGATGGACTCCGAGTACTTCAACATCCCCTACCAGACGGCCATGGAGATCAACGAGACCAAGGTCAACAAGTCGGGCAGGGTGTTCGTGGTGGGGACCACCACCTGCCGCGCCCTGGAGGCCAATGCGACCGTCGACGGCAAGATCAAGTTCGGCCAGGGCTGGACCGACAAGTTCATCTACCCACCCTACCACTTCAAGGTCACGGACGCGCTCATCACCAACTTCCAGCAGCCCGAGACAACCCTCATGATGGTGGTCAGCGCCTTCGCCGAACACCGCCTGCTCATGGAGGCCTACAAGACGGCACTGAAGAACAACTACCGCTTCCTCGCCTACGGGGACGCCATGCTCATCCACTGAGGCGCATGAAGACCTTTGTCATCATCGCGGCCAGCGGCGTAGGCAAGCGCATGAACCTGGAGGGCAGCCAGAGCAAGCAGATGCTCCTGATCGGCGGCCTTCCGGTCATCTGCCATACACTGAAAGCATTCGAGGAGGCTTCGACCGTCGACTCGGTCTACGTCGCCACCAAGGCCGACAGCATCGTCCAGCTCCAGGAACTGGCCGCCGCCCGTGGATTCAGCAAGGTCCGGGCAGTCATCGAGGGGGGCCGGGAGCGACAGGACTCGATCGGCAACTGCATGGCCCTCATCGAGCAGGAGGTCGCCCGTTCCGGGGAGATGCCCGACGCCATCCTCGTGCATGACGGGGCCCGCCCGTTCATCCAGCCGGGCGAGATCGACGACATCTCGAGGCTCTCTGCGCAATATGGCGCCTGCGTGCCCGCCACGAAACCGAAAGACACCATCAAGTTCATCGGCAGCTCGCCCGAGCTCTTCGGGGAGACCCTCGACCGGAGCCGCCTGCTGCAGGTGCAGACCCCTCAGGGGTTCGCATCGGAAAAGCTGATCGAAGCGCACCGCATGGCGCAGCGTGAAAATTATTACGCCACCGACGACGCTGCCCTCGTCGAACGATACTTCCCGGAGCAGGGCATCCGCATCTACGAAACTGGCTACCACAACATCAAGATCACCACCCCCGAGGATGTCTTCATCGGCGAGGCGATCCTGGCGAGCCTGAGGTCGCGAGGGACAGAAAGGAATTAAAACAGCCGCGCCCCTGTTGCTTATTGATAAACAGGATCGTATATTAGGGGCCTTTGGTGAGGTAGCTCAGTTGGTTAGAGCACAGGATTCATAACCCTGAGGTCGAGGGTTCAACTCCCTCCCTCACCACTCCCGGAAGTACCCCGGCAAGCCGGGGCTTCTGTTGGTCAGGTACCATTGAAAAAGCGTTGTGAGCGCGCTGAGTGCAAGGCGGACGGAGAGCATAAACCGAAGTCCCGACCTGTCGGGACAACGCAGAAATCGACTCGCGTAACAGCATTTTCAAGGTAACTTACAAGCGGGTGTAACTCAGTTGGTAGAGTGTTTGCTTCCCAAGCAAAATGTCGCGAGTTCGAATCTCGTCACCCGCTCTCTCCGGCAGCCCGCGGCTGCCGGCCCCCTCCAGCACAACGCTTCCCGTCATGACACAGACATCGATCTTCACCGAACCGGTAACCCCTGAAGAGGTCAATGCCTCCCAGATCGTCGACGGCCAGATGGCACGCCACCTCGGCATGGAGATCACCGAGATCGGAGCCGACTACATGACCGCAAGGATGCCGGTCGACTACCGCACCATCCAGCGCATCGGAATCCTGCACGGCGGCGCCTCGCTCGCCCTCGCCGAAACGGTCGGCAGCATCGCGGCCTCCTACTGCGTGGACCGCAGCCAGTTCTTCATCGTCGGCCAGGAGATCAACGCCAACCACCTCCGCCCCGTCAGGGACGGCGAAGGGTACGTCTACGCCACCGCGAAACCGGTGCACCTCGGCCGCACCTCCCAGGTCTGGGACATCCGCATCAGGAACGAGGAGGGAAAGATGGTCTGCATCAGCCGCTTCACGGTAGCCGTGCTCAGGAAACCTGCCGGCTGACCCCGCTTTTTGCCGCTTCACCGGCCATTTTTCAGGAAACTTTTCATACCTTGAGCTTTCTGAATTCCATTCACCATTGAGTTCAACGGCATGCTGACAGGCGATCATTTCAACGCTGAAAACGGAACCCCATCATCGAACGGCGCTGCAATCACCCTCGAACGTCTGGCCAGGGAACAGAGAACCCGCAAGAAGTGGCTGCTGGTCCAGCCGAAGAGCAACACCAGCATGATGGTCGACTCGGGCTCGGTGAGCATGCCGCTCAACCTGATCATGGTCGCCACCCTGGCAGGGAAACTTTTCGAAGTCACCTTCCTCGATGAACGCACTGGCGACCAGGTACCCGAAGACTTCTCGGGCTACGACGTCGTTGCCATCACCTCCAGGAGCCTCAACGCCAGCAAGGCTTACAGGATCGCCGACCGCGCAAAATCCCAGGGCAAGATCGTGCTGCTCGGCGGCGTCCATCCCACCATGCTGCATGACGAAGCGGGCGCGCATTGCACCAGCGTGGTCTACGGGGAGATCGAATCGGTCTGGGAGGAGCTTGCCACCGACCTGCTGCGCGGCACCATGAAGCCCATCTACAAGGCGTCCGAGCTCAAGCCGATGACCTCGATGGGCCGCCCCGACTTCAGCTACGCCCTCGCCACACCGAACGCGAAGAAATACAGCGCCCGCATCCCCATCCTGGCTACCAAGGGATGCCCTGTCGGCTGCAGCTTCTGCACCACGCCGACGGTCTACGGAAAAAGCTTCCGCTTCCGCGAAATGGACCTGGTGCTCGACGAAATGCGCTCCCATCAGGAACGGCTCGGCAAGAAGGCGGTCACCTTCTCGTTCATGGACGACAACATCAGCTTCCGGCCGCAGTACTTCACCGACCTGCTCGAGGGAATGGCAAAGCTCGGCGTCCGCTGGAACGCGAACATCTCGATGAACTTCCTGCACAAGCCGGAGGTGGCAGAGATCGCCGGCCGGTCGGGATGCGACCTGATGAGCATCGGCTTCGAGTCGCTCAACCCCGACGTGCTCAAGAGCATGAACAAGGGCTCAAACCGCCTGCACAACTACGAAACGGCGGTCGGCAACCTGCACCGCAACGGCATCGCCATCCAGGGCTACTTCATGTTCGGGTTCGACGACGACAACGAGAAGAGCTTCCAGGCGACCTACGACTTCATCATGCAGAACCGGATCGAGTTCCCGGTCTTCTCGCTGGTCACCCCCTTCCCCGGCACCCCGTTCTTCGAGGAGATGAAGCCGCGCATCCGGCACTTCGACTGGGACAAGTACGACACCTACCACTACATGTACGAACCGAAGAAGATCTCCGGTGAGAAACTGCTCGAGAACTTCGTCAAACTGCAGCGCGAGGTCTACAAGGGCAGGGCCATCATGAGTCGCATGCAAGGCAAGCCCCTCAACTGGGTCTGGTTCGCCAACTTCATGATGAACCGCTTCACCCGCAAGCTGACACCCGAGATCTACCTGTAAGTCCCGATAGCGATTTCGATTTCGAGGGAAAAGCAAAAGCCCCAGATGTCCTCTGGGGCTTTTGCTTTTTTTCGAATACCTGGGCCGGCCGTTATTTCTCCTCTTCGGGCAGCTCGATCCTTATGCAGAGCTCCTTGAGCTGCTGCATGGTCACTTCCGACGGAGCACTCATCATGAGGTCCTGGGCGGACTGGTTCATCGGGAAGGCGATCACCTCGCGGATGTTCTGCTCGTCGCGCAGGATCATGACCAGGCGGTCGAGGCCCGGGGCGATGCCGCCGTGCGGCGGGGCGCCGAGCTTGAAGGCGTCGATCATGTGGCCGAAACGGGCGTCGACCTCCTCCCGGGAGTAACCGGCGATCCCGAACGCCTTGTACATCACATCGGGGCGGTGGTTCCTGATGGCACCGCTGGAGAGCTCGATGCCATTGCAGACGATGTCGTACTGGTAGGCCAGGATGTCGAGGGGCGACTGGGATTCGAGGGCCTCCATCTCGCCCTGGGGCATCGAGAAGGGGTTGTGCGAGAAGTCGATCTTCTCCGACTCCTCGTTGAACTCGTACATCGGGAAGTCGACGATCCAGCAGAACGACAGCTCGTCGCGATCGAGCGGAAAGAGCTCACCGAAATAGTTACGCATGCCGCCCATGATCTTGCAGGTCTTCTCCCACTTGCCGGCGCCGAAGAAGACCACGTCGCCGTTTTCTAAGCCGAGGTTCTCCCTCAGCGCGGCCATCTCCCCTTCGCCCATGAACTTGACGACCGGTCCCTTCGGTCCCTCCTCCCTGAACTGGATGTATGCCAGCCCGGCGGAACCGAGCTCCCTGGCGCGCTTCTCGGCCTTGTCGTAGAAGAGCCGGGACTCGTTGCCCATGCCCTTGAGCACCAGCGCCTTGACGCAGGAGCCCTCCCTGGTGTTGGAGGCGAATACCTTGAAGGAGGAGTCGACGAAGAGCGGGGTCACGTCCCGGATTTCGAGCGGGATCCTGAGGTCGGGCTTGTCGGAGCCGAAGCGGTTCATCACGTCGCGGTAGCTGATGCGCGGGAACGGGAACTGCGTGATGCGCTTGTCCGACATCGTCTCGACGAGGTGCCTGAACATCCCCTCGAGGATGACGAAGAGGTCGTCCTGCTCGATGAAGGACATCTCGATATCGACCTGGTAGAACTCGCCGGGGCTGCGGTCGGCGCGTGCATCCTCGTCACGGAAGCAGGGGGCGATCTGGAAGTAGCGCGGGAAGCCCGCGACCATCAGCAGCTGCTTGAACTGCTGCGGGGCCTGCGGGAGCGCATAGAACTTGCCGGGATGCAGGCGGCTCGGCACCAGGAAGTCGCGGGCGCCCTCGGGAGAGCTCGAGGTGAGGATCGGGGTCTGGATCTCGATGAAATCCTGGTCGGTGAGGAATTTCCTGACGGCAGCGGTGAGCTTGCTGCGGAAAATGATATTCTCATGCAGCTTCTCGCGGCGAAGGTCGATGAAGCGGTACTTGAGTCGGAGCTCCTCGGAGGTCGGCATGTCGTCGGCCACAGGGAACGGGAGCGGTTGGGCATTGCTCTCGATCTGGAGCGAGGCACCGACAACCTCGATGGCCCCGGATGCGAGCCGCGAATTGATGGTCTCCTGAGAACGCAGCACCACGGTACCCTCGATGCTGATCACCGATTCCGAATGCAGGGTTTCCGCCTTGCGGAACAGCTCGACATTCTCCGGCTGGATCACGAGCTGGCAGATGCCGGTGTGGTCCCTGAGGTCGATGAAGATGAGGCCACCGTGGTCCCTCTTGCGATGCACCCATCCGCCGAGCCTGACGTTCGTCCCCTCGAACCCGGGATTCAGAAGGCCGCAATAATGGGTACGGAAACGGTTCTGCAGACTCACTCCAGGGGTTGGCGCCTTACTCATATGATCGATGAATACCTTTGGTTGAAAACGGATTTGAAAACCTGAATATGCTGATTTTTCGCGACTTGTGAAACCTTCAAAGCCCACTGAGGGCACCATTCAGTAGATGAGTTCGCCGCCGAACTCGCTTATCAGGAACCTGACCACCCCGTTCGTTTCGGAGAGCTCCTGGAACATGGTGAAAACGGTCTTCTCCTTCGTACACGCATCCCGTTCAGCATCGTACCTGACCTGCAACTTCAGCGGGAGGCGGTAGAATTCGCCCATCTCCTGTTCGAGGAGCGGCGTGTCGTGCAGGAGCTCCTCGAAGGAGAACTTCCTGCAGCAGCCCAGCACAACGAGGCCCTTGTGGCTGCAGGAGAGCAGTTCGCTGGCGTGCAGGTGCGAAACGAGCACCTGCATGCCCTTCCTGGTGAGGTGGTCGAGGAAACGGTGCCACTCGAGCTTGAGCTGGTCGAGGACGGCAACCGGAGGTTCGCCGTCGCCACCCTGCTGCTCGGCCAGGGCTTTGGCCGCAACAGGCATCAGCGGCTCGGGATTGTTGCCGAACTTCGAGAAGGCCTGCTTCCATGAACCGAGGTCGAACGAGGAGGTAGCCTCTTCAACCTCCATGACCGCACGCACGGAACCGGATGGAGCCAGGGCTGGAGCCGACGGCGGAAGCGGAGGCTCAGGCAGCATCGAGGCCTGTGGAGGTGGCGGTGGTGGCAGGGTACTCCCTGCTGCCCCTGAAGTCCTTTGGGATTCCTGCCGCTTCACCGGGGGTGTCGCAGCACGGGGTGCACCTACAGGCTCAGCTGAGGCTTTTTTTTTTCGTCCGCCGGAGCGGAAACGGAGCCCTGCCGGCCAGCGCCGGAAAGGTCGATCAGCTTGAGCAGGACGAGCTCGAAGCGGAACTGGTGCTCGGAGTAGAACTTCAGTTCGCGCTGCGTCTGCAGGAGCAGGTCGGTCATCGCCATGATCTCCTGCGGATCGAGGCGGGAAGCGTCGCGCTGGTAGCGCTCCTTGACCGGCTCGGGGCGTTCGATCAGCCGGCTCGATCGCAGGTTGTGGATGATGAGGAAGTTCCTGAAATGCTCGATGAGCTTTTCGATGAAATCCTGCTCGTCGTAACCGTTGCGGTTCACCATCATCGCCACTTCGAGCATCAAGGCGGCATCGCCTGAAGCGATGGCGTCGGTCACCATGAAGAAGTGCTCGTCGTCGATGTAGCTCAGCAGCTCGGCGACCTTTTCATAGCGGATCTCCCTTGCCCCTTCGGCATCGAGGGCGAAGGCGATCACCTGGTCGAGGATGCTCTGGGCGTCGCGCATCGAGCCCTGGGCCTTGCGGGCCACCAGCTGCAGGGCATCGGCGTCGGCCCCGATGCCTTCTGCGTCGCAGATGCTCTGGAGCTGCCGCTGGATCTCCCCTATCGGGATCCGCTTGAAGTTGAAACGCTGGCATCGGGAGGCGATGGTCGCCGGAATCTTGTGCAGTTCTGTGGTCGCGAAGATGAAGATGGCATGCGGCGGCGGTTCCTCGAGCGTCTTGAGGAACGCGTTGAACGCCGCCGTCGAGAGCATGTGCACCTCGTCGATGATATAGACGCGGTAGCGACCCTTCTGCGGGCCGTACCGGACGTTCTCGCGAAGCAGGCGGATATCGTCGACGCTGTTGTTGGAGGCCGCGTCGAACTCGGCGATGTTGAGGCTCGCCCCGGCATCGAAGTCGCGGCAGCTTTCGCACTCTCCGCAGGGTTCGGTCACCTCCTTCAGGTACACCGGGTCGTCGATCATCCGCTGGCAGTTGACCGCCTTGGCGAACACCCTGGCCGCCGTGGTCTTTCCTACCCCCCTCAATCCCGAAAAGATATAGCCGTGCCCCACCCTGCCCATCCTGAGGGAGTTCTGGATGGTACCGGTGATATGCTCCTGGGCGGTGATGTCCGCGAAACGGGATGGGCGGTATTTTCGTGCTATGACCTGGTAACTCATGGAACCCTTGATGTTGAATCTTGCAGGAGCTCGATCAGCGGCACGTGCAGGCCGCTCCTGAGCGCCTCGCCTACCGTCTGCCGCACCTCCTGGAAGCGATCTCCAGCCGCACGTTCCGGTGCATCGGCTTCGTCTCGGGCCATTTCGGGCGGAAGCTTCATGTAGAGCTCGTAAAGGGTGAACGAATGCAGGTCGGCGGTGACCGCGAGGCCGCCGTCCGCCGTCATGTGGATGACGTTGCCCTGCCGCAGAAACTCGACGATACGGGTCAATTTACTACGGTCGGGGATATTTTCCGCCGCAAAGAGCTTTTTCATGTCCATAAAACGGCCGGCTTCCTGCGCGGACTGGATATGGCCGAGCACGGCGAGAAGGTCAGGGATTCCCTTGAGGGGATCGAACTCGCTGCCCGACTCGCAAGACGCGCTGAAGTATCCGAGGGAGTAGACGAATTCTGCGGCCGTCAGCACCACGACCCATTCGAGGTAGATCCAGAAAAAGAGCATCGGCACGACCGACAGTGCCCCGTAGATCTGCTCGAAGGTCGCGAAGTTCGAAACGTAGAACGCGAACCACCGCTTGGCGAGATCGAAAAGCACGGCGGCGAGCACGCCCCCCGCCAGGGCATGGGCGAACCTCACCTTGCGGTTCGGAACGAGCAGGTAAAGGAGGGAAAAGGCGAGGATCGAATTGATGAACGGAATGAACGAGAGCATGCGGGCCTTCATTTCAAGCAGCGGCCCCTGGGTAAAGATCTCGTACCAGACGAATGAGCTGGCAACCAGGCTGGTGCCGATGAAGAGCGGTCCGAGCGTAAGCACCGTCCAGTAGAGGGTGAATCCCTGCAGAAACTTGCGGGGGGCGTGTACCTCCCAGATGCCGTTCAGGGTGTGGTCGATCGTGGAGATCAGGAACAGCGCGATCACGATCAGGAATACGCCCCCGATCGTCGAGACGGACGAGGCTTTGTCGATGAACTCCCAGAGATACGACTTGAGGAGCGCCCCCTGGGACGGCGCGAAGTTCTGGAACAGGAAATCGCCGATATAGAGCTTGAACGATGCGAAAAAGGGAAACAGCTTCAACATCGAGAGGATCACGGCCAGCAGAGGCACCATCGACAGGAGGGTCTGGAACGCCAGCGAACCCGCGCTCAGGAGGATCCTGTCCTGAATGAAGCGCTTGCCCATGAACTTCGGCAACGAAGAGAGACTCCCCCACCCCACGTTCAGGTGGCCGGGGAATCCCGATGTCTTGAGGGTATCTTTCATGAATTGATCGTCTTCGGATGCCTGCATCCGGACCCTTCGGCCCGGCCTGCCGGAAAGCGGCTCGTTCAAGGTAGGGAACCTGCAGCACAAAAAAAAGCCGCACCCGGTCCTCGAGGCCGGACTTGAACGTCCGCATACAGGGGCGCGGTTGTTTTCAGCTGAATTGACTATATTCACAGTGACTTCTCATGTGCACGAAATCCCCCTGCGCCGAAAACCTGGTGCACCGGGTGAGACACTGGACAACCGACCATGGCAACAAGCACGAAGAGCGGAATGGAACGATTCATCGATCGTTGCCGGCAGGAGGGCCTGAAGGTCACCCCGCAGCGCATCGCGATCTACCAGGTGCTGATGGCCTCGAGGAACCATCCGTCCGCGGATACCGTCTATCGGGAAATGTCCGCGACACACCCCACGATTTCGTTCGACACCGTGAACCGGACCCTCCTGACATTTGCCGACATCGGGGTGATCAAGACCGTGGAGTCCTACTCAGGATCGCGGAGGTTCGATACGGAGACCGCGCCCCACCATCATGTGCACTGCGTGAAATGCGGCAGGATCAGCGATTTCAACGACCAGGGCATAGACACCGTCGAGGTGCCGGATCGGGTCGTCCGGGATTTCAGCGTCATCGGCCAGCGGATGGTCGTCAGCGGCATCTGCCCGGAATGCGGAGGGAAATAGTGACGTGGTGCGCGTCACGTCAAACAAAAAAGCCCGCTTTTCGCGGGCTTTTTTGTTGATGTCTTCACGTTCACGCAGGCTTCACGGCCTCGCAGAACAGGTGGTCGTACTTCCTGACGATGCGCACATTGCCGAAACCGATCGACTCGAGGATGCCCTTGTAGGCTTCCTGCGGCTTGAAGCCGAGCACGGAGAACGGCATGCCTGCGCCGAGGATGTAGTGGCTCAGGTAGTCGTAGTTCGGATTTACCGGATCGTCGATGATCATGTCGAGGATGATCACCTTGCCTCCTGCCGGCAGGGCATCCCATGCCTTCCGGCACATCATCTCGGTCAGCTGCGCATTCGCCGAATACAGGATCCTGCAGAACATGACCGCGTCGGCCTGCGGGTAGACGTCACGGTAGATGTCGACCGGAGCGCCCTGAAGACGGTCGGCCACACCCTTGGCGGCAGCGTTCTCATTGACGAGTTCGACGGCTCCGGGCAGGTTGAGGATGGTGGAACGCAGCCCGGTAAACTTCTTGAGGATGGCTGCCGAGATATCGCCGATGCCGCCGCCGACGTCGACGAGGGTCTTCGCGGTGTCCAGCTTCGCCTCCTCGAGCAGGAGCTTGATGGCGAAATGGGCGTTGCTGCGGTGGATCTCCTCGAAATACCAGTTATCCTCCTTCGTTACCGGCGGATAGGGGACCTCGCCCTTGAAGTTCAGGTTACCCCTGACGGCATCAGCCATATTCAGGTAGAAGTTATCGGCCAGGTGGGTCATCGCCTTGACGACAGGAACCATGCAGAGGTTCTCGTTCTCGGGGTTGCCCAGGAACATGTTCCTGGTGAAATCGGTAATCCCCCACTTGCCGTCCTCGTGGGTGGTCATGCCGATCTGGCGGAGCGACTCGAGCAGCATGACGAGGCGCGGCGGAACCGCAGCCACGTCAGAGGCGATCGCCTCAAGGCTCTTCGGTTCGCCGGAGAGGTGCGTGAAGAGATCGAGTTCGAGGGCTGCCTTCAGGCAGCCGAGTTCGACGACGCCCTGGAAAATAATCTGGTTCGCCCTGTGGCTCTGTCTCAGTAACTCGTTGGAATTCATGAGGTTGAGTCTCTTGGGTTATAGGAATGATATCAGTCGACAGCCCGTTCGTAACGAGCTTCCCGCTGGTGCTCCTTATGGTTGTCCAGGTCGAAGGGGATGTGCAGCCACTTGTCCTGGAAGTAAGCGTCTCCAGGTTCGAGCCCGGTAAGGCTGATCGGAAGGGTGATGATCTTCCGCTGGTTGCCCATGTGCACGAAAAGCTCGTCGCCGGTCACCCAGACATCGATATCTTCCGGGTTGGCGAACATGAGCTTCAGCTGGACCTCGTAAAGTTCCTTTTTCCTCACGAACCTGATCGGCGGCTCGTCGTACATCATGTCGGCGGGATCGGTATCGCCGTAAATGTCGCGGGCGAAGCGGTCGAGCGCAGGGAGACCGACGACCTCCTGATCGTACATCTTCAGCTTCATGACCGGCAGCGGCGAGAACCCGGCCTCGATCTGCCCGAGGTACTTCTGCTGGATCCCCTTCCACTTCTCGAGGTAGCCGCTCTCCTCGTTGATGTCGAGCAGGCGGTTGACCAGCACCATGTCCACCTTGAAGCCGTAGAGGTTCAGGTAGGTCAGGGCCCGCATGGTCTCCTTGATCGACATCTTCTCGGCGTTCATGACCAGCCTGACGGTCGACTTGAGGTTGTCGGTCAGGATCTCGCGGATCCCCTCGAGCTCCTCGAAAACGTTGTCGACCGAGTCGATGGCCGCTTCCGGCGGAATGTACTGGGCGATTTTGTCCGACATTTTCGACAGCGGCTTGCTGAGCGGACGGACGATATACTTGGTGACGTTCTTGACGGCCTTGATGCCCCAGGAGAGGGTATCGGGAAGGGAGAGCAGGCGGAGGGTCTCGCCGGTCGGCGCCGTGTCGAGGACGAGCGCATCATACTCGCCGGAGTTCTTGTAACGTTTGATCCTCAGCAGGGAGAAAAGCTCCTCCATGCCGGGGAGGATCGTCATCTCGTCGGTCATGACCCCGGAAGCCCCCTGGGCCATGAAAATCCTGGAATAGAATTTCTGCACCTCGTGCCAGTTCTCCTTCAGGTCGACATAGGGGTTGACCTCGATAGCGTGGAGGTTCTCCCGGATCTTGGTGGGCTCGGCGCCGAGGGGAATGTTGAAAGAGTCGGAAAGGCTGTGGGCAGGATCGGTCGAAAGGATCAGGGTGCGGTATCCAAGCTGTGACAGCCGGACGGCAGTCGCGGCCGAAACGCTGGTCTTACCCACGCCCCCCTTACCCGTAAATGTTAGAATTCGCACGCTGTTACAGGATTTGACAGGATTTGAAATAGGTGTTCATCCATCCTTCATGCTTTTTCCTCCAGGGCAGCCTCACCCCCGTCGACGTCCCGGAGGAACCGTCCTCGACCGTAAGGGTATACCGGAAGAAGAAGTCGCAATATATCACGCCATCCGACAAGAACAAAGGAAGTAACCGGTCAACCCCGTCGAAAGCGGTGTCTGATCAGGCTGGCCGCTTTTCGGCATGGAAACAGTCGGGCGGGCTCCTCGTGATCCTGACGCCGGCCTGTCGACCTGCCGGTATCGCAGGAAGAGGTGTTGAGGTTCAGATATCGATGAACTGCCTGACGATCGACTTGATCTCGAATTCATACAGCGAGCAGAATCCGTCGCTGTACGGGTGCAACTGAGCCGACACCTCAAGCGACACCATGCCATGGAGCCTGCTTCTGATCACCATGGCAAGGGTGTGGATGAGCAGGTCTTCCTTCGACATGGAAGAGGCCCCCAAGAAATAGCCCTCGAAGGCTGACGCGTCGAGCAGGGGCATGGTGTCAACATTCAGCAGCTTTGCGGCCCGGAGCTCCCTGAGCACACCGACCAGTGGACTGATGGAACGCATCATGAACGGGCGGAGTATCTCCAGGGATTGTTGATAACCGGGCACCGGGGGGCCGAAAAGCAGGGTGTATGGTTCAGGATAGCGCATCGCCCACTCGCGGTAGGCCATGCCGGTTGCCATGAATCGTTGCAGGAACTGCCCGACACCGGGAAAGGAGTCCCTGGCACTGATCTGGTAGTCACCGAATGAAGAGTGGGCGTCAATGAGCATTGCCGTCACCAGGTCATTGAGCCCGGGGAAATAGATGCCGATCTCTTCGCTCCTGATCTTGAGCTCTCTGGCGATGACCTCCAGCGATATCGAAGCGACACCGGATACCGAGACCTGCCGCCATGCGGCATCCTTGACCTCCTGCTGAAGAGTCGGGAGTTGCCTGGAAATGGAAAACGTAGTCATGGCCATTCATGATTAATGCACATGGAACTCATAAATCAAGTATACCAAACAAACCATTAACAATAAAATAATATATACACCCCGATACTGCAGGAAGCCCGGTCAATGATCGGCGAGATTGGGGGTTTCAACGAATCTTGAACGAAAGATACGGTAAAATGGCCGGCCCTCAGCAACCATATCAGCACCTGGGAATCAGCCTCACCGGCCCGGAACTCCCGAGAATTTCATCGTATATCGGCAACCCGACGGAGAGGGGAGCGTGATCTCCCGAAAGTGGTTTCGGGCGCGTCCCGCATCGGCGTCGATGATGCCTGCGGGACCGGGGTTCGGGCATCTGCTTCCGGATGATACGGGGCATGTGGTTGGGTATATGCAATACCATGCCATCACCCTCATCACTCTTCCAGTGGATGACAGGCGCTCTTTCGGAATTCGCCAGGGCGGTGCGTATCTGAGGCAAACAGGGTTGCCGGTTAATAGGGCCTGCCTATCTTATCCGGATATCAAGCGCGATTTCAGGCCGATCGACAACGAATTTCGCATCTTCGAAGGATGGCGGACCGAATTTCGGCTTCGGGTTGTTCGAAGCGCCAACGCCCTCCTTCGGGATCCCCAGGAAGTTCGTATCCAGTTTCCCGTTACGGTTCTCGTCCTGGAAAACGGCAACGGCATAGGTACCATACGGAACCGGCTCCAGAAGATGGACGGAAGTCTCCCCTTCGGCAGAAACAACGGCTCTCGAGAACGCAAGCTCCGTTTTGCCGGGAAATCCCGTTTTCGAATTGAAAAGGGCGATACGGATTTCACCGTTGCCGCTACGCACGCCGGACAGGGTCAGCTTGATGCGGCCGGCTGGAAACTCACGCTCATCGGCATGGAGAACCGCCAGACTGACGGCAAGCATCATGGACAGCAGGACCAAGGTTTTCATCATGGAGTTATGTCAAGATTTGGAAGCGAGTATCCCGGCCGCGCAAGACCATCCGCCGAGTATCGCTCCGGTAAATCCGCCGCCAGGCCTGGACCAGGCCGACGCGAAATAGAGGCCGGGCACAGGAGAACGGTGTTCGAGCCGATTCATCCCTGCCTGGGAGGGAATCTGGGCATAACCGGTTGCGACACCTCCCGGATTGCCGGTGAATCGCTGCACGGTTTTCGCCGTACCGACCTCGGCATATTCGATCTCCCCGGCGATGCCGGGGAGGACGCGGTCAAGACGCCCGATGAGCAGCCCTGCGACCTCATCCTTCTTTCTCCGGTAAGCCTCGTCGTCGAGCCCCTCCCATTCGTCGATGTAGTCGACGGTCGTGATGACTCCGAAGCTCTTCCCTTCGGCACCTAGCCCGGAATCTATCCGGCTGTAGTCCACAAACGCAAAACCCCGCTTGTCGAATCCGGGGCGTCTGGACGGCGACTGTGCCTTCAGCGACAAAGCACCGTCGCCAAGGATAAAGGTCGAGTAGGCCCGGTTGCCAAACGCGGCAAGGTCGCGTCGAAAGCCAAGGTACACCGACAGCCAGGCAACCCCGGGCGTCAACCCGCCTGTCCTTCGTTTCAGAAGGTCGCGCTCCCGATCGGGAAGCATCGTTTCGACCAGTGGCGGCGCGGCATTGGCCACGACCGTCCCGGACCTTGCGATCTGCTCGTCACCCTCCTTCTTCCTGAAGGCGACCCCCACGGCCCGGCCCTCTTCCGTCAGGATCCTCGTGACCTTCGAATCGAGCAGCACCAGCCCGCCGTTCTCCCTGATGACCGAGGCGAGGTAGTCCGACAGGCGCTGGGATCCGCCCTTGATGAAATGGCCACCACCACGGTAATAACTGGACTGGGCCATGCTGTAGTAGAGCAGCGAGAGGGTATAGGGATCGTCATGGTAATAGGGATAGTTCGCCAGGAGCGCGACCTTCAGCTCTTCATCGCCGATGATGGTGTCGACGAACTCTCCGAGCGTGCGCTTATGCAGGACAGCAAGCTTCGGGTAGAGCAAGGGAAAGGCAGGATAGAGCAGCTTCGTGAGGAACCTGTTCGCCGGCAGGCGGTCGACTTCGTCCCGAAGGGCATGAATGGTCGAAAAAAAGGTCCGTATCCCCTTCGCTTCCGACGGAAAGGCCTTGACGAAAACCTCGATGGCCGCGCCGGTTTCGTCAGGCACCACCAGGTCGGTCCGGGAAGTCACGACCCGGTAGAACTCGGGAAGCCTGATGAAGTCAACCTTGTCAAAGACCCCGAGTTCCCTGAAGATCGTGGTTTTGGTATCGGAGGCATCGAGGCCGTCTAGTTCATGCAGCCCAGCCTCGACCAGGAAACCTTTTCGCCTGAAGGTCGTTGCGCAACCACCGGGCACCGAATGCTGTTCGAGAAGCAGTACCTTCCGCCCCTGCCTGGCAAGCCGGGCTCCGGCGGTCAGTCCGCCGAGCCCGCCACCGATGATGATGACGTCGCTGTTGTCCATGAGGGTGCCAGTTTGATTGGAAAATGCCCGAGTTGCTTTCACAAAGGAAAAGCTATGTCATGCAGGCATCGGATCCATTGACCGATGTCACATTCGGCCGCCCTTGCTGAGTCGCTGGCGGATGCGGCTGAGAGTTTCCCTTTCCATGCCGAGATAGGAAGCAAGATGGTAGAGCGGAACACGGTCAAAGATGCCGGGATTTTCCCGCAAGAGGCAGAGATAGCGCTCCATGCCGTCCATGAAGAGGAACTTCTCAAGCCGGTCGGTGACCATGCAGGCGAACCGCTCGGCCATAAGCCGACCGAGACGTTCCCAGTTTTTCGACCGGTCATAAGCCTGCGACAGGATGTCGTGGCCGAAACTGACCAGCTGGGCCTTTTCGAGCGCCTGGATGTAATACCTTCCGGGGCTCTGTGACAGGAAGCACCCGAAATCGGCCATGAACTCGTGCTCGGTGAAAAAATGGATGTTAACCTCCTTGCCGTCCAGGATGCAGAACATCCGGAACACCCCTGTAGCGATGAACGAAAGCTCGCGGCAACGCTCCCCTGCCTTGAGGACGTAATCATCCCTGTCGATGCCTTTCTCGACAAGGAATGGCCTGAAGAACTCGATATCGGATTCCTCAAGGAAGGGATGGTTGTGTTCAAGCCACGATTTCAAGTCGAGTATTCCTGCCATCATTGAAGATCGGATAGGTTGATCGGTCACAAAGCTGATCCGTCTTGAGCCATAACGCTACCTGCGCGGCGAAGGGCATAGCTGTATGCGGACTCCCAGATGACGTGATCGGCAAAGGAGGAACCGAACCGCTCCCTGAAAACCTGCACCCACTCCGCCATGCTGAATTTGCCTCCCAAAGGGGTGAAGGGTTCTACACCAGGCTCACGCAGCCGTTCCCGGGCTATCGGACGCTCAAGCCTGAAAGCAACTCCGTTATCGTAAAGGCAGGCGAACAGGGTGTTGTTGACATACCAGGCCGGATAGCCGAGCAGATCACCTGAGGTTACATCGGGCATGGAAACGAACAGCTTTCCGAGCGCCTGGCGAAGATTCTCATCGAATCGAGGGCTGAACATCGGATCCTCCCATACGGTTACTGTTGACAAATTGCCTGACGATAAGCTCGAGCTCGACCTCGTAGAGTGCCTGCGCACTGCCTTGCCTGCCAGCAAACATGCCGGCCAGCTCGAGGGAGACCAAACCGTGCAGCCGGCTCCAGATCAGGACGGCAACGGCATCTGTCAGGAGTTCCACAGGATTCTGGCCGGCCGGCAGGTCCTGCATCCGATCCGGCGGAGGCAACATCGCCAGCATCGAATCGGGCACCTGCAGCATCCCGACGGAATGAAGCTCCCCGATGAGCTGCAACAGCGCACAGTTGGACTGGTGCAAGGCCGCATGAAACTCATGCTCAGGGAACCGGTAACCGGGAATCGGATTGCCGAACAGGAGCTCATACCGCTGGGGAAAATCCAGGGCCCAATCACGGAAAGCCCTGGCGAGGGCGAACATGCGCTCCACCAATCGTTCCGGACCCGGGTATCCCGAGGCCACCTCGTTATGATACTGCCCGTATACGGCGAACGCATCGACCATCAGGGAGGTGACCAGCGCGTCACGGTCAGCGAAATAGTTGTAGATGGCAGGGGCCGAGATATTCAGCTCCCGGGCGATGCTCCTCAGGGAGAGCGACGCAGCCCCCGTTTCACTGATCTGTTTCCAGGCGACCGCCTTGATGGCCTCCTGAAGGTTGGGGATCTGTCTTGATTTGAGTGGGCGAACCACGGGGACTCCTTATCGGTGTTTTTTTACACTATAAATTTACATATGCAATTTACAGCGTAAATTTTAAAACGACAAACAGAATTTCCGGCTCAGCCAGAGAGCTTGCCGGGAAAATATCGCAACGGGCAGGGAGGGCGGGTGGAACGGGTCTGGGTCAGCGCTCTGCCAGTGTGGTACTGGTGCGAACGCCGGTCATGATGATGAGGCCGATACCGAAAAACACAAGGAGAGAAGCCAGAGCGGCCTTCTGGCTACCGGCCTGGGAAGAGACGAACCCGAATACCAGTGGACCGACTACCGCAGAGGCTTTGCCGAAGGTCCCGTCATAGAACCCGAAGAATTCGGTGATGTGCTCCTTAGGGGTAAGGCGGGCCATAAGGGAGCGCGAGGCCGCCTGTGAAGACCCCATGGACATGCCGGCAAGGAGGCCGGTGACGTAGAAGAGTGTTTTACCCTGTGAAAGGATCGCCATGAAGATCACCCCGAACCAGATGAAGAGGGTGATGACGATGGTGCGCTTGGGGCCGATGCGGTCGGTCACCAGGCCGAAGACTACCGAACCGATGATCGCCGTGGTCTGGACGGTCATGAAGAAAACGATCAGTTCCCCGGTGGTAAAGCCCAGGGTGTTCTGGGCATAGATCGATGAGAAGGCGATAACCGTGAGGATGGCATCGTTGTAGAAAAAGAAGGCGAGCAGGAACCTGGCAAGGTCAGGGTAGCTCATGATATGCCTTACGGTGTGGCCCACCTCGGCAATCGAGCGGGAGATCGATCCGATGGAACCTTCACGCTCACCGCGCGGTGCCGCTTCTGCACGCGCCCCTTTGGTATCGCGTAGCGTCAGGAAAAGCGGAGTGGCGAAAATGGCGAAAAAGAGGGCCACGATAATGAAGCTCAGCTTCAGGTTGCCGATGTTGGAGAGCTCGATGCCTTTCGACAGCAAGGGTTGGAGCAGCAGGAGAATGGCGAAGGCGCCGAGGTAGCCCATGGCGAAACCGTACCCCGACACACGGCCGAGGCTCCTTCGCGATGTTATTTCCGGAAGGTAGGCGTCATAGAATACCAGGCCTCCTTCGAAACCGATGTTGGCTAGCACGAAAAGCACGGCGGCGGAGATCGCATAACCGGGTCCCGAGAGGGAGAGCAGCGCCGTGGCAATGACCGACATGAGGGTGAAGAAGAAGAGGAAGCGTTTGCGGCGGCCGGAATAGTCGGCCTGGGCGCCGAGCACCGGGGAGATCAGCGCCACGAGCAGCATGGAAATGCTGATGCAGGCCCCCCAGATGGCGTCACCCGAAGGATCGCCGCCGCAGATGACGTTCTTGAAATAGAGAGGAAAGGCGAAGGTGACCATCATGACGCTGAACGACGTGTTGGCGAAGTCGAACAGCAGCCATGAAAATATTCTGCGTTTGCCTGAACCCATTGCGGAAAAGCCTCAGACGCCGGTCACATGGCGGAAAAGGGATTCGAAAAGCCTTCGGCCGTCTTCCGAACCGAGGAGTTTCTCGCTGGCGCGCTCAGGGTGAGGCATCAGGCCGAGTACGTTGCCCTGGCGATTGACGATGCCGGCAATATTGCCGAGGGAGCCGTTGAAATTGGACTCCTCGCTGGCACGCCCTTCGCCGTCGACATACCTGAAGACGACCTGGCCATGCTCCTCGAGGCTTTCGATGGTCTCGGGCGAAGCGAAATAGTTGCCTTCCCCGTGCGCCACAGGAATCCTGAGCACTTCGCCCTCCTGATAGCCGTCGGTGAAGATGGTGGAGTTGTTGACCACCTTGATGGTCGACTGCCGGCAGATGAACTTCTTGCCGGTGTTGCGGATGAGGGCGCCCTCGAGAAGCCCGCTCTCGACAAGCACCTGGAAACCGTTGCAGATGCCGAGCACCGGACCTCCCTTGCGGGCAAATTCGATCACCTCACGCATGATGGGCGAAAACCTGGCGATCGAACCGCAGCGAAGGTAATCACCGTACGAGAACCCGCCGGGCAGGATGACGGCGTCGCTTCCCTTCAGGTCATGCCCGTTGTGCCAGAGCATGAGCGGCTTGACGCCGGGAAACGATGCCACGGCATATTCGGTATCATGGTCGCAGTTCGAGCCGGGAAAAACCACGATACCAACGGTTACATCAGCCATGGGATTCGATGGGTTTAATTGACGGGTTCAAGTTCGAAGGTGAAGTCTTCCATGACCGGATTGGAAAGGAGCTTCTGGCAGATTTCAGTGCAGACCCTGCCCGCCTCGTCGGCCGATTGCTCCTCGATGTTCACCTCCATGTATTTTCCGATCCTCACGGATTCGACGCTGGTGTAGCCGAGGTTCGCGAGGGCATGCTGGGCAGCTTTGCCCTGGACGTCAAGGATGGAGGGACGCAGGGTAACCCTGATCTTTGCCTTGTATGCCATAAGTGGTTGAATTGCTTGTTGATATGAGCCTCAGACCTGCCACTGCCGGACCAGCATGGTCAGCGACCTGACGATTCCGAGCAGAATATACAATAACATGGCCACAAAAAAAGCCTTGGCCTGGAAGAGCAGGACGCAGAGGATCGCGATGGCGTAGGCGACCATCTGGAAGGGAATGCGACGGAACGTTTCGAGGGTCGGTTTTGGAAGCGCGTCGTAGTTGACGGTGCTGACCATCAGCACGGCGAGCACTACCGTCAGCCAGGCAAGCACCTCGTGCAGCGGCTTGCCAGTGAGCAGCGGCTCGGCCTGCATCCAGAGCACGAACGAAGCGATCGTCATGGCCTGGGCCGGTGTCGGAAGGCCCGAGAACGACTCCTTGTGGTAACCGATCAGGCTGATGTTGAAACGGGCGAGCCTGAGGCCGCTGCCGACCATCAGGAGCGAACTGAGAATGAGGCCGAGCGGCATCCCGAGGCTCGAGAGGCCGAACCTGTAGACGAGGAACGCGGGAGCGGCCCCGAACGAGACGAGGTCCGAAAGCGAATCGAGCTCGACGCCGAACTCGGAGGTGCCGTTGGTCACGCGGGCCGCGAAACCGTCAACCGTGTCGAAAAAGGCCGCAATGAAGATCAGCCAGCCGGCGATGGCGAAGTTCCCCTCGCCTGACATGACGATTGAACCGTAGCCCGAAACCATGTTCATCACGGTGAAGGCGGAGGGTACGAAAGAGCGCGACACGAACGGGAATCGGAACGGCTGCCGTCCCTCCCCGTTCTTCAGGGCCGGGGGATACCGTTTCCGGCTGTTGTTCTTTTCAGAAGTACTCATAGAAAATATGCATGGGGCGAAACCTGAATGCGTCGTCCACGTTGGCCTTGAAGTTAAGGCATTCCTTCCGACTTTTAAAGAAAAGAGTTGCCGGCCCGGCTGTCAGTAGCTTTCGTCACGGGACGGAAAGGAGCTGCTCCGGACATCGTCGACATACTGGCGGACCGCCCCTTCGATGATCGAGGAAAGGTCCGCATACCGCCTGACGAAACGAGGACGGAACTCCGTGCTGAGGCCGAGCATGTCGTTGACGACAAGCACCTGCCCATCGCACTCGGGACCGGCACCGATGCCGATGGTCGGAATGGTCAGCGACCGGCTCACCTCACCGGCTAGCGCCGACGGGATCTTTTCGAGCACCACCGCGAATGCACCGGCCTCCTCGAGGATCTTCGCATCCTCGATCAGCTGCCTCGCTTCGGCATCCTCCTGTGCACGAACCTTGTAACTGCCATATTTATAGATCGACTGCGGCATGAGACCAAGGTGGCCCATCACCGGGATGCCCACGTCGGTGATGCGTTTGACCGCCTCGGCGATCACCCTGCCACCCTCAAGCTTCAGGGCGTCGCATTCATGCTCCTTCATGATCTTGCCGGCGTTGCGGAGCGCCTCCTCCGGGGAGAGCTGGTAGCTCATGAAGGGCATGTCGACCACGATCATCGCCCGGCTCGATTCGGCCTGAACTCCCCGGACCACCGCCCTGGCGTGGTAGATCATCTCCTCGATGGTGATGGGCAGCGTGGTGTTGTGGCCGGCGAACACGTTGCTGGCCGAGTCTCCGACAAGGATGGCGTCGACACCTGAACGGTCCAGGATGCGGGCCATCGTGAAGTCGTAAGCCGTAAGCATCGCGATCTTCTCCCCGTTCTGCTTCATGTCGAGCATCCTTCGGGTCGTCACATGGGGTAGTTTCTGGATGGTGCCTGGTGTCATGGTGCTACAGGTTGGGAATTGTTTCTTCGATGGCTGGCAGGAACGACAGCTCTTCAGGCTGCAGCACCGTCGCGGCGCAGCCAGGTCCGGCGGCTTCCTGCACGATAAGCCGCACCAGCTCGTCGTATCCCGCCCGGCTGAACTCGTCGAGCGAAGCGGTCTTTTTCTCCATGTCACCGGTTATCACCTCGATCAGCCCCGGTTCGCCGGCACTGATGTATCGGACGATGTCGCGGTGACGGCCCGAGAGGGGCATCGACCCGTGCTGCAGGATGACGTCGCCCCTGCGGCGCTGGGCGGAACCGACGATTTTGCGGCCGTCAACCTGAAGTTCGTACTTCGCCGAAGCCGTGAAACAGGGTACGGCCTCCGCAGAAGCGTAGCGTTTCCTGAAATCGGGCTGGGAGCGGCAGAAATCGGGCACCACCCCGGCATGCGCCAGAGCGCGGCCGATCGCCTCGTGGACCATCCGGTAGATCGTCTCGTTGGGTTCGCCGGTCTCGGCAAAAAACGAATAGGTCAGCTCGTCGGCATGGAAAACGGCCCGGCCACCGGTCGGCCGGACGACGATATCGACCCCGTCGGCGCGGCAGCGGCCTGCATCGATCTCCGCCGGGTCCTGGTTCCTGCCGAGCGAGACGGCTGCAGGAGTCCAGGAGTAGAACCTCCAGAGGCAGCTGCCGGATCCGAACCGGCGACTGAACGAACCATCCGCGAACGACTGCATGAGCCGCATGTCGAACTCCATGTTGAACCGGCCGCTGCCGGCGCCGGTATCGATGCAGTAGACTGAAGCGAAACGTCCGGACATCCTGTGTCAGATAATGAGGCAACCCCTTGAAAAACCGCCCGGCGTTCAGCCGGATCGCACAGGAATATAGGAAAAGATGGACGCTCCTGAAGCATCAGTCCCGAAAAACGCACAAGGGGGAAGGGGCGTCATTTCCGGTGAGGCGGAAACTCCGACAGAAGCTTCCTCACGGCCTCGTCGATCCTTTCCTGCATCCTGTCGGGCGAGTCGTAATCCTCGACCATGCCCCTGACGACGCCTCGCCAGGCAAGCTCCTTTCGGGCAGCATCGGTGATGTCGAGCAGCAGGGCCCCCTCTTCGTAATAGACCACGGTGGGCCATGGGGCACCCCACCATGAGCGGTACCACATGGGGCGGCCCCGGTAATACCCGACGTTCCAGGTGACCGGATCGGGTTCCATGCGCGCCATCTGCCTGACGGTCGCGACCGCCGAAAGGGTGAAGTCGACCGGACCGCGTTCAGAGAGTACGTAGCCCCGCGCGGCAAGCTCGCGGTCGACCGCGAGTTTCACCCTGCGGCCGACAAGCGGGTTGGTTGCCAGCAGGTCCTTTCCGGAAGCCGTGTCGCCTGGCAGCTGCCACCGGTACGTGCGGTAAGAGGTGAAATTGACCGAACTGTCGTAGTCGCTGCTGACCGACAGGGTCGAACACCCCGCAAGCGACAGCAGGGCCAGAATGATCATCAGAACCGTTCCTTGACGCATGGCGTTGCCTCCTCGTAGTCTTCGTTGTGCATGTTTATCTCATTATGACCGCAAACTGCCGTATTTCAAACAACAGGGCGTGGCACGACATTAGTTTCCCGGAGAAGGGGCATGCCGGGCGACGCACGATTCTTTTTGTGAGTCTCCGGCGATACCGGTATTTTCAGCAGACAGAGCAGACCGCAGAGCCACATACGCACACCGATGGACATCAGATCTATCCTTGCCACGTACCGGCATATCGCCATCGTCGGCATATCCGACAAGCCGGAACGGCCCAGCCATGGCGTTGCCCGCTACCTCATGCAGGCAGGATACCTGATCTACCCCGTGAACCCGATGATCGACGAGGTGTTCGGCATGCACTGCTGGCCGTCGATTTCGGCGATACCGGCGGAGCAGAGGAAGCTTGTGGAGATCGTGGTTGTGTTCCGAAAGCCGGCAGAGGTGCCGCCGGTCGTGGACGAAGCGATCGCCGCAGGTGCCCGCGTAGTCTGGATGCAGCTCGGCGTCACCAACGCAGGAGCCGCCGGGAAGGCCCGGCAGGCCGGCCTGGAAGTCGTCGAGAACCGCTGTATCGCGGTTGAACACCAGCGGCTCGGACTCTGAACCCACTCAGCCATCAACCATCCCGCACCCTATGTCCCGCAGTAACGTCGCCCTGATCTTCGGAGGGAAATCCCCCGAACACGAAATTTCGGTCATCTCCGCCCGTGCCGTGGCCGCGCAGATCGACCCGCAAGAGTACACCCTCACTCCGGTCTACATCGGCCATGACGGCAGGTGGCACAAAGAGGCCTGTTCCAGGGAGGTGATCGGCACCGACCTGGCCGCCCTGCTGCGGAGCGGCACTCCCGCTTCGGCCCGGGAACGGCTTGAGGAGATTGCCTCGAAGTTCTCCGGCGAGCACTTCGACTTCACGGCGTTCCAGAAAGCGACCGACGTCGCGTTCCTCGTGCTGCACGGCGCCTACGGTGAGGACGGCCGGATCCAGGGTTGCCTCGAGACCTTCGGGGTCCCCTACACCGGCTGTGGCGTCACCGCTTCGGCGCTTGCCATGGACAAGGCACTGACCAAGATCTGCGCCATGTCCGCCGGTGTCGAGGTCGCGGACTTCATGACGATCCTCAGCTCCGACTATTTCCGCGATCCGGCGAAAACCTGCGATGCGGTCGCCGCGAGGTTCGTCTGGCCGGTGTTCGTCAAGCCGGCAAGCCTCGGCTCGTCGGTAGGCATCTCGAAGGTCCACCATGCCGGCGAGCTCCGGCCCGCGCTCGACGAGGCATGCCGCCTCGACGCCAAGGTGCTCGTCGAGACATCGATCACCGGACGCGAAATCGAGGTGGCCGTGCTCGGCAACGACGAGCCGCTGGCCTCACTCCCCGGGGAGATCGTCCCTGGCAGCGAGTTCTACGACTTCGAAGACAAGTACATCAGGAACTCCGCGAAGCTCTTCATCCCCGCCCGTCTCACCGTGGCGGAGAGCGACGCCGTCAGGGCAGCTGCACTGACCGTCTTCCGTGCGCTCGGATGCAGCGGCCTTTCGAGGATCGACTTCTTCCTTGAGAACGGCACCGGAAAGATCATCCTGAACGAGGTCAACACCATCCCCGGATTCACCGACGTCAGCATGTACCCCATGATGATGGCCGCCACGGGCATCGACTTCCCCGAGCTTGTCAGGAAGCTCATCCTTCTGGCCCTCGACAGGAAACCCTGAAAGGACCGGTAAGCCACTATGAGTATCGAACCGCACCTCATCTTCGCCGACGTTTCGCTGGACATCTCCCGCGGGGAGTTCCAGTCGGCCCTGGACAAGCTCTCGGAAGCGGGCCGCAAGCTGCCGGATTCCTACCTCATGCACCTGCTCGAGGCGAGGGCATGGCAGGGGCTCGGCAGACATGGCGAGGCCGTGAGCAACCTCAGGCAGTGCTGCCGGATCGCGCCTTCCAACCAGGTTGCGTGGCAGGAGCTGGTCGAAGCCACCGTACGGCATGCCCAGCAGGGGCTGGAGGCTCCCGAACCGGCATTCGACCCGGTGGCGGAAGAGTTCGAACGCCTGTCCATCGCGCTCTCCGGGTTCCAGGCGCCCCGCGCTTCGGAGTCTTCGGATCCGACCCCGATCGCCGAACAGAAGCAGCCCTTTCCTGACGACGCATCCATCGCCGTGCCGACCGAATCCCTTGCCAACCTCTTCATCTCCCAGGGCGCCTACAAAAAGGCCATCCGCGTCTACACCTCCCTCATCCAGCTCAAGCCGTCGAAGGCGGACGAGTACCGCCTGCATATCGACCGCCTGCTCGAAAAGCTGTAAGGAGATAAATATGGACAGCAGGGACGGGAGTACGGAACAAATTGCCGGCGTCTCCGATTCCCCTGTCTGTCACATTGTCCGTACCATCTACCATATCCATAATTTCTTCGTCCATTTCTCCCGAGTGCCAGCCGCTCTCCGACAGTTGGCCGTATGTTGCGTATATTGAGCCACATGAACACCTCGTTGCCGACCAAAAGCATCAACCCATGCCATCGACCGTAACGAAAGCTCTCGTCATCATCGTCACCCTGCTCCTGGCAGCGTTGCATGACGGGACCGCGGAACCCGCTCCCCGAAAGCTATCCCTGAAGGAGTGCATTTCGATCGCCCTGGAGAACGCCACGTCGGTCAAAAAGGCGGGGAACAACCTGAAACTCGAAGGGGCCGATGTCCTGAAAAGCTACGGCAGCTTCCTCCCGAAGCTCACGGCTACCGGAAGCTACGTGCCCCGCTCGGTATCGCAGACCTACAACGCAGCCACCCTCAGCTCCACACCGGGCAACAAGGTAAAGACAGAAAGCAGCTCGGCGGGCCTCGGCCTTACCGCTTCGCTCAACCTGTTCAACGGCCTGTCGGACTATGCCTCCCTGCAGTCGGCGCTCGACCTTGAGGGAGCGGCGGGCTTCTCGCTGAGGCGCGCGAAGGAGAGCGTCGTGTTCGACGTGACGCAGCACTATTACCAGGCGCTGCTCGACCAGGAGCTGCTCGCCATCGCCAGGGAGAACCTCCAGTCGTCCAGCGACCTCCTGACCCTTACCGACCGGCAGTACCGGATCGGCATCAAGTCGCTCACCGACCTCTACCAGCAGCAGGCCGAAGTGGCAGGTAACAGCCTTACTGCCATCAAGGCCGAAAACCAGTCGAGGAAGAGCCGGCTCGAACTGCTCCGTCGCCTGCGGCTCGACCCGCTCACTGAAATCACGCTCGAACCGGTCGACACCGCCAGCGCGGAGTCCCTCTCCCCCGCCGTCGACATCCCCGGACTTGCTGCCGAGAGCCTGAAGAACCGTGCCGACCTCGAAGCCGGACGGCTCCAGGCCGACGCGGCACGCTGGCAGGTCAGGAGCGCCGCAGGTTCGCGGCTCCCGAAGCTCGACCTGGTTGCATCTGGAAACTCGAACGGCATCGACCGTATCAGCTACAACGGCATCGACCAGAGCTATCTGCTCCCCCCGCTCGGCACCCAGCTTTCCAACGGCATCGGCTACTCGGTCTCCCTGAACCTCAGCTGGGCGATCTTCGACGGATTCCAGAGCAGGTATGCCGTCCAGACGGCAAAAACCAGCTGGCTCAACCGTCGGCTCGACTACGAGGAGCTCAGGGACGGCATCGTGCTGGACCTCCAGCAGGCGGCGGGCGACTATCGCGCGGCCTTCACCCAGATATCCGCGTCGAAAGCGAGCCTCCTTGCCGCCACCTCGGCATTCAACGCCGTGCAGCGGAAATACGAGCTTGGCGCCTCGGGCTTCGTCGAACTGAGCAACGCACGGGCGACACTGTTCAATGCCAAGTCGAACATGACGCAGGCAACCTACAACCTCGCCCTGCAGAAGGCGCTGCTCGATTACACCTCCGGAAGGAGCGACATCGTCCAGCATGACAACGCATCACCATCGACCCCATGAACAATCAGAAGCGACCCGGCAGACGCACCACCATCATCGCCATCTCCGGCGCAACCATCCTGCTCCTGGGCGCCCTGGCGCTCTGGATGAAGCTCCGGGAAAAACCGGTCGAAATCACGACCGAAAAGGTGTCCCGCAAGGAGGTGGTGCATGTCGTGACCGCCACCGGCAAGATCCAGCCCGAAGTCGAGGTGGCCATGTCACCCGACGTGTCGGGCGAAATCATCGCCCTGCCGGTCAGGGAGGGGCAGGCGGTGAATTCCGGCGACCTGCTCTTCCGCATCCAGCCGGACATCTACGAGAACCAGGTCGAACAGAGCCGCGCCCAGATGAACCTCTCGAAGGCCCAGAGCCTCGATTCGAAGGCGCGAATGCTCAAATCGCAGGACGATTTCCGCAAGGCAGGGCTGCTCTACAGGGAGCACCTGATCTCGCAGACCGAGTGGCTCACCGCCAAGACAAACGCCGAATCGGCTCAGGCGGCCTACGAAGCATCCCGGTTCGGGATCGAACAGAACCGCAGCCTGCTGAGCCAGAACGAGGAGCGCTTGAAGAAGACCGTCGTCAGGGCGCCGATGAGCGGCACGATCACGCTGCTCAAAAGCAAGCTCGGCGAGCGGGTCGTCGGCACCGGGCAGTTCCCGGGCACCGAGGTGCTCCGGATCGCCAACCTCGACAGCATGCGGGTCGAGGTGGAGGTCAACGAGAACGACATCGTCAACGTGAGGGTCGGCAACCCGGTGACGGTCACGGTCGACGCCTTCGGCGACCGGAAGTTCACCGGCATCGTCCGGGAAATCTCGAACTCGGCCATCACCAAGGCCGCCGGCACCCAGGAGGAGGTGACCAACTTCCTGGTCAAGATCCGGGTGCTGAACCACCAGCGCCTGCTCAAGCCCGGCATGAGCGCCACGGCCGACATCGAAACCCTCCGGGTTCCGAACGCGCTCGTGGTGCCCATCCAGAGCGTGACGATCCGCGAGGAGGGCGGCAAGGCGGCCGTGCAGAATAAACCGGAGCAGGCCGAAGAGAAGGTCGTACAGGCCGAGGCGACCGGCAGGCGCAACACCGAAGGCACCGAGGGGGTTTTCGTGGTGACGGGCGGGCTGGCGCGATTCAGGAAGGTCGCCACCGGCACCACCGACAACACCCACATCATCGTGCTTTCGGGGCTGAAGGAGGGCGAGACGGTGGTGTCTGGCAGCTTCGGCGCCATCACCCGAGAACTCCGTGACGGCAGCAGGATCAGGCTCCAGGAGAAGCGATGAACCTCGGGCAGCCCATCATCGACATCAGGTCGCTCTGCAAGTACTACACCATGGGCGACCAGACGGTCAAGGCGCTGGACCGTATCGACCTGCGCTTCATGAAGAACGACTACGCGGCCATCATGGGTCCGTCGGGAAGCGGCAAGTCGACCCTGATGAACATCCTCGGCTGCCTCGACACCCCTACCTCCGGCAGCTACGTGCTGAACGGCCGCAACGTGGCCGAAATGGACGACGACGAACTGGCCAGGGTGCGCAACCGCGAGATCGGCTTCGTCTTCCAGACCTTCAACCTCCTGCCGAGGCTCAACTGCCTGAAGAATGTCGAACTGCCACTGATCTATGCGGGCATCGACCCCGATGAACGCATGGAACGCTCGAGGGCCGCCCTTGAGCAGGTAGGCCTCGCCGACAGGATGGGCCACAAGCCGTCGGAACTCTCCGGCGGCCAGACCCAGCGGGTGGCCATCGCCCGCGCCCTGGTGAACCGGCCGTCGATCATCCTTGCCGACGAACCGACCGGCAACCTCGACACGGCGACCAGCCATGACATCATGGCCATGTTCGGCAAGCTCTGGGAGGCCGGCAACACGATCATCCTCATCACCCACGAGGAGGACATCGCCCGCTTCACCCGCCGGACCATCCGGCTCCGCGACGGCAGGATCGAAAGCGATTCGGCGACATGAAGGAGGGACTCCGGCAGTTCCGCTACGAGACGGCAGAAAGCCTGAACATCGCCGTCTACCAGATCAGGGCCAACAAGACCCGATCATTCCTCACGGCGCTCGGCGTGATCATCGGCATCGTGGCCATCACCATGATGGGCACGGCGATCAACGGCATCGACATCGGATTCGAAAAGAGCCTGGCCATGATCGGCTACGACGTGGTCTACGTCCAGAAGGCGTCATGGAGCACCATGGGCCAGTGGTGGAAATACCGCAACCGGCCGGACATCAAGACGGACTACGCCGTGCAGGTCAACCGTGCCATCGCTGAAAACCCCTCCTCCGAGCTTGTGGTGGCCGTGCCCCAGATGTCGACCTTCGTCGCCTCGGCACGCTACCGGGACCGGTTGCTGCAGCAGGTCTTTTCGATGGGAACCAACCAGGACTACCCGATGACCGCCTCGGGCGACCTCTCTGCCGGAAGGTTCTTCACCCCGCAGGAGTCGGCCGCAGGCGACATGGTGTGCGTGGTCGGGGACGACATCGCCTCGGGGCTCTTCCCCCACGAGCAGCCGATCGGCAAGGCGATCCGCCTGAAGAACAGCAGCGTCCGCGTCATCGGCACCTTCAGGAAGCAGGGCAAGTTCCTCGGCCTCTTCAGCTTCGACAACCAGGTCGTCATGCCGCTCGGCGCCTTCGAGAAGATCTACGGCAAGACCTCCTTCGTGAGCCTCAGGATCAGGATCAGGGACGAGAAGCGGGTAGTCCAGGCCAAGGAGGAGATCACCGGACTGATGCGAAGGCTCAGGAGGCTTGCCCCCGCCGAGGAGGAGGATTTCGCGGTCAACGAACAGCAGGCCTTCAAGAGCCAGCTCGACCCCATCAAGAACGGCATCGCCGCGGCAGGCATCTTCATCACCGGCATGTCGCTGTTCGTCGGGGCCATCGGCATCATGAACATCACCTTCGTCAGTGTCAAGGAGCGGACACGGGAGATCGGCCTGCGCAAGGCCCTCGGCGCCAGACGCCGGACCATCCTCCTGCAGTTCCTCATCGAATCGGTCATGATCTGCCTGATCGGCGGCCTCGTCGGGCTCTGCACCTCGGTATCGATCACCTTCGCCATCCGGTTCCTCCTGCCCGACTTCCCCGTCCGCTTCTCTCCGATGCTCGTGCTGGCGAGCCTTGCGGTTTCGGTGGCTACAGGGATCGTGTCCGGCCTCGCCCCCGCAGTGACCGCCTCGAAGCTCGACCCGGCAGACTCGCTCAGGTACGAATGAAGATGGAGACAAGGCAGATACGGGAAACGCTGGTGCAGGCAGCGACATCGCTTGCGGCCAACAAGCTGCGGTCGGCGCTGACCACGCTCGGCGTCGCCGTGGGGGTCTTTTCGATCATCGCCGTCATGACAGCACTCGACGCGGTCGAACGCTCGGTCGCCACGGGCCTGTCGAGCCTCGGCGCCAACACCTTCCAGATACAGAAGTACCCGGCGACGGTCTTCGGCGGAGGCCACCGTCGCGACCAGTACGCAAACCGGCAGGACATCACCTGGCAAGAGGCCATCCTGTTCCGCAAGTCCATGGGACCGAAAGCTGCGGCCATCGGGTTCGTCATCACCCGGCAGGCAAGCCAGGCGAGGCTCTCCAACCGGACGACGAACCCCGACGTGATCCTGACGGGGGGCGATGAGAACTTCGCGAAATCCAACGGTTTCGATCTCGTGTCCGGCAGGAACCTGAACAGCAACGACATCCTCCATGCCGGCGACACCGCAGTGCTCGGCAGCGAGGTGGCCGAATCGCTCTTCGGACCGGGGGAAAACCCGATCAACCGGCAGGTCAAGGTGGATGGCAAGGCCTATACGGTCGTCGGGGTCTTCAGCAAGAAGGGGGCCGCCTTCGGCCAGAGCCAGGACAATTTCGTGCTCATCCCCATCACCCGATTCCTCGGCCACGTCAATGAAAAAAGCAGCCTGTCGATCACGGTGGAAGCCCGCTCACAGAAGGAGTATCCAGGAACCGTCGACCAGGCCATCGGGGCCATGCGGCTCGCCAGGGGGCTGACCGTGCGTGAGCCGAACGATTTCGAGATACGCACCAACGAATCCCTCGTCGAATCATTCAGGGAGATCCAGAACACCATCGGCGTCGGGGCCTTCATCATCAGCTTCATGGCCCTGCTGACCGCCGGCGTGGGCATCATGAACATCATGCTGGTCAGCGTCACCGAGAGGACAAGGGAGATCGGCATCCGGATGTCGGTCGGAGCCCCCCGCCGGACGATCCTCCGCCAGTTCCTGCTCGAGGCCCTGCTGCTGTCCATCGGCGGCGGCATCCTGGGCATCGCGACGGGCGCGGGGGCGGGCAACCTGGTCGCCGTCAACTTCAACCTGCCGGTCATGTTCCCCTGGGGCTGGATGATTGCCGCGATGCTGGTCTGTTCGGCCATCGGCATCTCCTTCGGCCTCTTCCCGGCATGGAAAGCGGCCAGCCTCGATCCCGTGGATGCACTCCGATCCACGAAGTGAGCCCGATCATACGCAGGTCAGGAACCGGGAAGCAGGCTGACGGTGAATTCCGAAAACCTCTGGAGCAGGCCGGGCAAAGGCAATTGACTTACCTGCCGATGTCTTGCGCTCCGGATACGACTTCACGACAGCAAGAACCATTCATCGCGGGCCGGTGTTTATGAATTCCGTATGTTCAATCATAACCGTTCCATCAGGACATATACACCAAACCAGGCCCCTCATCGGCGTGAACCATTAACCATCAACGGCAATGAAAACAAACAAAAAACTGGTCAGGCCTGTCGCCCTCGGCCTCGTACTCACGACCGCCTCACTCTCCTGGGGATGCCAGTCAGAAATGACCGCCACAGAGGGCAGGGGCACCCGTGGAGCTGCCATAGGCGCCACATCCGGAGCCATCATCGGCGGCATCATCGGCAGTTCTTCCGGCAATTTCGGCAAAGGCGCCCTGATCGGCGCAGTCATCGGCGGCGTTGCCGGCTCGGCGATCGGCAACTACATGGACCGGCAGGCAGCAGACATTCGGCGTGAGGTCGAAGGAGCACAGGTCGAACGCGTCGGCGAGGGAATCCGTGTGGTTTTCGACACCGGCATCCTTTACTCCACCGGATCATCAACCCTGAACCCGGCCAGCCGGTACAACATCGAAAAGCTCTCGAGGATCATGAACAGGTACAACGACACCAACATCGTGATCGAAGGACATACGGACAACATCGGAGGCGAAGCCTCCAACCAGATGCTGTCGGAGCGCAGGGCCGAGTCGGTCGCATCGCTTCTGCGCACCTATGGCGTGTCCGGAAGACGGATGAGCACGGTAGGATATGGCCAGACACGCCCGGTCGCGACCAACGAAACCGAATACGGACGACGACAGAACCGCCGGGTCGAGGTGCTCATCTACGCCAGCAACGACCTCAAACGTAAAGCCGAAACCGGTGAACTCAGGATGTAACGGACCCTTAAACACCGAATCGGATTCAGGTCCGTGCCGTCTCAGGCACGGACCTTTTCTTGCTTGCCAGAGACGCTGAAACCCTTGTTCCCGAGTGGGAAAAATTGTTTACCTTCAGACGCCGGGACCCCGGAGCCGCGGCTTCGCCCATCACAACGCAAACCGGCAGGGGTTCCATGTTCAGTATCAATGATCCTGAAACCATACATCAGTAACGCCATGCACTACCAGAACCCGGAAGATGTCCTCTCGCGCTGGATATCGGGAATCTGCAACGGAGCCATCGACGACGTCGAAAACCTCTATGATGAACACGCTGTCCTCGTCCCGACCTTCTCCCCACACACCGTCAACACCACCCAGGGAATCCGCCAGTACTTCGAACAGCTTGCCACCAGGGACAACCTGCAGGTTCGCCTCTACGACAAGTCACTCAGGAAGCAGCCACTCGGCGGAAACGCCTACGTCCTCAGCGGAATCTACGCCTTCGAATTCGAGGTCGACCAGCTCCTGCTGACATTCCCCTCGAGATTCACCTTCGCGGTCGACCTTTCGCTCGAAAAGCCGATCATCCACCACCACTCTTCACAGGTCCCGAGAAACCTCTCCTGAACCTCACGCTTGGCAGGGGGCTTTCAAGCAAGTCCCCTGCTACTCCCCCACTCAGCCCACTCGCACAAATCACCTTATATGATTAATTTTATATAAGGAAAGGCACAATCTCCCACAAACAGCGAGTCAGCAGCATGATGCGTTGGTGATATCCTGCAAATGCGACTATATTTGCAGGATAAAATGCCAACAGCAGGCATGAATTTCCGGAGCCCGGCTTCAAGTCAACTGTGCTTCCCCCACGAGCAAACAGTACAATGCCAAACCCAACCCCACGCAAAATGCCGGCAACAGCTGCGCCAGCACATTGCCCGTGCCCTACGACAGGCGGCATCGCCCGGAAAAGAGATGAAGAGGGACCGTTTGGCCCGGACAAACAGAACACCCTCAAAACTCCCGGCACTGAAACGGCCTGGCTGGATTTCATAACAAGAATGATCACACAATATGGCCCCGAGGCAGACGACCACCACAATCTTCGAATTGAAATCGAACGATTGGGGAAACTGCTGGGAGAACAACCGGGGCATACGCGCTATCAGGAACTGATGGGCGTCATCGCACCAGCGTTGACACCTGAAACCATGCAGGGATTCGCTTACCACAAACCGCACGGGTATGCTGGCGATTACGAGATCATCGACAGAATCTATACCCTGCACACAACCGAAAATGAACGCCTGAAGAGATGGGACGAGTTCTTTCATGCCCAGGATGCCCCGCAGGCTGTCAGGAACAGAAAGTTTTTTTTCATCAACACCCTCAGCCAACTGTCCCGGGACAGAAAAAAACTTCGGGTACTTAACGTCGGAAGCGGCCCCGGAAGAGACATATTCGAATTTTTTGAAAACAACAGGGCGTCAGATATCCATTTCGACTGCATTGAATTTGACAGGAATGCGATCGCCTATGCCTCCGGACTGTGCGAAAGGCATCTTGACAAGATCAGTTTCATCAATGCAAACGTTTTCAAGTTTTCGACAGCCGAGAAATACGACCTCGTCTGGTCCGCAGGACTCTTTGACTATCTGAACGACCGGCGATTCGTATTTCTGCTGAATAAACTCTATTCGTACCTCAAGCCTCGCGGGGTGCTTTATGTCGGCAACTTTTCCGATCTGAACCCGACAAGGAAGTACATGGAGTTATTCGGAAACTGGCACCTTTTACACAGGAACAAGCAGGATCTTATTGCGCTCGCCTTGCAGATCGGGATCGAGCATTCCAAAATCGACGTCTCAAGTGAACCGCTTGGCATCAACCTGTTCCTCAAGCTTGTCAAATCCGATTTGCCTTAAACCAATTGAGATATGTACTTCGAGCAGAGATTCATGAATATCATCAAGCATATACAGTCATCTTTCGCCAAAGGCACGAAAACATCCCGGCTCAACATCATTTATGCATCCCTGATCGGTGCATCCGGGCATTTCACGCTCTATTTTGTCTACAGGTACGTTTTCAGCCTGCACTGGGAAAACCTACCGATCCGCCTGGTCGGCGTCTTTCTCTGTTGCGGATCGCTTTACCGTTTGATAAAACCCGACTTTTTAGGCAGGCACTTCGGCGTCTACTGGCATCTGATGCTTATTTACGTCCTTCCTTTCATCATCACACTTTTCGCCCTGAAGAACAATTTCGACGAGCCATGGACTTACTGGGAAATCTTCATGGTGTTCGTTCTCATATCGTTCGTCCCGAACTGGTCGATGTTCCTGTTCGATCTTATCGCAGGAATCGTCGCCGCATTCGCGGCATACCTGCTTATAACGCCCATCACCGACCGATTTCAGACCGCGGCATTCGATCCGGGCCTGTACGGCATCGTCGTGGGCTTTTCCATTATAGCCGGATACCTGTTCAATTACAGTAACCTGCAAGGGTTGCGGGCTGAGGAACAACGCAAAGCCGAGGAAAAATACTCCGCACTCGAAGCGCTGGCCGGAGGCATCGCCCACGAGATGCGCAATCCTCTCGGGCAGATAAGCCACAACCTCGACGAAATCACGCAGGAGATCCTGACTGAACGATACGATGACAAGAGAGGACCGCTGGCCACCAAGGACCTCCAGGCCATCCGGCAACGGCTGACCCAAGCCAAGACCGCCGTGAACCGAGGCCTGCATATCATCGACATGACCCTCGAGAACTTCAGGAGCGAAGAGCTCTTCAGGCATGACTTCGCATCGTTATCGATAGCCGCAGCCACAAGAAAGGCAATAGACGAATACGGCTATGCCTCCGAGGAAGAGCGGGGCAAGATCGATCTTCAGGAGGGCGAAGACTTTATCTTCAGGGGTGACGAAAGCAGCTATATGTTCGTCATCTACAACCTGTTCCTCAACGCGTTCCATGTCCTGAGGGACCGGACGGACGGACGGATCCGCCTGCACTTCGAACCTGGCAAGGAGATGAACACCGTGATCGTCAGGGACAATGGCCCCGGCATTCCGCCTGAGTTCCTGAACAGGATTTTCGACCCGTTTTTTACATCTGGCAAGACGGGCGGGACCGGACTCGGCCTGGCCTTTTGCATTCGGGTGATGCGTTCATTCGGCGGGGATATCACGTGCAATTCAGAGCCCGGCAGGTTCACTGAATTCGTCCTGAGCTTCCCGGCGCTCGGCAAGGAGCTTATCGATGAGTTCGAAAAACACCTCTATGGCGCAAACAGGACACTCCTTGAAGGCAAAAAACTGCTGCTGGCCGGCAATGACAAAAGCCATCTTTCGCTCATCCGGCAGCAGCTCGCCCCCCTCGGCATGATAATCGACGAAGCCACGGACGGGGCTTCGGCCATGAACATCATCGCGACCGGGATGTACGACCTCATACTGGCTGACATCGAACTACCGATCCTCAACGCGGCAGAGCTCGCCTCAAGGATAACAGCCCGGGGCAAAGAGATTCCGGTCATCGCCTTTGCCGTGGGCAAAGATCCATCCGTGGGCAGAAAGATAGAGGAAAACCGGGGCATAGAAGCCCACATCTCCATGCCTCCGGTACTGTCGGAACTTCTCCATGTACTCAAGTGCACCCTGGAAACCTCGAGGGGAGTCCTCAAGGGTTCGCTTGCGGGCAAAACCGTTCTGGTCGTGGATGACCTCGACTTCAACCGGAAGGTGATCACGTCGATGCTGGGCAGGCTCGACGTGACGATCCTGGAGGCTTCGAACGGCCAGGAGGCGCTCGAGCTCCTTGAAACCAACAAATGCGACCTGCTGGTCATGGACCTGAAAATGCCCGTGCTCGACGGGTTCGAGGCCACCAGGCGAGTTCGACGAGGCGACACGCCCTATCGCGACATCCCGATTCTTGGCCTGAGCGGCAACCTCGACAACAACTCGATGCAGATGGCCCGACTCTGCGGCATCAACGACTGCCTCATCAAGCCGGTAAAGTTGAAACTGTTCCTGCAGAAGGTCGGGTCAATGCTGAAGAGTGAAAAGCAGCAAGCGGCTTAAGGTGCCGTGGAACCATTCGACAGCCCTGGGATCGCCAGTCATGGACCAAAGGGCCGGATGATACTCTGGAGTCAATTCAGGCTCCTCGCCCCTCGAGGATGGCCTTGATACGGGCTTCGAGCTCGTCGACTTTCTCCTTCAGGGCCCCAAGCCCGCGAATCTGGGCCTCCTGACGAAGCTGGTCGCGCATCGGCTGCGCCGGCACGCCCCTGATTGCGAGTCCCGGCTCGGTGAAACTCTTGGAAATTCCCGCCTTTGCGGCAATGGAGGTCCTGTCGGCGATCTCGAGATGCCCGGCAAAACCTGCCTGCCCTCCGATGAGGCACTGGCGGCCTATCTTGACGCTGCCCGAGATCCCTGCCTGCGAAGCGATAACCGTGTCCTCACCGATGCGGCAGTTGTGTGCGATCTGTACGAGGTTGTCGATCTTGGCCCCCTTGCAGACGACGGTCTTCCCCATCGTTGCACGGTCGATGGTGGTGTTGGCGCCGATCTCGACGTCGTCCTCGATCTGTACGGTGCCCATCTGCGGGATCTTGATGTAGGATCCATCCTTCTGGGGAGCGAAGCCGAAGCCGTCTGCCCCGATCACCGTGCCGCTATGCACGATGACCCGGTCGCCGATCACGGTGCCGTCGTAGCAGGTAACCTGCGGATAGAGTACGCAGCCGTTGCCGATCTTGACATCATGCATCAGTACCGTGTTCGGGCCGATCACGGTGTCGTCGCCGATGGTGCAGCGTTCGCCTATGACCGCATGCTCGCCGATGGAGACGTTCCTGCCGAGCCTGGCCGTCGGAGCCACGGAGGCCGAAGCGGCCACCCCGGGAGCGGCGATCCGGCGTTCGCCGGCGAACTTCTGGAGCACGAACACGAATGCGGTGTAAGGATCCTTGACCTTGAGGAAGCTCCGCCCGTCAGATCCGTCGCCGACCGGCGCATCGAGATGGACGATCAGCAGCGAAGCCTTGGCATCACCGAGGAAACGGTAATATTTTTCATTGGCCACGAAGCTGACCTGTCCGGAACCGGCATCCTCGATCTTGGCGGGGCCGGTAATCACGACACCACCGTCTCCCACCAGTTCGACAGGATGGAAAAATTGCTCGAGAAGGCTTTTGATATCCTGGATAGTCATCATGTGGAGGGTACCGGAAGAGGCAGAAAATTTACTGATAATTTTAAAACCGATTTCGTATATTCGAAATCCGTAACCGAAGGGAGCAAATCCACGGTTTCCGGCGGTCGGTGACCGAAGATGCAGGCGTAATATAACTCGTTTCATCAGAAAAAGCAGTGAGCGATGGAAACACCCATTAAAATTTTCGCAGGACGCAGCAACCCGGGACTGGCTGAAAAAATCGCCGATTATCTCGGAATGCCCCTGTGCGACGCCAAGGTCGAGAACTTCTCCGACGGTGAGATTTCGGTCAACTACTTCGAGTCCATCCGCGGCTCCGACCTCTTCATCATCCAGTCGACCAACCCTCCTGCCGACAACCTCATGGAGCTGCTGATCATGATCGACGCCGCAAAGCGTTCGTCGGCAGCAAGGATCACCGCCGTCATGCCCTACTACGGTTATGCCAGGCAGGACAGGAAGGACAAGCCCCGCGTAGCCATCACCGCCAAGCTCGTCGCCAACCTCCTGACCCAGGCAGGTGCCGACAGGATCCTGACCATGGACCTGCACGCGCCCCAGATCCAGGGCTTTTTCGATATTCCGTTCGACCACCTCTATTCGAGCGTGGTCCTCATCGACCATGTCAAGAACATGGACATCGCCGACAACCTGGTGGTCGCATCGCCCGACGTGGGCGGCGTGAAGCTGGCCAGGAAGTTCGCCGCTGAACTCGGCACCGACCTGGTGATCGTGGACAAACGCCGTCCGAAAGCCAACGTTGCAGAGGTGATGAACATCATCGGCGACGTCAGGGGGCGCAACGTACTGCTCGTCGACGACATGATCGACACTGCTGGTACGCTGGTCAATGCCGCGAAGGCCATCAAGGAGGCCGGCGGCCTGAAAATCTACGCCGCCGCAACGCACCCGATCCTTTCGGGCCCTGCGATCGAGCGCATCAACAGCTCCGTGCTGGAACGGGTGATCGTCACCGACTCGCTGGTTTCGGACCACGATGACTCCCCCAAACTCGAGATCGTCACCATCAGCAACCTCCTGGGCGAAGCCATCAAAAGGATCTACGACGGGGAATCGGTCAGCTACCTGTTCGACAGCAAGAACATCACGAAAAAGATTACCAATCATCATTAATCATAAGAGTCAACAGTCAAAGGAGATAGAGGAATAGTATGGAAACACGAGCATTGTCTGTCAACATCCGCGAGGCGAAGAAGAAAGAGGCCGAAAAACTCCGCCGCGCCGGCAGGGTTCCCGCAGTCGTCTACCATAAAGGCGAAGAGACCGTCTCCATCAGCGTCGACGAGATGGCACTGACCAAGCTGGTCCACTCTGCCGAGTCGCACCTGATCGACCTTCAGTACCCCGACGGGAAATCCACCCGTTCGTTCATCAAGGACCTGCAGTTCGACCCCGTGTCCGACAGGGTCATCCATGCCGATTTCCAGCTCTTCTCCGCCGATGAGGTCGTAGAGATGGAAGTGCCGACCCACTTCGAGGGCGAGTGCCCCGGCATCAAGATCGGCGGTGGAAAGCTCCAGGTCAACCTGCACGCCGTCACCCTGAAAGGCAAGCCGGAAGATATGCCGGAGCACTTCACGATCGACATCAGCAGCCTTGAGCTCGGCCACACCCTGCACATCCGCGACCTGAAACTCGGCGCACTGGAAGGAAAGGTGACCATTCTCGGCGATATCGACGCACCGGTCGTTTCGATCATTGCTCCCAGGAAAGAGGTCGAAGCCGCTGCTGAAGAGGCTCCTGCACAGGCCTGATCATCATCCCGGCAACCATGCCGTGAAATTTCAAGCTGCCTTTCCCAGGGAAAGGCAGCTTTTTTTATGTCCGGCCGCTTGTTTTCAACCTGCGACTATCGTTTATATTAAGGGACACTTTCACCACGTACTCCCTATTCGACGAGCCCTTGTGAAGCTACCTGACGAACAGAAGATCCCGATCCTGTACCGCATCCTGCCCGGAGTCGGCCTGCTCGCCGCAGGGAAGAAAGCCCCCGGACTGTTCTATCTGCTGTCGTTCACGGCGTTCGCCGTGCTGTTCGCATTCAGATTCGACCTCTTCCTGATCAGCGTCCGTTCACTCGGCACGGGTTCCATCCTGATCGCAGTCTCTCCGGATAATTTCCGCCAGGTCTTCACTCCTGAGCTTCTGGAGTTCTGGGTCGCCGCCCTGTACATCCTCGCCGTCCCGCTCCTCCTCGCCATCTTCTCCCTGCGCTCGTACCGGAGAACGCTGGCTGAAAAGGCCGGATCGCCGTCGGGCGAGCTCAGCCTCTGGCAACTCGGCATGCGATCATTCCGCCGCAACGCCATTCCCGTCGTCGCCTCGACCGTCATCTTCGTGCTTTATTCGGTCGCGTTCCTCGCCCCGTTCCTTGCCCCGTTCAGCCCGTACGACCAGCAGGACTTCCTCGTCACGGCCTACCAGCCGCCGCTCTCGAGGCTCGATGCCCTCATGCTCATGCAGAAGCGTACGGGCATGATCCCTCTGAGGACCGGAAGCGACAACGCATCCCGTCTGACCAACGCCCTGATCACCGACGTGCAGCGCCTGAAATCCCGAAACCACGACTACAGCCTGAAATTCGTCGACAGCTACCGGGTGGAGAGCGACACCATCCACTTCCGTCAGGGGATACGTGAGCGCAGCCTCCCGCTGAGCCAGCTCCACAGCCAGACGGGCAGGTACACGGCGGACGGGCGCCCGGGATTCGTCGTATCGAGAACCTTCCTGCTCGGTACCGACCAGTACGGGCGCGACATTTTCAGCAGGGTCCTTTACGGCTCGAGGATATCCCTCTCCATCGGGTTCCTGGTGGTCCTCATCTCGGTCACCCTCGGTACGGTGATCGGCGTGTCTTCCGGTTATTTCGGCGGCTGGGCGGACAACGTCATGATGCGTCTCGTCGACGTCCTGATCGCATTTCCAGCCCTCTTCCTCATCCTGATCATCATCGCCACCTTCGGGAACTCGATCTACCTGATCGTCATCACCCTCTCCTTCACCGGCTGGATGGGCGTGGCACGTATCGTCAGAGGACAGGTGCTCTCCCTGAAAGAGCAGGAGTTCATCCTTGCGGCCAGGTCGCTGGGCCTGTCGAACCTGCGGATCATCTTCCGACACCTTGTGCCCAACGCCCTGACCCCGGTCATCGTCGCGGCAACCCTGAGGATCGGCAGCATCATCCTCACCGAGGCCGGCCTCTCCTTCCTCGGCCTTGGCGTCCAGCCGCCGACCCCAAGCTGGGGCAACATCATCAACGAAGGCCGCGACAGCCTGTTGAACCACTGGTGGATATCGACATTCCCCGGCATCGCCATCCTCTCGACGGTGGTCTGCTTCAACCTGATCGGCGACGGCGTACGCGACGCCCTCGACCCGAGAATGCGCAACTGATGGCTTCAACCATGCACGGAGAACCGGCCATCCGGCAAACGCCTGGCAGCATCTACCTCCACAGGAGGCCTGCCCCAGTCGCTGCATGTCGGACCGGTACTGAAGTACCCGATGCTGCAGCAGGCCTGACAAGGTGACACAAAAGAAAAGCGAGTGAAAAAACAGAAACAGCTCGACCTGCTCGAGGCCGCCATAGCCGACCTGGGTTTCAGGCTCAGGTACGAAAAGGGCAGCTTCATCGGCGGCGACTGCCGGGTAAAGGAGAACCGCGTCGTGGTGGTCAACCGGTTCCTGCCCATCGAAGGCAAGATCGCCACCATCGCCTCGGTGATCCGCAAGATCAACCCGCCAGGGCTCTCCCCCGAAGTTGCAAGGATCATCGACGCCCTCGCCACCGCCGACCTGTTCAACAGCCGCGAGGCTTGAACCGTACAAGCCATCTCAGAACCGTGCCTGCGCGCTCCTGGAACGAACGGACACGCCTTTATGCGTCGCCGCATACCGTTGCAGCACCTCCCGCTGTGCCGCCGTCATGAACGGCCCCGGGACCAGAAGCACCCTGCCGGGCCTTGCCGAATCGATCCATGCGTCGAGCTGGCGCCACTGCTTCCCCGTAAACCGGTATATCCAGATCATTGCCACGTCAGCCCTCCCGGCAGGAACCTCCATCAGCCTCCCCATGCCGGAAGCCAGCAGCAGGGAGCGACGCCGGCTGTCGATCCTCACCACCCTGTCGGCAAGCCTCGTCACGACCACCGACCGAAGCACCAGCACCCGCCCGCCGGACTCGAGACGGCACGGCACAGGCGCAGCATGCACGACGGTATCGGGCGAGAACACCCCGACCACTGCACGGGGACGGCCAAATCCCCAGGCATCGGCCTGGCGCAGGATCCTCGGCCAGGCTCGGCCCGTTCGTCCAGCATCCACCACGATCGTCTCGCTTCCTGACGAGAAGAGGACGGCAAGCTCCCTGCCGAGATTCACCGTCAGGATGCCTGGAGCAACAGGCACGGGCCGTGCCACTTCCCGCCAGAGGAGAAGGTTCGTCCCGACGAGCAGGGTGAGCAGCGCCCTGCCCCAAGCCCGGCGTCGGAGGAAAATGAGCAGGACTGCGACCGAGGCATAGAAGACCGCGACCTCGAACATGTCGGGCCGCAGTTCGATGCTCGACATGGGCATCCGGCTGAACAGTATCGTGAAGAAGAGCGTCAGCTTCGCGAAAGCCCACGAACTCAGGGCGAAGAGCGAGGCTGGCCATGCGGCAAGGCCGTGGGAAGCGAAGAGCGGAAGGGCCGAGTACATCGCAAGGTTCGAGAAGAAAACCACCGGAAGGTTTGCCACGATGCCCGAAATGGAAAACGTGCCGAAGATGAGGGCGATCAGCGGCCCGACCCCGGCCATTGCCGAAACACCGACGCAAAAGGCGCTCCACACCCCCGACATCACCTGCCGGGCAAGCCCGCCGCCAGCGGGAAGCAGTCGGGACAGTTGCGGGTGGAGGACAAGGATGCCGGCGACCGCGCCGTTTGTCATCAGAAAACCGGCGTTGAACAGGTCGAACGGATCGAACAGGAGGATCATGAGGTCCGACACCGCCAGGGAGTTCATGGCATAGGTTTTCCTGCCAAGCACTCCGCCCCCGATCATGACAGCCGACATGATGGCTGCACGCCGAATCGACGGGGCGTTGCCGGTGACAAAGCTGTACGTGGCAAGCGCCGCCACCAGCAGCGTGAAAGCGGCCCACCGCCCGGCATACGTCACCCTGAGACGCTGCAGGAACAGGTTCACGGCAAGGGCCAGCAGGGCGACATGCAGCCCGGAAACGGCGACGACATGCGCGGTACCGGTACGCCTGAACGCATCGTTCAGCTCCTCGGGCAGCAGCTCCTGCTCACCAAGGATCATCCCCTTGACGAACTGCCGTTCCCGCCCGGGCGGGAACCGGTCGTCAATACTTTCCGCGAGGTAGCGCCTCACCGGGTTGACCACCGCGCCGAAAACTCCTCCTGCCTTGCCGGGGGCCTCCCTGAGCAGGCACCACGACCCCGGGCAGAACACCTGAACATGGAACTGACGGAAACGGGCATGCCTCCGCTGATCGTACTCCCCAAGGTTCGCGGCCGGCGCGATCAGCCCAAGGCGCCCCTTGACGCGCACAAACTCCTCCTCTTCGACCGTGAAAGCGCTGCCCGGCGGCAATTTCGCGTAAATCTGCGCCCGATCGTCGATGCGCCAGTGCCTGCCGTCCCGGAACACCTCCTGCACCCGAAGCCTGAAAGCGAGGCCTCCGCGGGCGGCCTCCGGCCGGCCGTCTACCACCCCGGAAAGGATGGCCTCCTTACCGGCCAGCGAAATCAGCGAAGGCGATGGAACGAAAGCGAAGCGGCTTGACGCATGCAGGGCGAATGCCGCGGTGACGGCGAGAAGGTAGAGCAGGACGAGCGGCGTGGCGACCCTGTCCCCGGTGCGACGAAAGCGGCCCACGAGGAGGGCGACGATGATCGCGAGGGCGGCCGCCAGGAACAGCGCGAGCCATGCCGAAGGTGCCACCGGCGCGGAGTCGGCGATGAGGATGCCGGCGACGGCGCAGGCGAAGAGGCGCACCGCAGGCAGGAAGGAAAGGAAATTCCGCATGTCGGGGGAACCGCGGTTAGTCCCGTTTTATTCCTTAAATTAGCCAGCACATTGTTTCGGGCACCTTTAGTATATTCATTTTTTTTATCAACGCCATTAACCATAGAGACGAATGCTGGTCAAAGAGATTCTCGAATCGAGCAATGAACCGATCTTCAGCTTTGAGTTCTTCCCGCCGAAAAAGCAGGAGGAGTGGGACAATCTCTTTGCAACCATCACCAACCTCTCCCCCCTCAAGCCATCCTACGTCAGCGTCACCTATGGCGCTGGCGGGTCGACGAGGGAGCGCACGCACAACCTGGTCACCAGGATCCAGAAGGAGACGGGGCTGACGGTCGTCTCGCACCTGACCTGCATCTGCTCGGGCCAGGAGGAGATCGGCCCGATCCTCGAGCTCTATCGCGAACACGGCATCGTCAACGTCCTGGCGCTTCGTGGCGACAAGCCGGCGGATGTCGCCACGATCGAAGAGGCCATCAGGGACTTCCCGCATGCCATCGACCTGGTCAGGTTCATCAAGGCGAACTTCCCCGAGATGGGCGTCGGCGTGGCCGGCTTCCCCGAAGGCCACCCGGAGACCCCGAACCGCATGAAGGAGCTCGAGTACCTGAAGGAGAAGGTGGATGCCGGCGCCGACTACATCGTGACCCAGCTCTTCTTCGACAACCGCGACTATTTCGATTACGTGGAGCGCTGCAGGATCGCGGGCATCAACGTCCCGATCATCCCGGGCATCATGCCGATCACGACCAGGAAAGGGATGATCCGCATGTCCGAGCTGGCGCTCGGTTCACGCATCCCCGCAAGGCTCCTCAAAAGGGTGCTCGAGGCGAAGGACGACCGTGAGGTCGCGGAGATCGGCATCGAGTGGGCCACCCGGCAGGTCCAGGAGCTCATCGACAACCACGTCAGGGGCATCCACTTCTACACCCTCAACCTCGCCGAAGCCACCCTGAGGATCTTCAGGAACATCAGGAAGGGTTAAGAAAATCGTGGACGTAGTGGACTGAGTGGACGCAGTGGACCAAATAATAGAAAAGGCAGCTCATCGGCTGCCTTTTCTGGTAATTCTCTTCGTCCACTCCCACATTACATTTCGTTCTGTACAAGCTGTTCGTAGCTCTCCCGCCTGCGCATGAGCGTAGCCTCTCTGCCGTCGACCATTACTTCGGCCGGACGGAGGCGCCCGTTGTAGTTGCTGCCCATGACCGACGAGTAAGCCCCCGAGGAGAGCACCGCCAGCAGTTCCCCTTCACCCGCATTGTCTATCATGCGGTGGCGGGCGAAGAAGTCGCTTGACTCGCAGACCGGGCCGACCACATCCGCCACGATGCTCTCGTCATGCTGCCTGACCGAAAGCACCTCGTGGTGCGACTGGTACAGGGCCGGGCGGATCAGCTCGGTCATGCCGGCATCGACGATGAAAAACTCCTTGCCTGCGTGGTTCCTCTTCCTGTAGAGCACTCTGGTCAGCAGCACAGAAGAGTTCGCCGTGATGAAACGTCCGGGTTCGAAGATGACCGTCACGCCCAGCCCTTCCAGCATCGGCACCAGCTTCTCGGCGAAGCGCCCGATCGGCGTCGCCGGCTTCTGGGGATCATAGGTCACCGGGAACCCGCCGCCGATGTCGAACCACCTGATGTCGAAGCCCAGCGACCTCGACGTAGCGAGCACGTCGAGCAGCTTCTGCGTCGCGGCGACGTAGTATTCGGGATCGAAGATCTGCGAGCCGATATGCATGTCGAGCCCCTGGAGCGACAGGTTAGGCAGGATCCTGAACAGCTCGAACACCTCGCCCAGTTCGGCCTCGTCGATGCCGAACTTCTCCTTGCTGTCCCCGGTGGTGATGTAGGGATGGGTTTCGGCCGTCACGTTCGGGTTGATCCTGATGGCCACGGTTGCGACTTTGCCGAGCCGGCCGGCGACGCGGTCGATGGCCCGGAGTTCGGAAACCGATTCGGCCTTCAGCATCAGCACCCCGGTGGTCAGCCCGTATTCGATCTCCTGTTCGGACTTGCCGACGCCGGCCATGATGATGCGGTCAGGCGATACCCCGGCTTTAAGGGCACGGTAGAGCTCGCCCCCGGAATTCACGTCGCAGCCGCACCCTTCGGCGCAGAGGGTCCGGATCACCGAGAGGTTGAAATTGGCCTTGACCGAATAGCAGGTAAAATGAGGCAGGCCTTCGAACGCGGACTCGAACGCCCGGTACTGGCTGACCAGGCTCTGGCGGCTGGTCACGTAGAGGGGGGTGCCGAACCGTTCGGCAAGACTGTCGAGCGCAAGCGCCTCACAGCAGAGGGTTCCGTCGACATAAGAGAAGAAATGACTGTCCAGCACTGCGGGTATATTATGGTGTTTGTGGAAAGACTCAATAATAGTGTTTCTCTGCAAAACAAAAAACATCTGCACTTGCATAATCAGGGGGCGGATTGTATATTCGTTGCTCATCAAACCAACAACTGACCGACGTTACAGATGGCAAAGGGAAAAGAGAACAGGATCGTTATCACGCTCGAGTGCACCGAAGCGAAAAAGGAAGGCAAGCCGGTCTCGAGGTACACCACGACCAAAAACAAGAAGAACACGACGGATCGTCTCATCCTCAAGAAGTACAATCCGAACCTGAAAAGGCATACCGAGCACAAAGAGATCAAGTGATTAGCATATTCATCAAAAAGAGCTTATCTTGATTCATGCGCCTTTTTGACTGATTGCCCGAATGGCGGAACTGGTAGACGCACTCGTTTCAGGGACGAGCGCCGAGAGGTGTAGGAGTTCGAATCTCCTTTCGGGCACAAACAAGCTGCTACAGCGACATGCACAACAGTCAGGCACTTGATAGGGATATCACCATCGTTTGTTCAGATAGCAGATTGCATTCAGGGTAAGCACCTTCCATGGAGGTGCTTTTTTTTCTCCTTTTTCAATATCTAAACCGACGCAGTAGTGGATCATACAAAAATCAATCTCATCGTTCGCCTCCAGCATATCGACAACCTGATCGAGAGCATCATGAGCCTTCAGAAAGGGCTTCCGGAGGAGATCGCTGCACTTGACGAGGATCTTGCGTTCACGTCCCGCCAGATCGAGGCAAGGAAGAAAATCGCCGAAGAGCACCTCAAGCTTCGCGAACGCCTCAACGGCACCATCAACGACTGCAAGGAAAAGATCAAGTCGTTCAAGGAGAAGCAGACGCTGGCCAGGAACAACAAGGAGTATGATGCGCTCTCCAAGCAGATCGAGTACGAGGAGAAGGAGATCGCCCAGTCAGAGATCCGGCTCCAGGATATCTCCCATGCCGAGCACCACGCCCAGGAACTCCAGAAGAAAGGCCGTGAACTGATTGCCGAAAATCGCTACGATGAGATCTCGGAAGAGATGATGCCGGACGATGTCCTGCACCAGCAGCTCGAGGACCTCAGCAAGCAGGTCGAGATGAAGAAAGAGGAGCTCGACAGCATCGTCATCGAAACCGCCGAAGAGATCGACCAGCTCAGGAAGACCCTCGATGCCCAGCGCGGCATCGTCACCAGGGAAGCCAAGCGCCTGCTCGACAAGTACGACCACCTGAAGAGCGGCACCCTGCAGAACGCGGTGGTCAAACTCGACCGCCACGCATGTTCCGGCTGCAACACGAGGGTTCCCACCAACAGGCACACGCTGATCGTGCAGGGCGGGTTTTATGTCTGCGAATCGTGTGGGCGCCTCGTCGTCCACGAGCGGCTCTTCGAGGAGGCTGCCGCCGAAGGCAAGTGATCGTCAGCATCGCCATCCAAGGCACCTGAACGGACAGTTCCGTTCAGGTGTTCTTTTTCCTGTATTCCACTGTTCTTCTTCTTTGCTGAAACCGCAAGCGTGCAGTCGCTGCATGGCCCGTCCATGCAGAGGAAAGTCCGAACTTCACAGGGCAGGGTGCCGGCCGAGAACCTCTGGTTCAAGTCCGGGGGCAGCGGCGCAAGCCGGCTGTCACAGAGAGTGCAACAGAAAGCGAACCGCCACGGGTGACCGTGGTAAGGGTGAAAAGGCGGTGTAAGAGACCACCAGGTATTCCAGTGATGGGGTACGCTATGAAAACCTCCCCGAAGCAAGGCCAAATAAGGAAGCTTTCCCCGCAAGGGGAGAAGGGTTGCCCGTCCAAATCCGCAAGCGGGCCGAAAGGCCTTCTTCTGAAAGTTTCCGGGTAGGCCGCACCAGATAAATGGCTGCAGTTTCGCCACTCGAAGGCGATCCACAGAATTCGGCTTACAGCTTCGGTTTCGGCTTTTTTTTTTACGAATTGATCATATCCCGCACCTTACCCAGCATCGTCTGCATGGTGAACGGCTTCTGCAGGAAAGCGACGCCCTTACCCACATCGCCATTACCTGAAATGATGTTCTTCGTGTACCCCGACATGTAGATGACCTTCAGTTCCGGCAGCATGCCGAGCGCCTTTTCGAAAAGCTCACGCCCGTTGATGCCTTTCATGACCAGGTCGGTCAGCAACAGGTCCGGCACTACGGATTTTGCTGCCAGCATGCCGATGGCCTCTTCACCGCTCGGCGCACTGAAGACCTCGAACCCTTCGTGCAGCAAGGACTGTTCGACGAACTGCCTGACCAGTTCATCGTCCTCGACAACCAGGACGACGCCGGTATTGCCTGCCTGCATTGCCGTGACTTTTTCGGCCGGCACGCCTCCAAGCTCTCCGGCCTGCCTCGGAAACCAGATCCTGAAACTGCTGCCCTTTCCCGTTTCGCTCGACACCTTGATGAATCCGCCGTGCTGCTTGACGATGCCATAGACGGTCGACAATCCGAGCCCGGTCCCCTTTCCTTTCGGCTTGGTGGTGAAAAACGGCTCGAACACATGGGAGAGGGTCTCGCTGTCCATGCCTTCTCCGTTGTCGCTCACCGAGAGCAGGACGTAACGCCCGACCGGCACCCCATCGAAAAGCGCCTCCTGGCCGGCCTCAACGAGCGCCTCCGAGGTTTCGATCAACAGATTGCCTCCGGACGGCATCGAGTCGTCGGCATTGATGGCCAGGTTCATGATGATCTGCTCGATCTGGCCGGCATCGCCGATCATGGAAAGCACGTTGGTGTCGAAACGGTAGGTGATCTCGACGTTGGAGCGGATGGTCCGGCGGAGCAGGGGCCCGAATCCACGGACGACGGCGTTGAGGTCAAGCGCCCTGAACTCGAGAGCCTGGCTGCTGCTGAAGGCCAGCAACTGGCGGATCAGGTCGCGTGCCTTCAACGCAGCCTCATGCATCACGTGGAGGTGCTGGCGCCGGGCATCATCGGGCTCGAGCCTGTTGGCGAGGATTTCGGAGTAGCCGAGAATCGGGGTAAGGAGGTTGTTCAGGTCATGGGACACACCCCCGGCAAGGCGGCCGATCGACTCCAGCTTCTGGGACTGGAACAGCTGCTTTTCGAGGCCGGAGCGCTCCTTATCGGCCAGCTTCCGTCCGGTGACGTCACGCATGAACACAAGGGCCCCGTGCCGGCCGGCATAGACGAACGGCACGGCGGAGATTTCCGCATCGAATGAGCTGCCGTCGAGCCGCAGCATCTTCTCCTCGAGCAGGGGCACCGCCATCAGCTCCTTGTTGAGCATCCTGATCCTTTCCGAAACGATCTTCCTGTACTCCGGATGGACATGCTCCACGATCCGGGAGCCGATGATCTGGCCGGGTGTGGTCGCCCCGAACATCTGCATGGCCGAAGGATTCATGTAGGCGAACGTCCCTTTGGTCTGGATGAAAATCCCCTCCGGCGCAGATTCGACTGCAGAACGGAACCTCACCTCGCTCTCGATCAGCGCCATCTGCGAATTCTTGCGTTCGGAGATGTCCTGCACGGTCGCTATCCGGTACAGCGGATTGCCCTGCTCGTCCGGAATGCTCACGATATCCATCTGGACCGGGAAGCTCCCGCCGTCTCCCCTGACCATACGGGATTCGTAGCTGACGAAACCCTTCCGGTCGGCCTCCTGGAGCAGTTCCGATACCTGCCGATGCTCCTCCGGTACGTACATGCTCAAAATGGGAACCCCCTCGATCTCGTCCACGGAAAGGCGGTGCATCCTGGCGAACGCCTCATTGCAGGTAAGGATGCAGTTCTCTGACGGCAGGCCGATGGCGATGCCATGGGAGCAGTAACGGAATGCGTCTGCCCAGAGGCGGGTCTCCTTCTCCTGCCTGATTCTTTCGGTGATGTCGCGCGCGATCGAATAGAGGGCTTCGCCACTTTCGCAGATGGTATTCCATTCGAGCCAGTGCCAGGAGCCATCCTTTGCCCGGTACCGGTTGACGAAGGAGCGGGAGACCCCGCCGTCAAGAATCTTCTGCAGCTCCCTGCGACTGGCCTCCCTGTCGTCAGGATGGACCAGCTCGAAATACGAACTCGAAAGAAGTTCTTCAGGCGTGTAACCGAGCGTAGCCTGCCACGCCGGATTGACCTTGGTCAGGCATCCTTCCGGATTTGAAATGGTCACCAGGTCGGGCACGAAGTTGAACAGGCGTTCGAACTCGAGTTCGGCGGTTTTCCCCCGGGTGATATCCCTGACGGAACAGAGCACTCCGATGATCTCGCCGGCTTGGTTCTCGACCGGGATTTTCCGCGAATGGAGCCAGATCCTCCCGGTTTTGCCCGTAACCTCCCAATCCCGTATCTCGGCCTTTCGGGTGCGCATGACCTCCTGGTCGCTGTCGACGTAGTCATCGGCCTCCGCACCAGGAAACAGCTCATGGTCCGTTTTTCCGATACACTCCGCCATGCTCCGTCCCACCGCATGGCGGAACGCTTCATTGACGATTCGGTAGACCGATTCACGATCCTTGAAAAAAAGCATGTCGCCCGTAATATCGATGAACGCGTCGAACATGGACCGCTGTTCGGCCTGTCGCTGCTCGAGCGCATCGATTCGTGCCCGCGCAGCCGCGAGCTCCTCCCGAAGTCGATTGACCTCTGCCGGATCGCCTACCGTCATCGCTGTAAAGGCCTAAACATCCTCGCTCCTCGTTTCAGCCGACACCGATCCATCATCGGAGACCGTGATGGCCATGGTCACCGGCCGGTTGCACACCTCGCAATCTTCGATGAGCTCCTGGTCTCCGATCGAACAGTCCACCAGGATCTCGAAGCTTTGGGCGCAATACGGACATACCACGACGACTGTCTGCTCGGTATTCATGGCTCGCCTCCCGCATTGAAGTTGAAATTGCAGAAACTACCGGCCTGCTTGTACAAAGAACTTACACATTTCTAACAATCCGGACATTCCCGGGGTTTCTCGAACGACACGAAAACATCATCCGGGCCGACTGCCCTGGAGACGGTCGCAGGCCTCGATCAGCACCTGCTCATCTTTGGCGAAACAGAAACGGACCAGCGAGTCGCCGCCCCCGTCATGATAGAACGCCGATCCCGGCACGGCAGCAACGCCGGTCGTGCGAAGGATATGCATCGCCTTCTCCCTCGGCCCGTCACCCGGCAGGTGCGAGACGTCGGCGAGCACATAATAGGCCCCGTCGGGCACATACGGCTTCAGGCCGGCCTCGGCAAGCGCACCGCAGAACAGGTCCCGCTTCGCGCCATACTCCTCGGCAAGTCCACGGTAGTAGTCGTCGCCGAGGGCAAGAAGCCCTGCGGCAACTCCCATCTGCAGGGGGGCGGGGGCGCAGACGTAGACCAGGTCGTTGAAGTTGCCGATGGCAGCCGCCCACTTCGGGTGGCACATCGCATACCCGATACGCCACCCGGTGATGCTGAAGGTCTTGGACAGCCCTGAAACCGTGACGGTCCGTTCGCTCATGCCGGGCAGGGTTGCGATCGAGAGATGCTGCCTGCCGTCGAAGAGGAAGTGTTCGTACATCTCGTCGGTGAAGACGAAGAGGTCGTGGCGTTCGGCGAATCCCGCGAGCTGCAGCAGCTCCTCACGAGAAAACACCTTCCCTGAAGGGTTCGCCGGGGTGTTGACGAGGATCGCCCTCGTCCTCGGGGTCACGGAGGCCTCGAGCTGCTCTATACCGAACGACCACCCGGGAGGCCGCAGCGGCACGAAGACCGGCAAGGCCCCGACGGAGCGGAGCGTGGCGACGTGGTACCCGTAGAACGGCTCGAACAGGATCACCTCGTCTCCGGGCTCGAGGAGGGCCATGAAGCTGCAGTACATCGCCCCCGTCGCTCCGGCGCTGACGATGATCCCGGCCTCCGGATCCACCTCCATGCCGGTGAAACGCCGCTGCTTGGCCGCGATCGCCTCGCGCAGCATCCTGACGCCTGAATGGGCGGTGTAGGTGTTCGAACCCCGAAGCACCGCATCGATCGCCCCCTGCACGACAGGCCGGGGCACCGGGGTGTCGCAGACCCCCTGAGAAAGGTTGATGCCGCCGGCACGGGCGCACTCGACGGACATGGACCGTATTTCCGACTGCATGACGCAGTCGCATCGGGAACTCAAGGCAAGACAGGATCCGGCTGTCATCATCTTCTCCGGAAAAGAGGGAGAGGTTGGGAATAGTGATCGTGGAGCGCCTGCCGGAGCTGCGGCGAACGCGGCTCCGGTGGCTGAGGAACGATCAGGCCTTGGGGGGGGCGACGGTAATGGTGACCCGCTCGAGGGTTTCAGGCGGCTTCGACGGAGCGAACGGCAGCTGGAACGGGAACTCGAACGGCAGTTTGAACGGCAGCTGGCTCGGCAGCTGAACCGGAAGATTGCTGACGATACCCATGACCTGCTCCCGGAACGGGATCATCTGGGGCAAGGCCTCCATGGCAAACCCGATCGCGCCGGAAACAGACTCCTTGAGGTCGTCCGGCCACTCCTTGCATCCCAGGTCGTTCCTGGTTATGCGGCCGATGTAGAGCTGGAGGGCAGGGACGATCTGCCGGATCGTGTCCTGGCCCATCTGGGCGCCGTAGGCGAACAGCTCCAGCGGGTTGCTGAACAATGTGCGGCGGACCTCTTCCGGACGCGACAGCACCTTCACGGTCCCCTCCCTGGCGATCGTGGCCTGGCAGGCCATGCGGCCGCCTGCGGCGATCTGGCGGGAGGAAAGGGAGGCCTTCTCGATGTCGGTGAGCGGAGCCAGGCAGTCGGCCCCATCCTGCACGGTCACGTAGCAGGCGTTGCAGACCCCGTGCCCGCCGCAGACGTAGCCGACGTGGCTGTGGTTCAGCCGGGCGGCCTTGCCGACCGTCTGGCCGACGGCCGACGAACACGATTTGTCGTTGATGATGAGGTTCATGGTCGTAATTGTTGGATAGTTGGATTTGATGCCCCCTCTTCCGGGCGCTTTCTACAACAAATTTACGAAATCGGAAGCGAGATTCCAGCCAGGATCACGGCTGCCCGCGCGCCCCGCGCACCAGCGCCAGGTAACGATCCTCCAGCCGGGTCATCTCCGCCCGCTCCTCCGGGCTGCCATCGTCGTAGCCCACCAGGTGCAGCGCCGAATGGATGGTCACCCGCATCAGCTCGTCGTCGAAGGTGGTGCCGAAGCGGCGGGCGTTCCCGGCGATGACGTCGAGACAGATGTAGAACTCCCCCTCGATCTCCGTCCCCTCGTTGTACCTGAAGGTGATGGTATCGGTCGCGTAGTCGTGCTGCAGGAACTCCCGGTTGATGCGCCGGATCATCCGGGCGCCGCAATAGACCGCCTCGACCGGACCGGCCGTGCAGCCTTCCGAGCGGAACACGGTGAGAGCCGCCTGGCCGAGGCTTCGTTCGTCGATCGTCCGCCGGGTGGTGTTAGCTGTCTGCAACGGCATGGTTCGCTCCCGCCGACGCCTTCAGCATGGCGTCGATCTGCTTGAGGTTGTTGCGGTGCACACGGATCGTCAGGTAGACCAGCTCGTCGACGTGCCGCTTTTCGATCACCTCGGCATGGTCGTAGAGGTAGCCGATCAGCTTGTAGTTCGATACGTGGGCCTTCACCTTCCGCACGCGGAACTCCCTCGAAACATGGTCGGAGATGCACTCCTTCAGCGCCGAGAGGTTCAGGCCGCGTTCGGCCGAGATGAACACCGCGTCTGGGTAGCGGGAGCGCAGGTCGGTCAGCCCGGAGGGCTCTTCGAGGGCGTCGATCTTGTTGAACACGTCGATGATGTGGTCGTGCTTCACCCCGATCCCGGTCAGGGTCTGGCGCACCACCTGCATCTGGTCCTGGAACGAGGGATGGCTGACGTCGATGACGTGCAGCAGGAAATCGGCCTGCAGCACCTCGTCCAGCGTCGATTTGAAGCTCTCGACGAGCGTGTGGGGCAGCTTGCGGATGAAGCCGACCGTATCGGAGAGCAGCACCAGCTTGTTGATCTTCAGCTCCAGCCGCCGCGTCTTCGTATCGAGGGTCGCGAAAAGCCGGTTCTCGGCGTGGGCGCCCGCCTCCGGGCAGAGCGCGTTCATCAGGGTGGACTTGCCCGCGTTCGTGTAACCCACCAGCGCCACCCTCGGCACCGACACCCGCCGGCTCGTCTGGGTTTCGTGCTGCAGGGAGACCGCGCGCAGCTTCTTCTTCAACGCCGCGATCCGGTTGCGCACAAGGCGCCGGTCGGTCTCGATCTGGGTTTCACCCGGGCCCTTGGTGCCGATGCCGCCCTTTTGCTTCGACAGGTGGGTCCACGCGCCGGAGAGGCGCGGCAGCAGGTACTCGAGCTGCGCCAGCTCCACCTGCGTCCTTGCCTGCGAGGACTTGGCCCTGATGGCGAAGATCTGCAGGATCAGGCCGGTCCGGTCGAGCACCTTGCACTCGAAGATGCGTTCGAGGTTCCTTGCCTGCACGGGCGAAAGGTCGTCGTCGAAGATCACGAGGTCGACATTCCCGTCCTTCACGAACCCGGCGAGCTCGTCGGCCTTGCCACGGCCGATGCAGGTAGCCGGATCGGGCAGCCTCTTCTCCTGGATGATGGACTGGACAACGTCGGCCCCGGCCGTATCGGCAAGGAATGCCAGCTCGGCAAGGTACTCTTCGACAAGGGTCCTGGGGATATCGGGCTGGGAGGAGATGCCGACAAGCAGGGCTTTCTCCCTCCCGGAGGGTGCTATGGGTATGGTCAAACGGATTCAGGAAATTATTGGAGTGCAGCAACGGGACCAGAAACCGGCGACAGGCGGCCGTCCGTGCTCTTGGTATATTTTGGCCATTAGGTTATCTTGCCGTCACGTTCCTGACAACGCTTTCCGGCGCCTGAAAGTTACATTTTTTTCGCTTTCCCGCATACGGGCAAGCATGCAGCAAAGGTTTTGCCGGCCGGATCCGCAGAACCGATTCCATCAAGATTCCGATACACTTCCGACGGTTCATGAACTACAGCTACAACGGACAGACCGTGTTCCAGGATGCCGGCAAGAAGCTGTCGCTCACGAACGCCTACGAATACTGCCGGCAGATCGCCAGGCACCACGCCAAGACCTTCTACCTGGCGACCCTCTTCCTCCCGAAGCGCCAGCAGAACCCCATCTTCGCGATGTACGCCCTGTTGCGCACGGTCGACGACCTGGTCGACCTCGCCGAGGACAAGCTGACCAACGGGCAGCTCACCCGCGAAGAGATCAACCGTTCGATCGACGACTGGAAACTGCGGCTCGGAGAGTGCTACGCCGGCCAGCACCGGAACGACCCCATCCTGATGGCATGGCACGACACCCTCTGCCACTACGCCATCCCGATCGAACTGCCGCTCGACCTCATCGACGGCGTGGCCATGGACATCGATTTCACCCCGTTCGAGACCTTCGATGAGCTCTACGTCTACTGCTACAAGGTCGCCTCGGTCGTCGGGCTCATGACCGCAGAGATCTTCGGCTACAGCGACCGGGAGGCCCTGAAGCACGCCATCGACCTCGGCATCGCCATGCAGCTCACCAACATCCTGCGCGACGTCGGCGAGGATATCGACCGCGGCAGGATCTACCTCCCGCTCGAAGACCTCCGCCGCTTCGGCTACAGCCGCGACGAGTTCATGTCCAAGGCGATGAACGGCAACTTCATCGAGCTCATGAAATTCCAGATCGACCGGGCACGACGCTACTACGATTCGGCGGACAAGGGCATCCCGATGCTCCAGAAAGAGAGCCGCCTGGCCGTCACCATCAGCAGCCGCAACTACAGCGACATCCTCAAGGCGATAGAACAGAACGGCTACGACGTCTTCACCCGTCGCGCCTACCGCTCCTTTTACCAGAAGATCGGCACCCTGCCGTCGATCTGGCTCAAGACCGCCTTGTCGAACTGACTTTTTTACTACCCTACCCTGAAGACCATCAGCATGACCAAAGAACACGAACAGAAGCCCAATCCGCAGGAGATCCCACAGGCAGTTTCCATCAACGACCAGATGAAACGCCGCTTCGAAGAGCGCGAACATCTCGCCGCTGCGGGCATCAACCCCTACCCGTACTCGTTCGACGTCACCTCCACCTCGAAAGCGATCCTCGACTCCTTCGTCGATGAAAGCGCCGAAGAGGTCTCCATCGCCGGCCGCATCATGGCCATCCGCAAGATGGGCAAGGCCTCGTTCTTCCATATCCAGGACGCCGATGGCAGGATCCAGATCTACCTCAAGCGCGACGACGTCGGCGAGGAGTCCTATGCCACCTTCAAGCTGCTCGACATCGGCGACATCGTCGGCGTGAAAGGGTTCTCTTTCCGCACCAAGACCGGCGAAATCTCGGTCCACGCGCAGAAGTTCGAGCTGCTCTCCAAGTCCCTGCGCCCGATCCCGATCGCCAAGGAGAAAGAGGTCGACGGCCAGAAGGTGGTCTACGACGCCTTCAGCGACCGCGAGCTCCGCTACCGCCAGCGCTACGTCGACCTGATCGTCAACCCCGAAGTGCGCGGCACCTTCATCAAGAGGACCAGGATCGTCGCCTTCATGCGCAACTGGTTCTCGTCGAACGGCTGGCTCGAGGTCGAGACCCCGATCCTCCAGCCGATCTACGGCGGCGCGGCCGCACGCCCCTTCACGACGCACCACAACGCGCTCGACATGCAGCTCTACCTGCGCATCGCCAACGAACTTTACCTCAAGCGCCTCATCGTCGGCGGCTTCGACGGCGTGTACGAATTCGCCAAGGACTTCCGCAACGAAGGCATCGACCGCTTCCATAACCCCGAGTTCACCCAGGTTGAGCTCTACGTCGCCTACAAGGACTACGTCTGGATGATGGAGCTGGTCGAGAACCTGCTGCACCAGGCATGCCTGGAGGTCAACGGCAGGGACTCCACCATATTCCTCGGCAACGAGATCAGCCTCAAGCCGCCGTTCCGCCGCCTCACCATCGCCGACTCCATCAGGGAGTTCACCGGCATGGAGATCAGGGGCAAGTCGGAGACCGAGCTGCGCAACATCGCCAAGGACCTCGGCCTCGAGCTCGACCCCAAGATCAGCAGCGGCAAGATCATCGACGAGATCTTCGGCGAGTTCGTCGAACCGAAGCTCATCCAGCCGACCTTCATCACCGACTACCCCGAGGAGATGTCGCCGCTCGCCAAGAAGCACCGCTCCGAGCCCGGCCTGGTCGAGCGCTTCGAGCTCATCGTCGGCGGCAAGGAGGTGTGCAACTCCTTCTCCGAGCTCAACGACCCGGTCATCCAGCGCGAGCGCCTCGAAGAGCAGGCCCGCCTCCGCCAGCGCGGCGACGACGAGGCCATGATCGTCGACGAGGACTTCCTCCGCGCCCTCGAGTACGGCATGCCCCCCTGCGCCGGCCTCGGCATCGGCATCGACCGCATGGTCATGCTCCTCACCGGAGAGGACTCCATCCGCGACGTCATCTTCTTCCCGCACCTCAAGCCGGAGTAAGGACAGGCCGAACAGTCGAAAAACGCGAGAGCCCCGGACACCATCGGGGCTCTCGCGTTAAAGGAATATCCCGTTCTCTGTTGGATTGTTCGAACAATCAGATGTATATTTCTGCAATATACATTACCATGCAACGAATCGACGGCATCATCGGATTCGATTGGGATGAGGGCAACCTGTCCAAGAATCCGGACAAACACGGAACAGCAAACTCCGAGTCGGAGGAGATATTCTTCAATGAACCGCTGGTTGTAGTTGACGATATCAGGCATTCTGAACAGGAATCGAGGTATTATGCGCTCGGCAAAACGAATGAAGGCCGAATGTTGTTCGTGGTGTTTACCCTCAGAAAGGACAGGATTAGGATCATTTCATCCCGAGACATGAACAGGAAGGAGCAGACCATTTATGAAAAAGCAGAAAAAAACAGTCCCGGAATTCAGGACTGAGCAGGAAGAGAACGCATTCTGGTCCTCGCACGACTCGTCGGAGTATATCGACTGGGAAAAAGCCGGCAGAGCCATCTTCCCCGACCTGAAGCCATCGATGAAGACCATATCACTCCGTCTTCCCGAACCGATGCTCAACCGTCTCAAGGTCCTTGCCAACGAACGGGATGTGCCCTATCAGTCCCTTATGAAAATTTTCCTCAAAGAGCGCATCGACCGGGAATTCGAACCAAAACAGAGCAAGTTGGACCCGACCAGGAAAGCAAGTGCATGATCGACAATGAGTTAATGCCATCAGCTTCAGCATCTGGCTCGTGATCATGCACCTTACCTGCGAAGACTTCATACGCCACGTCATCGTCAACTGGACTCTGCGATGATATCTCAATCTGCTTTCCGTTTGTCGAATTGTTCAAATGACCCGGCATACCCCGGCAGTTGTCACCCCGATCACTTACCTCCCTGAGCATCCTTTCTTATCGCTCCCCCTCCAAAGGTCCACGCAACTTTTTGGAAACCATCTCCATTGCCATAGAGGCGATTACAGGGAATGGGCAGTGATCTGTGGCAGCCTCCATCCCCGGATATCAGTTCCCGAACGACCCGAAAGCTGAACAGGTATTTTGGCAACGTATGATCAAACAGGAGGCTACCATGGCACAAGTAACGCGACAGATCGTTGAAAAATCCGGCATCGACATCAATCAGCTCCTCGACCTGCTGATCAGGAATGCGGCGGCAGAGCTCACCACGTTTTATTACTACACGATTCTCAGGGTGAACCTGACCGGGCTGGATGGGGAAGGACTGAAGGAGATCGCCGAAACTGCGAGAATCGAAGATCGCAACCATTTCGAAGCGCTGGTTCCAAGGATTTATGAACTCGGAGGCAAGCTGCCCGGCAACATGAACGCATTTCATGACTGCTCGGCATGTCCGCCGGCATCGTTGCCGGCAAACCCGAATGATATCCGGGCGATGCTGCAGGTGCTTGTCGAAGCGGAGCGTTGCGCAGTGCGAGGCTACAATCATCTGTGCAACATGACCTCAGGAAAAGACCACAGAACCTTCGATCTGGTTTCTGCGATCCTGAACGAGGAGATCGAACATGAATCCTGGTTTTCCGAATTTCTCGGGGAAGGACCGTCAGGCCATTTCATGAGAAAGGGAGAGACATCACCCTTCGTTCGCAAATTTCTTGTGTGAAGGTGTGTCCGGGCAAGCCCACATTGTTGCCGGGCTTGCCCGGGCACAGATAACTGCGAAACAATCTGGACTCTCCCGCTGGAGAGAATTTTCATCAAGTACACGTAGTCATGAGCGTGACTGAAGTCCTTCAGAATACAGCATCCCCCCCCCCGGAGCCAACCTCGGCATCAGCATCAACCGCATGTTCCTCACCGGCGAAGACTCAATCTCCGACGTCATCTTCTTCCCGCATCTGCAACCGGAATAAGGACAAACTGACCCGCTTGCAGCAGAAAAGCCCAGGTAAACCTCCTGGGCTTTTCTGCCGTTATTCCATCCGCCGTCAGCCCCCCCTCTCAGGGATATTGGCTTTCTTGCCGAATTTTCGTTGTATGAAGAATGAACAGAAAAAAATCCGGCAATACAGGAACCATGAAACAGCTATTCCAGGAGGTCAGGTTCTGGCAGCGTATCCGCGTCTGGATACTGCTGCTCCTCCGTAAAAGCAGGTCCTACAAGGACAGTTCCCAGAACCTGGCGCGGTTGACCTGGGCATCGTTCCTCGCCCAGCTGAACCTGAACCAGGACATCCCGTTCCTGTTTGTCGCCATCTGCGTCGGGCTGGTGACCGGCTACGTCGCCGTCATCTTCCACGAAGCCATCAAAATCATCAGTTCGACCCTCTTCGAGGGTTATACGGCCATTGGGCTTCCCTCTTTCAACAACACCACACGCCTGATCCTGCTGCCGCTCATTCCCGCGTTTGGCGGCCTGATAGCAGGTCTCTACAATACCTATGTCGTAAAGTCGAGGCCGGAGCACGGGCTCGCATCGGTCATCAAGGCCGTAGCCCAGAAGGAGGGGCGCATCAGGAAATAGAACTGGCTCCACAAGACCGTCACCTCGGTCGTCAGCATCGGTACCGGCGGCGGCGGCGGCCGCGAGGCGCCCATCGCACAGGTTGGCGCATCCATTGGTTCTGCCGTAGCCCAGCTCCTGAAATTCTCCCCCGCAAGGACCAGGACGCTCCTGGGCTGCGGCGCCGCAGCCGGCCTGTCGGCAGTATTCAACGCACCTATCGGTGGGGTCATGTTCGCCGTCGAGGTGATCCTCGGGGATTTCAGCGTCAAGACCTTCAGCCCGATCGTCGTGGCGGCTGTCGTCGGCACCATTGTATCCCGGAGCAGCCTCGGCAACTACCCGACCTTCCACGCCCAAAGCTACAGCCTCCTCTCGAACTACGAACTCCCCCTCTACTTCATCCTGGGCATCCTTGCCGGGCTGTCGGCGGTTCTGTTCATCAAGACATTGTACTTCATCGAGGAGCGGCTCCAGAAATTCGAAAAACGGTTCCGCGTCCCGGCATGGGCGATGCCTGCCATCGGCGGCCTTCTGTGCGGCCTGGTGAGTATGTGGGTGCCCGAGCTCTACGGATTCAGCTACGAGGTGATCAACAAGGCGCTTTCGGGCAACGAAAAATGGGAGAACATGGTCGCCGTCTACCTCCTGAAACCGGTCGTGGCCGCGCTCACGGTAGGTTCAGGGGGATCGGGAGGAATGTTCGCACCTTCCATGAAGATGGGGGCGATGCTCGGAGGGATGTATGGCCGGGTGGTCAACGAACTGCTGCCAGGCGTCACGGCAGCATCGGGGGCCGATGCCCTCGTCGGCATGGGGGCGCTGACCGCGGGCATCATGCGGGCGCCGCTGACGGCGATCCTTATCCTCTTCGAGGTAACCGGGCAGTACGAGATCGTGCTGCCGATCATGTTCGCCGCCGTCACATCGGCACTGGTCGCCCGCCTCGCCTATCCCTACACCATGGAGACCTATGTCCTCGAGAAAGAGGGGGTGCGCGTCGGTTTCGGCATCGCGCTGACCATTGCCGGGAACATCAGCGTACTCGACGTGATGCGCAAGGAGTTCATCCGGTTCGACGGCAACGCCAGGATCGACGACATCATCGACGCCTTCCACACCACCCTCGAATCGAACTTCTTCATCACTGAACCCGACGGGATGTTCTTGGGCATCATCGGCCTGGAAGAGTTGAACGTTGTGCTCAAGGAGGGGAATGTCGCGGGCCTCATCGCCGAAGACCTGCTCAAGAAGAACGTGACCGTCCTAGACGACACAGCGAAACTGGACGAAGCCCTGAAGATATTCGAAATCACCGACTACACCTACCTCCCGATCGTCTCCAGACAAACCGGCCGCCTCCTCGGCGTCATCAAGCAGGACGATACCTTCTCCTACTACCGCAAGCAGATGAACCTCCTCGCAACGGACGAGCGCAGCCTGGCATAAGCCGATTCATGCCACAAGCAGGAACAGTCATCCGTAACATCTGGCTTGCTGCTTGACTTTACGGGGATTCGTGTGTACAATGAGGAGATGCGGCGGTGAGCCGCGCCCCGGAAAGGATCCAACCGCAACCAGACCGAGGAGCACCCATGCCACTCATCAGGCCGAAATCCGCTCCGATCTCCCTGCTCGAAACGGTGGCAGAGGGTGAAGGGCTCTGCACCGAGCTCAAGCGACTCGTCCACTCCCCCGCCAAGATCGCCCGATCAATCTCCGCTTTCGCCAACACCTCGGGAGGGCACGTCCTGATCGGGGTGGACGACGACGGGCGCATCGTGGGCATCAGCAGCGAGAAGGAGACGCTTGAGGTGATCGACGACGCGCTCAGGCTCCACATCGAGCCGATGCCCGCGCTCGACGTGCATGTCGAGGAGTACAAGCGCCGCATGGTGCTGATCGTCAGCATCCCTGAAAGCCCCGACCGGCCGCACTTCCATGTCGAGGAGGGCTACTGCAGGAGCACGGGAAGGAGGATCGTAGAGCGGAGGGTGTTCATCCGCGAGGGCAGCCACAACAGGGCGGCGACCGACGACCGGATCGCCCTGATCCAGGACGAAAAGAGACCACTGAAGGTATCGTTCAGCGACCGGGAGCGGCGGCTGCTTCAGTACCTCGCCGAACATGCCCGCATCACGGCGCCCGAGTTCGCCGAACACGCCGGCATCCCGCTCCAGGAGGCCCGGAGGATTCTCGTTTCGCTCGTAAGGACAGGCACCGTGCGTCTGCTCGCAGAATCAGGCGCCGGGATCTACGCGCTCGCATGAAAAGGATTGCCTATGGGGGCTTCCCGGACAAACGCCTGAATTCCGACCAAATATCCCACATTTTCGTATTATTTTTTCAGGAATATTTTTTATTCACCCGAATTTATTTAAGTTTAACGAGTGAGTATTACGCCATTTCATCAGCATTCCCGTTCCGCCCATGACCCGCCTGTTTGAACACTACGATGCCGGGGCAGACCGCTTCTTCGACGAAGTCATGTCGAAGGAGGGCGTGCCGAGGGCACATTACGACAAGATGATGCGACGCTTCACCCAGCTTTCGGTGGACGACGTCCGGGCGAGGAAGCACCTGATAAACCTTTTCTTCCGGAACCAGGGCATCACCTTCACCGTCTACGGCGTGGAGGAGGGAATCGAGCGGATATTCCCGTTCGACCTCATTCCCCGCATCATCCCCTCGCAGGAGTGGGAGAAGATCGAACGGGGCCTCATCCAGAGGATCACCGCGCTGAACGAGTTCCTCTCGGACATCTACCACGCCCAGAAGATCCTGAAGGACAAGGTCGTCCCTGCCGAACTGGTGCTGGGCAGTGCGCACTTCCGGCGCGAGTTCGTGGGGGTGCGCCCGCCGCTGGGGGTCTACATCCATGTGACGGGCAGCGACCTGATCCGGAATACCGACGGGCGGTACCTGGTACTCGAGGACAACCTCCGGACGCCGAGCGGCGTCTCCTACATGCTGCAGAACCGGCAGGCGATGAAGCGGGCATTCCCGGTGCTGTTCGACCGCTACAAGGTCCGCCCGGTCGACGGCTACCCGCAGCAGCTGCTCAGGACCCTGCAGGAGATCAGCCCGACGCAGAAGAGCGACCCGAAGGTGGTGGTGCTGACGCCGGGCATCTACAATTCGGCCTACTTCGAGCACAGCTTCCTGGCCCAGCAGATGGGCGTGCAGCTGACGGAAGGGCGCGACCTGGTGGTGAACAACAACAAGGTGTACACTCGCACGACGCGCGGCCTGCAGCGGGTGGACGTGATCTACCGCAGGGTGGACGACGACTTCCTCGACCCGCTGGTGTTCCGTCCGGACTCGAAGCTTGGCGTGGCGGGGCTGATCAACGCCTACCGCAAGGGCAACGTAGCGCTGGCCAACGCGATCGGCACGGGCGTGGCCGACGACAAGGTGATCTACAGCTTCGTGCCGGAGATCATCAAATACTATCTCGGCGAGGAGCCGATCCTGGACAACGTCGAGACCTGGCTGGCCAGCAACCCGAAGCACCTGAAGTATATCCTGGAGAACCTGGACAAGCTCGTGGTGAAATCGGCCAACGAGTCGGGCGGCTACGGCATGCTGGTCGGCCCGCACGCGAGCCAGGAGGAGCGGGAGACGTTCGCCGAGCTGATCGTGGCGAACCCGCGCAACTACATCGCCCAGCCGACCATCTCGCTGTCGCGCCACCCGAGCTTCATGGGGGACGGGGAGATCGCGCCCTGCCATATCGACCTGAGGCCTTACGTGCTGTACGGCAAGTCCCCGTCGATCGCTCCGGGCGGACTGACCAGGGTCGCCCTGAAACGGGGATCGCTGGTGGTCAACTCTTCCCAGGGCGGCGGCAGCAAGGACACCTGGGTCATCGACAACTGAACCTTAACGTACGCAACGCATGCTGAGCCGAGTCGCCGAATCGCTCTTCTGGATGAGCAGGTATTTCGAGCGCGCCGAGAACACGGCGCGCTTCCTCGACGTCAATTTCAACCTGATGCTCGACCTGAACGGCATCACCTCCGTGGACCATCCGAACTACTGGAGCCCGCTGATCATGGTCATGTCCGATCCCGGCGATTTCCGGGCGCAATACGAGGAGTACACCGCCCAGAACGTGACCGACTACCTGGTCTTCAACCGCCAGAACAGCAGTTCGATCATCTCGTCGATCGGCATGGCAAGGGAGAATGCGCGGAGCATCATCGAAAGCATCTCGAGCGAGATGTGGGAGCAGCTCAACAACCTCTACCACTACCTGCAGAGCGTGACGCCGCAGCAGGTTCACAACGACCCGTACAGCTTCTACAAGGAGATCAAGAACGCCTCGCACCTGTTCCAGGGGATCACCGACAACACCTTCTCGCGCAACGAGGGATGGGACTTCGTGCAGATCGGCAAGTACCTGGAACGTGCGGACAACTCGGCAAGGCTCATCGATGTCAAGTACCAGATGCTGATGCCGAAACGCGGCCAGCACCTCGACCTGGTGAAGAACTCGGTCGACATCATCCAGTGGATGGCCGTGCTGAAGAGCTGCAGCGCCCTGGAGGCATTCCGGAAGGTCTACCTTTCGAAGATCGACCCTGACAACATCCTGCGGTTCCTGATCCTCGACCGCGCCTTCCCCCGCAGCATCACCTTCTCGATCTGCGCAGCACAGGAGGCCCTGTGGAAGATCTCGGGCAGCACCACGCACCGCTACGTCAACAACGTCGACAGGCTGATCGGCAAGATGGACGCGGAGCTGAGCTACACCACGGTGGACGACATCCACATCCGCGGGGTTCACGACTTCCTCGAAGAGATCCAGAACGGCGTGATCAAGATCGGTGAACAGCTCCACCTGCTCTATTTCGCCTACCACACGCCGAAGATCGAGCCGGTCGACGCATCCGAAGGGTTGGCGTTCACCGGTGTTGCCGGCGGCAGGGCGAACTGGAGCCAATCCCAGCAGCAACAACAGCAGTAACCGCCACGAATGGGCACAACGGGATAAAAAGCAGAGCCATGATCCTCAAGGTTGAACATACGACGGTCTTCGAATACGAGGAACCGGTTTACGAAACCGCCACCGAAGTGCGGCTGCAGCCGGCCAGTACCCCGGACGGCACACAGCGGTGCGCCAGTTTCAGCCTCCAGGTATCGCCGTCGGCGCCGATCTTCGAGTACACGGATTTCTACGGCAACGCGGTCCACCACTTCAACCTCCTGCAGAGCCACAAAAAGGTGCAGATCGTCGCCACTTCGGTGATCGAAACCACCGCAGCCGCCTGCAGCATGCCCGTCGAAGAGGACGAGATCAAGCTGCTTGATTTTTCGGCTGAAAGCAGGTACGTGCATTTCGACCCGGCGATCTGCGAGCTTGCCGACCGGTTCAGGGATCAGGGTGACGACTACAGCCGTGCGATGGAGATCTGCCGGCATATCAACAGCTCGTTCAGGTACGAGCCCGGCGTGACCGACGTGCACAGCACCAGCGCCGTGGTCATGGCGCTCGGACGGGGCGTCTGCCAGGATTTCGCCCATATCATGATCGCCGCCTGCCGCCATCTCGGCATCCCGACCCGGTACGTCAGCGGCTACCTGTACGGCGGAGGCAGCACACCCGAGGGGCAGGACGAGGCGAGCCACGCATGGTGCGAGGTGTATTGCGGTCACGGAAAGGGGTGGTGCGGCTTCGACCCGACGCACAAGACCTTGCTGGTTGATGAGCGGTACATCAAGATCGGTTCCGGACGTGACTACGCGGACGTCCCTCCGGTGAGGGGCACCTACAAGGGAACCTCGTCGGAATCGCTCAGGGTCTCCGTCCGGGTCAGCTCCCTTGACAAGCCTGCCTGAGGCGACCCTTCCGCAGGGCAGGTTCAGGAGGCAAGCAGCTCCTTGACCTTCCTGGACAGCCCCATGACCGTAAAGGGTTTATGGATGAAGTTGACGCCGGTGTCGAGAACTCCGTGGCAGGCGATGATATCCGCGGTGTAGCCGGACATGAACAGCGTCTTCAGACCCGGGATCCTGCCTGCGAGCGCCATAGAGAGCTGGTTGCCGTTCATGTCGGGCATGACGACATCGGTGATGAGAAGCTCGATGCGGTTTCCCCACTCTTCCGCCAGCCTGATCGCCTCGTTGGGCGATGGAGCGGTAATCACGCGGTAACCGGTCTTTTCAAGCATCAGTCTGCACAGATTCAGGATTTCGGGTTCGTCCTCCACCACCAGGATCGTCCTCTTGAGATGATGGAGATCCTCCTCACCTCTCATTCTGACGACTTCGTCACCGGCTTCCGGCATCAGCGGCAGATATACCCGGAACTCGGTCCCCTTGCCTGTTACGGTATCGAAATCGATAAAGCCCCTGTTCTGCTTGATGATCCCGTAGACGGTCGCCAACCCGAGGCCGGTCCCTTTGCCGAAGGCCTTTGTTGTGTAGAACGGCTCGAAGATGTGTGCCCGATGCTCCTGTTCGATCCCCTGGCCGGTATCGCTGACCGAAAGCTCGACGAAATCTCCAGACATGCCGCTGCTCGACCCTGTATTGCTCCGGGCGTCCACATGTAGCCTGCGCGTGCTGATGGTGATCCGTCCCTCGCCGTTCATCGCATCACGGGAGTTAAGGCAGAGGCTGGTAAGGATCTGGTCTATCTGGTCGGGGTCCACCCTGACCGGACATACCTCGGGGTCCTTGTTCAGAATAATAATGACATTCTCCCCTATCAGTCCCAGAAGCATGGAGAGCGTACCCTCGACGACCGTGTTCAGGTCGAGCAGCTGCGGCAGGGCCGTCTGCTTCCTGGCGAAAGCAAGCAGCTGGCTGGTCAGCTCCGCCGACCGCTCGGCAGCTTTCGAGATCTCTTCGAGGTTCTGCTTCACCTCGGGGTCGAGCGAAGGCTCCGAGAGGGCGATCTCCGCATTCCCGAGGATCACCCCGAGCTGGTTGTTGAAATCATGGGCGATTCCTCCGGCAAGCTGGCCGACGATCTCCATCTTCTGGATCTGCATCAGCAGCGCCTGCAGCCTGCCCTCGGACTGCTCTGCACGCTGGCGTTCGACGATGTCCCAGACAAGGTCCACCATCGCCGAAACCCAGCTGGCGTCGTTCTCGTCGTAATCGCTCCGCTTGTTGCCGAGCAGGAACACCGCCATGACGCCTTCGGCGTTGGAGACAGGGACCGCCAGGGTATTGCGCAGCATCGGCATGTGGCCGTCGGGAAACCCGTCAGGCTGTTTCGAGGCATAGTCGTTGCAGATCACCGGGGTTTTCCGCTTTACGGCCTCCTCCCAGAAACGAGTCTCGTTCATCGGATGGTGCACCCCCTTGCCATCCATGGCACGCATGTGCTTCCGCACCCGCCCGGACCAGACCCGCTGCGGATGGTCGTTCCCGCCGGACTCGAAAAAATGGAAGAATCCGAAGGAGCTGTCGGTCATCCGCTCCGCTTCGTCTATGGCCGTTCGCATCAGCTCCTCTGGCGTTGCAGTTCCCGCCATCTGCAGGAGATGGAGGCGGAACGCCGTCAGAGCCTCGTAGCGCTTTCGCTGTGTAAGGTCGTAGATCAGGCCGATAGCGCCTTCCATACGGCTGTCGTGATAGAACTGGAGCCTGATTTCCACATAATAGATTGAACCGTCCTTCTTGCGCAGCTGGAACTCGCTGACAGGGGTCGCGAGGGAATCCGCGAGCACTTCGCTGAACATACGCATGGCCGTCGCGTTTTCATCCCCTTCGAAAAACTGGCTGAAGTGCTTGCCGAGAACATCTTCCCGGGTGTAGCCGGAGAGCTTCTGGATTGCCTGCGACATGTAGACCACGTTGCCCGAGCTGTCGCTGATGAAGACCGGTGCGTCGATCTGTTCGGTGATGGAACGGAACCGCTGCTCGCTCTGCCACAATGCCTCCTCGGCCAGTTTGCGGTTCGTCGTATCGATGCCTATACCGCTCAGGAAAAACTCCCCCCGGATTTCCAGACGGCTGCCCGTAACAAGGAACCAGCGGAACTCAGGGCCTCCCTTCATGAGCAGCCTGAGCTCGACCGTCTCCTCGACTCCGGTTTCAAGAACGCTCCGCATCTTCGCGACCACGCGGTCGAGGTCGTCCGGGTGGATGATCTCGACCGCGTTGACCGAAGGCATTTCTCCATCCGGCTTCCCAACAAAGACGTCCCGTATACACGGATTCCATCGTGCAAAGCGTCCATCTGCATGCAGCATGTAGACCGTTCCGGGAAGGTGTTCCAGGAGCTTCTGGTAGCCGAGGGCATCACCATCCGGCACGCCATGGTCATCGAGACGCGGTTGGGACGATGTCGACGGATCGTGTTCTTCCAGCATTGAGGGTATGTGAAACAATGATAAAAACAGCTGCATAATATACAGAAATATCAGGAGCGTACACTTATTTTATCAAACCAGGGCAAACCATCCCGGAATCGCCTGGTAGACCCGGCAGGCCGATGCGGGCAATGAAGGCGGCCGTTTTTTTTTATGCTTCGGGTTCCCTACCTTCAGGAAACAAAATGCAGCAGTCACGCTCCCCGGTACGCCATGAAATTCACCGTCTCATCGAAAGATCCGCGATCGGCAGCACGCTGCGGCACGCTCTCCACCAGCCACGGCGACATCCCGACCCCGATCTTCATGCCGGTAGGCACCCGGGCCAGCGTCAAGTCGGTCGAACCCCACGAGCTGAAGGAGCTCGACGCCAGGATCATCCTGGCCAACACCTACCACCTTTACCTGAAACCGGGCAACGGCATCCTCGAGAAGGCTGGCGGCATCCACCGCTTCATGAACTGGGACCGGCCGCTCCTGACCGACAGCGGCGGCTACCAGGTCTACTCGCTTTCAGAGTTGCGGAAGATCAGCGAGGAGGGGGTCACCTTCAAGTCCCACCTCGACGGCTCTCGCCTGAACTTCACCCCTGAGAACGTGGTGGATACCCAGCGCATCATCGGCAGCGACATCATGATGCCGCTCGACGAGTGCCCGCCCTGGCCCGCCGACAAAGGCTACGTCCGAAAGTCCGGGGAGATGACCATACGATGGGCGGAGAGGGCGAGGAACCGCTTCCTGACGACCACGCCGCACTACGGGTACGGGCAGTTCCAGTTCGGAATCACCCAGGGCGGAACCTACGAGGACCTGCGGGCCCATTCGAGCCGGGCGCTGGTCGACCTCGATTTCGACGGTTACGCCGTGGGCGGCATGGCCGTCGGCGAACCTGCCGAAGAGATGTACCGCATGCTCGACCTCTCCCACACGCTCCTCCCGGAGTCGAAGCCGCGATACCTGATGGGGGTGGGGACACCCTCGAACATCCTGAACGCGATCGAGCGGGGCATCGACATGTTCGACTGCGTCATTCCGACGCGGGAAGGGCGCAACGGCAGGGTCTACACCCGGAAAGGCACCATCAACCTGCGCTCGGCGAAGTTCGCGGAGGACTTCCGGCCGATCGACGAGGGGTTCGACAACCACGTCTGCAGGAACTACTCGCGCGCCTACATCCGCCACCTCCTGAACGTCGGCGAGATCCTCGGCCTGAAGCTCTGTTCGCTCCATAACATCTCGTTCTTCCTCTGGCTCACCAGAACGGCACGCACGCACATCGAGGCGGGCACATTCCCCGAATGGAAAGAGTCCTTCCTCACGGAATTCAACGGCAATGACAAAGCATAAGCCCCCCGGCACGCCGGGCCCTTCGCTCTTCCTCCTGAGCCTCGGCTGCTCGAAGAACACGGTCGACAGCGAACGCATCCTGGCGCACGCAGAAGGATGCGGCATCGTGCTGGCCGAAACCGCCGACGAGGCCGACATCATCCTGATCAACACCTGCGGCTTCATCCTGGACGCAAAGGAGGAGTCGATCGACGAGACCCTCGCCGCCATCGACCTCAAGAAGTCCGGAGCCGTACGCGAGGTCTACGTCATGGGCTGCCTGGTCGAACTCTACCGCAGCGAACTCGCCGAAGAGCTGCCCGAAGTGGACGGATTCTTCGGAACACGCGAGCTGCAGGAGGTGCTGGCAGCCATAGGGGCCCGCTACCGTGAGGAGCTTGCCGAAGAGCGGCACCTGCTGACGCCGAAGCATTACGCCTGGCTGAAGATTTCGGAAGGGTGCAACCGCCGCTGCTCCTTCTGCTCGATCCCGAAGATCCGCGGACCCTACCGGAGCCAGCCGCTCGAACAGCTCCTCAGGGAGGCCCGGGCCCTGCAGGTAAAGGGCGTCAGGGAGCTGAACCTGATCGCCCAGGACATCAGCCTCTACGGGTACGACCTCTACGGGAAAAGCGCCCTGAACGAGCTGGTCCTGCGGCTCTCCGACATGGAGTTCGAGTGGATCCGCCTGCTCTACGCCTACCCGCTCAACTTCCCTATGGAGGTGGTCGACACCATGAGGGAGCGGGAAAACGTCTGCAACTACCTCGACATGCCGCTGCAGCACATCAACGACCGCATCCTCAGGTCGATGCAGCGCGGCGTCGGGCGCCAGGAGACGATCCGCCTGGTCGAAGGAATCCGCGAGCGGAACCCCGGCATCAGGCTCCGCACCACCATGATCGCCGGCTACCCCGGCGAGACGCGCGCCGAATTCGAGGAGCTGCTGGAGTTCGTGCGCGAAACCCGCTTCGACCGTCTCGGCTGCTTCCCCTACCGCCACGAGGAGCACGCCCCGGCCTACGCCCTCGAGGACACGGTGGACGATGCGGAGAAAGAGGCTCGCGTCAGTGAGCTGATGGAGCTCCAGGAGGGAATCTCCGCCGAAAACAACCGCCGTTACGAAGGCACCGTGCTCAAGGTCGTCATCGACGAAGCCGGGGAAGGCACGGCCTTCGGCCGCACGCAGTACGACGCCCCCGAGGTGGACAACGAGGTGATCCTCGACACCGCCGGAATGGGGGTCGAGGCCGGCGAGTTCGTCATGGCCGAAATCCACGATGCCACCGCCTTCGAGCTGCACGGAAAGATCGTCGGCAGGCCGGCGTCCGGAGGCGGCGACCAGGCGCACTGAGCCATCTTTGCCAGCCGCAAATTCGTCTGGCTCGCAGCAGCCCCGTTTCGTATATTCCCCGATCAACCGAAAAACAATCATCACCCGGAGCAGTACCATGGATTCCCGACAGTCAGGAGCAGGCAGGAGCAGAATCGCCATCATCTGGACCTTGAGCCTCGTCGTGACGGCCGTGATCGCCTTTCTCGCCTCGTCCCGTATCCAGGGCGGCCTGGCCGGCAATGCCGGGGACCCTGCCGTACGCCGGCAGATGCTCGTCGCCGAAATGAGGACGAACCTCGCCCGGTCGGCCGAAATGGAGAAGTGCGCCGTGCTGTCGGACCGTGACGAGGATGCCGGCAATTTCGCCGATGAATCGAAGTCATCCGCGGCAGCGCTCGACCGCGATCTCGGAAGGCTCCGGAAACTGATCGGCGAACATGGCAGCAGCAGGGAACGGGAGCAGCTGGACAAGTTCGACAGTTCATGGAAGAACCTGAAACAGATCGACGCCGAGCTGCTTGTTGCCGCGCCGCAGAACACGAACGTCAAGGCGATCGAGCTGTCGGGCACAATTGGCGCCGAACTGCTCCAGAAGCTCCATGACGACTTCGGCAAGGCCGCACTGAAGGCGGCATCGCCTTCGAAACGGGTCGAGCTGGAGAAGCTGGCCGGACAGGCCGAAACCGCGGTACTGAACATCGCCCTGCTCCAGATGCGCCATATCCATGCCCCGTCGCCGGCCGACAAGCGCGCCATCGAAAGCTCGATGAACGAATCGAGGAAGCGGGCCGAGGCATCAATGAAGACAATGGAGGCCGCAGCCGGCAAAAAAAGCGGCACCTTCCTGAACGGTGCGGCGACCGTGCTCGGCGAATTCATGCAGCTCAACGAAGAGATCGTCCGCCTCTCGAAGATCGATTCGAACGCCGGATCGACCGAGATATCGCTCGGCAAAAGGCGCCTTGCCGACGCCGAATGCGACCGTGAGCTGAAATCCCTGCAGAAAATCGGCGCAGAAACGCCCTGATGTGTTGCGTTCCATGATCAAGTAGCGGGGCACGCGGTTCCCGCACGGTTCATCCACGAAGTCCACTTCGTCCACCACATCCACCGCAACCGATGCAAACGCCCTCCGAACCCCATATCGAACGCCTCTCCGGCTCCGTGGAACGGGTGACCTTCCACAGCGCGGAGACCGGATTCTCGGTGCTCCGCCTGAATGTGCGGGGCAAGCGGGAGCTGGTGACCGTGGTCGGCACGGCGGCCGCCCCGGCTCCCGGCGAGTTCATGGAGTGCCTCGGGAACTGGAAGAACGACCGCACCCACGGCATGCAGTTCAAGGCCAAGAGCATCACTCCGGTCGCCCCGACAACCCTCGACGGCATCGAACGCTACCTCGGCTCCGGCCTGGTCAAGGGGCTCGGCCCGTACTTCGCGAAGAAGATGGTCAAGGCGTTCGGCGATTCGGTCTTCGAGGTGATCGAACTCCAGCCGGAGCGACTGCTCGAAGTTCCCGGCATCGGGGAGAAGCGGGTCGCGATGATCACCGCCTCGTGGTCGGAGCAGAAGGCGGTCCGGGACATCATGGTGTTCCTGCAGTCCCACGGTGTCGGCACGGCCCGCGCATGGCGGATCTACCGCCTCTACGGCGATGCGGCCATCGCGATGGTGACCGAGAACCCCTACCGCCTCTCCCTCGACATCGACAGCATCGGTTTCCAGACGGCCGACACCATCGCCGAAAGCCTCGGCATCGAAAAGAACTCGCTCATCAGGGCCGAGGCCGGCATCCGGCATGTGTTGCGGAACCTGTCGCTCGAAGGGCACTGCGCGGTCCCCGAAGAGACGCTGGCCGTCGAGGCATCATCCCTGCTCGGCATCGACCGCCCGATCGTAGAAGCGGCCCTCGAGACCGAGAAGCAGCGGGGCACCGTCGTGTCCGAAGAGCTCGAGGGCGAAACCTGCATCTTCCTCGCCCAGCTCCACCAGGCGGAGAAGAGCCTCGCCCTCGGGCTCAGGAGGCTCCGGCAGGGAACCCTCCCGTGGAAACCCCTTGACCCGCACGATTTCCTGCCATGGATCGAAAAGGAGACCGGGCTCGAGCTCTCCCCTTCGCAGCGGAGCGCCGTCACGATGGTGCTGTCGAGCAAGGTCTCGATCGTCACCGGCGGCCCCGGCGTCGGCAAGACCACCATCCTCAGGGCGATCCTTTCGGTGCTTCGCCGCGAGAAGGTGCCGGTCGCCCTCTGCGCCCCGACCGGACGCGCCTCGAAGCGCCTCTCCGAATCGACCGGCATCGAGGCGAAAACCATCCACCGCCTGCTCGAGTTCGACCCGAAGGCCTTCGATTTCCGTCGGGGGCGTGGCAACCCGCTGGAGGCCTCATTCGTGGTGGTCGATGAGACCTCGATGGTGGATGTGGTGCTGATGCAGAAGCTGGTCGCCGCCGTGCCCGACAGGGCGGCCATCGTCTTCGTCGGCGACGTGGACCAGCTACCCTCCGTGGGGCCGGGGGCGGTCCTCTCCGACATGATCTCCTCCGAAGCACTCCCAACCGCCCGGCTGACCGAGATCTTCCGTCAGGCCGCCGAATCGATGATCATCGTGAATGCCCACCGGATCAACCGGGGACAGATGCCGCTCGTGGCTGAAGGCGAGGCCCTGTCGGACTTCTACCTCGTGCCGGCATCCTCTCCCGACGACCTCCACGCCAAGCTGATGCAGCTCGTGACGGAGCGAATCCCGAAACGCTTCAGGCTCGACCCGGTCCGCGACATCCAGGTGCTGACTCCCATGAACCGCGGCGGCATCGGAACCAGATCGCTGAACGCCTCGCTGCAGGAGGCGCTGAACGGAGGCGCCGGGCCGAAGGTGGAGCGCTTCGGCAGCCTCTTCGCTCCGGGTGACAAGGTGATCCAGATGGTCAACAATTACGACAAGGAGGTGTTCAACGGCGACATCGGCAGGGTCGAAAGCGTGAACGGCGAAGAGGGTGTGATGACGGTCCTCTACGACCGGCACCGGGTGGAGTATGCCTTCGGTGAGCTCGACGAGGTGTCGCTCGCCTACGCCACGAGCATCCACAAGAGCCAGGGATCGGAGTACCCGGCCGTGGTGATCCCGCTGGCCATGCAGCACTTCACGCTGCTCGAACGGAACCTTGTCTATACTGCCGTCACTCGCGGCAAGAAGCTCGTCGTGATCGTGGCCGAACCGAAAGCCCTCGCCATGGCCGTCGAGAACTGCCGCTCGAAACGGCGCCTGACCAGCCTCGCCTCGAGGCTCAGGTCGCCCGGCATGCAAGACTGGCAAAATTCGTAAGGACCCTGGCCGCGCCCGGCGTCTCCCCGATCCCCGCAAGAAGGGCCTCGACGTCCCTCCCCTCCGCCTGCAGCCTCCGGAAATCCTCCATCACGTACTCGGCCATGACCTCCCTGGTGTACTCCGGATGGAACTGCACGCCCCACGCGCACGGGCCGACCCTGAAGGCATGGTTCGGTTCGTACGGGTTTCCGGCGAGCCGCACGGCCCCCGGAGGGAGGCGGAGCACGCTCTGGGCATGCGTCGCATGAGCGAAGAAGTGTCCCGGGACGCCCCCGAACAGCCGATCCTCCCGGGCCTCCGGCGTCAGGTCGACCTCGACGGTGCCGACTTCGCGGCCGAGCGGATGGTAACCGACCTCACCGCCTGCGGCCCGCCCCAGGAGCTGGTGCCCGTAGCAGATTCCGAGGAACGGGACGCAGGCTTCGAGCAGGCCGGCGATCCAGCGTTCGATGGCAAGGCTCCAGGGCAGCTCGTCGGTGACCATGGCGTGGGAACCGGTGACCACCGCTCCGGCGCACTCTCCCGGATCGGGCAGGTGCTCGCCATGAACCGCATCGGCCACCCTGACCGGGCATCGCAACCCCCCGAGTCCGTCGATGATCCACTGTTCGAAATCGCCCAGGCGCCCGGCGGTGCAGGCGTGCGTGCTCCCGGCCTTGATGATGAAAAGGCTCTTCATGTACGTTCTTTCGATGAGTTGCGAATCTCGGCACAAAACTATCATCTTTCGAAACCAGAAACAACCGGCGCGCCTGTCATCGCCCCTTTTTTTCGTATATTTGCCGCAAACCGTAACGAGCCCATTGCAGGCGCCCGGCATGATGAAACACCATTCCCTCATATTCCTTACCGGCTTCAGCGGATCCGGCAAATCGACCATCGGCCCGCTCCTGGCCAACTCTCTCGGCTTCGAGTTCGTGGACCTCGACAAGGCGATCGAACAGTCGGCCGGCAAGAGCATCAACAGGATATTCGCGGAGGAGGGCGAAACCGGGTTCAGGGCGAAGGAGCTGCAGAGCCTCGAAGCCCTGGCTTCGCGTGGTGAGCTTGTGGTCTCCCTCGGCGGCGGGGTGCTTGAAAACGACAAATGCCTCGGCTTCATCAGATCCCACGGAACCCTGGTCTACCTGAAGTCGAGCCCCGAGATCCTGGCCATGCGGCTGCAGCACAAGACCGACCGGCCGCTCCTCAAGGCCGAGAACGGCCGGCGGCTGACGAAGGAGGAGATCCTGGCACGCATCACCGCAATGCTCGAGAAGCGGGAGCCGAGGTACCTCAAGGCGGACCTCGTCGTCGTGACCGACTCGAAGAAGATCGGCTCATCGGTCGAGGAGCTGACCAGGAAGATCGAGCGGCATATACGGAAAGCCGAAAGGAACATCAACAAGGAGAAGTGAGCATGGAGACCCCGTCAAGCCATATCGTCGTCAGAACGCCGGTGATCGATGCGATCGGCGAGCTTTACGCGGCCCACGGCCTTGCCAGGAAATGCGTGCTCCTCTTCGACGGGAACACCCGCAGGCTTTTCGGCGACAGGATCCTCGAGTCGCTGCAACGGCAGGGCTTCCAGACCAGGGAGCTGGTCGTGCCCGCCCGAGAAACCTCCAAGAGCCTCCCGTCGGCCTGGAAGCTCTACGGAGCGATGATCGAAGCGGACGTCGACCGGAGCTGGAACCTGCTCTGCGTCGGCGGCGGCGTCGTGGGCGACCTCGGCGGCTACATCGCCGCGAGCTACTACCGCGGCATCCCGGTCGTGCAGCTTCCGACCACCCTGCTCGCCATGACCGACAGCTCCATCGGCGGCAAGGTGGCCATCAACCACCCCCTCGGCAAGAACCTCATCGGCTTCTTCCACCTGCCGGAGCTGGTGCTGATCGATCCATCGTTCCTGAGGTCGCTGCCCTCGAGGGAGATCTACGGCGGCATGGCCGAAGTGGTCAAGTACGGCTTCATCTCCGACCGGAGCTTCTTCGATTTCCTCAACGAGCACTTCGACGAGGTCGTCGGCCTGAGGGAGCCCTACCTGACCGAGGCGGTCAGCCGGAGCGCCTTCACCAAGGCGGAGGTGGTTGAAAAGGACTTCAGGGAGACCACCGGACTGAGGGCCACGCTCAACTTCGGGCACACCTTCGCCCACGGCCTCGAAAAACTTGCGGAATACCGCAACCTGCGGCACGGCGAGGCGGTGACGATCGGCATGGTCTGCGCGCTCTTCCTTTCGAAAAGGCTCGGATTCCTGCCGGAACCGGAACTGGCCGAAGGGCTCGGCCTGATGCGGCGGTTCCGCTTCCCGGGGGGGGTGGTCGACCGCAGGTTCCTCGCCCACGGGAGCGATGCGATCTTCGAGAGCATGTTCTCCGACAAGAAGAAGATCGACAGGAAGCTCCGCTTCGTGCTGCTCGACCGGATCGGGCACGCGTTCCTGCACGGCGAGGATGTGAAGAATGCCGAAGTGACCGGCGCCATCGACGACGCCAGGGCGTGGTTCAGTAACAGAAAATAATTCGACCAGGGAGATCCCATACTCAGGCGGGCTTTAGCCCGGCGGACATTAAATCCTGCGTTCTCTTGTGTTGCCCCGGGTTTCAACCCGGGGAGGAAGAATGCCCCCCTCTTGAGAATTCATCCCGGCCGGTTCATCTCCAGCAGCAGCCTGCTTCCGCGGACCACGGCATGCTCGTCCACCACGTCGATGCCTTCGATCTCCGGGGCGATGAGGCGGCTGTTCCCGCCGGTGGCGATGACGCTCACCGTCGTTTCCCCGAGCTCCTCGCGAAGATAGATGCTGATCTCCCCGATCAGCCCCTCGACCTGCTTGACCGCTCCCCAGAAGATTCCGCTCCGTATGCACTCGACGGTCGAGCGGCCGAGCAGGCCCGTCCGCCGGTCGATGCTCACCAGCGGAAGCTGGGCGGTCCTCGCATTGAGCGCACCCGACATCACGTCGAGGCCGGGCATGATCAGACCCCCGACATACTCCCCTTTCGAATCGAGTACATCGAAGGTGATGGCCGTTCCGATGTCGACAGCGATATGCGCCCGGGCCGGGAAGAGGCGTGCGCTCCAGGCACAGAGTGCGATACGGTCGGCACCGAAGGCGTGGCTGTTCTCGTAGCGAAGGGTGAAGGGCAACCGGAGACCGGAACCGATGGAGAGCACCGGCACTGATAGCCCTGAACCGAGCGCTTCGGCGCAGCGGGCGGCGACATCGGGGACGACGCTGCAGATGGCTGCATCGCGGAATGGGCCATGGGCGCGGGAGAGCTTTCCGAGCACGTCGGTCACGGATGCAGGATCTGCGAGGACGCTGGTAGGCAGCCGCTCGGTCAGCGGGTCCGGACCGTCCGGGAAAACGGCCATCGTGGTGGTCGTGTTGCCGACGACAACCACCAGCCTCGGCGCATCACCCTGTCGGAGTTCCATTGGTCTGCTCGAAAAAGAGCCGGTTCAGGGACGCTTGACCGTCAGGCCGGTCTTTACCGCAAGATCTGTCAGCAGCTTGCCGGACCCGGGAAGCCCGTGCTCTCCTTCGGTGACGAAGAGCGAGTCGCGCAGCCCGGCGTTCATCGCCACGATGAAGACCTTCGGGGGCGGATTGTAGGTCACCTGCTCCTGGTAGATCGAAACGATGTCCTTGTAGAGGAACTGCTTTTTGGCGCCGCTGCGGAACCGGTATTCGATCCGGTCGCCGGCAAGCTGCACGGCGTCGCCGTCGTTGCCGTGCTCGGCACTGAACTTCGTGTTGTAATACTGGGGCACACCCAGGGCAATGGTGGTCATCACCACGAGAAGCGAGGTCTTCCAGAGGCAGCCGAAATCGACGCCGTAGGAAAACTTGCCGTAGCGGTAGAACACGGCCCAGCCGGCAGCCAGGAACAGCATGGCCAGCGTCCAGGTGACGTAGTAGTAGTAATCGAGCCACCAGCCAGGAAACGGCATCGGATACGGGAAAAGTTCGGACATGGGTGCAATCCCGGGGAGTTTCTTGTTAATTTGAACGACCCAAAAATACAGCTTTTCGGACTCTCTTTGAAACACAATCATCACAACGCCGACAACCAATGAAATCATACCACAAGGAACTCTGGATGGAGGTCCCGACGAGGATGGACTTCGTGAACATCACCGGAGACGTTGAAGCTGCCCTGCGCGAAAGCGGCATCAGGGAGGGGCTCTGCCTCGTGAACGCCATGCACATCACGGCCTCGGTCTTCATCAACGATGACGAACCGGGGCTCCACGCCGACTACAAGGAGTGGCTCGAGGGACTCGCCCCGCACGACCCGTCGCGCTACCGCCACAACCGCACCGGCGAGGACAACGGCGACGCCCACCACAAGCGCCAGGTGATGGGACGGGAGGTGGTGGTGGCCGTGACGGCGGGCAGGCTTCACCTCGGCCCATGGGAGCAGCTCTTCTACGGCGAGTTCGACGGCCGACGCCGCAAGCGCGTGCTGGTGAAGATCATCGGGGAATAACGCTGGGGTCAGGTCTTGTATTTTAGCATTTAATCCAAAACGCTAAAATACAAGACCTGACCCCAGTCCTGTTGAATCACAGGGTGTCGAGAAAAACAAAGAGCCCCGGCATGCCGGGGCTCTTTGTTTTTGTGCCTACGCTACGAGAATCAGTGCTCGAAGAGCATTTCCGAGTAGGTCGGAAGCTGCCAGCGGCTGCGGTCGACCTGGAACTCCAGCTTGTCGGCAACCTCGCGGACGGCGAGCATGCAGGGAAGTATCCTCGCTGCGCAGAAGTCCGCCTTCTCGAGCTCGCTCTCGAGCTCCTCCATCTCCTCGACGGTCTCTTCGAGGATGCCGGTGAGATCCATGAGCTTGGAAAGGTCCTCGGCCAGGCTCTTCAGATGGGAACCCTGGCTCTTCAGAGCAGCCTCGGAGACGCCGATCACTTCGGATGCGGCGATGAGGTTGTTGAAGGAACTGCCGATATCGCCCTGGTACTCGGAGACGTCCGGGATGACCATGGTCTTGATCATCAGGAGCAGGGTCTTGGCTTCAATGTCGATGCCCTTGACATAGCGCTCGAGGCGGACATTGTAGCGGGAGTCGATCTCCTCTGCGGTCAGCACGCCGTACTTGACGAACATGTCGACGGTATCCTTCGCGATCCAGGCGCGCACCGATTCCGGGGTATTCTTCAGGTTCGGCAGGCCACGATCGGCGGCAGCCTTCTGCAGGTCCTCGCTGTAGTTGTCGCCAGGGTAGCGGACATCCCTGGTGGCGGTGATGCCCTCGCGGATGGCCTCCAGGATGGCGTCGTCCTTCGACTTGCCGGCAGCGATCTTGGCGTTGATGGCATCAGTCGTGGCATCGAGCCCTTCGGCCATGATGGTGTTGAGCACCATGTTCGGCACGGAGACCGGCTGGCTGGAGCCGACGGCACGGAACTCGAACTTGTTGCCGGTAAAGGCGAACGGCGAGGTGCGGTTGCGGTCGGTGTAGTCCTTGTTGAGTACCGGCAGGTGGCTGAGGCCGAGGTCGATGATCTGCTTCACGCTCTTCAGGTCGACCTTGCCGCTCTCGATGGCGTCGAGGACACCCTCGAGCTGCGCGCCGAGGAATGCGGTCATGACGGCCGGCGGGGCCTCGTTGGCACCGAGGCGATGGTCGTTGCCGATGCTGGCGACCGAAGCGCGGAGCACGGCTGCACGCTTGTGCAGGCCCTTGAGCACGCTAACCAGGAAGACCAGGAAGCTGATGTTCGACTCGGGGGTTTCGCCCGGATCGAGGAGGTTCATGCCGCCGTCGATGCCGATGGACCAGTTGTTGTGCTTGCCCGAACCGTTGATACCGGCGAAGGGCTTTTCGAACAGGAGCAGGGCGAAGCCGTGCTTGTCGGCCACCTTGCGAAGCACCTCCATGATGAGCAGGTTATGGTCGGAAGCGATGTTGGCCTGCTCGAAGGTCGGGGCGATCTCGAACTGGTGCGGGGCGACCTCGTTGTGGCGCGTCTTGGCCGGGATGCCGAGCAGGTAGAGCTCCTCTTCGGCATCCTGCATGAATTCGATCACGCGGTCCGGGATGGAGCCGAAGTAGTGGTCTTCGAGCTGCTGGCCCTTCGGCGGCAGGGCGCCGAGCAGGGTGCGGCCGGTCATGACCAGGTCAGGGCGCTGCGAATAGAACTTCTTGTCGATCAGGAAGTACTCCTGCTCCACGCCGGCGTTAGTGATGACGCGCTGCACACCCTTGATGCCGATCGTGTCGAGCAGCCTGATGGCGGCCTTGCTGACGGCGTCCATGGAGCGGAGCAGCGGGGTCTTCTCGTCGAGCGCCTCGCCATGGTAGGAGATGAAGACGGTCGGGATGCAGAGGGTCAGGCCTTTGCCGCCCTTCATGAGGAATGCCGGGCTGGTCGGGTCCCATGCGGTATAGCCGCGGGCCTCGAAGGTGGTGCGCATGCCGCCGGACGGGAAGCTCGACGCGTCGGGCTCGCCCTGGATCAGCTGCTCGCCGGAGAAGCGCTCGATGGCAAGGCCGTCCCGCTCGATCGAAAGGAACGCGTCATGTTTCTCGGCGGTCGTGCCGGTCATCGGCTGGAACCAGTGGGTGTAGTGGGTCGCACCATGCTCCATCGCCCACTCCTTCATGCCGTGGGCAACGACACCTGCGATATCCTGGGGAAGCTTCTTGCCTGCCTTGATGGTATCCTGCAGGGCCTTGAAGACCTCCTTGGGAAGCTTTTCGCGCATGATGTCAGTGCCGAACGTGTATGCGCCATAATAGCTTGACGCCACTTTAGATTTGCTCTCGTTGCTCAAGAGATCCTCCTTTTACTGGTTTGCAATGATGTAACGTTTTTTCGGAAAACCGGTTGTCTTACTTTCTTGATTTCTTCTCGTCGAAGGTGATGAGCACCTGCCGGTCCTGGAGGTTGCCACGGACGATCTCGGCGCTGATCCTGTTATTCTTCTTCAGCTGCGACAGCACAAAGCTGGTGTTGGTGCCGAGCACCCCCGGCCAGCTCTGGATGCGCGACAGGAACCTTTCGAGCGAGGCCGTGTTGTGCGTCATGACCTTGAGGATATGGGAACCCTCGCCGGTCACGGAGTAGCACTCCATGATCTCCTCCTCCTTCATCACATGCTCCATGAAGGATTTGTAGTGCCTCGACGAGTCGACCCTCACACGGACGAACGCCTGGATGTCGAACCCGAGCCTGCGTTCATCAACCTCCATGGTGAACCCCTTGATGATGGCGTTCTTCTGAAGCTTGTCCAGCCGTTCGCTGACCGAAGGGATCGACAGTCCGACCACTTCCGCCAGTTCGCTCAGGCGAATGCGCCCGTTGCCACCGAGTGACTCGATGATCTTGAGGTCGATGAGATCGAGGTGTCCTGACATAACAGAATCTTCAGTTTTGTAAGAAATTAATGAAATCTAAGAAATAAGCAAGGCGATTTCTTAATAAAAGAGGATGATTTCGAGTTTTTTCCTAAAAAAATTAGGACTAGATCGCGACAGCGGAACGAAAACCAGGCACAGGGAGTTGTTATTTGCAATCAAGAATGTAACTTAATAATATGTGTCCCTCAACAGGTTTCTCATCGGCAAGACCGGCAGGAGAGGCCGACGGGAAAGCCGCCCCCATCAAACCGGAACGACATGAAGGAGTACTGCAAGAAATTTTCAGCCGAAAACGATGACAGCCAGGCCGAAAGCCGAAAGGACGAGCGGAATCAGGCCCAGCAGGAACCGCCTGTCTTCCATGACCTCAGGTTCGTCGTCAAGGAGTCGGTCAACCTTGGATTCCGCGTCGTCGACGAAATCGGGAAGATGCTGAAGAAGCTCGACGAGTAACCCCGATCCCACCCCCTCCCGCCAGCTGTTGCGACGTTTTCATAGCATTCGGGAAGAGCCTCCGGAAATCGACCGCAGCTTTTCCCCTGCGGCTTGAATACGTATATTTTCATTATTTGATATCATCCATAATTCCCAACCCAACCAACGTTGAAAGTAGCCATATTCGGAGCCGGAGTAGCCGGCCTCAGCGCTGCCATCGAACTCGTCGACCGCGGCCATACCGTAGAGCTTTATGAAAAACGCAAGGTGCTGGGCGGCAAGGTCTCCGTCTGGAAGGACAGCGAGGGCGATTCGGTCGAGTCCGGCCTGCATATCGTGTTCGGCGGCTACGCGCAGCTCCAGGAGTACCTCCGGAAGATCGGGGCGGAGGACAACTATCTGTGGAAAGACCATGCCCTGATCTACGCCGAACCGGACGGCAGGCAGTCATTCTTCCGGAAAGCCAACCTGCCAAGCCCCTGGGCCGAGGTGGTCGGCGGACTCCAGGCGGACTTCCTGAGCATGTGGGACAAGATTTCGCTCATCAAGGGCCTCTTCCCTGCGCTTGCCGGAAACGAGGAGTATTTCCGGAGCCAGGACCATATGACCTACGCCGAGTGGCACCGCCTGCACGGAGCCTCCGAAAACTCGCTGCAGAAACTGTGGCGCGCCATCGCCCTCGCCATGAACTTCATCGAGCCGAACGTGATCAGCGCCCGACCGATGATCACCATCTTCAAGTACTTCGGCACCGATTACGAAGCCACCAAGTTCGGCTTCTTCCGCAAGAACCCGGGCGATTCGATGATCGAGCCGATGCGCCAGTACATCCAGAGCAAAGGTGGCCGGATTTTCATCGACGCCCCGCTCGCCCGCTTCGAGCTGAACGAGGACGAAACCGTCAAGTGCGCCGTACTCAGGGACGGCCACCGGATCGAGGCCGATGCCTACATCTCCGCCCTGCCGGTGCACAACGCCAGGAAGGTGATACCGAACCGGTGGCTCCGCCATGAATATTTCCGGAACCTGCACGAGTTCGTCGGCAGCCCGGTGGCAAACTGCCAGCTCTGGTTCGACCGGAAGATCACCGACACGGACAACCTGATGTTCTCGCAGGGGACCACCTTCGCCACCTTCGCGGACGTCTCGATCACCTGCCCCGAGGATTTCCAGGCGGGCATGGGATCTGCCAACGGCGGCAGCGTCATGAGTCTGGTTCTCGCGCCGGCCCACCAGCTGATGGAGCTTCCGAACGAGCTGATCATCGAGATGGTCATGAAGGACATCCACGACCGTTTCCCGAAATCGAGGGATGCCAGGCTGCTGAAATCGACGCTGGTCAAGATTCCGCAATCGGTCTACAAGGCGGTGCCCGACGTGGACAAGTTCCGGCCGGACCAGGTCAGCCCCGTCAGGAACTTCTTCCTGGCCGGCGACTATACCGACCAGCACTACCTCGCCTCCATGGAAGGGGCTGCGCTGAGCGGCAGGCAGGTGGCCGAAAAGCTGCACGCGAAACTGGGCGGGTAAGCGCTCATAACCGAATCGGAGACGTCCATGAGCAGCGAACCACGAGGAACGGCAGCAGCCGGAAGGCCGGAGACTTCGAACCCGACGCCCGACTGCGGGGTCCCGCCGTTCGAATCAGCCCTGGCCAGCCACGGCATCGGGGCGCTCCGCCCGACGGGGATCGACATCCTGCAGGTGAACACCGGCTACCGTTGCAACCTCCGCTGCACCCACTGCCATGTAGACGCCCGGCCAGACCGGACGGAGGTCATGTCCCGAGAGACCATGGGGCAATGCATCGAGCTCCTTGAATCAAATCCGGTCAGGACGCTGGACATCACGGGAGGGGCTCCGGAGATGAACCCGGATTTCCGGTGGTTCATCGACGAGGCCAGGTCGGCCCGACCCGATCTGGAGATCCTGGTCAGGAGCAACCTGACGCTGCTGGCCGGGAATCGAACGTACAGCGACATCCCGCTCTTCCTGAAGGAGCGGCGGGTGAACCTGATCGCCTCGCTCCCCTGCTACACCAGGGAGAACGTCGACCGGCAGCGGGGGAACGGGGTGTTCGACCGCTCGGTCGAGGCGCTGAAGATGCTCAACGGCATCGGCTACGGAATCGAAGGAAGCCCGCTCGAGCTCAACCTGGTCTACAATCCGGGAGGACCGTCGCTGCCCGGATGCCAGCACGAACTCGAGCAGGCATACCGGAAAGAGCTCCACCAACAGTTCGGCATCTCCTTCACCAGGCTCTTCACGCTCACCAACATGCCGGTCAGCCGCTTCCTGCTGAGCCTGCTCGAATCGGGGGCCTACTGCTCCTACATGGAGCTGCTCGCCGGGAAATTCAACCCGGCCGCAGCAGGGGCGCTCATGTGCCTGAACACGATCTCGGTCCGCTGGGACGGCCGCCTCTACGACTGCGATTTCAACCAGATGCTCGATATGCCCATGGACCCCGCGGCAGGGCGGCATATCGGGAAGTTCGACCGGGAAAAGCTGCTCGGCCGGAGGATCGCCGTCGGCCAGCACTGCTACGGCTGCACGGCCGGGACAGGATCCAGCTGCCAGGGAAGCCTCGTATGAACAGGGACGAACGCCTGCTGATCGTCTTTTCGAAAAACCCCGTAGCCGGCCTGGTCAAAACGCGGCTGGCGACGTCGATCGGCGCAGCCGAAGCCCTCAGGGTATACGAGGAGCTCCGGGCAATCACCGAGCGGGCCACCTCTGCCGCCGACTGCACGAGGGCCGTCTTCTACTCCGACTACATTCCCGAGGAGGACATTTTCCTCGACGACGCAACCGGGGCACACCTCCAGGATGGGACCGACCTCGGCGAGCGGATGCACCGGGCATTCCTCGAAGGGTTCCGGCTCGGATACCGCCGGGTTGTGCTCGTCGGCACCGACTGTCCCGGGCTTAGCGTCTTCCTGCTGGACTGCGCCTTCGAGGCCCTCGAGGGGGACGACGCGGTGATCGGGCCCGCCCGGGACGGCGGGTTCTATCTGATCGGCCTGAACCGCCCGATCCCCGAACTCTTCCTCGGCCGGAAGTGGAGCACCCCGGAAGTTCTCCATGAATCGCTTTCCATCCTCAGCAAACAGAGGGCGGAGTGCGCCATCCTGCCGGCCCTGTCCGACATCGACACCATCGACGACCTCATGGAGAGCACCCTGTGGGAACCGAGCTGAGCATCGTCATCCCTGCCTGGAACGAGGAGGCAGTCATCGGCAGGACGCTCGAGGCGATCTGTGCGGCGACTGCCGGGCGTAACGATGTCGAGATAGTGGTGAGCGTGTCGGGCGACGACCGGACGGCAGGGATCGCTTCCGGCTTCCCCGCCATCGTCTGCCGTAGCGAAAAGGGGCGGGGAATCCAGATGAATACGGGGGCGGAGCACGCATCCGGTCGCATCCTCTACTTCCTGCACGCCGACACCATCCCCCCGCCGACATTCTGTGACGACATCCTCGACGCGGTCCGGGCCGGGCACCCCGCAGGCTGCTTCAGGATGGAGTTCGACGACCCGCACTGGATCATGCAGCTCTACGGCTGGTTCACGCAGTTTCCCCTGACCGTCTGCAGGGGCGGAGACCAGTCGCTCTTCATAACCAGGCAGCTCTTCAAGGAGATCGGCGGATTCGACGCCTCCATGCAGGTCATGGAGGACATCGAGATCATCGAACGCATCGAGCACCGCGTTCCGCTCCGCATCCTCGACCGCGCGGTCACCACCTCCGCCCGGAAATACCGGGAAAACGGCATGATCCAGCTGCAGGCCGTCTTCGGCATGATCCACCTAATGTACGCCCTGGGGTTCGACCAGGAGGAGATCAGGAGCTTCTACAGGAACGCCGTCTCCTGACCGCAATTTTTCCAGATGCCTGCCGTAGGCGCCGCTCCTGATTGTTAGCGATGCATCGTATTATTTTTTATATTTATAATTAATCTCCCCTGCTGCGAGCACTCTCCTCCAGCGGTCAATCGGCTAAGAAATACGCGTCAAACCTCATCATATCATGGCAGAAGAACTCAACAAGCCCGCAGCTGCTCCGAAACCGGCACCCGCCGAACAGGCCTCCAACGCAGGCAACGGCGACATGGCACACATTATCGGCAACGTCGGCATCCTCATCGATTCGGCCGTCGAATCGGTGCAGGGCGTCATCAGCACCGTCAGCTCGGCCACCGGCCAGCTCATCGAAGGTGTCACCACGACCATCAACTCCGACCAGGTCAAGGAGATGCTGCAGAACGTCAACAACGCCACCGGCCAGCTCATCGAAGGCGTCACCACGACCATCAACTCCGATCAGGTCAAGGAGATGCTGCAAAACGTCAACAACGCCACCGGCCAGCTCATCGAAGGCGTGACGGCGACCCTGAAGTCCGAACCGGTACAGCAATCGGTGCAGGAGCTCGGCAAGTTCTGGGAAGGCCTGCTCTCGAACCTCAACGAAACGGTCAAGTCCGGCCAGGTCAAGGACCTGTTCGAAAACGTCAGCTCCGGCTTGAGCCAGCTGGTGGGCAACGTCTTCTCTTCGGCCATGCCGCAGGGACTCCTGCCCGGTTGCGATGACAGGAAAAAGCATGTCCAGGAGATCCACATGGTCCACACGAAGGACACGACCGCAGCGGCGGCTCCAGCTCCTGCGACAGCGCCTGCAACCCCGGCTCCGGCTCCGGCCGCACCGGTGAATCCGCCGGCCAAGCCACCCGTAAAATAAGCGAACGACGCCGAGCCAGTTCCGTCGCAAGGGTGCCCACCTCCATACCCTTGCGGCGGGACAATCCCGAAAGGGACGGCCGGCCTGAAACGGATTCAGACCCAAACATCCGAGACTTACCATATTGAAGCCAGAAGAGACCATCGCAGTACCGGAACAAGCGAACAGCCCCAGGCTGGTGCTGATCGCGGACGACGACATTTCGTCGCGCAAGCTGCTCGGGCACCTGATGTCAAAGATGGGACACAGCGTCCTGTTTGCCGAGGACGGCCTGAACTGCATCCGGCTCATCAGGGAACAGCCGGTCGACATCCTGCTCCTTGATATCAACATGCCGAAAAAGAACGGCTTTGATGTCCTGAGCCATCTTGCCGAGCAAGGACTCAAGACACCTGTGATCATGGTCACGGCATCAGACGAAATCGAAATTGCCGTGCGCTGCATCAAAATGGGCGCATCGAACTACCTCACCAAAGAGAAGCTCAGCGGCGAAAGCCTGCGGATCGCAGTCAGCGGCGCCATCAGGGAGTTCGACCTGAAGAAAGAGGTCCGGGAACTCAAGAAAGAGTTGCTCACCAAGGAGGTCTTCCGGTATATCATCGGCAGGAGCGACGAGCTCAAGCGGGCGATTGAGCAGGCCATGCAGGTCATGGAGACCGACCTGAACGTGCTGCTCCTGGGCGAAAGCGGCACCGGCAAGGAGCTCTTCGCCCAGGCGATCCACGAGGGCAGCCGCCGCAAGGCGGGGCCGTTCGTCTCGATCAACTGCGCCGCCATTTCGAACGAACTGGCCGACAGCATCCTGTTCGGACACAAGAAAGGCGCTTTCACCGGCGCCAACAGCGACCATGTCGGATTTTTCGAGCAGGCGGACGGGGGAACCATCTTCCTCGACGAAATCGGCGACATGAACTCCGAAATCCAGGCCAAGGTGCTCAGGGTGCTGCAGGAAAAGAAAATCAGGCGGGTGGGCGAAAAGGCGGAACGGGCCGTTGATTTCCGGGTAGTCTCCGCGACGAACCAGGACTTCGCCAGGGCCATCAGCAACAACACCTTCCGCGAAGACCTTTACTACCGCCTCGAAGAGTTTCCGATCTCCATCCCGCCGCTCAGGGAGAGGACCGAGGACATCCGCATGCTGGCAAGGCACTTCCTCGAGCAGTTCTGCAGCGCCAACAACCTCGGGCAGATACAGATCAGCGAAAAAGCCCTGAGCAACCTGGGCAGCTACCACTGGCCAGGGAACGTCAGGGAGCTGAAGAATGCTGTCCAGCGTGCAGCCGTCACCTCGAGAGGGCAGCTGATCGAACAGTTGAAATCCTCACTGCCGGGCAACCGTCACGCAGGCCGTATCCAGGAACAGGGTTCGGCGGAGGTCAAGCCGGCCACCATCGACACGACGTCGGTCCACAAGGAGAACTCCGTCACCATGGACGAACTGGAAGAGTCCGCTGTCAGGAAAGCATTCTCGCATGCCAACGGCAACGCGTCGAAAGCTGCCGAAAGCCTGGGCATCAGCCGGGCGACCTTCTACAGGAAGCTGAAGAAGTACGGCATCTCGGAGTGAGCTGCTCCGCCGGGGGCATCTCACAATGAGAACTTCGCGGAACGGAGGCAAGGTCCGGTGCGACCGTAATCAATGCAAAAGCCCGACACGACCGGCATCTTCCTGGCCGTCGATATCGCGATACATTGCGGCATATTTTTCCTGAGTTGTGCCATTAGTGCGAAAGTTCGGAATCCAAGAGTTTTCCAAGCATGCTGCTCGAAAAGTCACCGTTATCCATCTGCATCACGTGCACCTCACCGGTTTGTTCATCACGGATGTGAGCC